>JAQWLJ010000028.1 GCA_029247365.1 Acidimicrobiales bacterium | reverse complement strand
ACCCAAGGGCGCAGCATTCCTGTGGGTGGCCGAGCCATACCGAGACTTCATGGTCGCGGCGTCGGTGAGTCATGGGTACAACGACGGTTGGCTCGGAAGTGGGAGCCGATTTCACGCCCAGTTCCACTGGACAGGGACCGACGATCCGACCGCTCGACTGTGCGTCGCTCAGGCGTTGGCGGTGCTCGGGGACCATCGGAGCGGAGGATGGGCGGAGGTGCGATCCACCAACCGTGAACTCGCGCTCGCAGCGCGTGATTTGCTCGTTACGACGCTGTCGATCGACGCACCCGCGCCAGACGACATGCTTGGATCCATCGCCGCCGTGCCTATCCCACCGGACTCGGAACCAATCGAGAGCATCTTCGACCCGCTCACAACCGCGCTGCAGGAGAAGTGGTCGATTGAGGTACCGGTCTTTGCGTGGCCGGAGTCACCGCAGCGACTGCTGCGGATCTCGGCCCAGCAGTACAACCGGCTCGATGACTATCTCCGGCTTGCCGAGGCGCTCAGCGAAGAACTCGCCCTCGGCTGAGCCCAGCTACTGTGCAGCGATGGCGATGCTCGCTGGCTATCCGTTCGATCTTGGTGAACACACGCGGACGATCACGACAGAGTCGAAGGATGCGCAGGCCTGGTTCGACCTCGGGTTGAACTGGCTCTACGCATTCCATAACGAAGAGGCCGTCGCCTGCTTCAACCGCGCCATCGAGGCTGATCCGTTGTGTGCGATGGCCCACTGGGGGCTCGCCCACGCGGTCGGGCCGTACTACAACGGCCCGTGGATCCGGCTCGTCGACCCGATGCGGTCGGAGATTCTCGTAACGGCGTTCGCGGCCAGCCGGAAGGCAGCGGAACTCGCCGCACAGGCAACACCGGTCGAACAAGCCCTCACCGGCGCGCTCGTTGCCCGGTTCGGCGCGGAGCGCAATGACGACCAAGACGTTTTCGACTCGTGGGACGACGCGTACGCCGACGCGATGCGGGCTGTGTTCAAGCGGTTTCCCGACGATCTCGACGTCGCTGCGCTTGCGGTCGAGGCGCTGATCGTCCGCACCCCGTGGCGGCTGTGGCATTTGCCGACGGGGACCCCGGCCGACGGCGCAAGCACCGAGGAAGCGGTCGAGATCATCGAACGGTGCTTCACCGATCACGCAGAGGCGATCCGTCGACATCCGGGTCTGCTTCACTCCTGGATTCACATCATGGAGATGTCACCGACACCGGAGCGGGCCCTCAAGATCGCCCCGGTCCTGCAGCGACTCTGCCCCGATGCCGCGCATCTCGTGCACATGGCATCGCACATCCAGGTTCTCTGCGGCCAGTACGAAGAGGCGCTCAACGCCAACATCGAAGCGGTCGTCGCCGACGACAAGTATCTCGAATACAGGCCCGGTGTGAGCGTCTACACGATCTATCGCCTTCACAACATCCACTTCCAGATGTACTCAGCGATGTTCATGGGGAACTACGAGCGAGCGCTTGTGGCGGCCGACCTGATCCGTGAAACGGTCACCGACGAGGCGCTTCGCACCGACAACCCGCTGGTGTTTCGCTACCTCGAAGCCTTCTACGGGATGAAGGTGCACGTCCTGATTCGCTTCGGGCGGTGGGACGACCTCAAGGCGCTGGCGTTCCCCGATGAGCCCGAGTCCTACCCGTCGACACTGGCGTTATGCCACTACGGAAAGGGTGTCGCCTGTGCCGCGACCGGCGACGTCGCGGCCGCAGAAGAACATAAGCACCTCTTCGCCGAGGCTTGTGCGCGCGTGCCCGAGGACCATCTGGTCTTCAACAACCAGACGCGAGACGTCCTGCGTATCGGTGAAGCGATGCTCGCAGGTGAACTTGAGTACCGACGCGAGAACATCGACGAGGCCTTCGATCACCTCCGCCGATCTGTGGACCTCGACGACAACCTCTTCTACACCGAACCGTGGGCGTGGATGCAGCCACCTCGCCACGCGTTGGGTGCGTTGCTGCTCGAACAGGGTCGCATCGACGAGGCGTCGGCGGTCTACGCAGCCGACCTTGGCCTCGACGAAACGCTCGTTCGTTCATCACGGCACCCCGGCAATGTGTGGGCCCTGCACGGCTATGCCGAGTGCCTCGACGCGCTCGGGAGATCAGACGAGGCCGAGTCAGTTCGCGCCGAACTGGCTGTTGCGAAGCGGCACATGGACGTGCCGCTGGAATCGTCTTGTTTCTGCCGCGGTGCGGCAGGCGGTTAGGGCTGGCGGCCCACGAAACCGATCAGGCGGTCTTGCGCGCTGGCGTCGTCGCCAACCTCGATCGCCGGGCCGAACATGCGCTCGTTGCGGAGCATCTCTTCAGGGAGGCGCTGCAGGCCCATCAGCGTCGACTCGGCAGCGACCTCTGGCAACGTGGTGTCGGCGCCGATTGCGGTGGCGAGGTCCCACGAGTGCACGAGCAAGTCGGCCGTGATCAGGCCCGCTACGGCAGGCTTTGGGGCGCCACCGAACTCCGCAGCCACGCCTTCCATGCTCGCTGGGTCGGCGAGCTTCGTCTGCAGGTTGGTGCGCAAGCTGGCCCAGTCGCCTTCTGCCACCTCGGCGCCGAACGCGCTGCCGCCGTTCCCCTGCCAGTACATGGCGTGATCGACGAGCTCGCGGACCGTCCAGCCGTCGCACGGGGTGCTCTTGTCCCAGTCGGCGTCGCCGACCTGTGCCATCACTTCGTCCCATTTGTCTGCGGCCATGCCCCAGACGTCACTGATACCGTGCATTCGTTTCACTCCCGTGTGTTGCGACCGGTCAGCAGCCTGCCACAGGTGCCTGCGATGTCGACAATGTCCGAAGAGGACCGGCCCTGTCACAAGCGCACCACCCAGGTCGATTGCGAGCGCACGACGCGCCACCAAGGGGATTCCGACCCAGTATCGACCGCAATCGGTCGGCCTGAGTTCTGGTCAGCTGAGGTGTGACAAGCTGCCCAGCGACGTTGCCAGCGACGACGAACGCGGCCCGATGAAACCGACGCACACAACACTGCCGCCGCCCGATGCCGACGCCAGGCGGGCCTTCGAACCGGTCATCTGCTACCTAATCGATTGGCTGCCGCCGTTCGACCTCGACCTCTACGCCGCAGCCAAGGCGTCGATGGAGCTGGTCTCCACGAGAGTCGTGCCGCCCCGCGAGGCCAAGATCTTCGACGTGCCTGCTGGGCACTTCTTTCGAGTGATCTGTTCGCACGCACCGCAGGTGGGCGATCTCAATCTCTGGAACGCCCACGATCTGAACGAGCACTTCTACACCGGCAAGACACGAGCGCTGTAGGGCACCCATCTGAGCACCGGCGACCGGATGATGAGCGGCTTTCCGGCCATGCGACCGATCGCCACGATCACCCATGACACCCTCGACCCGTACGGCTTCGACGCCTTCGGCGGAAGCTTCCACGACGTGATCGGAACTCGCTGTGATCCGTATACGAATCACTTCCTGACCCGCGACAACTATGACCACTGTTGTCACTCGAACCTGATCCGGGCTCTCTCAGCTCATCTCGGTGCATCGCTGACAACGATCGAGCACCACGTCCACGATGTACTGAACGTGTTCATGTGTTCTGGTTTCACCCCCGACACCCGGCAGTACTTCATCAAGAAGAGTCCGGTCCGCCGGGGCGACTACATCGAGTTCTTCGCCGAGATCGATCTGCTCGACGCACTGTCGGCGCGTCCTGGTGGCGACTGTGCTTCTGGCCACTCGAGCGATGAGGCGATGTGTGCACTGCTGACCATCGAGGTCTACCGGCCAGCCGACGGAACCATGCCCGGATGGACGTCGCCGAACCCTTCCGGATACGCCGGAGGCCATGGTCTCTAGGAGGCTGACGGGAGGAAGCTCGTTGCGGTCTCTGGTGATGAGCTATCTTCCGAGAAACAGGCGATAGGCGGGGTTGTCGGTTTCATCCCAGTGGCGGTAACCGAGGTCGTCGAGGAACTCGGCAAAGGCAGGCTGGTCGCCGGCAGGCACCTGCATGCCGACGAGTACCCGCCCGTAGTCGGCGCCGTGGTTTCGGTAATGGAAGAGCGAAATGTTCCAGTCCGGACGCATGTTGGTGAGGAAGCGCATGAGCGCCCCGGGGCGCTCGGGGAACTCGAAGCGGTAGAGCACCTCGTCGTTGGCGTGGTGTGACTTCCCACCGACCAGATGCCGCAGGTGGACCTTGGCGAGTTCGTCGCTGGTGAGGTCGAGCGCGGTGAAGCCCGCTCGCTCGAACCCAGCCGCAACCTCGGCGGCTTCACCCCGCTGGCGGGTCTCAATACCGACAAAAACGTGGGCCTCAGTCGAGTCGCTGATGCGGTAGTTGAACTCGGTCACTGATCGCTCACCGACCTCGGTGCAGAACCGACGAAACGACCCCTGTTCTTCCGGAATTGTGACGGCGAACACCGCCTCTCGCTGTTCGCCGATCTCGGCGCGTTCGGACACAAATCGGAGCCGATCGAAGTTCATGTTGGCGCCGCACGCCACCGCGACAAGGGTCTGTCCAACAACCCCATTGCGCTCGGCATACTGCTTCAACCCGGCAATCGCGAGGGCCCCAGCCGGCTCGAGGATCGCCCGCGTGTCGGCGAACACGTCCTTGATCGCAGCGCAGGCCGCATCGGTGTCGACTCGCACGATCTCGTCAACGTGTTGCTGAACGAGTCGAAACGTCTCGTCGCCCACGCGTCGGACGGCGGTGCCATCGCTGAACAAGCCCACGTCGGGGAGTTCGACGATCTCGCCAGCCTCGATGCTCTGGGCCATACCGTCAGAATCCTCGGTCTGTACGCCGATCACTCGGATGTCAGGCTTGAGCGCTTTGAGGTATGTCGCAACGCCGGAGATCAGCCCGCCGCCCCCGATCGCCACAAACACTGCATCGATCGGGCCGGTGTGTTGCCGCAAGATCTCCATCGCGATCGTGCCCTGCCCCGCGATCACGTCGGGATCGTCGAACGGATGAACAAACTCGAGCCCGTGCTCGTCCATGAGACGGCGGGCCTCGGCTTCGGCATCGCTGTACGACTCACCATGGAGCACCACCTCGGCGCCGCGGGCTCGTACCGCGTCAACCTTCACATCAGGGGTGGTTACGGGCATGACAATCACGGCCCGGCAGCGGAGTTTGGTGGCTGCCAGCGCAACGCCTTGGGCATGGTTGCCGGCCGACGAGGCGATGACCCCGCGTGCAAGCTGCTCGGGGCTGAGCTTCGCCATCTTGTTGTAGGCACCTCGGATCTTGAACGAGAAGACCGGCTGGAGATCCTCTCGCTTGATCAGCACCGTGTTGCCGATTCGCTCCGAGAGTGCCGGAGCAGCGTCCAGCGGGGTCTCGCTGGCGACGTCATAGACGTCGGCAGTCAAGATTCGGCGAAGGTAGTCATTTGTGGACGGTGTCTCGCTCACGGCACTAGTCAACCCGCTCCGTGCTCGAGCTGAGGCGATAGCAGGAGGTTGGCGTGCCGAAAAGGAGATCGCGAACGGTCCGTTGTGGGTCGAGTGGTGACTAGCCTCGTTGCGGGCTTTCTTCGGGGCGCAGCAGCGCAGCTAGGGTCGGACTCGATGGCCATCGACGAGACCGAACTGAGAACGCGGATGCGCAAGCTGGTGGCATCGGGCGAGCTGCTCACCGATGCGGTGGGCCGGGCACGCCGTTACCTCGCCGACGCTGACGATCGCCCCGTTGCGCCGACCGCTGGCGCAGTGGCGGCGCTGGAACGGTTCAGCGAGCCGCTGCCTGCGTCTGTTGGCGATGCCAGCGAGATCCTCGCCATGCTCGACGAGGTCGGGTCGCCAGGAACAGTCGCGCAGACCGGAGCCCGCTTTTTTGGGCTCGTGAACGGCGGGATGATCCCCACAGCGCACGCGGCCCGCGTTCTGGCCGATGCCTGGGATCAAAACGCCGCGGTCGGCGCGGTGTCGCCGACTAACGCGGCGATCGAAGAAACGTGTCAGGCCTGGCTGCGGGACCTCTTCGGGCTACCCGAACACACGGTTGCCGGCTTTGTGAGCGGAACGTCGCTCGCCATCGTTTGTGGACTCGCTGCGGCTCGCTGGCGGCTGTGCGAGCGCGCCGGGTACGACGTAAACGCACGCGGGCTGGCCGACGCACCATCGCTTCGAATCGTTGCGAGCCGTCATGCCCACAGCACGGTGTTGAAAGCCGTGGCGCTGCTGGGCTTCGGCACCGACAACATCGAGTGGGCCGAGGTCGACGATCAGGGCCGGCTCGATCCGGCGACACTCCCCGAACTCGATCGTCACACGATCCTGATCCTGCAGGCCGGCAACGTGAACTCCGGTTCCTTCGACCCGATCCGCCAGTGCACCGACCAGGCCCGCAGGGCCGGCGCATGGGTGCATGTCGATGGCGCGTTCGGTCTCTGGGCGGCGGCGTGCAAATCGCTGGCCCACCTGACCGACGGTCATGAGCTGGCCGACTCGTGGAGCGTCGACGGCCACAAAACACTCAACACGCCCTACGACTGCGGAATCTCGCTGTGCGCTGATCCGGAGGCGATGGTGGCTTCGCTTCAGAACTCAGCCCCCTACATCGTGGCATCGGAGCACCGCGACGGCATGCTTTACACGCCAGAGATGTCTCGAAGGGCACGTGCCATCGACCTGTGGGCGACCCTGAGGTACCTCGGCCGCGAAGGTGTCGACCGCATGGTTCTCTCGCTGCATCAGCGGACGAACCAGTTCGCCGCAGAGCTTGCCGACGCAGGTTTTGATGTTGTCAACGACGTGGTGTTCAACCAGGTGATGATCCGGGTCGGTGATCAGGTGGCCACCGATGCGTTCGCTGCTGCGGTCCAAGCATCTGGGGAAGCGTGGGTCGGCGGGTCATCGTGGTTCGGTGAGCCAGTGATCCGAATCAGCGTTTGTTCCTGGATGACCGCATCCGATGACGTCTCCCGCGCCGTTCGCGCAATGAGACAAGCGCACGAATTATAGGGTGAGAGCACATTTGGCGTTCGAATGTCCGGCGGCCTCGGCCGTGCGTTGCTTTGCAGTGAAATCGTCTACGGTTCGAGATCGGTTTATGCCATCGCAGAACTCGATGCCGCAGACCAGGACGCCATCTCGGGGCGCGTTGAGCTGGCGAACATACTCGGTGGAGCGTTCGGTTTCTCCGATAGCGGGTCGAGGTTCGAGGCGATCTCCAGCTAGCTGATCTTTGGGGTGTCCGCACCCACGAAGCGGTCGCGTAATTCGCGCTTGAGCACCTTGCCTGTGGCATTGCGGGGTAGTTCGTCGATGACGGTGATGTCAGCGGGAACCTTAAACTTTGCCAGTCGCTGCGCGCAGTACGACTGGACCGAGACCCGGTCGATCTCTGCGCCCTGGGAGACAACGAGTACGGCGAGCCCCGCTTCGCCCCAACGGTCGCTCGGTATGCCGATTACCGCAGCCTCGACGACCCCGTCGATCTGATACAGGACGTTCTCAACCTCAGCCGGATACACGTTCTCCCCGCCCGATATGTACATGTCTTTCCATCGATCAACGATGTAGACAAAACCCTCGTCATCCATCCGGGCGGCGTCGCCGGTCTTGAGCCATCGACCCTCGAAGGCAGACGCCGTCGCCTCCGGCTTGTTCCAGTACCCGGGCGTGATGTGGGGACCAGCGACCCAGAGTTCACCCATTTCATTCGCGCCGCAATCGCCGCCGTCGTCATCGACGATGCGGAACTCGGTGTGCATGAGGGCCTTTCCCGTAGAGCCCACCTTGCGGAGCGCGTCGCCTGGGTCGAGGAAGATGGCCGCAGGACTCGTCTCGGTCATCCCGAAACCCTGCAGGAGGGGAACGCCCCGCTCACTCCAGGCCTCCATGATCGCCAGTGCGCAGGGGGCACCGCCGACACCAGCGACTCGCAGCCGCGACAGGTCGGTCGATGGGAAGTCGGGGTGCTGCATCATGAACTGGTACGGGGCCGGAACGCCGAAGAAATGGGTCACGCCTTGCGAAGGGTCGCCGATCACGCCGAGCGCCTGACCCGGCTCAAATGTCTCGAGCAGCACCACGGTTCCACCGGCATGGAGGACGGGGTTGCTGTAGCAATTCAGGCCACCGGTGTGAAACAAGGGGAGGACGTTGAGGTGCACGGTGTCAAGCCCCATCCCTCCGGGAATGCCGAGGTTCACGCAGTTCCAGAAGTTCATGCCGTGGGTGATCATCGCCCCCTTTGGCAACCCGGTCGTTCCCGACGTGTACATGATCGTGACGACGTCGTCGTGGGTGAGCGTCATCCGCGGCGCGGCCTGTCCATCGAACGTGGTGAGAGCTTGCTCGTAGGCAGTGTCGGCCTTCCCGCCGTCGATCTCGACGAGGGTGTCGATCGAGCAAAGGTGTTGGAGTTCGGTGGCTGCTGCGGTGAACTCGGCGTCGTGGAACAAGACCTTCGGCGACGAGTCGTTGAGTATGTACTCGAGTTCACTGACGGTGAGCCGCCAGTTGAGCAGGACACAGATGGCGCCGTTTCGCTGACACGCGAACTGGACATCGAAGAACTCGACGCCGTTGTGGGCGAGGACAGCGACACGGTCACCGCGTCCGACTCCGACCGACGCCAGGTAGGCGGTCATGGCATCGATCCGCCGGTCGAGGTCGGCGTAGGTGAATGAGCGGTCGCGGTCGAGTTCGCGAATCGCCTCCTTGCCGCCCCGGTTCATTGCATGGTGGTCGATCCAGTCGTAGACCCTTGTCAGACCGTGACCCGTCGGCCGCGACGTACGCAATGCCCTCGCGGCGTCCTGGTCGCGAGCAAACGCAGTGTCGTTGTCGTATGTGGCCATGAGATTTCCTCCCCGTCGAGCGAAGCGTAGTGTCCGGCCATGACTGGGATCCCAAGCAGTGAATCGAGCGACGATGTCGACCACATGTACGCACTGCTCGCCGATGCTGGTGCCCTTATCGTTCACGGTCTAGCGACCGCCGAGCAGGTGGCAGCAGTCCGCTCCGATCTAGCGCCTCATGTGGAGGCTGCGACCGCCGCCCCCGACAATCCCGAAGACTTCTACTCCGGCCACACCCACCGGGTTACGGCGCTGATGCACCGATCACCCACGGCGCGCGACCTGATGATGCACCCGATTGTGGAGGCCATGGGTGAGCGCCACCTCACCCCGAACTGCAAGACATGGACCCTCAACGTCAGCGCAGCCCTTGAAGTCGGGCCTGGCGCTCGCGACCAAATCCTGCATCGAGAAGAGGACCTGTATCCATTCTTCGAGTTGCCGCGCCCCAACCTCATCCTTGCGTCGATGTGGGCCATGTCGGACTTCACTATCGACAATGGTGGGACTCAGATCGTGCCTGGTAGCCACACCTGGCCTGCCGATCGTAAGGTCGAACCGCAGGAGATCGTTCGTGCCGAGATGCCCGCCGGTTCGGTGTTGTTCTGGCTCGGCGGTGTTCTCCACGGCGCCGGCGCCAATGTCACCGACGACGAGTGGCGCTACGGCATGATCCTCACCTACAACCTCAGCTTCCTCCGCCAGGAAGAGAACCAGCACGTGTCAATGCCCCTTGCTGACGCACTCCAACTCCCGCCCGGCATGCAAGCCCGCCTCGGTTTTGGCCAGGACAACGGCGACGGCCTGGGCCTCTTCGACCCTCGACCCGTTCTCGGTTTGTAAAGATGCGTGCCCGCTGCTCTGACCCAGATTCTTTAGGCACGCCAAGTGTGGCGTGCGCCGCCGTCGGTAGTCAGCGGATGTGGTTCAGGAACCAGTGCGCTCCCAGAGGCGGTCGCAGACATCAAGCCACAGCTGCGTCGTGAGCTTCAGCGACTCGGTGTCGATGCGCTCGTTGTGCCCGTGGAACCGGTTGAGGAACTCCTCGACCGACACCTGGTTGCTCAACAGCCCCGCGCCGTAGGCCGCAGTGCCTTTGCGGCGGAAGAACCGGGCGTCGGTACCACCGGTGACGAGGCTCGGTACCACCCGCGCGTCGGGGTAGGCGAGTTGGATCGAGTCGGTCATCGCGTCCCAGAGCGGCGTATCAGTCGTGGTTGGCTGGGCTGCATCCTGCATGTTTGGCAGCAGCGGCTTGATCTCGCAGTCCGGCATGATGTCAGGACCGATGATCTCGACCAGCAGATCATCGATCTCCTGCTGTGTCTGCCCCGGCATCATCCGGATGTCAAGCGAGATCGTGGCCTTGTGGGCGACCGTGTTCAACTTGTCGCCTGCGGTCATCATGTTCGGGCTGATCGTGGTGTGGCAGCACGAGTGGGTGTTGCGGGCCAGGCCTGGCGGCAACGACGCCAGCGTGTCCTTGATGAGCCCCGGATCGAGCAACCCCTTTTGCTGTTCGGGGGTGAGCCCCAGACCCTTGACGCGATCGCGGAACATATCGTCGATACGTGGCTCGAGTTCTGCCTGCTCGATTCGGTGGATGATCTCGGCTGCCTTGATCAGCGCGTTGTCGGTGGCGTAGGGCATGGAGCCGTGGCCCGGTGTGCCGTGAACCGTTACCTGGCGAGCCGCACCGGTCTTCTCGCCGGCGGTGAGCAACACCCACGTCCCGTCGTCGGCGTGTGACGGTGTGCCGCCATACTCGGTGAGCATGTAGTCACAGCCAACGATGTCCCAGTGCTTGTCGACGATCGGGCCGGCGCCGAGCACACCGCCAGCTTCCTCGTCGGCGACTGCGAAGTAGATGATGTCGCCGGGATACCGCTTCCCCGATCGGACGATGTCGCGGAACGCAACCAGCATCGACGACGTGAGGTTCAGCATGTCCACTGCGCCACGTCCCCAGACCTCGTCGATACCATCGGACGACGTGATCAACTCGCCGCCGAACGGATCGTTGACCCAGCCGTCGGGATCAACCGGCACGACGTCGGTGTGGCCCATAAGGCACAACGAGGGAGCGTCGGGGTCGGTGCCCTCGTAGCGGGCGACAAGCGACGTGCGCCCCTCCTTTTCTTCGAGCATGTCGAAGTCGAGTCCGAGCCCTTCGAGCTCATTGCGAATGAGCTCGGCGTTGCGGAACTCATGGCCGCTATCGGGCGTTCCGTCGTTCACGCACTGATTGCGGATCATTTCCTGCAGTAGCGCAACGGTCTCGCCGGTCAAGGTGTCGATGTCAGTCCCCATGCTGCGACCTTATGCGAGGCGCGGCGGCGGTGAGTAGCGCAGGCTCCGCTAGCACGGCAGCTGCGAGGGTGTACGTCCGCAAGTTGACCTGACATGCTCAGCCCATGCCTCGCCTGAAAGAGATTCGTCGAAGCGACGACAACGCCCCGATCGTCAAAACCATGTACCGGTTCCTGTTTGGCGATCGCGACCCAGTCGAAGAGCGGGGAACACCCACCGGGACCCCAGGCGACTGGTGGACTGTCTTCGCCAACTCACCCGATGTGCTCGAGCATGCAGTGCTCGGCTTTCGTCTGTATCAGAGCCCGACACGGGACCTGCCGCCGGTGCTGCGGGAGCTTGGCCAGACCCGTGCCGGGTATGCGGCGGCGAGTCAATTCGTCTTCTCCCAGCACTGCAAGTCGTTGCGGGGTCTTGGCGTGTCTGCGGAAAAGATCGCAGCGATTCCCTCGTGGTCGACATCAGATCTCTTCGATCCGACCGAACGGCTTGTACTCGCCTACACGGACTGTCTCGTCTACGACCACGGGCGTGTGCCCGACGGCATTTTTGAGCCGCTCAAGGAGGCGATTGGCGACACCGCTTTGCTGGAACTTACCTACATCACGACGTTGTATTTCAAGCATGCAGTGATGTCGAAGGCGCTCCGCACAGAGTACGACGACGTCGAGGAACGAATTACCGAGATCGTCGTTGATGGCGCCGAGCAAGAGATCTTGTCGATCCAGAGCGACTGACGACTGCCCGATGTGCGGCTCGAATCGGTGGTTACCCGCGCTATCGAACCCGTTGCCACACGTTGCTTCGATCGGGAGCAACGGCGAAGCGAGCAATGCTCAGGCGAGCGTGCCGGGCAGATCTGGTTGTCCATGAACCCATTCGCGCCCTGTGAGTCGTGATAGGACCGGCGGCGTGATCGTCTACGTTGACAACGAACACGCATCGGTCTACGAACGCGATGGCACCGAGTGGCTCCTTGCCGCGCGTGCTCGCATTACCTACCGACTCGAAGACCTCACCGGTGACACGTGTTTGTTGCAGCGCTACCAGGGGATCAGCCACGAACTGATCGCCGAGCACGGTGTGCGGGCGATCTTTATCAGCGGTCATGGTGCTTCCCAGGAGATGTACGACAAAGCTGACCGGGCTGCGCTTCGAGAGATCATCCGTGCCGGCACGCTTCCCGTATTCGGGTTCTGCGGCGGCCTTCAGTTCATTGCCGAGACGCTCGGCATCGACGTTGTGCGCGTCGGCCGCATCCCGGCAGGGGAACAGGACCCGGCTCCGTCGTATCAGCCCGGCTGGATCAAGGAGATCGGATATCAGCCGATCCGCCTCGTCGGCGACCACCCACTCCACGAGGGCCTCGGTGATGCACCGATGTTTCGCCATGCCCACACATGGGAGCTCGCCGAGCTGCCCGAGGGCTTTGTCCGGCTCGGCGAGACCGACACCACGGCGATCCAAATGGCGGTGCACGAGACGCTGCCCCTGGCAGGAACCCAGTTCCATCCGGAGTACTGGACCAATGACGCACCGGCAGGCCGGCAGCTGATCGAGAACTGGTGCCGCTTCGTGGGCCTGATCGACTGATCGGCGTCGTCGACGCACGAGACCACCTCGGCGAAAGCCACACAGGGTTGAGATTGCCGTGACGGTCTCATCCTCGACGATGGCGCGAACGTTTTGCCCACCCAACCACAGGTATGGCGGGTTTGTGGTGCAGCCTTGCGGCATGCGCGAGTTTCGGCCCGTCGGTCCATTTGGAAACCCCCTGTCGTGCGGACGAGAACCGGTGACGCCGGGTGCCGGTCGCGTCGCCGCACTGCTGTTTGCGTTGGCCTTCTGCGCCGCCGCTTGCGGCGGCAATAGCGGCAGCGATCAGACCGCGCCACCGCTCGATAACGGGATCGTCAGCTCCCAGCCCGTCGACACTGAGCCGGAGCCGGCGGCGGTCGATACCGACGACCCAGCACCGAAACCCGGGCCCGATGAGGGCACGGAGACGGACGATCCAGGCTTCTCGTTCGCCGACGTCGACGCCGCAGTGGAGGCCTTTGTTGACGATCGCAACCTGAGCGGCGCTGGGCTGATCATCGTTCATCGCGACCTCGGTGTGATCCATCACGAACACTGGGGCGTGTACGACGAGGACCGCATCTCCTTGATTGCGTCCTCGACCAAAATGGTCACCGCTGGCGTGCTGCTGCGCCTCCAGGACGACGGGCTCCTTGACATCGACGTACCGGTCGCCGAGTACGTCGAGTGGGGAGCAGGAAATTCCGAGATCACGACGGCTCAGCTTCTGTCGAACAGTTCGGGCCTGATTGGCTTGCTCGAGCCGAATCCGTACACCTGTATGTGGGTGTCGGGTACCACGCTGCAGGCCTGCGCGGCCGAGATCATGACCACCGAGAGCGATGACGCCGTCGTCATCGCGCCCGACACCCGATTTCGGTACGGAGGCGCACAGTGGCAGGTCGCCGGTGGCGTTGCCGAGGCGGTCTCGGGAAAGACGTGGTACGAGCTTCTTGATGAGATCTACATCCAGCCGTGTGAGCTCGAGGTGTTCGGCTACAGCAGCCCATTCGACCAAGTGCAGATGGATGGCTTTAACCATCCGCCTGGGTTCGATAACAACCCTGAGGACCTCGAGATCAGCGCAAACCCGAGCATGGAAGCCGGGGCATACACGAATACCGCCGACTACGGAAAGCTCTTGCTGATGCACCTTCGCGGCGGTATGTGCGGTGATGTGAGCGTGCTGAGCACAGAAGCCCTGGCCCTGATGCACGGCGACCGAATCGGCGCGGTGTACGGCGGTGATGCGTTCGGGTCAGGAAGTGGCTACGGCATGGGCTGGTGGATCGATCGCGACAACGGCCACATCTCCGACGGGGGAGCGTTCGGTTCAACGCCGTGGCTGGACCTCGAAGACGGGTACGGCGTGCTTGTGTTGACGGAGTCCAACAGCGGTACGTCGGGGCAGCTGGCCGACGAGATCCGCGAGCTGGTCGACACGGCGATCGCAGAGGGTCTCGACTAGGCGGCTTCGGCCGGCACCTCGCCAAGCTCGGCACGAATGTCGGCGAGCAGTTCTGCTGCAACCTCCGACGCTGCACCGCGAGCGGCGCGAGCGACATTGACGACCGGCTGCCCGTGCTCGACGGTGTTCCCGCGCGGCCACTGGATCACGTCGCCCGCAACCGAACGGCTCGAGAGCAGCGCAACACCTGTCCCCGCCGAGACGGCCGACAGCACGCTCGCCGTGCTCGGCCCTGAGAACGCGACCCGGTGAGGGATGTCGGCATCACGAAGGGCCGCTTCGGCGATCGGCCGATAGAAGCCGTCCTCCCCGAATGTGATCAGTGGCACGGTGCCTTCGTCATAGGTCCAGTCAGGTGACGAGACCCACATCAGAGTGTCGTGCCATAGCACCGTGTCGCGAGCTCGCACATCATGGGTGCGGAGCTGCAGCACGGCGACATCGAGTTGGTTCGCGGCGATCATGGATGCCAGGCGCGACGATCGGTCAACGTGGAAGTCAAGGTCGACGTTAGGGTGGATACGACTAAACCGGCCACACACTGCGCCGGTACACAACGCAGATGCCTCCTCGGTTGAGCCGAGTTTTACGGTGCCTTCGAGTCCGGTGGCGGACAGGCGGGTGACCGCTGCGTCGTGAGTGGCGACGATTGTTTGGGCGTAGTCGAGGAGCTCTCGACCATCGCGAGACGGTGACAGCCGACGACCGTCACGCATGAGGAGATCGCGGCCGACGCGCTCCTCGAGCCGCTTGATCTTCCAGCTGACCGCAGACTGGCTGATACCGAGTTCGTCGGCTGCCGCGGTCATGCCGCCGAGGTTGAGCACGGTGATGAACGCGCGAAGGGATTCCACGTCAAGCTGCATAAAACCAGGTTAGTCAATCATGACAGATATTGGTGTAAAGTATAAGAGTAGACAGCTTGTGTCATGCTACTCTACGGGCGACACTTATGATATGACATCCCCCAAGTACCCCATCACCCCCAACCGGGAAACCTTGCGGGCCGCCCTTGGCCCGGGAATGCAGTTCGCCGGAGCTACTGAGCGCCTGCTGAGCCAGATCGCTCGGCAGCACTAAGACCCGTGAGGGTCTTGCGGTAATCATGAGACCTCCCAGAATGCAGCAACGCGTTCTGTGCCCGCTCTGGCTCTTCGAGCGGGCACGGATCGTTTTGCAGCCGAACTCAGTGCGGTCTGCGGGTCCTGACGCCGCACGTTCGTAGCTCGAGTCGTTCCGTCGCCGGGTTTGGAGCGAGGGGCCGGAAAGCTCATTCGATAGATGTGCGTTGCGTTGCGTTTCTGGCCGACCCGGCGCTCTACGCTCACGTCGATGCTGGAGGCGATGTTCGAACGAGACGGGACGCAGGTCTCGCCGGGCCCTATCTGCACGGGACCATGGGATCCCACGGTTATGCACGGTGGGCCACCGCTCGCGCTCTGTGGGCGGTTTTTCGCCGGTCACGCCGGTGGGGCCGACGAGTTCCATCTGGCTCGTGTCACCGTCGAGTTGGTTCGCCCGATCCCGCTGGCACCGCTCACCGTTGAGGTGATCGAGACTCGAGCAGGGCGTCGCATTCAGCTACTCGATGCCATCGTGCGCGGGGTGGATGGCCTCGAACTCGCCTTTGCACGAGGAATGCGCATTCTGCGCAGTGACAGTGGGCTCGACGAGAAGGCGATCGAGATGCCTGGCCCGCTCGACCTTCCGGACCCGCAGAACTCGACGCCTGTTCACCACAACTATGCAATTCCTTCAGGCGGTTTCTATCTCGATGCGTTCGAGATCCGTTCGTGTGACGGTCGAACGTTCGGCCCGCTTGGTCCGTCCGCGGCATGGTTCAAACTCCGTGTGCCCGTTTTTGCTGGCGAGAGCATCTCTCCGCTTGATCGGGTGTTATCCATCGGCGACTTCGGGAACGGCATCAGCAACATCACCCCGAAATCCAGTCATGTGTACATCAACCCCGATGTGTCTCTGCACCTGCACCAGCTGCCCGACGACGAGTGGGTTTTGAGCGATGCCGTCACCCATGTCCGGTCCGCCGGGTTCGGCACCGCATCGACAGTGCTGGCCGATCGGCTCGGTCGGCTCGGCGTTGCCAACCAATCGCTGATGGTGCAGCGGCAATCGTGATCGAGAGTGTCGGCCTTGTCCTCTACCGCCTTTGCGGCGTGGAGTTCGAGGTTCTGATCGGTCACATGGGTGGTCCGTACTTCGCGAAGAAGAACGAGGGGGGCTGGACCTTCCCAAAAGGACTGGTCGAACCAGGCGAGGGACCGCTTGCGACCGCAGAGCGCGAGTTCACCGAAGAGCTCGGTGCCCCCGCCCCGCTGGGTGACACACTCGACCTCGGGACAATCAAGGCGAACGGTAAGGCGATTCATCTCTTTGCCCGGGCGGGGGACTTCGAGGCCGACTCGATCGACTCCAACTCGTTCGAACTCGAATGGCCACCGCGGTCGGGACAAACCCAACGGTTCCCCGAAATCGACCGCGCCGCGTGGGTGTCGCCCGGTGACGCCGCCCTACTCCTTGCCTCGAACCAGCGAGGTTTTGTCGATCGGCTGCTGGCGGCGCTCAGCTGAACGAGTGCGCGGCCTCGGCCAGGTTGCGCAGCTTGGCCACGGCGATCTCTCGCGGGAGGTAGCCGAGACCGCAGTCGGGAGCGGCCATGAGGCGGTCGGGCGGAAGGTGAGCGAGCGCGGCGCCGAGACGATCGCGGATCTCGGAGACGGTTTCGACCCGGCTGCGGGCGATGCCGATCACGCCGAGGGCGACGGTGGTCGACGTGAACTGCGAGAGGAGTTCAGCCAGGTCGTTGTTGGCGTGCGCATCCTCGAGCGAGAGGACCTGAATGCTCGTGGCGTCGAGCGCTTCCGCCAACTCCAGATAGGCGTGACGATCGGCCTTGTCGTAGCCGTCCTGGTCGAGGTGGTTCGGGTAGCCACAGCAGGCGTGGGCGACTCGGGTGACGTTGTCGGGAAGGCTGTCAAAGCAGCGATCGAGTTGAGCAATGCCGTGCGCAATGCCAACCTTGGGTTTGCGAGCGAGAACCGGTTCGTCGATCTGAATGTGACGGCAACCGGCCTCGGCCAGCGCAAGAACGTGTTGGTTGATTGCGGCCGCGAGTTCCGCTCCGAGCGCGATGTCATCGTGATAGTGGCTGTCGACTGTCGAATCGATGATCGTCATGGGGCCGCGAAGCGTGATCTTGATCGACCGATCGGTCACCGCCTGCGCAACCCGAAAGTCGCGGGGGAGCGGTGAGTCGCTGCTCGCCGTGACCGGTCCGGTGATCGTCGGGAGCATCGAGGATGTGACGCCCCGGATCATCCGGTGGCTGAGGGTGTCGAAGTCGATCCCCCCGACGTGGCGGCAGAGATAGTGGATGTAGTTCTCGCGACGGATTTCACCATCGGTGGGGACGTCGATACCGGCCTCGACCTGAGCCGTGACGACATCGTGCACGGCAGCATCGAGGGCGTCGTCTGTTGTCGAGGCGAGTTCGCCGAGGTACGTCGCCGTGTAGTCGCCGTGTTGCTTGGTGAACCAGTCCGTCAACGGAATCGAATCAGGTTTCGGGAAGGCTCCGATGGTGGTGGTAAGCATCGCGGCGCACAGTACGGCCTACGCTCCGGGCGTGTCGCGCTATCAGGCCGTCGTCTTTGACAAGGACGGCACACTCATCGATGTCCATCTCACCTGGGGTCCGGTGTTCGCCCAGGTGATTCCGGCAGTGGCGGGAGAAGCCGTAGCCGAGGCGGCGGCAGCCCTGTCACTTGATCTCGAGACGGCAACCATGGCTGAAGACTCGGTACTTATTGCCGGCAGCAATGCAGAGATTGCTGAGGTGATTGGTGTCGCCATGCAGATGCCCGGTGATGCGATTCTCGCAACGCTCGAACCGCTCATCGATGATCTCGCGGCTCGCTACGCCGCTCCGCTCGCCGCCACCGCTCCCGTGTTGGCAACGCTGACTGATCTCGGGGTCTGGCAGGGTGTGGCGACCAATGATGGCATCGTTGCAGCGGAACGCCAGCTCGAGCAGCTGGGCTGGCGCAGCCACTTCGCAAGCGTGTTGGGTTACGACTCTGGTTTCGGTGCCAAACCCGAACCAGACATGTTGCGCGAGTCGGCCCGGCGGGCCGGTGTCATGATCACCGACGTGTTGTTCGTCGGCGACAGCGAGACGGACCGGCGAACCGCTGCTGCGGCGGGATGCGACTTCCTCGTGGTTGGCCCTGACGAGCCGCTCGATATGGTCCTCTCCCGCTTCTGAGCGCTGTGGCAGCGTAGTGAACGTGGTGAACGCACCTTCCCTGTGGCTTGATCAGCTCGGAGCGTCGTCGAAGCGACCAGCGCTCCAGGGCGAACTCGATGTCGACGTTGCAATCGTCGGTGCGGGGTTCACGGGCCTGTGGACCGCCTACTATCTGGCCCAGCTCGACCCCTCTCTGCGGATCAGCGTTTTCGAACGCGACTACGTCGGCTTTGGCGCGTCTGGCCGCAACGGCGGCTGGGCGGTGGGCGAGCTGGCGGCGGGCATCGAGAAATACGCAGCCCGCAGCACGCTCGACGGCGCGCTCCGTCTCACCCGCGAGCTGTTCGCAAGTGTCGACGAGATTGGTCGAGTCGTTGAGGCTGAACGGATCGACTGCGGCTTCACCAAGGGCGGAAACATCCGCCTGGCCCGTAACCAGTTTCAGCGAGCGCGTCAGATCGATGAGGTCGAACATCACCTCCAACTGGGGTTCTCCGACGACGATCTGAGGCTTCTGTCCCGCGCGGAAGCCGAGGCAGTGTGCAACGCAACGGCAGTCCACGGTGGTCTCTTCTTCGCGCATTGCGCTGCGGTTGATCCGGCTCGGCTCATCGCTGGCCTGGCAACGGCGTGTGAGGCTGCGGGTGTCACGATCATGGAGCGTTCTGCGATTGACATGATCGAGGCCGGACGCGCAGTTGGCGAGTCAGGCACGGTCACCGCCGGCATGGTCGTCATGGCGACGGAGGGCTACACCCGCAACCTCTCCGGACGTCGACGCGACCTTGTGCCGACCTACAGCCGGATGCTCGCAACAGCGCCGCTTCGCGGCGACCAGTGGGCCGAGATCGGCCTCGACCATCGTCCGACCTTCTCCGACGATCGCTACATGGTCATCTACGGCCAACGCACCGAGGACGGCCGGATTGCGTTCGGCGGGCGCGGTGTGCCCTACCTTTACGGCTCGCGCATCGACCCTGCCTGTGAGGTGCGGGCTGATTCGCACCGCCTCGTCCATGACGCACTCGTCGACCTGTTCCCGATCCTCGCTGATGTCGAGATCACCCACCGGTGGGGCGGCGTGCTCGGTGTTCCCCGCGACTGGACACCCTTTGTGCATGCCGACCTCGCGGCGGGTTTTGCTGCGGCGGGCGGCTATGTCGGTGAGGGGGTTGCGGCCGCCAACGCCGCAGGACGGACGCTTGCGGAACTAATCACCCGCACGGAATCTGCGCGCACCGATCTTCCCTGGGTAGGGCCAACCCCACGGCGGTGGGAGCCCGAGCCACTCCGCTGGATCGGTATTCGTGGGAGTCGACGGATCATGGCGAGGGCGGACACCCGCGAAGACCGGGGTCGGGAGGCGAAGGTGGCCATGAGAGTCTCGCGTTGGTTGCGCGGCGGCTGACCGTCAGCTGTCGAAACCGACGCCGAGGCGGTCGAGGAGCTTCAGCCACAGCCCGGTTTCGCCGGTCTCATCTTGCTTCGCGAGTGCGTTCCGCGTCGTGTGGATCGCAAGGGACCGAAGCGGCTCAGGAGGGAATGGCATAGGGCGGCGGCGGACCATCTCGAGCATCGAGCGTTCGGTGGCGAGCCCATCGACGAGGTCAAGGGCCACGCCGGCGCCAAAGCGGCTCGCAGCGACCCCGAGACCGGTGTAGCCGCCGACCCACGCGAGTCGATCGCCGTGCATCGTCCCGAACGTGGCGGCAAACTTGGATGTCGTGCCGATTGGTCCGGCCCAGCGGTGACTGAAACCCAGCCCTTCGAGCTGCGGGAAGGTCTCGAAGAAGTGCCGGGCGAGGAGTTCGTGGCTCCCGGTGCCCCACTCGAATTCGGATCCCATGCCGTTGTTCCAGTGGTAGTTCGCATCGTATCCACCCCACAGAATGCGGTCGTCTGCGGTCAGGCGGTAGTAGTGGAACTGATTCCCAGCATCGGCGAGTCCCTCGCGCCCCGACCAACCGATATCGGTCATCTGCTCGGTGGAGAGGGGCTCGGTCATCAGGACGTGGTCGTAGACGGGGACGATGAAGCGGCGCATTTGCCGCAGTGGTTCGGCCCACGCGTTGGTGGCAACGATGACCCGCTGCGCATGGATTGCACCGTGCTCGGTGCCGACACGCACCCGGTGCTCGTCGGCGTCGATTTGGCTCACGCGGGTGTGGTCGTAGATGACACCACCCAAGCGGTGGACAGCGCGTCGTAGCCCCCAAGCGAGGCGCGCCGGATCGACGAGCGCGATGCCGGGGCTGAGGAGGCCACCTAGATAGGTGGGGGAGTGGGCGATGTTGTGCGCTGCGCTCTGGTCGAGCAGCTTGTGCTCGATCCCGTGGGCCGACAGTGTGTCGGCCTGTTCCTGTTGCCACTGGAGTTGGATCTCGTTGGTGGCGAACGAGACCTCGCTGACCCGCTGCGCGTCGGCTTGGATCGCACAACGCTCGATCGATTCGAGCATGTCATGGAGGTTCTCACGCCCAAGTCGCTCGAGGGTCTGAATCTCGTTGGGCCAGTGCAGTAGGCCGTTGAGAAAGCCGTGGGTCAGGCTCGGGTCGCAGAAGCCACCGTTGCGACTCGAGGCACCAGAGCCGCAGACGTCAGCCTCGAGCACGGCAACGCTGCGGCCTGGATTGTTCTCAAGTGCTTGGAACGCTGCCCACAGGCCGGTAAAACCGCCACCAACGATGCACAGATCGGTGCTGAACGAGCCCTGCAGTGGCTTGTTGGGGGTGGGCGCGTCAGAGCGGTCGGTCCAGAACACCGCCGGCTTCGCGGCCGCGACGAGTTGGCTCGGATCGGTCACGGGAGGATGACGTAGAACTTTCGCATGTCCTCGACAACCTCCCAGGTGCCGGACCATCCCTTGGGGAGATGGAACGCGTCGCCTACACGAAGGTCGTGGGCTGTGCCATCGGAATCGGTCAGGCGGAGGTGCCCGGCCACCATGATGCACACCTCTTCGACGGGGTAGTCGTCTTCGGTCCAGGTTGCGGCGCTTGCCTCCCACACCCCGGACTCCAGAGACCGGGAGCCGAGCGCGGCGTAGCGCCATACTGAATCGAGGCCGATCGGTTTTTCCGGATCGGGCTCCATCGTGCCCAACAAGCTGTCGATGGTCGCAGTGAGGGTTCGGAGAGTGTCGGATTCGGTCATGGGTTGTGGTTGGGATTCTCCCACACGATAAGTACCGAGTTGTTGCCGACCGACGGATCGTCCAAGTAGTTCTCGATCACCCCGCGAGCCTCGAAGCCGTTCTCGAGCTGGAATGTGAGCGTTGGGTCGCGGAGTTCTCCGGCCACGACCTTGTCGATGTACTCCTGGGCGCTCATCGCATCGATGTGGTCGGCGTACCCTGGCAGCACGCCACCAGCGACGATTCCCGCCTTGTCGAGCCTGCGGACGCAGTCCTTGCGCAGCTCGTAGAGCTGGCGACCGATGCCTCGACCTCGGTACTCGGGGTACACCGAGATGTCGGTGCCGTAATACCAGGGCGCACTTGGATCGTGGTGCTCAACGCCACCTATGTCGCTGAGCGCGTGCTGGGTGTGCTCGAAGTCGAAGTCCATCAAGATGCCGAGTCCCATCCCGATCGGCCGGTCGCCGTCGAGGACGACGAAGTTTCCTTGAGGGAAGGTCATCGCCAATTGCGTCAGCTCGGCTGCGTCGTAGAGATCGGTCGGGTTGATCGTCGAGAAGACCGAGAGTTCGAGTTCTTCCAACGCGTCTGCGTACTTCGCTGACAGATTGATGTACTCCAGTTCACGCATACCTGCGATTCTGCGCTGATGGTTCTGGAACTGCAACCGATTCAGTTGCGTTGCTGCGGCTTCTGGTGTTGAATCCGTGGCGAGCTGGGGGTTCGTGATGACGTCGAACATCGAACTAGCCGAGTTGGCCAACCGACATCTATGGGGACAGTTCTCGAGCCTGGGCCGCAGCGTCGATGGCATGACCGTGATCGAGCGCGGCGAAGGCTGCTATGTGTGGGACACCACTGGCAAGCGCTACCTCGACGGTCTCGCTGGGCTCTATACCACCCAGGCCGGGTACGGGCAGCACGAACTCGCCGCCGCCGCAGGTGCGCAGGCCGAGACACTGGCGTTCTTCCCGATCTGGACGTATGCCCATCCCGCCGCGGTCAACCTCGCCGCCCGCCTCGCCAAACTGGCCCCGGGCGATCTCAACCGCGTCTTCTTCACCAGCGGAGGCTCCGAGGCGGTCGAGTCGGCGTGGAAACTCGCCCGTCAGTACTTCAAAGTCAAGGGCGAACCGCTGCGCACCAAAGTGATCAGCCGCGATCTCAGCTACCACGGCGTGACGATGGGGGCGCTGTCGATCACTGGCCTGTCGTCGGTCAAGGGCATTTTCGAGCCGCTCGTTCCCGGTGCGATCAAGGTGCCCGCTACCTACAGCTATCGGCTGCCGCCCCACGCGACCGACGACTCGTACTTTGCCGAGGAGATCGAGCAGGCGATCTTGCGGGAAGGCGCCGAGACAATCGCCGCCGTGTTCCTCGAGCCAGTGCAGAACGCAGGCGGCTGCCTTGTCCCGCCCGACGGCTACTTCCAGCGGGTGCGGGAGATCTGCGACCAGTACGGCGTGCTGCTCGTTTCTGACGAGGTGATCTGTGCCTACGGCCGCCTCGGCACGATGTTCGGCTGTGAACGCCTCGGGTATCAGCCCGACATCATCACGTCGGCGAAAGGCATCACCTCCGGCTACGCCCCGCTCGGCGCCATGCTCGTGAGCGACAAGCTTGCCGAGCCATTCGCCGATACCGACGAGCAGTTCCTGCACGGCTACACCTTCGCCGGCCACCCGGTGTCGTGTGCGGTGGCATTGGCCAACCTCGACCTGTTCGAGCGCGACGACTTCTGCGGAAACGTCTTGGCCAACGAAACGACTTTTCGCGCTGCGCTTGACGACCTCACCGATCTCCCAATCGTCGGCGACGTCCGCGGCATGGGGTACTTCTATGGAATTGAATTGGTGAAAGACAAGGACACGAAGGAAACCTTTACCGACGAGGAGGCCCACCACCTGCTGCGGTCGTTCCTGTCGAATCGCCTCGCCGAACTCGGATTGTTGTGTCGGGCTGACGCCCGCGGCGAGGCCGTGATCCAGCTGTCGCCGCCGCTGATTGCGGGCCAAGCCGAGTTCGACATCATGAATCAGGTCATCCGTCAAGCCTTGACCGAGGCGATGGTGGAGATGGACCGGTTCCGATGAGTGGGTCGGCTGATCTCGACGACATCGACAAGGCAATCATCCGCGAGCTCCAAGTCGACGGCCGTGCCGCCTATTCTCGGCTCGCGCCGCTGGTCGGCCTGAGTGAGGCCGCCGTTCGTCAGCGAGTCAACCGCCTGCAGGGCCGCGGCGTGATCCAGATCGTGGCCGTCACCGACCCCGTGTCACTCGGCTACCCGTTCCAGGCGATGCTTGGCATCAAGGTTTCGAGCGAGGTCGACACCACCGCAGAGAAGATCAGCCAGATTGGATCCGTCGATTACACCGTGGTGGCGACGGGCCGGTTCGACGTGCTCGCCGAGGTCGTGTGTCGCGATCGTGAACACCTACTCGAGCTGAGCGACCAAATCCGCGCAACCGATACTGTCAGCGATGTCGAGATCATGACCTATCTCCGAATGGTTCAGCAGAATTACGACTGGGGAACAAACTGATGACCGCAGCGGTCGAGCTCATGGGGATCACCAAGCGATTCGGTGACGTCGTCGCTGTCGACGCGATCGATCTTGCGATCGAGGACGGTGAGTTCTTCGCAATGCTCGGACCGTCCGGTTGCGGCAAGACAACAACGCTTCGCATGATCGCCGGCCTTGACTTCCCAACCGAGGGAAGCCTCAAGATCTTCGGAGACGAAGTTGGAACACTTCCGCCGAACAAGCGGCCCGTTAACACTGTCTTCCAGAGCTACGCGCTTTTTCCGCATATGAACGTGCTCGACAACGTCGCGTTTGGGCTGCGGATGCAGGGGTTATCGAAGAGCGCTGCTCGGGCGAGTTCGGTCGAGGCCATCGAGCTCGTCCAGCTGGCCGGGATGGAGGCGCGCATGCCGTCCCAGATGTCGGGCGGTCAGCAGCAGCGGGTCGCATTGGCCCGCGCACTCGTCAACAAGCCGAAAGTACTGCTGCTCGACGAGCCGTTGGGAGCGCTCGACCTCAAGCTCCGCCAGGAGATGCAGGGTGAACTGAAGCGGCTTCAGCAGGAGTTGGGTGTGAGCTTCGTATTCGTCACCCACGACCAAGAAGAGGCGCTCACGATGAGTGACCGCATTGCGGTGATGAATCAGGGCGAACTCCTGCAGGTGGGGACACCCGAAGACATCTACGAACACCCGGCCAATCGGTTCGTCGCTGACTTCATCGGCCAGACGAACCTGCTCGAGGGCACCGTCGAAGATTCCTCCACGGTTTGTCTGGCGAACGGGGCGCGGGTCCAGGCCCGGAGCGACAAGGCTGTCGGCACGTCGGTTGCAGTAAGCCTGCGTCCCGAGCGCGCTCACATTGCCGCACAGGGGTCGGTTGATGAACGGCCGGCAGTCGACGGCGTGGTCGATCACATGACCTATCTGGGCAACGCCCGTGTGTACCGGGTGCGGCTCGACTGGATGGAGGTAGAGGTTCGCGAGGAGAACCGTCCCGGAGCGGAACTCCACGAGCCCGGCACGCCGGTTTCGGTCTGGTGGGATCCGGGTGCCGTGTGGGTGGTGGGCGACGAGTGACGGCAATCGACGCGCCTGAAGCCCGCCAAGCGACGCCCGAGTTTGAGGCGCTCGCTCTGCGCCAAGAGCGCCGTCGGGGCTTCTTGCTCGCGCTCCCTGCGTGGATCTATCTCTTTCTCTTCTTTGCCATCCCGTTCGGGATCGTGGTGGTGTACTCGTTCGCCACCCGCACCAGTCGGGGCGGCGTCGCGCTCAGCGCCTGGAACCTGGCGTCGTACGAGCGACTCGGCGAGGACATCGTTCGCAACGTGCTCGTCCGTTCGCTTGGGTTGGCCCTGTTGACCACGGTCATTTGCCTCGTTGCGGCGTACCCGTTCGCCTACTACATGACCACGCGCTCAACCCGAGTTCGAAACCTGATGCTCGTGTTTGTGATGATCCCGTTCTGGACAAACTTTCTCGTCCGCAACTACGCGTGGCGGTTGATCCTGGCCGAGGACGGCCCGTGGAACACGACGGTCGACACGCTGGGTATCGACTCGGTAACCGGTTGGATCCTTGATCTGCCCAGTTGGATCGCCCCGGATGTTCTTGTCGGGTGGATGGCTGACGTGCCTGAGCCGCTCTTCACGAAGCTCGCAGTCGTTCTCGGCCTCGTCTACAGCTTTCTGCCCTTCATGATCCTTCCGCTCTACGCGTCGATCGAACGGATCGACTCCTCGCTCTTCGAAGCGAGCCGCGATCTCTACGCCAGTGCTCGCCAGAGCTTCCTGCGGGTGCTTTTGCCGCTGTCGATGCCGGGTGTCGTTGCCGGTTCGATTCTCGTGTTCGTTCCGAGCCTTGGCGCCTACGTCACGCCTGACATCCTCGGTGGCGGTAAGGAAGTCCTCCTCGGCAGCTACATCGTCACCCAGTTCGGTACGGCCAGAAACTTTCCCTTCGGCGCCTCGCTCTCGGTGGTGTTGATGATCGTGATGCTTACCGCCACGATCGGCTACTTCCGAAGTGGAGGCCGCAACCTGTGACTGACTCCGTGAGGACCCAAACGAGTCAGCGCGTGCTCGGGCTCCATGCCGTCTTCGTCTACGTGTTTTTCTACGCGCCGATCCTCATTCTCGTCGTCTTCTCGTTCAGCGGTGATCGGCTCGTGGGTCGATGGGGTGGGTTCACCTTCGATTGGTACGGCGAGTTCCTCGACAACGAACAGCTCACTGCGTTCCACGACGGAGCGATCTGGACCTCCCTAAAGGTCGCAGCGGTGTCGACTGTTATTGCTGTGGTGCTCGGCACACTCGCTGCGCTCAGCCTTGAGCGCTTCCGGTTCCGAGGTCAACGGGTGTTCGATGCGCTGCTGTACCTGCCCATCATTATCCCCGACGTGACGATGGGCATCATGATGCTGATCTTTTTCTCGGAGGCGATCACGTTCGCTGACACCTATCTCGGGTTCGAGTTCGCCAAGGGTCTGAAAACGGTCGTGATCAGCCATATCGCGTTCAACATCAGCTTCGTCTCCGTCGTCGTGCGCGCTCGACTCGCAGGGATGGACAGCCGCCTCGAAGAGGCCGCAATGGACCTCTACGCGACCCGCTGGCAGACATTCGCTCATGTGACCTTCCCGCAGATCCTTCCGGGGGTCCTCGGTGGAGCACTGCTCGCGCTGACCCTGTCACTCGATGATGTCGTTGTGACGCAGTTTGCTGCCGGACCTGGGGCAACGACGCTGCCTGTCTTCGTGTTCAGCCTGATTCGGAGGGGCGTCACGCCGATGATCAACGCGGTGTCGGTCGTCATGCTGGTGGCGTCGCTCTTGCTGATCGCCCTCATGCTGCTCGCCGACGGTCTACGGTCGGTAGCTGACAAATCCTCATAGAAATCTGACAAGATCGTGGCTCAGACCGGGCCAACGAGACCCTGGATCCGAAAGAGGGGGACTTGAACCCATGAATACCAAGCTCTGGAGTCGGCTGTTCGTCGCACTTCTCGCACTGACGCTCATCGCTGCTGCATGTGGTGACGACGACAGCGGTGGCGGAGAAGTGGCCTGTGCAGTCGGCGAAACCGACGGCGACCTGAACCTCTACAACTGGTCCGAATACATGGACCCCGATCTGCTAACAGCGTTCGAAGAAGAGTTCGGTGTCTCGATCAACGAGGACAACTACGACTCCAACGAGGCGATGCAGCCGATCATCTCGGCTGGCAACAGCGGGTACGACCTGATCGTGCCGTCCGACTACATGGTTTCGATTCTGATCGACAACGGCGACATCATGCCTCTTCAGAAAGACGCCGTACCGAACCTGGCCAACCTGGCCGACGAGTTCGCGTCGGGTCTGCCGTTCGACCCTGACGCCGACTACTCGGTGCCCTACCAGTGGGGCACCACCGGTCTCGGTGTCGACCTGTCGGTCACCGGTCCCGATGTTCCCGAGACCTGGGGTCTGATCTTCGATCCGGCCCTCGCTGCGGAGTACAACCTCGAAGGTGCGATCACGATCCTCAACGATCCCCGCGAGACCATGGGCGCTGCGCTCAAGTACCTGGGCTACTCCCTGAACACGACCAGCATCGACGAGCTCAACGAGGCCAAGGCCATCGTTGCCGACGCCACCAACCGGGTTGCTGCATTCGACTCCGATCAGTACGACGAGTTGCTCGTCTCCGGCCAGGCTGCTGTCACCCACGGCTACAGCGGCAACTTCCTCGTGCAGTTCTTCGAGGCTGATGACCCTGATCAGTACACCTACTTCGTCCCGCAAGAGGGCGGCACGCGTTGGGTCGACAACATGACTGTCGTGGCCGACGCGCCACATCCGTGCACCGCCCACACCTTCATCAACTTCTTGCTCGATGCCGAAAACGGTGCGGCACTCACCAACTGGAACTACTACGCCAGCCCGAACGCCGCTGCTGAACCCTTCATCGACCAGGAAGTCCTTGACGACCCAGTCGTCTACCCGGCCGATCAGAGCAAGCTCGAGTTCATCGCCGACACCGGCGACTTCGAGATCAACTTCTCTGACGCCTTCATCGAGGCAAAGGGCTGACTCTTCGCTGCGGGATCACAGCACCGCTGGTGCCTCCCATCCCACAGACCCGCAGGTGTGAACGGCGTGGCCGTCTCGTTCTTGGACGAGGCGGCCTTCGCCGTTTTCAGCCGCTGGTGACGAGCGCGTGTGAGCGGATGGCGTCCATGTCCACGTAGCAACCCTGGAGGTGGCGGGGCTCGGTGTTGCGAAACGCCCGGCGCCCGTGGAGGATCCTGCGATTGTCGAACGCCACCAACTCGTCCGATCGCAGAGTGATCTCGATTGCGCAGTCGGGCTGGTCGAGAATCTCGACGAAGGCGCGATACGCGGCGTAAAAGCGTGCCGATGCGGCGGGTGATAGCCGAACCGGTTCCATCGATCGGTTGTTCACGCTCACCGCCCGAATGTGCCCCGAGTTGTCGAGTTCGATTAGTGGTCGTTGAGCGCGGAGATCGACGTCGCCGTTGTGGAACCGGAACATGACGTCGGTAGTGGTCAATGAACGGAAAGCGTCTGGGGCCTCAGTCCGCAGTTGCTCAGCGGCGCCATAGCCGTCGACGAAGCGGCTTGCGCCGCCCTCGCTTGCCGCGTGAAGGCAGTGAAGAAGCTGCACGGTTGGGCAGGGCTCACGGTAGGGGTTGTCGGTGTGGGCCGGAAGCCCAATCGGGGTGTACGCAAGATTGATCGGGTCAGGTTCGGCTCGGACGTCAAACACGGTGCCGTAATTCGTCTCTCGGACGAAACCGATGGTGTTGCCGACATCGACGACGGTTCCCTCGGTGTCGCCACAGTCACGCAGCAACGCAATGCCGTACGCGGCCAGGTGCTGGCTGAACTCCCCAAGTGGGGCCGAGCGCGAGGTGGCGGCGGCTCGAAGGCGCGACGCGAAATCGTCGGGCCATACCCGGCAGCTGGGCGCAGTGGGCGTTGGCACCGGGATCACGGCCTCGTGACGCAACCCGTCATCGTGGTGAAGGAGTACGCAGTGCGTCGCTGTGTCACCCGACGAGGTGATGACTGTCCAACCGGCGTGGTCCGAGGCGTCGATCAGATGCTGATCGTTGCTGTCGTCTCGACACTCCGGGCAGCGGCAGGCATCACGGGCCCAGGCAGGGTCGATCGGCGGATTGGCGGCCACAGCGATCTCAAGGAGTGGGCGGTACGAGTCCAGCGGCTCGATCACGAGGCCCTCGGTCTTGCCGTTGTCGTCGTACTCGCGAAGCCGGGTCGCCTCGGCGGTGAACGGGAGCCGGCCGAACCGGTCGGCCTCGTCGGGCGACATGGGTCCACCCTGTTCCTGTAGCGACATTTGTGACGCCAGACTCAGCCGATCGTGGTACGCGGGTTCTATGGCGACGCGGTATCGCTTGGCTGCTACGTGGTGACGGATTGGCTCGACGATCGCGGGTGCCAGGAACGGTTGGAGCGCTCGCGCTCCAACCTCCGCATGCCCCGCAAGCCCCCAGTGACCGGCGTCGCCGAGCACGTGGCCGATGTCGTGGAGCAGGCAAGCCAGCACCATCTCGTCACCCTCGCCTTCGGCCTGAGCGAGCGCAGCAGACTGCAGTGCATGGTCGAGCATGGTGACCCGCTCGCCGTACGAGTTGTGTTCGGTGCCCGCGAGCAACTCCATGAGAACGTCGACCAGTGGGCGTTCGCTGCCGAGTAACGTTCGGCCCTCCCACCGTGGATCGGGATCGAGTCCACAAAGGTCAGCCACGGTAGGCGCAACGTTGAGCGTGCTTGCAGTGTCCCAGACCGAGGCTGGGGCGACGAGGTTGGGTGAGCGAACGACGATGAACGTCTCGAGTACCTCGGGGATCTCGTCGACGTGGTTTTTCTCGAAGCCGCCGTGATCGGTCGTGACAAGCACCGGTGTGCCGGACCCCGCGGCGTCGAGAAGCCGACCGAGCTCGGTATCGGAGCGCCCTGCGGCGGCGAGGTACTCCGGGCTGTCCCAGCCGAATCGGTGGCCGTCGGCGTCGAGCTGGCTCAGGTAGACGAATACGAGGTCGTGAATGCCCTCGGCGAGCGCGTCGAGGGCAGCGTCGACCGACCGGCGATCGTCGTGGGGGCCATAGCCGCCATCGATGACGAATCGACGCTCGGCGGCATCGCGCTCGAGCACGTCGTCGAGCGGTAGCCAGTTCAGGAAGACTGCCGTCGAGCGACCAGCCGTACGGGCGTGCTTGAGGAAGGAGGGGGAGCGGTCGCGGGCTCGGCCGGCGTGTTGTCGAGAATCGAGTGGTTTGCGGGATCGATTCCTCGAAACATCGTCGTGTGGACCGGGAGCGTCCACGGTGGGCTGACCGCCTGTGACCGGAAACACGAAGCGCCCTCGCGAGCGAGCGTGGTGAGCGTCGGCATGGTCGTACGTGTCACGTGACGAGGTGCCAACCCGTCAATCGACACGACAAGAACAGGCGAGACGGTCGTCTTGCGCGCAGCGTAGACCCGGCCTAACCGCCTTTGTGTGGCAATCTCGTGGGGATGTCGAACTCTCATGGTCTCGATCTCGCCAGCGCGATCGAGATCGTCGGCTGCCACGCCGAAGGTGAGGTCGGTGATGTGATCGTCGGCGGGGTCGAACCGCCCCCCGGCGACTCGATCTGGGCTCAATCGCGGTGGATCGACACGGACCAGGCGCTTCGGAACTTGGTTCTCAACGAACCCCGCGGCGGCGTATTCCGCCACGTCAATCTGCTCGTGCCGCCGGTCGCTGCCGAGGCGGCCGCCGGCTTTATCATCATGGAGCCATGCCACACG
>JAQWLJ010000039.1 GCA_029247365.1 Acidimicrobiales bacterium | reverse complement strand
AGAGCGATGGGTCGCTCGATGGCACGTCCGTTGCTGACGAGTCGAGCCAGGCCTCTGGCAATACCGAACACGTCGACGCTGACGATCAAACGGGTGTAGACGAGACGGCGAACTCGTCGCAGGCCGGCGAAGCAGCCGAGGCTGCGCCCGTTGACAGCGAGGAAGCAGTTGAGGCTGCGCCCGCTGACGCTGCTGACACCGAGGACGATGCTGATGCTGATGCTGAGGAAGCAGTTGAGGCTGCGCCCGCTGACGCTGCTGACACCGAGGACGATGCTGATGCTGATGATGACTCCGACGGCCCCAGCTTCGACTTTGACCTCTGGACTCCCGATGGTCCCCTCGAGGACTTTCCGCTGATCGATGACTTTGGGCCGCCCGCTCCGATTGATCCGCTCGGCCCCATCGACCCGATCGATCCGCTTGACCCGATCGGACCTCCCGGCCCGATCGAACCTCCCGGCCCGATCGGCCCCATCGACCCCTTTGGCCCCGGCTTCTGATTGAAAGGTCCCCCCTCCCCAAGACGGAAGCGGCCCAGCCGCTTCCGTCTTCGCGTTTTCGATCGAACCTTTGCGATCAACGCACAGCTGCGGCGTCAGCCTCGACGCGTTCTTGCCCAACGACCGCTCCACCGACACCGTCTCGCCAGCGCAGACCTCAGCGCAACGAGACCGCCAGCGTGTCGTTCCTGCGAAGACGATGGTCGACTCCTTGATGTGCGCTAAAGGATCCGACCCAACGGGCCTGTCGATACATGTCTCCGCAACAGGTTCCTGTGGCTCGGTCCCTGCATTTGTGCTCCAGTCGTTTCCGGTGCGAGTGGATAATTGTGAACTGATTGCCGGGTGGCTCGCGGCCCGACGGCGTCTGCGCGATCAACCTGATCGACGGAAGCGCCAACGAGTTCGCCGAGTGGCAAGCCCGCACGATCGCTCAGCATTTCGACTACCTCGCAGTCATCGTCCCGGCCGACCGGGGCGGCGGCTTTGCGAACCAAATCCTCATTGGTTCCAACACTGCGATCCTGCTCGGTGATCTCGCCGGTGACGGCGTGCGGGTCGCCGACCTTGCCGCGTTCGTGGGCGACGGTCGGTATCTCACCGATGACTTTGCCCCGGTCGACCGGTTGATGACAGCCCCCTAAGAGAGGCGGACTAGCGTCTCAACCATGTCTACGAGTCGTCGCGAGGTCGTGATCAGCGGCTCGGGTGTCTTTACCCCGCCTGACGTGATCACCAACGAGGAACTGGTCGAGGCCTTCAACGCGTTTGCCGAGAAGGAGAACGCTCGCCACGCCGACGCGATTGCGGCGGGGGAGCGTGAACCGATTCCGTCGTCGAACGTCGAGTTCATCGTGAAGGCATCGGGTATCGAGCGACGCCACGTCATGGACAAAGAAGGCGTGCTCAACCCCGACGTCATGCATCCGCTGCTCCGCCAACGCGACAATGACGAGCCCGGGATCATGACGGAGATGGCAATCGACGCCGCTCGCCAAGCAATGGACCAGGCCGGGCGAGCCGGCGGCCAGATCGATGCGGTCATCTGCGCTGCGTCGAACCACGAACGGGCCTACCCGGCGATTGCGATCGAGGTCCAAGAAGCACTCGGTATCGAAGGCTTCGCCTACGACATGAACGTCGCCTGCTCGTCGGCCACGTTCGCCCTCCAGAATGCCGCCGACATGATCCGTGCCGAGTCGGCCAACACCGTGCTCATCGTCAATCCTGAGATTTGCTCAGGTCACCTCGAATGGCGCGATCGCGACTGTCACTTCATCTTTGGCGACGTCTGCACCGCAATGGTCGTTGAAGCCAAGGAAAACGCCACCTCCAACGATCAGTTTGAGGTGCTGTCGACCCGTCTGCTGACCCAGTTCTCAAACAACATCCGCAATAACAACGGCTTCCTGCGCCGGAGCAGGCCCGATGGCCTCGATGATCGCCGCGATATGCAGTTCGTGCAGAACGGACGGCAGGTGTTCAAGCAGGTCGTGCCGATGGTCAGCGATCTGATCATCGATCACTGCGCAGACGAGGGGATCGAGCCGACTGGCCTCAAGCGTCTCTGGCTCCACCAGGCCAATAAGTCGATGAACGATTTCATCGGCAAGAAGGTGATGGGTCGGGTGCCGGCGCCCGACGAGCAGCCCAACATCTTGCAGGACTACGCGAATACGTCGTCGGCTGGCTCGATCATCGCGTTCTCGCATCATCACAGCGATCTCAAGCCCGGCGATCTTGCCGTGATTTGTTCCTTTGGCGCTGGCTACTCCGCCGGCAACGTAATCGTGCGGCGGGTCTGATGATCAGTCAGTAAATGCCTCGAGCGGTTCGCCCTCGAGCGTGATCCGATGCATCAGCCGGCGATGACCATGGTAGTCGTTCAGCGCGCGGTGCTGGAGTGCCCGGTTGTCCCAAATCGCCATCGAGCCCACATCCCAACGGAACCGGTAGGTGAAATCGTCGCTCACGGCGTGCCCCCAGAGTTGCTGCATGAGGGGCGCTGATTCTTCAGGTGTCCACCCATCGAAGTGCAGCGTGAAGTCGGGGTTCACATATAACGCAGGTCGACCCGACAGCGGGTGCCTGATCACAACGGGATGCAGGGCGTCTTGGGTCGCGGCCTCCGGGTTGCTGAACAACGTGCCCTCGCCATTGGCCATCGGGGCGTTGACGCCAAACGCATGTCGACTTGAGTGCCACGCCTTCAGGTCGTGCAGCGTCTTTTTGAGTCCGTCGCTCAACGCTTCGTACGCGGCGTACTGGCTGGCGAACAGTGTGTCCCCGCCGATCGGCGGGATCTCGCGGGCGTAAAGCATCGAGCCCATCGCCGGCACCTGGTCGTAGCTGTGGTCGGTGTGCCACTCCTGGCCGATGTTCTGGGTCTGGTCAGACTCCTTGCAAACCTCTGCGATCACCGGGTGCGTCTCTACCGGCGTAAAAAACCGGTTGACGTTGATGCGGCTCCACCGCTTCGCAAAACCTATGTGCTCATCGGGGGTGAGCTCCTGGTCGCGAAAGAAGACGACCGCGTGATCGGCGTAAGCCTGCCGGATAATGGACAGCTCCTCGTTGGAGCAGCTCGCCACCTGGACACCATCGATGAATGCCCCGACCACATCGTTCGCCGGTGAGACCGTGATCACGAAAGGGGCTCTCCGCCAGCTTCTGCCAGGTCGCTTTCGAAGGCGCCTATCGGCTCGGTGGCGTTTGCCGCCGCGTGTTCGGCACGGCGATGCAAGACGAGCTCGTAGCCGGCGAAGGTTACTGCGCCGCACACAACGAACATGTCGGCGACGTTGAACACGGCGTACCAGGTGACGTCGATGAAATCGATCACTTCGCCCGACAGCAAACCGTCGTCGGCACGGAACAGACGATCGACTAGATTGCCGATCGCCCCGCCCATGATCGTGGCGAGGATCCACACCCGCGCCATCGACTCGGAGACGACGATCTGCCAGACCAGAAAGCCGATCAGTCCGAGCACGAGGACCCCGATATAGGGGCCGAAGCCCGAACCGGTGCTGAACGAGAAGCCGCTGTTGTAGGACAGATCGAACTCGAGCGTCGGCAGAATCTCGACCACATCGCCGTCTTCGAGCGCAGACTCGGCCCAGATTTTGGTTCCCTGATCGAGGGTCACCGTAACGGCGAGGATGACCAGAGTCGTCACGAGGGTGAGGCGGTGATTCACGCTCCAAACGCTACTGGCCTGGCCACAGACCCGGCCGTGGTCATGAATGTGAGAGGGGTGCTTCGGTTCGCCGGTAGACGCGGTGTTGGACCGAAGCGAAGCCCACTCCCAAGAATGCGATCACCACGACGGCGGTCAATGCGCCCTCGTAGCCGAGTGAGGTGTCGGCCACAGCACCCAATGTCAGCGGCCCGCTCACCCCGCCGACTTGGGCCGCCGAGAACCAAAGCCCGTTCGCGAGGCCGGCGTTGGCGGGGGTGACTTCGTCAGCTTCGAGCAGGGTCACGATTCCGATCGGCACCAGCGGCGAGCGCAGCGCGCCCACGAGCGTGGCCGGGCCCATGACATCGACTGGCCCGAAGGCGACAATGGCGACGGCGACCGCCGTCGCAGCGAGAAGCCCTCCGAACATCAGATGCATGCGGTCCGGCGTGGCCTGGCTCGGGAGCGTGGCGGTCAACACGATCGCGAACACACCGGCGGTCGCGACCCAGCCGCCGGCCGCCGTCGCCGACATCTCGCCGTGTTCCTCGAGCACGGTCGGCAACCACGTACCGAGTGCGTGCATCACGAAAAAGAGTGCGAAGGCGGTGACAAAGTTCAACCGAATCTCGGGTGAGCAGAGAAGCCGACGTGTCGACCCTGCGGCCGCAGCCTTCTCGACCTCACTCTTGCAATCAGGGCGTTCGACTCGCAGCCAGATCACAACCCAAACCGTGGTGAGCAACGCGGCAACGCCTGCTTCGAAGACAAGCACACGCTGCCAGGTCCCGAGCCACTCGAGCAGTACGGGGTTGGTGATCGCAACAATGAGCGTGCCGCCGACAGCGGGGGCTGCTGCGTATAGGCCGATACCGAGCCGCCGCTCCTTTTCGTCAGGGAACCATTTCGCCATCAACGCCGGCGCTGAGGCCGACACCAACGGACCGAACACTCCGAAGAATGCGACGGCCAACCAAAGCGTGCCGACGCCTTCGGCCATCGACCGCAAGAGCAATGAGCCAACCACGCTGCATCCGCCGAGAAAGAGTGACCACCCAAGGTCAAAGCGGTCGATGAACCGTCCAGCGATCGGCGACGTGACGATGTAGATCATCGTCCATGACCCGAGTGCGAGGCCCATCTCGCCGCGGCTCGCCCCGAGGTCTTCGCGAACAAGTGTCAGCATTGGGGCAATCGCGGCCACCCCAATGCCGAAGCTGAAGTAGACCGCGACCAGCCCACCGAAGACCACCCAACGGTGGTGCGGTGCGGTCATGCCCGCCAGTCTCGCCTGCCATGGCCCCGACGGCGTAAACGTGGCGAACCCCGGCCCTGAGGCCGGGGTTCGCGTTGGCGGAGGGTGTGGGATTTGAACCCACGGAGGCTTGCACCTCACACGCTTTCCAAGCGTGCCCATTCGGCCGCTCTGGCAACCCTCCAGGTTTCCTGCGGTGCGGGATCCGGTGGAGAAGGGTAGCGTCATTCGGGCAACGCCCGTTCCGGGGTGTGGCGGTCGGGTCCTGTGCAACAGGTGCCTGTGAACCGAGTCAGGGCCGGAAGGCAGCAGCTCTCAGCGGAGCCGCTTGTGTGCCGCAGATCGCCTGGCCGCCACTCCCGGGAACGGGCGTTCGTCGTTGTCGGGCCGCAAAGCGTGCCGCGAGAGAGGCCGTGGAGGCCGCGTCGTTCGCGCAAGCGAGTTCGACCCAACGCGCGCCGTGCCCAGTGCTGCTGGTCATGTTGATGATGGCCATGTTGATGGTGGTCATGCGCCTGTGCCGACGGCGTCGGTGTCGGCCGGTAGAGTCGGCCAGGCATGGCCTATCAGTCGCTCTACCGCCGCTACCGACCGCAACGGTTCGAAGAGATCCGCGGCCAGCATCATGTCGTCAGTGCGCTGCAGAACGCGGTGGTGAAGTCTGAGGTCGGTCACGCCTACCTCCTCCATGGCCCGCGCGGCACGGGCAAGACCACGTCGGCTCGGGTGCTCGCCAAGGCGCTGAACTGCGAGAACCTCGGCACCGACGGCGAGCCATGCGGCGAGTGCGAGAGTTGTCTAGCGATTGAGCAGGGCCGGTCTTTTGACCTTCACGAACTCGATGCCGCCTCCAACAACAAGGTTGAGGACATGCGCGACCTGTTGGGAAAGGTCAACCTCGGCAACCCCGGTCGCGCCAAGGTCTACATCCTCGACGAAGTCCACATGCTCACGAGCCAGGCAGAGAACGCCTTGCTCAAGACGCTCGAAGAGCCGCCCGATCACGTCACCTGGGTACTCGCCACCACCGAGCCACACAAGGTCGTCGAGACGATCCGTAGCCGTTGTCAGGTCTTCCAGCTCACCTTGTTGGGGGCGGAGGAAATGGCCGAGCACGTCCGCTGGGTAATTGCCGACGCCGGGCTCGATGTCTCCGACGATTCCATCGAGTACGTGGTCGCAGCGGGTGGTGGCTCAGTCCGCGACACCTTGTCGGCGCTCGACCGGGTTGTTGCGGCGGGCGGCGTGGTCGAAATCGATACGTCGACCGACGTCATGCTCGACGCCATCGCCGGCCACGACGTTACCGGCGCCCTCGCCGCAGTGGGAGAAGCGTCGGGTCGCGGCCGCGACCCACGCACGATCGGGGAGGCGGTTCTCGCCAGCCTGCGCGATGCCTTCCTCACCGCAATGGACTCCCCGCCGCCGCGCCTGTCGCCCACGCAAGCCGAACGGGCGACCGAGCTTGCGGCTGCGATGTCACCTGTTGCGATGACCCGGGCGATGGAAACGCTCGGCACCGCACTGGTCGATATGCGCCAGGCACCCGACCCTCGCGTCGACTTGGAGGTCGCTCTGGTTCGCCTCTGTCGCCCAGCAGCCGACCGTTCTCTCGACGCGCTCAGTGCCAGAGTCGAACAACTCGAAGCAGCACTTTCGGGCGGTGCTCCGCCGTCGGCCCCGGCTGTCGCGGCGGCGCCTGCTAGGACGCCGTCCCCACCGCCAAAGCCACCCGTGCCCCCAGAGTCTTCGCCTCGGGTGATTGCGGCGCCGAGCGTGCCCGATGCTCCTGCGACCTCGGCGCTGCCTCCAGCGGCCGACACCTCCGACGCGTCAGGTCCGGCCGCTGCAGCCCGGCGGGCGCTGGCCGAAAAGCGCGGCGGTGCTGCGCCGCCCAAGTCCGCTGCTGAGGCTCCTGCGGCATCGCTGCCTCCGCCGTCGGTGCCTGCCGACCCAGTGCCCGTCGGGGACCCGGCGGCGCTCGAAACTGAGCCAGAGCAGCCGGTGTCCGCGCCGGTGGACCTGCGCGCCATCCGGCCGATCTCGCCGACCGAGGTCGTGCAGCTCGGCAAGCGCCATTTTGGCTTGTCGCGCGACGCGGTGATCGCCAAGGCCAACGAGCTGCTCGGCGAGCGTCCCCGGACCGAGGAGACGCTCGCCGAACTCTGGCTTGCTCTTGTCGACGCCCACGGAGCTCCTCGCAGCGCCGACGCACCGCTTGCCGCAGTCGTCGATAACGGTGACCCCGGTCCAACGCCTCCCGACGATCTCGATGATGCGCCTCCACCGATGGCGAAGGTGTCGAGCCCCGAGATCGTGCGCGAGGTCACGCAGCCGGTTCCGCAAACGACGACCGATCTCGAGTCCACTGAAACCGGGTCGTCGGACGACGAGATCGACATCCACGATCTCGTCGATGCGCCGTCCCACACCGATCAACTGATCGAGCGCCTGACCGAAGCCTTTCCTGGCGCCGAACTGCACACCACCGACCGTCTGGAGGACGACCAATGAGCGCCGATGACCAGCAGCCGGACGTACCCGATCTCGGTGGACTCAACCTCGGTGGCCTGCTCGAGTCGGCCCAGCAGATGATGGCCGGCGTCCAGGAGGCGGCCAACGCAGTCGTGGTGGGCACCGCTGGTGGCGGTCTTGTCACCGTGCGGGTCAACGGCCACTTCGACTTCAAGTCGATCTCGATCGACCCGAAGGCGGTCGATCCCGACGATCCGTCCATGCTGGAAGACCTTGTGCTGGCTGCGTTGCGTGATGCAGCGGGCCAGATCCAAGCAGGCCAGTCCGGTGCTCTGGGCGGGATGGAGCTGGGCGGTCTCGGCGGCCTGTTGGGCGGCGAGTGAGTTACTCGTCGACAGTTCAGGAGCTGATCGATCAGCTCGGGCGCCTGCCGGGCATCGGTCCGAAGTCGGCTCAGCGCGTCGCGTTCCACCTTCTGAAGGCGCCGACCGAAGACGCACTGCGGCTGAGTCGGTCGATTGTGGAAGCCAAGGAGCGAGTGTCGTTCTGCGCACGGTGCTTCAACCTCAGCGAGGGGGGCGACGAGTGCACGATCTGTCGTGACCCCCGCCGCGAGTCACGTTTGGTCTGCGTGGTCGAGGACAGCCAAGACATCGTTGCGATCGAACGGACCCAGGAGTTCCGAGGTCGCTATCACGTGCTGCAGGGCGCATTCAGCCCAATCGACGGTGTGGGTGCCGATCAGCTCCGGGTCAAGGAGCTCATGATTCGGGTTGGCGAAGAAGACATCGAAGAGGTCATCGTCGCCACCAATCCAAACCTCGAAGGGGAAGCAACCGCAGCCCTGTTGGTGAAGTACCTCAAACCGATGGGCGTAAAGGTCAGCCGCATTGCGAGCGGTCTTCCGGTCGGTGGCGACCTCGAGTACGCCGATGAACTCACCCTCGGGCGGGCCCTTGAGGGCCGCACCGTGCTCGACGCTGGTGAGTAGACCGACGGCCGGTTGATTCGCAGCTCGGTGAAAAACAGGACGAGGCGCCGTCAAGCACCTGCCGGAGCGTGGGCGGCGGCGTCGGCCAGGGCCTGCTTCACAGCCTTGGGGTAGTTGGTGTCGACGGACTCAAGCTCATCGGGCTTCATCGCCTGAGTATCCCATCCTGCATGGTCTCGGTGGTGGCCGTGGTCAGGAGCCGCTGGTGAGGTCGACCATCCCGCTGGGAGTGAGCAGCGTTGCGGTCATGCAGGCCGGTCCGGTCTCGACCGAGTAGGGGAGCGCGTACTCACGGAAGCGGGCGGCCACTCGCTGACCCGGATGGTGGAA
>JAQWLJ010000020.1 GCA_029247365.1 Acidimicrobiales bacterium | reverse complement strand
TCGATCAGCTGACCTCGCTGAGAAGACAGGTCTCGACGTCGTAGACGAACCCGCGCACATGCTCGGTGTGCACGATGAACGGCGAGTCGACGAGACGGGCGATCGATCGCCGCACCGCGTCGGCCGGGTCGGTAAAGGCCTCGACAGCCCATTCCGGCTCGATACCGAGCTCGGCCGATAGCTCAGACCGGACTGTCTCCTCGGTCACCTTCGACAGGCCACAGTCGGTGTGGGAGATGATGAGCACCTCTCGCGTGCCGAGATAGCGCTGCGACAGCGTCAGGGATCGGATCACGTCATCGGTCACAACGCCACCAGCGTTGCGGAGTATGTGGGCCTGACCGTGTTCGAGGCCAAGCACCGTCTCGATGTCGATTCGACAATCCATGCAGCTCACGACTGCGAGTCGGCGGGACGGCTCGACAGGCAGAAACGGGCGACCATCAGCCGCAGTCAGTGCGTTGTTCGCCAACAGTTCGTCGGCACTCGGAAAGTCGGTGTCGCTCATAGGGCCACCGTAGAGCCACTACCGTCTCGATCATCCACTTCTTGCAGGAGCATCACAATGAGCCAACAACCCGGCCACTACTACGCAGAGGGCGACCCACCCGACACGGTTCGCTACTGGGACGGCAACCAGTGGGTCGGCGACCCCCAACCTGCGCCATCGACCGTACCTCCACTGCCGGTCGCCGCCGGCCAGCGAGAGGTCGTGTCGAAGATGGACCGCTTCCTCTGCTATCTGCTCGAGATCGCTCTCTTGATTGTCACGCTCGGTATCGGTTGGCTCATCTGGGCCCTTGTGATCGTGCTCAAGAACGAGGGCCAAACCCCGGCCAAGAAGCTGATGAACCAACAGGCCCTGATCGAAGCAACCGGTGAGCCGGCCGGTCCAGCACGGATGATCTTTGTGCGCGGCATTGCAGCCTCCATCGTGTTTGGCATTGCACAGATGTTTTTCTATATCCCTGCGCTCATTCTGCTCCTGCTGGTGTTCTTCGATGACCAGAACCGCACGTTCTGGGAGCGACTGTCCAGCACCGTCGTCGTCCGCACCTGACCCCATCCATCAGTTCCGAAAGGCGCGATCATGAGCCAACAACCCGGCCACTATTACGCAGAGGGCGACCCGCCCGACACGGTTCGCTACTGGGACGGCACGCAATGGGTGGGCGATCCCCAACCGGCGCCATCGGCGGCTCCGCCACCACCGCCCGGCGCTTCCGCGAACCCAACGGGCGGCATTCGCTACGCCGACCTCGGTGTGCGGTTCTTCGCTGCACTGATCGACATCGGGATCGTGTTCATTCTCAGCTTCATGCTGCTACTCGTGTTCTTCGGAGACAGCACCGGCAACGGGTTTGAGGCCTATGCAGGTGGAGCCGAGTCCGTGCTACTCAGCGCGCTAATCACCGCCGCATACATCGGCATAATCGTTACGAAGGCAGCCACGCCAGGAAAGATGATGCTGGGGCTTCGGATCACCGAGGCCGACGGCGAAACCAGCGTCACGCCACGAGGCGCTGTGATGCGGAGTCTTCCCTACATCGTGGGGCTGATTCCGGTTCTCGGGGGGCTGATCGTTCTTGGATGCGGCATCGCAGCGATAGTGATGATCGGTAACGACAGCGCCGAGCATCAAAGCATCTACGACCGCATCGGCAACACACGGGTTGTCCGGAAGTAGCGCTGGCCGCGTGATCCCGATTGTCGACGCTCGATCGGCGACCTTCGGCGCTGAGCTGCGATCGGCATGTGAAGAAATCGGGTTCGTGTCCGTGGTTGGTCACGGGATCCCAGTCGAGCTCTTTGAACGGGTTCGGAGTTCGCTCCGGACCCTGTTTGCGCTCGATGACGCTGCGAAGGCCGCCGGGCGGATCACCCCAACCAACTACCGCGGCTTCATCCCCCTCGGCTTCTTCACCCCGAACCGGGTGGACGCGAACGGCGATCAGCGCGATCAATATGAGGGCTACAAGCTCCACTGGGAGTGCCCGCCAGACCATCCCGTGGCCGGCGAGTGCGAGCTCTACGGCCCGAACCGTTGGCCGGCGGCCATGCCCGGCCTGGCGACGACCATCGCCAACTACTGGGCCGCATGCGACGCGGTCGCCGAGCCGATGCTCGACGCGTTCGCAGAGGAACTCGGTGTGTCGCCCGCCGAACTCGCGTCGTGGCACAAGGCGCCACTCACCAACATGACACTGTTGCACTACCCGGCACAGCCGCCCACCAGAGACGTGACCGGTATCCACCCTCACAAGGACACCAACGTCATCACGTTGCTTCATCCCGATCCTGTCGGGGGGCTCGAGGTTCGCAGTCGCGACGGTGGGTGGATCGAGGTTGACGCGCCCCCTGACGCGCTGGTCGTGAACGTGGGCGAGATGCTTGAACTGTGGTCGGGGGGCCGGTTCGTCGCGACTCCCCACCGCGTGACCAACCGCAGCGGCGGAGCGCGCTACTCGTTCCCGTTTTTTGTCGTGCCCAACCACAACGTCACCGTCGAACCACTCGTGCCACCGATCTTCGGATTCAACAAGCCACCGATGCCGGTCGGGCCCCTCAGTGCAGAGGTGTGGCGCACCAACTGGCCCAACGAGTCGCCATCGACCGCCGGGCACGACCTCGGTACGCTCGACCGCTGATGGCTCATCCGCAAGCGTTGGACGTGATCACCGAACCGGCTCGCACCCTTGACGTTCTCGCGCGTGCCGACGTCCTTGTGATCGGCAGCGGGCCGGGTGGCTTGTCGGCTGCACTCGCCGCCGCTCGTGCCGGCGTGTCGGTCTTGCTGCTCGACCGCAACGGTTGTTTCGGCGGCAACATCACCCAGGTCGGAGTCGAGGGCTTCGCCTGGTACCGCCACGAGAACACCATCGACTCAGAGGGCATCGGCATCGAGTTCGAGAAGCGGGCCAAAGCCGCTGGCGCCGCCCAACCCGAACCGCAGAGCGACAGCCACGCGCTCGACGCAGAGGGGTTCAAGAACGTTGCCGACGACATGGTCGCAGAGGCCGGCATCAAGCCGCTGCTACACACGCTCGTCGTTGCCCCGATCGTCGAAGACGACGCCATCATCGGCGTGATCGTCGAGTCGAAGTCCGGTCGTCACGCCGTGCTGGGCCGGGTCGTGATCGACGCCACCGGTGACGCCGACATCGCCCACCGGACCGGTACGGCGACCCACAAGACGCCGCTCGAACAGATGCAGGCCGCATCGGTGATGTTCCACATGACCGGTGTTGACAAAGCCGCGTTCATCCAGGGCGTGAAGGATGACCCCCAGACCTACCTGTCGTGGGCCGGCGCCGACGAATGGTCGGTCGAGACCACCGGAAAGGAGGACGACATGTTCTCACCGTGGCTCTCGAAGCCGTTCGACCGCGCCAAGGAAGCCGGCCACATTCCCGCCGACCTCAAGACACTCGGGGGCACCTGGGGCGCCATCTCCGAGCAGGGCGACCTTACCTATCTCAACCTCGTGCACATGCCCGAGGTCGACGGCACCGATGTGTGGTCACTCACTGCGGGCGAGATCGAAGGCCGTCGGCAAGCCCTGCTGGCGATCGATGCGCTGCGCCGGTACACGCCCGGATGCGAGAACGCGAAGCTCCGCAATTACGGGATGACGATCGGCATCCGCGACACCCGCAAGCTCATCGCCCGCTACAACCTCACCGCCCACGACGTTCGTGGACAGGGCCGGTTCGATGACTCCATCGGTATCTTCCCCGAGTTCATCGACGGCTACGGGATCCTGATCCTCCCCACGACCGGCCGCTACTTCCACGTGCCCTACAACTCGATGGTGCCGAGTGACGGGGTCGACAACCTCCTGGTGACGGGTCGTTCGATCGGTGGCGACCAGACCTCACACGCCGCCGTGCGAAACATGATGTGTTGCACCGTGGCCGGCCAGGGCGCTGGAGCGGCAGCCGCGATCGCAGTTAAGACCGGGCGCACCGTCGCCGACGTCGACATCGTTGCTGTCCAAACGGAACTCAAACGCCAAGCGGTCCGTCTGCACTAAGGGATTGCGGCAAGCCAGGTGCGGGCGTCGATCATCATCTCGATTGTCTGGCTGTGAGCCATGTCGTAGGCGTGCTCACTGAGGGCCCAGCCACCGCCGCCAAGCGCCTGTGCGACAGGATCCGCCCGGTCGGCTCCGACGATGGGATCGCGGGTGCCCCACTGGAACAGCGCCGGACGCCCACCGCCATTCGACAGGTCGATCGGGGGGTCCGAGAACTCCGGGAGGCCGCAGCAGATCGCCCAGACACCGGCATACGTCGGCGCGCCTGCCTTGCCGACGAGGGAGAGCGCCAGGTAGCCACCCTGCGAGAAGCCACCGATGACGCACCGCTCGAGAGGCACACGGGCCGCAGCAGCCTCTGCGGCGACAAAGCGCTCAAGTGTGTCCAGTGAGCCCTCGAACTCATCGGTCTGGAACTCGAGGGTCTCGAAGTCAATCGACCACCATGATGCGCCATCGGTATCGCCGTCGGGGAGAGGAACCGGCCCGCGCGGAGCGATGGCGGTGAACCGTTCGTCGGGGTCGACCAGCGGCACGTACGACGCAAGGTGATGCTGCTCGGCTGAATAACCGTGCATCAGGAAGAGGAGGCGCTCGGCGCCATCTCGGGTAATTCGATACGAGGTCAGCGTCATGGGTCGGAAGTCTCGCGCATAGCGTCGTGGTGTGGAGCTTCGCTGGGAGGATCGCCAACGGGCGTTTCAGGCCAAGGTGGTCGCCGACAACGACATCACCGTTGACGTGCGGCCGTATCGGACGTTCGTGGGCGCGGCGACGGGACAGCCTCCGCCCGCTGGCTCTCGACTCGAACGGGCCATGCTCGTGTTGATCGGTGGCGCAGTGATCAGCGGCGTGCTGATGCTGTTCGCACCTCGGCCGCTCGTTGCACTCGTCGCCGGCCTGGCCGGTGGGGTTGCAGTGTTCGGCGGGCTGGCCGGCCCCGACCCGCGCGTTCGCCACGAGATGCGCGAACCGCTCATTGCGATCTACGCCGCTCAGGCCAGCGTCGGTGCAGTGCCCGAATGCGTGACAGCAATTGCCGCCGACGAGATCGACCGGCTTGGCGCTGAAGGCTTCGGTACCGTGGTTGGCGCGGCCCGTCCGGGCGGCACCGTGGGTGTGTTCATCGACGAATACCTCGTGTGGGCACGTACGCCACCTCGCGGCAGCCGCAAGGGCGACCCCACCTTTGGCGAACTCTGAGTTTTCGTTGGTCAGTGGCCGCCTCGGCGGACGCCGCCGTACTTCATACGCGTGTCACTCATGGCAGCCGGACGCTTCTCGTCATCGTTGATCGAAGCATCGATGAGTTCTCCGATGAACAACGTGTGCGTGCCCAAATCGTGGGCCTGCCGGACCTCGCACTCCAACCACGCGAGCGCCTCGTCAAAGATCGGTGCACCGGTCATGCCGTTGCGGACTGGCCGACCGTTGAGCGTCTCACCGTCATCGATCGCGGGCTTTGAGAATTTCACAAACGGTCGTGTCTCTTCGCTGTCCCAGAGATTGATGGTGAACGACCCGCCCTCGGTGATCAGCCGATGGGTCACCGCCGAGTTGTCGACCCCGATACCGATCAACACCGGCTCCATTGCGAGTTGGGTGATCCAGCTTGTGGTCATCGCGTTGCGTTCGCCACCGGCGGCCGAACCGACCAGGGCAAGGGCGTTCGGGATCTTCCACGTGACGCGGTTGACGAGTTCGTCTTCGAGGGCCATGGGACAGACCCTATGTCGGCCCCAACGATTCGGTCAGCCGAGGTCGGGTCGACCCGACGCAATCGCGACCGCTCGACCTTCGACGAACATCGGCCGGCCGTCAACGTCGATGACGTTCTCTGTCCACTCGGTTTCGATCTCGAAGTCGGTCGTGCCGGCGGCCAGTGCTTTTTCGCGCACCGCCGCCTCGGCCGCCTCACAGGCCCGAGCCTGGGCCTCCGGTCGTTCCCACTTCGTCTCCGGTTCGGTGCCGACATGGACGCGGTAGACGCCGCGGCGAGGTGCAGTCACCAGAACCTCGTAGCGAACCCGAACGTTGGCGACGACGGCACCAATTGCGTTTGCGACGTCGGCATCGGCGGGAACGGTGACCTGGGTGCCGAGCAGCTCGCCGATCGCCGGGTAGTACGTGGCAGCCGGCGCGCCGAGACCGACAAGCGGGACACTGAGGCCGATGTCGACCCGAGAGCTCATGGTCGTCCGATCAAGGGCAGCTGCGACGAGTGGACCGGCCGCGAGCGCGCCGTCGAGGCCATCCCGGTCGAGCGCAGCGGCGAGCAACGCTTCGGCGGAGCGGCGCACGAGCGTTGCCGTCACCACACGCGAGAACTTCTCGCCGTCTTCGGCGATGTTGTTGCCGTAGCGATCGCGGCGTCGGGCGAACAGTTCGGCGCCCAAGCGAGCGACGGTTGGATCGTGGGTGGTCTGGTCGCCGAGCACATGGCTGGCGTCGGTGGGCGTGAAAGCACAGAGGCGAAGCAAACCCCGGCCGACAAGGCGCCGCATCGCCCGGTCCTGAAGCGCCGTTCCGACTGCGGCACCGACCGGCACGACGTGATCGCCCACGCGATCCATCACGTGACCCTCGTTTCGGTCGAGGGTGGCATCGGTAGCCCGTGCCGTCTGTTGGATAAACATGCCGTCAAACGCGCCGGGGATCGCTTCATTGAGCTGGCGTTCGAGCGCGATACGCAGAACGTCGCCGTGGGTCTCGGCCATCAACGACAGCGGGACGACGCGACGAGGACCGACTTCGAGGTCACACCCGGCCGCGCGGTCCTTCAGCTGGATCTCGCTATCGCCGCCGAGCCCGTGGGTGCGCATCATCACGGCTTCGATCATCGTGCGGTGCCCGCCCACGACGGCACCGTCCTCGCCGAAGGCTGGTACGCCGTCGCGCACGACCGCAATGTCGGTGGTGGTGCCACCGATGTCGGAGATCACGACGTCGTCGGCGACCGCGAGGTGAGCGGCGCCGACAAGCGAAGCCGCTGGCCCCGACAGGATGGTTTCGACTGGGCGTTCCTTCACGAAGTCGGCCGACACCAGTGACCCGTTGCCCCGGACGATCATCATTGGCGCGTCAATCCTGAGTTCGGTGAGGATCCGATCGGAGGTGGCAACGAGATCGTCGATCATCGGGATCAGACGAGCATTGAGCAGCGCGGTCACGCCGCGCTTTGGGCCGCCGAGACTTGCCGACAGCACATGACTGCAGGTGACGGGCTTCCCGGTGCGCTCGCGGATCAGGTCGCGGACTGCGAGCTCATGGTCGGCATTTCTGGTCGCGAACTGGGCGATGATCGCAAAGGCATCGACGTCATCGGCGATCTCGTCGAGCGCGGACGACAGGGCATCAAGGTCGAGTTCGGCGACCGGTTCGCCGTGCGAATTGTGACCGCCGGCCACCTGGATGATCGCGTCGGAACCGATCGCGTCGCGAAGGCCACCCCGGTCAAGTGCACCGGCCTCGAAGCCGACCGTCACGAGCGCCGCCGGGCGGCCCGTGCCCTCAACGAGCGCGTTCGTGGCGAGCGTTGTGGAGAGGGCCACCATTTGGATCGCAGCCGGGTCGACCGCCGACGCACCAAGTGCCGTCTCGATCGAACCGCGGATACCAATCGCGAGATCATCGTGGGTGGTCGGCGCCTTGGCCTTCGCGACGATCTCGCGCTCGGCCTCGTCGTACACGACCGCATCGGTGTACGTGCCTCCTGTGTCAATCCCAAGTGCGTAGCAGCGATCATTCGTGCCCATGAGCCGACAGTCTGCCGTCAAGTAGCCGTAGCGCCTGACATCTGGCACGCTAACGACCGTTCACTTCTCACCCCTGGAGCACCCAATGGGCATTCTCGATGGCAAGGTCGCGCTGGTCACCGGCGCCGGACGCGGTATCGGCCGCGAACACGCGCTGATGATGGCGTCGGAAGGTGCCAAGGTCGTCGTCAACGATCTCGGCGGCGACACCTCCGGTGCCGGCGCCGACGCCACCCCCGCACAGGAAGTCGTCGCCGAGATCGAGGCCATGGGTGGCGACGCTGTCGTCAACGGCGGCAACGTCGCAACGTTCGACGAGGCCGAGGCGATGATCCAGCAGGCCGTCAACACCTACGGCGACATCAACATCGTCGTCAACAACGCCGGAATCCTGCGCGACCGCATGCTGTTCTCCATGAGCGAGGAAGACTGGGACGCCGTCATTGCCGTGCACCTCAAGGGCACCTACGCCCCAAGCCATCACGCCGCCAAGTACTGGCGCGAGAAGGCGAAGGCCGGCGAGGACGTCTATGGCCGCATCATCAACACCGCGTCGCCGTCGGGCATCTACGGCAATATCGGCCAGACCAACTATGGCGCCGCCAAGGCCGGCATCGCGTCGTTCTCCGTCATCGCCGCCCAAGAACTCGTGAAGTACGGCGTCACCGTCAACTGCCTCGCTCCCACTGCGTGGAGCCGCATGACCGCCGACCTCATGGGTGGCGACGCCGCGCCGGAGGGCCTGGCGGACAAGATCAGCCCTCGCTGGATCGCGGTCATCACCACCTGGCTCGCCTCGCCCGAGGCCCAGAACGTGACCGGTCGCGTGTTCGACATCCGGGGTGACCAGCTCGGTATCGCCGAGGGCTGGCACCTTGGTCCGGTCGCCACCCAGACCGACGACCCCGGCGACCTCGGTCCCGTCATCGCCGAGCTCATGGGCAAGGCGCGCCTCAACGCGAATATGGGTGGCGTCGACCACGAGGGTCTGGGCTTTCCCAGCCAGAGCATCTGACGCACGCGTCGCGGGACTGGCGAAGATGCGCCCCTTCAAGCAGGTCGATGTCTTCACTGCCGTTCCATACTGCGGCAATCCGCTCGCTGTCGTCCTTGACGGTGACGGACTGTCCAGCGACGAGATGCAGCAGTTTGCCAACTGGACGAACCTGAGCGAGACGACGTTCGTCGTTCCCCCGACCGAGCCTGCGGCCGACTACAAGGTCCGGATCTTCACAACCGACGTCGAGCTCCCCTTCGCCGGCCACCCCACGATCGGCACCTGCCATGCATGGCTCGAGGCCGGAGGACACCCGAAGAACCCCGGCATGGTCGTACAAGAGTGCGGCGTTGGGCTCGTGACGCTTCGGCAAGACACCCAGCTGGCCTTCGCCGCTCCCCCGCTCATGCGGAGCGGTCCGGTCGACACCGCCGATCTCGCCGACACGTGCGCCGTCCTCGGGATCAGCCCCGTTGACGTGGTCGCAGCCGCGTGGGCTGACAACGGCCCTGGTTGGATCGCAGTCGAGCTTGCCGACGCCGACGCCGTGCTTGCCCTCGAACCCGACATGAGCGCCCGGCCCGACTACAAAATTGGCGTGGTCGGTGCCTACCCGCCAGGCGGCCCAGCAGCGATCGAAGTCCGGGCGCTCTTCAAGATGGGTAGCGGCCCGGGCGCTGAGGACCCCGTCACGGGAAGCCTGAACGCCGCACTCGCCCAGTGGCTCCTTGGGTCAGGTCGCCTGTCGTCGCCCTACGTTGCGTCACAGGGCACTGTCCTCGGTCGAGCTGGCAAGGTCTCTGTCGAACAGAGCGACGGCGAGGTGTGGATTGGCGGCGACGCCGTCACGTGCGTCGACGGCAACGTCGACCTGTAAGCGGTCGAACCATCCGGTTCGCATTCCAAGAGAGGGCATCGGTTGACGGCAGCGCTGATCGTCGCTCAGCTGAGCGAGCCAGCGACGACCCTGCGCTGATTCAGTCGAAGCGGACCTGGCAGAGGCCGTGGTTGCAGTAGCCCATCGGGTTCCGGTGGAGGTACTGCTGGTGGTACTCCTCGGCAAAGTAGAAGAGTGGAACATCAACGATCGTGGTCGCGATCTCGCCGAAGCCTGACCCGCTCAACTTCTCCTGATAGTGATCCAAACTCGCCTTGGCCGCGTCTCGTTGCTCGTCGGAGTAGACGTAGACCTCGCTGCGGTACTGAGTACCGATGTCGTTGCCCTGTCGCATGAATTGGGTGGGGTCATGTACCTCCCAGAAGATCTTCAGGAGTTCGTCATAGGACACGACACTCGGGTCGTACACGACCCGCACAACCTCGTTGTGGCCGGTGCGCCCGGAGCACACCTCTTCGTAAAGCGGGTTGGGCGTATAGCCGCCCGCGTAGCCGACAGCGGTGGTGTAGACGCCCTCGAGTTGCCAATAGAACCGCTCAGCCCCCCAGAAGCAACCAAGGCCGAACATGGCGACCTCATGGCCCTCCGGCACCGGGCCATCGAGGGGCGTACCGAGGATGAGATGGGAAGGCTGGACTGGAACCAGCTCGTCGCGCCCGGGCAAGGCATCAGCGGGATCGGGCATGGTCTGCTTGTCGCGACCAAACAACATAGGGGACTCCTTTGCAGGCTGCAGTTGTGACTGTACGCAGTCACAAACCCCTACGTCATGCCCTGCGTTCCCGGACCCGGATTCACCTGACAATGCACCGCATGACTATCGCCGAATCGTTTCGCGCTGCTGTGAGGCGTGCTGCACCAACCAGATGGGAGAGCCGTGGAACGTTGAGCGGCGATCGTTGCTGTTTCATTTACGTTGACGACGGCGATAACTGGCACTCGTCACAGTGGCGGGGCAGGGCGGCGCGAGGGCAACGGGTCAACGAGCAAGGTCGACTCGCCAGTGACATCGACCTCGATCGCGCTGTCGAGTTCGCGCGACGACCGGCCGACCCAGACGCGGTAGCGACCCGGGTCGACGTACCAGCCTGGTGTGGTCCGATGTAGCGCGCCGATGCCGGCCGGCACGAAGCGATTGCCGACCAGTTCGGGCCAGGCAAGATCTGAAGGGTCGTAGTACGCGAAGTCGCGGGCCGACAGTTCGAAGGAGACGGTCGCCGAGGTGCCGGGGTCAAGTTCGAGTTTGCGGAAGGCCTTGAGTTCGCGAATGGGTCGTTGCACCGTCGGGTCGACCGGTTCGATGTAGATCTGCACAACTTCGCTTCCCCGGCGGCCACCGGTGTTCGTCAGCGACACGTCGAATGTGAGACCATCACCGGCCACCACGACCGCCGTAGCGGGAACGTCATCGATCTCGAACGTCGTGTAGCCCAGCCCCGAGCCGAACGCGACCGCCGGCTCGAGCCCCAGCGTGTCGTGCCAGCGATGACCGCAGTACACGGACTCGCCGTAGCGAACTGCGCTGTTCTCACCCGGATAGTTCGTAAACGCCGCGAAATGCTCGTAGCGGGTGCCGATCGTGGTGGGCGCTCGACCGTGCGGTTCCTGGTCGCCGATGAGCATGTCGACAACCGCTTCTCCCATCTCTTGGCCAGCGAAGCCGACACTGAGCACCGCCGCGGGGTCGTCGATCCAGTCGAGGCTGTGTGGCGAGCCGATGTTGAGGACGACGATCGTGCGAGGGTTGGCGGCGGCGACGGCCCCGATCAACTCCGGTTGACCACCCGGAAGCTCCCACAGATCACGGTCGCGGCCTTCGGTCTCCCAGTCGTCGTTGGTGCCGGCAACGACAACTGCGACATCGCAGTCCTTCGCTAATGCCACCGCCTCACCGACAAGGTCGCGCTCGACCAGCGCCTTGCAGCCAACGATCACGCCAGCCAGCAGGATCGCGCCTTCATTGTGGAAGTCGATCTCCACGACGGTCTCCTCACCGGCGATCAGATCGATGTCGACCGACAGCTCGATCGTGCCAAACCCGAAGAACGATTCACCTCGTTCGATGTCGGCCGCGGTCGCATCGAGCACGACGTCACCGTTCACGCGCACGAGGCCCCGGCCCGATTCGGTGATCGTGAAGCGGTGCAGGCCTGTCACCTCGGGCAGGACCGTCGCAGTCATTCGGGCCGACCATCGCTCGGCATCGATGCCATCAGCGGGGGGGCCGAACGCACGGAGCAGGGTCCGTCCGCTCTGCGTAACCGCGTCGGGTTCGCCGTCGAACCCCCACGTGTCGTTGCGATATTCGGTGGTGGCCGTTTCCTGCAAGAGCGGCCTCGTGATCGGGGGGACAGTGCGATCGATATCGACACCGCGAGCAAAGCGAACATCAAGGTCAGGGAAGCGGTTCCGGAGCGCTTCGAGTGGCGATGACTGCTGGTACGCACGCACGTTGGCGGAGCCGCCGCCCATGACCTTCGCGTTCATGGCGTTCGGGCCGATGACCGCAACCGAACCAACCAGCGCCATGTCGAGCGGCAGCACGCCGTCGTTGCGGTAGAGCACCGAGCCTGCCGCCGCGGCCCGTCGGATCAGGGTGCGGTCCTCGGGACGGTCGAGCGGCTTCTCGGGCTCGCCGCCGACCCCGTCGAGCACGCCCGTTCGTTCCATCAGTCGAAGCAAGTCATCGACGATGACATCGACGTCGGCTTCATCGACCCGGCCTTCCTCCATCGCCACGTAGAGCTTGTCGCCGTAAAAGCGCCCTTTGCCCGGCATCTCGAGCGTGAGTTGAGCTGCCACGCATCCCTCGGTCGAGCCGTTGGCGAACCAGTCCGTGACAACCATGCCGTCAAAGCCCCACTCGTTGCGAAGGACGTTCGTGAGCAGCCATTCGTGCTCGGAGCAGTAGACACCGTTGAGCCGGTTGTAGGCGGTCATCACCCCCCACGCCCCACCTTCACGCACCGCGATCTCGAACGGGAGCAGCGCAACCTCGCGCATCGTGCGTTCATCGATCACCGAGTCGATCGTGTTGCGTTCGAATTCGGAATCGTTGCCCACGAAGTGCTTCGCCGTCGTAGCAACGTCATGGGACTGCACGCCCCGGATGAACGCGGCAGCGATCTTGCCCGACAGCAATGGATCTTCGCTGTAGCACTCGAAGTTTCGGCCTCCCTTGGGCGAGCGATGCAGGTTGATGGTGGGAGCGAGCAGGACGTGCGAGGACTTGGCTCTTGCCTCGGTGCCGAGAAGAGAACCGAGTTCCTCAATCAGGTCGACATCCCACGAAGCACCCAGCGAGGCGCCCGACGGGATACATGCGGTCGGCGTTCCGGTGCCCATGAGGCCATCACCGCGAGCGCCGTTTGGTCCGTCGGTGACTTTCAACGGCGGGATGCCGAGGCGCTCGACCGGCGCCGTGTGCCACATGTCGTCACCGGCGACGAACCGCGCCTTCTCCTCCAGCGTCATCTGGGATCGGAGGGCATCGGTGCGTTCGGACATCCTCCGGATCGTAGGCGACGATCGAAACCTGACGGGCCGTCAGGCCTGTCACTACGATGGGCAGATGCTGGACATCGTGATTACGGGCGGCACCGTCGTCGACGGCACCGGTGCCGATGGGTACGCCGCCGATATGGGTATCAAGGACGGTCGGATCGTCACCATTCGGACCGCCGCCGACGGCGGAATCACCGACGAAGCGACCGAGACGATCGATGCCGCGGGTCAGGTCGTGTGCCCCGGGTTCGTCGACCCTCACACCCACTACGACGCGCAGATCTTCTGGGACCCGCACTCGACGCCGTCAAACCTGTTCGGCGTCACGTCGATGGTCGCGGGGAACTGTGGGTTTTCACTCGCCCCGCTCGGCGACGCCTCCGACGGCGAGTACCTCAAGCACATGATGACCAAGGTCGAGGGCATGGCGCTCGAGGCGCTCGAACTCGGTGTCCCGTGGAACTGGCTGAGCTTTGCCGACTACCTCGACCGGGTCGAGGAGAGCGGCACCGCCATCAACATCGCGTTTATGGTCGGCCACTCCGCCATCCGACGCATGGTGATGAAGGAGGACTCGGTCGGAAAGGAAGCCACGCCGGAGCAGTTGGCGCAGATGCGGGCCCTGCTGAAGGAGTCGATCGAAGCCGGCGGGTTCGGCTTCTCAACCGGTCGATCGTTCACCCACTCTGACGCCGATGGTCAGCCGGTACCGAGCCGCTGGGCTGCATGGGAAGAGGTGCTCGAACTCTGCGAGGAGACATCGCTGCACGAGGGCACCACGCTCGAGTGGGTTGCCGACGGCTGCCTCAACGGGTTCAACGACGACGAGGTCGACTTGATGACCAAGATGTCGGTCACCGCAAACCGACCGATCAACTGGAACGTCCTCACCATCGACTCAGCCCGTCCCGAGGCCTACCAGAACCAGCTCGAAGCCTGCGAGAAGGCGACCGAAGCCGGCGCCAAGGTCATGGCCCTCACGATGCCGATCCTCGTGGGGATGAACATGAGCCTCGGTACCTTCTGCGCGCTGTTCCAGCTCCCGGGGTGGATGGACTACTTCAACATGGGGGTCGAGGCCCGCAAGGAGAAGCTCCGCGACCCCGAGGTCGTCACGTGGCTCGAGAACCAGGCCGCCCGGCCCGAGGCCGGTGTGTTCTCCCGCCTCACCGGCTGGGACGGCTACATGGTTGGCGACACCTACGCCAACGCCAACGAGGGTCTCAAGGGCCGCACCCTGGGCGATATCGCTCGGGAGCGAGGGCAGCGCGCTTTCCACACAATGGTCGAGATCTCACTCAACGATGATCTCCGCACCGTCTGGTGGCCACTCCCAACCGACGATGACGCCGAGTCCTGGCGGTTGCGCGCCACGGCCTGGGAGCACCCAAACGTGATGATCGGTGGCTCCGACGCCGGTGCCCATCTCGACCGCATGGCCGGTGCGCCGTACACCACGGCCTGGTTGGCTGACTGTCTGCGGGGCCGTCAGCTCACCTCGATGGGGAACGCCGTGCGTCACCTCACCGACGTTCCCGCTCGCCTGTTCGGCTTCACCGACCGAGGTCGCCTCGCCGAGGGATGGCACGCGGACGTGGTCATCTTCGATCCCGAGCAGGTCGGCGCCACCAATGTCGAGCTCGTGTTCGACCTACCGGGCAACTCAAAGCGCCTGTGGAGCGAAGCCACCGGCATCAGCCGCGTGATCGTCAACGGTGTCGTCAGCGTCGCCGACGGCGACGCCACCGGTGCCATCGCCGGAAGGGTCATGCGAGCCGGCGTCGACACCGAAACGGTGACTGCCGCCGGTTGAGATCTGTGCGGTGATCAGGTCGCCGGCACATCCCGGAGCTGACGCCACCGTGACGTCGCAGTGGTGAGAAGTTCACCACCGGGGCCGACGATTGCCCCCTCGATGTGGAGATCTCGACCATCGACCTCGAGCAGCCGAGCCCGCACGACGACTTCGTCTGCGATCGGGACGGGTCGACGGTAAGCCAGCTGCATCTCGGCGGTCACGCACGGAGCGTTTCCGGCCGTGTCGGCAAGCCCCAACTGCGCTGCGACACCCATCGCCTCGTCGAGCAAGGTTGCCTGGATCCCACCATGGACAACGGTGTCGACGCCGCAATGGTGTGGCTCGGTCAGATGCCGCGACTCGATCGTGCCGTCGGAGAACCGCGCAAACGTCATTTGCAAACCCTGCTCATTGGCATGGCCGCAGCCAAAACAACGACCGACCGCCGCTCGATCCACGGTGACAGGTTCGGGTGCGCCGACAGGTTGCATAGCCGAACACTAGGTTCGCGACGTGTCCGACGTCTCACTCGAACCGTCCAACAAGGCGACCGAGGTCGGCCCCGATGCCATCAGGGCGAACGGCCCCAACGGCTGACCGCCGAGACTCGACCACTACGCATAAGCGACCACCTCAACGCCAGGTGGCGACGAGCTCATCCACAGTGATCAGGGTGGCGAGCAGCGAGATCGTGTTGGTGAGGACCGACTCGCCGTAGTCGATCGGCACCCCGACGACGGCGTCGCGGGGCACCACGACCTGGTAGCCGAGGTCGACCGCCACGAGCACAAGGCCGAGGATCCCGATGTTGATCGAGTTGCCAACAGCGACCACCGTACGAACGCCGCAGTTGCGGAGGACCTGATCAAGTTCGGTCGACACGAACGGGGTCAAGCCATGGCTCCGCGACAGCACAAGATCACCGGGGGCGGCAGCAAGCTCCGGGATGAGTTCGGTGCCAGGGTGCCCTTGATCGAGCCGGTCGCCGTTGAGCTCGGCCGACGCCGCGAGAATCCGTGCGTTGGAGGTCGAACCCTGGCGGTCGGGACGGAACTCGGCGGTGCAGTGAACGATCGTGGCGCCGACCGACCGAGCTGCGGCACAGACCCGGCCAGCCTGGGCAGGGAGGTCGATCGCCTCGGCTGCATCGCGAAGGTGCGGCAGCGCCGCAAGGTCGCCGGAAACGCCACGCTGTAACTCCATCGTGAGCACGGCGGTCGAGGCCGGATCAAGGAGATCTGACAGGTCCACGGCCGCAGTTTCGCGCACCCGGAGGCCGGAACTGGGCCGATCCCCGCAGCAAAACCAGACATGGCGGTTCGCCGACCAAGATGAAGAACCGACATTTCGCTACACCTTCCGAACCATCACGCCGAAACAACGAGCTGTGACGTGGTTCTCGCAGGGGCCGCTGCGTCGCCCGTGTGGGAGGTGTCCGATGTTCGAACCAACCGGCAGCGTCTATCTGGATACTCCTCCAACGAGCTCTCGTCACCCTGTCCCTGAGCCGGCCACGACGCGGAACCGGCGGAGTGTGGCTGCAGCGATCCTTGGCGTTATCGGCATCCTCGCCTTGACCCTCGCCGCCATCCTCGGCTCGGCCTGGGTGCTCGTCAATGACAACGAGACGCTCTCGAACACCATCGATACGGTCATCGACGATCCACAGGTTCGCACCGATCTCGAAGCCGAGATTGCCATCGCGATCCAGGAGACGCTTTTCGACACGGAGCTGACCGCACAGGCGGCCCGCCTCGGCCTCGATATCGAGACCGAAGTGGCCACCCTCGCCCCTACGATCCGCGACGACACAACATTCCGGGCCGCGCTCAGCGACCTCATCTTCGAAGCCCATTCTCAGGTCCTCCTCGATCGGAGCGATGCGCCGATCGATGTCGCCCCCGTCACCAGTGCCGCTCTTGCCGTCATTGAACGTGAGGTACCCGAGGCGGCATCCGTGCTGTCGGCCGACGACGTGTTAGTCGTGGTGACCCCCGAGCAGATCCCTGACCTGACCGGGCCGGTCGGGCTGCTCAACCGCAGCCTGCTAGCACTCGGCTTCGCGAGCCTCGCGCTTCCCCTTGCTGCGGTGGTTCACCCTCGACGTCACCGGGTCATGGCCTGGGCTGGACGCTGGCTGCTCGTAATGGGTCTCGTCGCTGCATGTCTCGCAGTCGGCCTTCCCTTCATCGCTGAGCAACTCACCGGCTCTTCAATCGTCGAGGTCAGCATCCGAGCGCTGTCGGGGCGCCTGCTGGCCCCGGCCAGCGTCGCCGGAGTAGCCGGCATGGGCTTCACCGCCGTCGCTGTGATCCACAAGCGTCGGGAGACGCGGAGCGCCGCAGACGAAGGCACCGCTGCGGCACTTCGCTTCGACGAACCCGACCGCCCCAGCGCCCTCCCAGCCTCGCCGCAGACCGAGTTCGCGCAACGTGGTCTCGTCGATGCGGGCCAACCGCTCATCAACATCTAGCCCGCGACCCAAAGACACCGATCGGGATACCTGCGACCCGCCGCAGTGAACGCAGCGTGGACAACCGGTCCAGCAACTACGAAGCCACGCTCGGCCGATGTCGAACAACGATGTGCCCAAAACCGGTCGGGCTTAGAGGCCAGCTCGTTCTGCGGCCGGCTTATGGAGTTCGAACGACGAGTGCAGCACTGTGACCGCGTGCTCGGCCTGATCTTCGCGCACGACACACGAGATCCGAATTGCCGATGTCGAGATCATTTCGATGTTGATCCCTGCGTTCGACAGGGTCTCAAACATGGTTGCGGCGACGCCGGGGTTGGTCTGCATGCCTGCCCCGACGAGGCTCACCCGTGCGATGTCACCGTCGGTGACCGACCCGGTCGCACCGATCTCGCTGACGAGGGCAGCGACAGTCGACTCTGCGGTGACGACCTGCTCGTGCGGCAGAGTGAAGCTGATGTCCGTGGCGCCGTCGGCCGACACGTTCTGCACGATCATGTCAACGTTGACCCCGGCGTCAGCGAGGGTGCGGAACAAACGGGCCGCGACACCGGGCTGATCGGGCACACCCGAGACGGTCATTTTCGCCTCGGAGGTGTCGTGCGTAACCGCAGAGATGATCGCGTTTTCCATAGAGGCCTCCTCTGAAACCCAAGTGCCGGGGACCCAGCTGAACGCACTCCGCACATGGAGGCGAACGCCGAAGCTCCGGGCCAACTCAACCGACCGCATCGCCGGCTTGGGGCAGCCGGTGGCGGTCATCTCGAGCAGTTCGTCGAATGAGATGTGATCCATCTTGCGGGCCTCAGGGACCAGCCGCGGATCGGTAGTGAAAACGCCAGGGACGTCGGTGTATAGCTCACAGGCATCAGCTTCGAGGGCGTGTGCGAGCGCAACAGCCGTCGTGTCCGAGCCACCCCGGCCAAAGAAGGTGACGTCATGGTCCGTCGAGACGCCTTGGCTCCCGCCGACGACGGGGACCTTGCCCGCGGCGACGGCGTCGCTGATGCGGTAGGGGTTGACGTTGAGAATCTTCGCATCCCGGTGGGTGCTGTCGGTCAGGAAGCCGGCCTGGCTGCCAGTGAAGGATTCGCTCTCGATCCCCAGATCGGTGAGCGCCATCGCCACCAACGCACACGCCTTGCGTTCGCCGCCGGTAATGAGCATGTCCATCTCGCGGCCGGGCTTGGTTCGCGACACGTCATCGGCGAGGCGGAGCAGTTCATCGGTCTCCTTGCCCATCGCCGAGACGACAAGTACGACCACGTCGCCTCGCTTGCGGCAGCGAGCGACGTGATCCGCAACCTCGCGGATTCGATCGGGGGTGCCGACGGAGGTACCACCGAACTTCTGGACGTACAAAGCCACGGCAGTACAGGCTATCGGCGGCCTCGACCGTCGCCCTCGGGTTACCGTTGGACCATGGGCGCCGACGTCGAGTAACGAGATCGGTTCATCCGCAAGCCGAACACGGCAGTACTCGCCACCGTCGATGCCAAAGGCCGGGCTCACGCCGTGCCCGTCTGGTACCTCTGGACCGGCGACGTCTTCGAGATGATCGGTGGAAAGGACTCGGCCAAGATGCGTCATATCGCACAGACCGGCCGCGCTGCGCTGTGCATCGACAGTCGCGAGGACGCCATTTTCCACGTGACCGCCGAAGGGCCATGCGAGCTCGGCGGCACCGCCACCCACGATTGGCGCCTCAAACTGCACACGCACTACCGAGGGGCCCACGCGGCTGAGAACGTGGTCGCCGACGACGGTCACCTTCACCAGCGGTTCATGACCCTGCGGCCCGAACGCTGGTACGGCTGGAGCGCCTCGGCGACGCGTTGAGCCCGCCGCCTACAGTGGCGCATGGCTGAGCTCGCTGACACGACCATCGAACTGCTGCAACAACTGATCCGCAATGCATGTGTGAACGACGGCACGGTCGAATCGGGCAACGAGATGCGCTCGGTCGACACGCTGCAGCACTTCCTCGAAGGCAGCGGTCTCGACACGCAGCGCTACGAGCCTGAGCCAGGGCGCGGATCGCTCGTCGCCCGGATCGAGGGCCGTGACCCCAACGCGCCCTCACTGTGCCTGATGGGCCATACCGATGTCGTGCCGGTCAACGCCAACTCCTGGGACAACGATCCGTTCGGGGGCGAGATCATCACGTCGCCGGAAGGCACCGACGAGGTTTGGGGGCGGGGGGCGATCGACATGCTCAACCTCACGTCATCGATGGCAGTTGCGTTCAAGCACCTGGCGAGCTCCGGGTACCGGCCGCGCGGCGACCTGATCTACTTCGCCGTGGCTGACGAGGAAGCGGGCGGCCACCACGGGGCCGAATGGATGCTCAACAACGAGCGGGACGTGGTCATGGCCGACTACGTGCTCACCGAGATGGGTGGCTTTGGCTTCAACCACAGCAGCGGACGCTCGGTGCTGATCAACGTGGCCGAGAAAGGTGCCGGCGGCGTTCGCCTGACCGTCCGCGGCACCCCTGGGCACGGCTCAATGCCGCTCGAGGCTGACAACGCGCTGTTGAAGGCTGCCGAGGTGCTTCGTCGCCTCGGCGCCCATCGCCCCCAGCCCCAACTCGACGATCTGTGGGTGGGCCTGCTCGATGCTCTCGGGCTTGAGGGCGAGACCCGCGCTGCGCTTATGGACCCCGAGCGGGTCTGGGACACCGCCGTGGCCCTGGGCGACCTCGGCGGGAAGATGCTCCACGCGTGCTCTCACTTGTCGATCTCGCCCAACGTCGTGCACGGTGGCCAGAAGCTCAACGTCATCCCCGACGCCGTGAACATCGACGTCGACATCCGCACCCTGCCCGGCCAGGACGCCGATTATGTGCGTGGGGAGCTCGAAGCCGCGATCGGTGATCTTGCCGATCAGGTCGAAATCACCGTGCTCAACGACCGCGCGGCGTCGCGCTCACCCCACGACACGCCGATGTGGAATGTCATCACTTCGGCCGTGCACGCGGCCGATCCGACCGCCCGGGTGGAGCCGGGGTTGATTGTCGGCGGCACTGACGCCCGCCACTACCGCCCCCATGGCTCAATCGTCTACGGCGCTGGGATCTTCTCGCCCGACATCGACATGGCCGACTTTGGGACCCGCTTCCACGGCAACAACGAGCGAATCGACCTCGAGTCGTTGCGGCTTGTCACTGACTTTTGGGATCGGATCGTTCGCGGCTTCGACGCGACGCAGCAGCCCTAGCCATCGCCGTTTGCGAGCGCCTTCGACTCGTTGACCGCCCCCGCAAAGATGCCCTTCGCCATGAGCGAGAACTCGCCGTCGCGTCGAACCTGATAGATCTCGGCTCGGGCGCCGTGGGCATGGACGGACTCGGGTTCGGCCTGGACCGCAAGCTCGATCAACTGGCACGCGAGTCGGAGGTCGCCAGCGGCAGCAACCTCGTGGGCCCGCTCCACCATGGCATCGACACCGCCTGCGAGCGCCACAACCTCGGCTGCAAACACCGCCTCGGGGGCGGGCTTCAGGTTGGCCGGGTTCTTGTCCCACCAGCCGCCGTAAAGGCGCCAGAGGTTCCGAACCACGAACTCGGGTTCGTCGTAGACGGGCTGCATCCAGGGACGGCTAATGAGGTCGTCGGGCACCGACACGGAATGGATGATGGCGTCCAGCGACTCGCCGGCGTTCATCATCTCAACCGTCGCGCTGGTCAGGACTTCAAGCGCCGTGGCGAGATCATCCAGGACCCTGTTCACACGCGCCGACCCGTACACAGGCAGGCCATGGGCGGGGAACATCCAGTCGGCGTTGTAGGTCATCATCTCGCGCAATGCCTGGGCCCACTCGAGCGGATAACGCTGCACCTTCTGCGGATTACCGCAGTTCGGAAAAACCCATGTCACGAGGTCGCCGACACAGATGGCCCGGTGCTCGGGGATCCAGGACCACAGGTGATCGTCGGTTTCGCCCTTGGCGTGATGCATCTCAAAGGACACCCCACCGACATCGACGGTGAGGTCTTGCCGGAACTCATCGGTCGGCCACAGCACGTCGTCGTGGAGGAACTGCCGCCCGCCACCGACGGCCAGTCCGGTGCGTTTGGATACGCCGCCGAACTGCCGCTGGTTGATCTCGATGTTGTAGCCGTTCGTGGCCCGGTACCGCTCGAAGCGGGGGATGATGGCCTCATGGCCGATCACCTTCGGCGCTGCGTGGCCGTTGGCCTGGGCGTGGGCGGCGAACGCGCCAGAGCCACCGACATGGTCGACGTGGCCATGGGTGTAGATGATGGCGGTAACGGGATCTGTCGACCACGTCCGAAGCGCCTCGACCACCGCTGGGCCCTTCGGGTGGCCAGAGGTGTCGAAGCACACCAGCCCGTCGTCGGTCTCGAACGAGATCACATGGGAGAACGACTCAACGATCGAGATGCCGTCGGCCAACTCGCACACCTGATCGGTGACCCGGTTGACTGCCTCGTCGTGCTCACCGCTGTCGATCACACGGGACGACAGCTCGACGGGACTCACCGTGACGATGGGAAGGCGCTTCTGAATCTTGCCGATCATTTCCGCACCGTAGTGGTGCGATACTGCCCGGGGATCGCTTCGTCAATCTTGGGGAGGCCGGACACGATCGCAAGCCGTGAAGAGCGAACGCCTCGCGCCTGGTCAGATCGAAAACGCCGCAGCGCTGAGTGCTGCCGGCAATCCGAGAGTGAACCGAACCGCGCAAGCCGACCACCGTGCTCAGCGATCGACAAAGAGCTCCAGACTCCGCTCCCCATCGACGCGAGTTTCGCTCGCCCACACCTGATCGACCCCGAGTTCAGCGGCATCGACGGGATCGCCGTGCCAGTCAAACAGCACAACCGCACGGGTGGCGTCGACGAACACCGCTGACTGCGCCAACTGATCGAGTTCGCCGAGCTCGCCAATAACGGCCTTGATGGCATTCGGAAGGTTCGCGGCCTGCGGGACGACCAGCGACCGGCCCACCGCTGCGGTCGCGATCCGCTCCCATGCCGGCTTGTGATCGCGCCGCCGGAGGCCAGCCCCCCGCAGGCGTGCGAGCAGCTCGCGAGCGTCGACCGGTTCGGCCCCAAGGTCGAGCGCCCGTTCACGGTCGACGCTCTCGACGTCGTAGTGGTCGCCCTGAAAGCCAAGTCGGCGCTTACCGATCTGCTGGGCAAACGCGTGGAGTTCGTCGTACGACGTGTCGGACACGAGGTGTGCCCAACGGGCGCCGCGCCACTCCCACATCGCCTGATCGACGAGCACGGTCATGACCGGCACCGTACCTTCCTCACCGTGGACGCCACGTGGCCTTCGGTCGGCGCGGCAGCCGCGACCCTCGCCCGCGTGGGAGACTGGGTGGGTGACCGACTCGACCGCCGAGGTCTTGCTCCGCCTCCCAGCTCGCGCCGAATACGGACGAATCGTTCGCGTCGGTGCGGCAGCGCTTGGGATCCGTCAGGGCCTCTCGTTCTCCGAGATCGACGACCTCCGGCTCGCGATCGACGAAGCGGTCATCCTGATGCTCGGCACGGCACCGGCTGACACCGAGATCTGGGCCGTCTTCCGATTCGACGAAGGTCAGCTCGAGCTCGAACTGGCCTGCGACGAAGGCTCCGCTCCGACCGAGTGTTCAATCGCACGCTTCGACCAGGCGACCAATGAGCTCATCGACGAGTACACCGTCGACCCCACTCGGGCGTGGGTACGCATCAGGAAGACGCCAGCCCCGGCCTAACGGCCGCTCGAACCAAATCCCTTGTCCCCACGCTCGCTCTCGTCGAGGGCGTCTACCTCTCTGAAGTCGACCTGCTCCACGGCCTGCACCACCAGCTGCGCAATGCGCTCGCCCCGGGTCACCTCGAACGGCTCAGTCGGGTCGTGATTAATGAGACAAACTTTCAACTCGCCCCGGTAGCCCGAGTCGATGAGGCCGGGCGTGTTGAGGCACGTCACACCGTGCTTGAAGGCCAAGCCGCTGCGGGGTTGTACGAAGCCGGCGTACCCCTCGGGCAGCGCGATCGCGATCCCCGTCGGCACGAGCGCTCGACCTCCCGCCGGAGCGAGCGTGACGTCTTCGCGGGCGACGAGGTCGACACCCGCATCGCCATCGCGGGCGTAGGCCGGAAGGGGCAAATCGGGGTCGAGTCGCAGAACAGGAAGATCAAGCACGAGCCGAACGTAGCCGAACCCGAGCAGCACGTCCGCTGCCGTCTACCCTGAGGCGATGCTCGCCTGGATGGACCTTGAGATGACCGGCCTCGACCCCGATCGTCACGTCATCGTCGAGATCGCCACCCTGCTCACCGACGACAATCTGGAGCTCGTCGCTGAAGGGCCCGATCTCATCGTCCATGCCACCGAACTCGAACTTGCCGAGATGGACGACTTTGTCACCAGCATGCACACGCGCAGTGGCCTGCTCGATCAGATCAAGACCTCCACCGTGTCGCTCGAAGAGGCCGGTCAGCAGACGATGGCGTTCCTCCGGGAGCACATCCCCGAGGCCCGCACAGTGCCGCTTTGCGGCAACTCCATCGGCACCGACCGCCGCTTCCTGGCCAAGCAGCTTCCCGAGGTCGAGGAGTACCTCCATTACCGGTCGATCGATGTTTCGACCCTCAAGGAGCTCGCCCGCCGGTGGCACCCGGCGGCGTTCAAATCGGCGCCCAAGAAGGGTGGCACGCACCGAGCCCTCGACGACATTCGAGAAAGTCTGGATGAATTGCACCACTACCGTTCGACGCTTTTCGTCACTCCCGACTGACCCTCCTAGGGTGCAGGAGTGACTTCCCCCACCTATCGCAAGCAGGAACAGGAGCCGGCCTCCGAAGAGGTCACCGAGGTCGCTCCTGGCATTCTTCGGCTGCAGCTCCCGATCTCGCTGCCAGGCCTCGGCCACGTGAATTGCTACGCCCTGATCGACGGTGATGGCGTCGCCCTCGTAGATCCCGGACTGCCCGGTCCAGAGTCGTGGGCCGCGCTCACCGATCGGCTTGCCAAAGCTGAGATTCCGATCGAGCGGGTGCACACCGCAATCGTCACTCACTCTCACCCCGACCACTTCGGCGGTAGCGCGCAGCTGCGTGAAGAAGCGGGGGCAGACGTGCTCACGCACGAGAGCTTCCGCTCAAGCATGTCCGAAGCCAACGACGATCTCGACGACATCATCGCCGACATGACCGACGACGAGATCCTCGCCCATTGGAAGAAGCGCTACGAGGCGATGGGCGAAACACCGTGGGGCACCAAGCGCGAACCGCCGCCCGACCAGGCGATTCTTCGCTTCGTCCACCAAGACAATGGGCAACGCCGGTTCCGGTCACCCGAGGCGACTATTCGAGTCGCCGATGGTGACCCGGTGCATGTTGCTGGTCGCGACTGGTTCTCGATCCACACCCCCGGTCACACGATCGACCACCTCTGTCTCTGGGATCCTGAGGAAGGCGTCTTGCTCTCGGGTGATCACGTGCTGCCGACGATCACGCCGCACATCGCCGGCTCAACCGAAGTCGACGACCCACTGGCCACGTTCTTCGACTCGCTCGACCGGGTTGGTTCGCTTGAGGGGGTCACAACCGTACTCCCGGCGCACGGCCATCCCTTTGACGACTGTGCTGGGCGGTGTAAGCACATCAAGCACCACCACGACGACCGCCTCGATCTCCTTCGTGAGGCGGGCGACGCCACCGGCGATGCCCCGGTTACCGAGTGGATGAAGGTCCTGTTCCGCGAGCGGTCGTGGGGCGATATGGCTGCGAGCGAGACATTCGCCCATCTCGAGCATCTGCGGATGATCGGTGAGGCCCAGACCCGCCGCGACAGCGACGGGCTGCTCTGCTTCGAGTTGACCGAACCGGCCGGCTGATCAGAGGGGCCGGATCCTCCCGGCCGAGCCAAGCCCAGCCTCGGTGTACAACCACGAATCCACACCGCCGTCGACGCTGTGCCAGTGGAACGTCACATCGCCGGGTTCAATGCCGACTCCGTGTTCGAGTTCGGCGCGGATGCCCTGTGTCGGTGCACCGACGCGGGCCCGGGCTTCTTCCAGCGGCGACCATTGAGCGGCGTTGTTGACATGACCGAGCAGATCGAGGTCGGTGAAGCGGAGCGGCCACGGCTCGGACTCAGCGTCGTCGGGCGGCCCCGATCGCAGGGTCTGCCGAGCCGACACCTTACGGGCGGCCGCGGTCGTTCCGTAGATGTCGAAGAAGTCCTCGTGAAGTGGCTTGGGAGCGCCCGTTTCGCCATCGACAAAGATCCACACCGTTGCCGCTTCGATATGCGCGCCGTCCTCGCCGCGAATCTCGGTGCGACGCTCCGCCCACCGCCCGCCATGGCCGCTGCACCACGTTGCGAGGTGAATCCACTCCTGGAACGCCGGGGCCCGCTGCACCTCGAGCATCACGCGACGTACCACCCAGTTCATCGGTTCAGTAAGGCCAGAGTCGGCGGAGTCGTCGCGGGCGACGTCTTGGAGATGCCGAACCGCCGCGTCGAGGCGGCACCGGCCGGTGGGATCGACGTCGCCCAGTCGGATACGCCGAGCGGTTTCGAACACGCGGCCGTCCGACGGCTTGGGCGTGATCACGGCGGCTCCCTGCTCCGGCATGGGGCGAAGATAGCCGCCGCTGGTTCGGACGGGATACGTCAGCTCGATCCCCGTGCCGTTGCAGTGACGGCTTGACCGTCTGGCTCCCGGCGTGAGAAGTGCATCAAGCCGGGTTCTGTTCAGGAGATGGCGGCGTGGCGTCCACTTCTGAACTCGTCGACGTTGGGGTGGCCAGGCCTGCGGTGCGACAGGCCGAAGACGGCCCGGCGGAGAGTAATCAAGCGGTCGAGATCCGACACGACAACGCCCACTGCGTAAACCTCGAACATCTGCCTGGGCACACCGCAACCTTGCGCCGCCGAAGGTTTCCCGTCGTTCACACGATTAATTCGGTTGACGGATCGCCAATGGTCCGCCATTGTACATGCCGCCGGAAGGACCGGCCGCGCTGAAGGAGCCCGTTATGCCGCAGCTCTCGTGCCTCGCACATCGCCACGCCAATGTGGTCGATTCCCGCGCGCACATGCGTGGTGTGGCTTCGGCGTTCTGGCTCCCTGGTTTCGTGACCGCCTTCGAGACGATCACAAAGCCGTACGCCTCCCAGCGGCCTTCCGGTTCTCCCCCGGGCTGATATCCAGCCCACCACACAAGGGGAAGACGCCAAGGCCGCCGGAAAATCCGGCGGTCTTTCTGCTTTTCGACCACAACTCGCCCGCCTCGGGCCCGACTGTCCAACTCACCAAATCAACCAACCAAAGAAGAGAAGACGAGATCATGCAGACCTTCGTCGAAACCGACCTCCAGCCCACCAACCCGCTCGAAAACCTCACCTGGGAAGACTTCGCTGCGTGCCGCGCCGTACCCAACGCAGCTGAGCTCTTTTTCAGCGAAGACATCGGTGAGATCGCAGCGGCAAAGCGGGTCTGCGCCGACTGCCCGGTTCTTGCCGAATGCCTTGGGAGAGCCCTTGAACGACATGAGCCATGGGGTGTCTGGGGCGGACAATTGTTCATAAACGGCAAGATGCTCACTGCCAAGCGGCGTCGTGGCCGTCCACCCAAGATCGCCCGTCCAGAGGACCAGATGCCGGTGATCCCCATCCCGGCCCACCTCCGCGAGGAGGCCCAGCGCATCAGCGCGTGATCCTTCCGGTATGCGAACGAGTCCTCCCACCCACGTCGACCACGATCCGGGCAACGGTTTATGCGAGCCCTGATCGTGGGTGGGTGGTACGGGCACGAGGCCGGGCAGTTCCCGAATCTCCCCCATCGGGAACTGTTCGGCCGGTCGTGGTCGTTGGCATGGGGAAGGACCTCGCCGGCCTGCCCGGTGGCTTCCCTTCCTCTGACCACCGCTACCGTTTTCGGTAGAGCTTCTTGTGACCAGCCCTTCCTCTCTCGTCCCGCAGTCCCGACGCCGGCTCGCCGGTGTCATCTTCGCGCTTGGCCTCGCTGCTGGCGCGTGCAGCGGCGACGGCGACGTGCTCAAGCTCACCGACGAGCCGACCCCGGTCCAAGACATCCAGACCGACGACGCCGTCGGCTCCGAGGTCGACCTCACCTACGTCACGTTCGACGATGGCGTATCGAACTTTACGGCCTACGCCGGCAAGCCGCTGGTGATCAACTTCTTTGCCCGGACCTGCCCCCCGTGCGTTTCGGAAATGCGCGAATTCGAAGCGGTGTATACCGATTTCGGTGGTGATGTTGCGTTCGTCGGCGTCTCCACTGACCCCCGCAAGCAGGACGCCCAGATCCTGATCGAGGAGACCGGGGTTACCTACGACCTCGGCTGGGATCCCGAAGCGCAACTCTTTGTCGAGTTCGGCGGGTTCGCCATGCCCACAACCGTGTTCGTGACCGCCGATGGCATCGTCCACGAGATCTGGTCCGGGGTGCTCAATGCCGCCGACCTGACTGCGAAGATCGAGGAGATCTCCTGATGGACCTCGAACAGTTCGCCTTTCCATTCAGCGTTGGCATGCTCGCCGCTTTCAACCCGTGCGGCTTCGCGATGTTGCCGACCTGGGTTGGTTACTTCATCGGCACCGACGCACCCGAAGACGCTCACGTCCGAGCCCTTACCCGCGGTTTATGGGTTGGGGCGATCATGACCCTCGGCTTCATCACCGTGTTCGGCGCTATCGGCCTGCTCATCGCAGCGTTCCTCAGCCAGGGCACAATCACCGAGTACGTCGGCTACATCACACTCGTGTTGGGCGTGCTGCTCATTCCGCTCGGTGTCGCGATGTATCGGGGCTACCAGCTCAACCTCCGCCTGCCGAGAATGTCAAAGGGCGGTGAGAGCCGTGAGGCCGGTTCGATCTTCCTGTTTGGCGTCTCCTACGCCGTCGTCTCGCTCAGCTGCACGATCGGCCTGTTCGTCTCGGCGGTGTCGAACAGCTTCACCGTCGTCGGCGAGAACCAGTTCGGCGAGCGCACCGAGTCCATCACCCTTGGGAGCATCCTCGACGGTGCCGGCAGCTTCATCGCCTACGCAATCGGTATGGGCATCGTGATCCTTTTCCTGACCGTCAGCCTGGCCCGAGCCAAGTCCAACGTGGCCATCAACATGCGGCGTCTCCTGCCCTTCATGGGCAAGATCTCTGGTGTCGTGCTCATGATCGCCGGCGTCTACCTGATCGACTACGGCCAGTGGGAAATCCGGATCCTCGACAACCCCCAGGCCGGAAACATCCTCGTCGACCACTTTCTTGGTCTTCAGGGCGCCGTGAGCACCTGGGTCAACAACACCACCCCCGAGCGGCTCGGTGTCGTGGCCGTGTTCGGCGTAGCGCTGCTCTTCCTACTCGCCTGGATCGAGGACAATCCGGCTGATCCTGCCCGCCAGGGGCTCATGATCGGCTCGTGGGGCCTCGTGTTGCTCGCCGTTGAGTACGTCAACGACTGGGACTTCGTCGCCGCCCCATTGCTCCGCTTTGTCGCCAACTGGCCGAGCCGCATCAGTCATTGGGTCACCGATCCCACTCGGGGTGGCGTGCCCCTCGAGATCATCTTTGTGACACTCGTCAGCTGGTGGGTCTTCCGTCGGACCAGCAACTACGTTTCCCGTGATGCTGCGGTCACTGCTGGCACGTCCTGAAGTCACCGAGGTGTGCGAACTGCGAGGTTCGTTCGGCCTCATGGCCTTCCATGGCGGAAACCTTGAGCGCGCCACCGACGTGATCGCCGCCGAAGTTGCCGAGCGCACTGACTCGTCATTCTACGGGGTGATCCAAGCCGCGCCATTCCGCCAGCACATCCCGTCGACCCGGTTCGACCCCGCACACTCCGACGCGCTCGCGTCCTTCATCGACCGGGTCGAGACCGTCATCGCAGTGCACGGCTACGGCCGAGATGACCGTTTCTTTGATGTGTTGCTTGGCGGCCGAAACCGTGATCTCGCCGCTCACATTGGCTCCCACCTGCGAGACGACCTCGATGAGCGCTACGGCGTCGTCCTCGACCTCGACGAGATCCCCGACGGGCTGCGCGGCCAGCACCATCGCAACCCCGTCAATCTCCCCACCAACGCTGGTGTGCAGCTTGAGCTGCCGCCACCGATCCGCTGGAATACCGAGGAACACAACTGGAGCGACCACGAAGGCACCGGGAGAGCGCCCTCGGTCGCCCGCCTCATCGACACGCTCGTCGCTGCGGTCGAGAGCTGGCCCCGCTGATCAGCGAGCGACGCCCGCTCACGGGGCAAGACGCTCGATGACCCAGACCGGGCTACCGGGCCCGGCGGATCCAGCCCGCCGATAGCGCACCCGGTCGTGCAGGCGGCTCGGACGCCCCTGCCAGAACTCAATCTCACGGGGTTGAACCCGGTAGCCACCCCAGTGTGGTGGGCGAGGCACGTCGCCCTGGTACTGCCTGTCGATCTCAGCGACCCGTTCGTCGAGCGTCACCCGATCGGGCAAGACCGCCGACTGGTCGCTGGCCCAGGCCCCGACCTGGCTCCCGCGCGGACGGCTTGCGAAGTACGCATCGGATTCCTCGTCGCTGACACGGTCGACCCCGCCGACGACACGAACCTGACGTTCGAGATCGTGCCAGACGAAGCTCAGGCTTGCCCGCCGCATGGCGTCGAGAGCCCGGCCTTTGTCTGAGGTGTGGTTCGTATAGAAGACAAAGCCGCGGTCGTCGAGACCACGCAGCAGCACGGCACGGCTCGCTGGCCATCCCTCGTCGTCGACGGTGGCGAGAACCATGAGGCCGGGGTCGCGTGGACCGGTCGCCGCCCACGCGTCGAACCACGAGCGAAACTGCACGATCGGATCGGGGTCGACATCGCTGACGTCGAGCCCGGCCTGCTCGTACTGATGGCGGATCGACTCGAGTTCGACGGCATCGTCCATGCTGGAACTCTAGAGTGCCGGTGTGCGTCGAGCCCTTCCCGGCATCCTCATCGGCGGTGTCGTCGGCAGTTCCGTTCGCTGGGGCGCGACCGAAGTCGGCGCCGCGGTCAGCTTCGAGCCCGCCAACGTGCTGACCGCAATCAATGCCCTCGGCTGCTTCGTGGTCGGTGCTGCGGTGGCCCGATGGACCGATGTCCACGACCCCCGACGCCTCACGCTCGGACTTGGTTTTGCGGGCGGCCTCACCACGTTCTCGGCGCTTGCGGTCGAGGTGGCAGCTGGTGTCCACTCGAACGACTACTCCCCGATCGTTACGTCGATCCCCCTGCAGTTACTGGCGGGCGTGGTCTTCTTTGTCGTCGGACGGAAGACGGCGACGACATGACGCCGGTGCTCTTCGTCATCGCAGCTGCTGCGGGCACCTTTGTGCGCTGGCAGACGTGGCGCGCCAGCACGGTTCGCCCGGCCGCAACCTTGGCTGTGAACGTTGTCGGTGCGTTCTTGCTCGGGATGCTTACCGATGCGAGCGATGGTTCTGAGGTCGTGGGTGGCGTTGCCGGCATGGGGGCGCTTACCACCTTCTCCACACTGATCGCGGAGATGGTCGACATGTGGTCGGCTGGCCGACGCGTGCACGCGGCCAGCTACGGCGCGCTGACGTTTGCTCTCGGCGTGGGCGCGGCCTGGCTCGGTATCGCGTTGGCCTGATCAGTGGCTGCGGGCGGCGGCCACCATCGCGGCGAGGGCGTCGCTGCCGACGTTGGCGCCGCAACTCACCGCGACAATCCGTTGGCCAGGGTGCGCGGCGGCGTAGTTCGTGGCTGCAGCGATTGCCATCCCGGCCGAGCCCTCCACAAGTTGGTGGTGATCGTCGATCATGGTGACGACCCCCCGGGCGATGTCGGCTTCACTGATGTCGACCCACTCGTCGACAAGCTGCTGACAAATCGCAAAGGTGATCGTGTCGTCTTCAAGACCCCCGGCCGTTCCATCGGAGAACGTGGGCTCGAAGTCGGGGGTGACAATCCGACCGGCAGCAATCGATGCGGCCATCGCCCGGTCGTTGGCCGCTGAGGCGCCGATGATGCGAGTGTCCGGCGCCATCGCCTTGATCCAGGTCGCAATACCCGAAATGAGCCCGCCACCACCGACCGAAATGACCACGGCGTCGGGAGCAGGCCCGCCTTCGAGGATCTCCTTGCCGATCGTGCCCTGCCCCGCAACAGTCGCCGGATCGTTGTACGGCGAGACGTAACTGCAGCCCTGCTCCGCCGCCATGCGGCGGGCGGCCATCTCCGCCACGCTTGTGTCGGTGGAGTCAACGAACTCGACTTGGGCGCCGAGGCGCCGTATCTGGTCGATCTTCGAGGCCGCTGCTCCCGACGGCAGATAGATGGTGCAGGCGAAATTGCGGCTCGCAGCTGCCGTGGCAACGCCGATGCCGTGGTTGCCCGACGAGGCGGTCACCACGCCCTCAGCGGCGAGGGCCGGGTCGAGTGAGTGAACAACGTTGGCCGATCCTCGCACCTTGAAGCTCCCGGTGCGCTGCAGGTGTTCGGCCTTGATCACGATGTCGGCGCCGTGCCGTTCCGACAGCGGATCGGACCGGAAAAGCGGGGTGCGCGTGATGTGGCGTTCGATGCGCTCGGCTGCTGCGGCGATTGCGGGGGTGTCGATCATGTCTCAAGTCCTTCCATAACCAGTTGGGCCATCGCTGCGTCCTGGAGCCCCAGCCCACAGTGGTCCGAGACCGTCAGTTGGGTGGCAGAGGTGCGCCCCGTAGCCCGTCCGGTCAGCACATCGCCGAGCTCCACCGCTCGAGCAGCAGCGCTTGGCATGTGCGCAAGTTCGCCGACGCGAGTCGTGACGTCGACCGAATCGGCCACGATCACATCAGCGGATTCGAGGACGTCGTCGGCAAGTTCGCGCTTGCCGAGCATGTCGGAACCCATGGCCACGACATGTGCCCCTGGAGCTAACATCGCTGCATGCAGCACGGGTTCACGGGCCGGTGTGCAGCAGATCACGATGTCGGCGTTGGCCACCGCCTCGGCGACCGTATCCACCGCGCGAGTGTCGTTTTCGTCTGCGAAGCGCTCGCGGGTGGTGGCCGAGCGGCTCCACGAGCGGACATCGGCGAGCGCGAACGATTCTCGAAGCGCCGCGACCTGAAATGCAGCCTGAAAACCCCCACCGAGGATGGCGAGCGACGACGACTCCGGGCGGGCAAGAGCGCGAGCGCTTACCGCAGAGGCGGCGGCGGTGCGGATCTCGGTGAGCCAGCCGCCGTCGTCGAGAATGGCCGCCAGCCGCCCGGTGCTGGCATTGAGCACAGCAGTGAAGCCGGCGTTGCCACCTTCGGGGAAGCCACCGCTGGCTGCTTTGAATGCGAGATAAGAACCGCCAAGATATGCGCCCTTCACGTGGAGCTCCCCACCATGCCCGAGCACCATCGCCAACTCGTCGGGAGCGACTGCGCCGCCCTCCGACATGACCACGAACGCGGCGTGGACTGCCTCGCGCGCCGAGGCGAGGGTGACCTGCGATCGGACGCTGGATGCGTCGATGACCTTCATCAGACTCGGTCCACCGCAGCCCAGATGCCGGTCCCGGCTCGCCCGGCGGTGGCCGCCCACGAGCCGGGTAGCGCGGCGATCACATCTTCGGGACTCAGGTAAATCGGCGTCTCGTGACCGTTGGTATTGATCCAGAGAAGCCGACCAGCCGCCCCAAGCACCCGATCGACCTCGGCCGGGAACAACAACATGTTGACGAGCACGAGGGTGTCAACCGATGCATCGGGGAGCGGGAGGGTAGACGCATCACCTTGCACGAGCGGCGTGCTGCCCGACTGTTGCCGAAGCATGTCCATCGACAGGTCGAGCGCGGCGACGTCCGTGGCTCGGGCGGCAATCTCGTTCGTGCCGAGGCCGGACCCGGCCCCGAGCTCGACAATCTTGGTGCCGCAGAGACCGCCTCGATCGAGAGCATCAGTGATCGAGGCCGCTCGTTCGATGCTGAAACGCGACGACCATTCGGCGGCCATACCGTCGAAGAGTTCCCGTACCTTGTCGCGTCTCGTTGCGTCCCATGCGCCGTCGAACGCAACCTGCTCGGTGACCTTGCGCATCGGCGACGACGAGCCAAAGACCTCAAGATCGGTGACCGTACCGGGGGCGTCGGGTAGCCAGGTGACCGAACCAGGTGTCATGAAGGAGCCGGGATCTCCGTGAGACCACCCATGTAGGGCTGGAGGACTTCGGGAATTCGAACGGAGCCGTCGGCCTGCCGGTAGGTCTCGACGATGCCGGCCCACACGCGGGGCACAGCCAAGCCAGATCCATTCAACGAGTGAACGAAATCGGTGCCCTTCTCCCCCTCACGACGGAAACGTATGTTGGCGCGACGGGCCTGGTACGTGGTGCACCAGCTCACCGAGCTGACCTCAAGCCATCGGTCGGCCCCTGGAGCGAAGACCTCGATGTCGTACGTGCGGGCGCCGGCACCACTGATATCGCCACACGCGAGGTCAAGAACCCGATGCGCGAGCCCGAGATCGCGAATGGCGTTCTCGGCCCGTTCGAGGATCTCCCTATGCATGTCGGGCGCTTGCTCTGGGGTGCAGAAGCTGTAGAGCTCGACCTTGTCGAACTCGTGAACCCGAAGAAGGCCACGGGTATCGCGCCCCGCTGAACCGGCCTCACGGCGGTAACAACTGGTGTGAGCCATCAGCCGCATTGGTAGGGCTGCGGCGTCGAGGACCTCACCTGCGACCAGCGACGTGAGCGGGACCTCCGCGGTGGGAATGGCCCACAGGTCGTCACGCTCGAGGTGATAGGCGTCGTCCTCGAACTTCGGCAAGTGACCCGTACCGATCATCGTGTCGGTCTTGACAACCGTCGGTGGGCGGACCTGCTCGAACGCATCGCGGTTGCGATCGAGTCCATAAGTAATGAGCGCACTGAGCAAATGCGCTCCGGCGCCGCGGTACATGGCGAACATTGATCCAGACATCTTCACCGCGCGGTCGACGTCAAGGATTCCGAGCTCCTCGCCAACCTCCCAGTGCGGAACCTTTTGATGGTCGGCGTACTCGTCTTGCAGATTCTCTACCCTAACGACGACGTTGTCGTCTTCGGTCAGACCGTCGGGCGCATCATCGGCCGGCATGTTGGCGATGTAGAGCAGCTCGTGCCGGACCTTGTCCTGGAGCACCTCGGCCTCTTCGCTCAGCAGCTTCTCGCGCTCACCGAGCTCCTTGCTGCGCGTCTGTAGCTCGGCCGCCTCGTCGCCCTTGCCGTCTCGGTGGAGCTGACCAACCTGCTTGCTGAGGCCGTTGATCTCACTGCGGATGTTGTCTCGCTCCGTTCCGACGGTCCGCAACCGCGAGTCGAGCTCAACCACCCGGTCGACAGCTGACGTGTCGTCACCCCGCCGAGCGACGGCCGTCTTCACAGCCTCCGGATCGGTGCGGAACAGCTTGATATCGAGCATGTGATGACGGTACCGCTCGGCGGACGGGGAACGGCTGGTTTAACCCGGGAACGCAACCAGGGCGCCGCCGTCGATCACGATCGTTTGACCGGTCATCCACTGGGCGTCGGCAGCCAGCCAGAGCGCAGCGCGACCGATATCGCCGGGCTCGCCGAGCCGATCGAGCGGATAGGCCTTCTTGGCTCGCTCGCCGGCCTCCCCCTCCCAGAGCAGGCGGGCAAAATCAGTCTTCACGACGGCGGGGGCGAGTGCATTGACCCGGACGTTCGGGCCGAGCTCGGCACCAAGTTGCTCCGTCATCGCAACGAGCGCCCGTTTGAGCAGGGCGTAGAGACCGAGTGCGCCCGATGTCTTGAAGGCGCCCACGGAGGCAAGGTTGATGACACAACCCCCGTTGTCTTTCATCCACGTATTCCACGCCGCCTGGGTCCACAGCAGCGGCCCCCGAAGGTTGACCTCATAGGTCTTGTCGAACGCGGCCGCTGGTGTGTCGATAAGCGGCCCGGCGTACGGGTTGGTCGCCGCGTTGTTCACCAAGATATCGATCGAACCGAACCGCTCGAGCGTGGCGGCCATGATGTCGGCCCCGCCGTCGCCGTCGCCGGTGTGCGCGGCCCGCCAGTCGACGTCACCGCCGTTGAGCGCCCGCAGTTCGTCGGCTGCGGCTTCGCACCGTTCGGCCTTTCGGGAAACGATCATGACGTTCGCCCCCGCCTTCACGTACTCAGTTGCGATGCCAAGCCCGATCCCGGCAGAGCCGCCGGTGATGATCGCTGTCTTTCCGTCCAAACGCAGTTCCACGGCCACGACCGTAGACCAGACTGAAGCCGTGCTCGAAGTGCTCCCGCTATCGCAGGCCAGCCATCTCCCACCCGGACCTGGCTTGGCGACCGTCGACCCCGACGTACCGTTAGCCGAGCAGATGATGATTGCAGCGCGCTCGGCCGGTCTCAAACAACCGGAGATGCTCGCCGACCTGGCGATCGACGCGTTCGACTGTGAGGCGCTGCTCGATCGACTCCCTCGTCCGATGAGTCGCGGTGAGCGGCAGATTTGCTCGATCCTGATCACGCTGGCTGCGCCGGTGGTCAGCTTGAGCATCACCCACCCAACCGCTGGGCTTGACGGTCGCCGACGAAGGGTGGCGGTCGAACTCTTCGTCGACCTCGCCGTCGATCGGCCCGTCGCCGTTGCGAGCGATGACCGCGGCTTCGCGATCCATCGTCGGTGACCACCGACCGGTGTCGATGTGGTCGTGGACCTGTGCGGCGCACTGCGGTGTCGAGGGTTGGAAGGTCTGCCTTACCGCCACAGGCAGGTTGTCGCCGCGTACGCCGCTGGACCAGGTGAGACACCAGCCCACCAGTTCAAACAGAGGGGGCTACTGGGCTTCGAGTTCGCGGTCGAGCGCTTCGAGCGTGAGCCGCTCACGACGCCGACGCCGGCGTTCTTGCTCATCGGTGACGCGCTGAACCGACGTCCACCGGAAGAACCGGATGGCGATGAGCACCCACAGGTAGAAGCCGCCGACGACCTTCATGACGGCACCGGCAGCCTGCTGATCGTCGCGAGGCGAGATACCCCAGAGTGGGTCGCCGGTGTCGTAGCTCTTGTAGACGACGCCCTCGGCGAACGTGAGCCAGCCAGCCGGCACCGTTGGCACAATCGACATGAGGAAGAGGTACAGGCACTTGCCGGGCTCGCTCATGTGCATCTCGCGCAGCGGTCCAAGCACTGGGAACCACATGAGCAAGGCTGACACGAACACTGCGAGGTGAATCATGTAGTGGAAGGCACCGTTCTCGCTCGAGATGCGAACAACTTCGCCCCAGTGGGTGAGGATCTGCAGTGCGTTAAAGATCAGGCCGGCAACAAGCGGCTGCGCTAACCAACGCAGCGTCCGCTGCGGTCGACCCTCGTCGAGGATGATCAGGCGGGCCAGCCATGCGGGCATGGCGAGCAGCAGCAAGGGCGGCACGATGAAGCTGATCAGCAGGTGCTGCAGCATGTGCACGAAATACAGGTGCTCTTCAGCGATGTCGTGCATCGGCCAGTCCGCGGCGAACCAGAGCAGCCCGACGCCGGCGATGAAGAAGCGCTTCTGAGCGATGGTGACGACCGGTTCCCCCGCCGGTACGACCAGTGGTCCGATCGAGCGGACCGAATAGACCCCCAAGCCGATAATCGCAGCGATTAGCAGCCAGACCTCAGGGTGGAGTTCGAACTCCCACGCACTGACGGCCAGTTGAGTGGCCGACATAAGTCAGGCGGAGAAGAAGAAGTCGAAGGCGAACAGCGTAACGAGGTAGACCCCCGTCGCGAGTGCCAATCCTGCAGCAAACGACTGGCTGAGAATTGGCTTGTCCTGCTTGAGATGCATGAACATGCGGGCGACAAGCCAGAACTTGACGACCATCAGCACAAACAGCGTCGTGAGAAGGATCCAGCGGGTCTCGAAGAACGTGAACACCGACTCGAAGTAGGTCAGGACTTCGATCGTGGTGAGCACGGCGAGAATGCCGGCAATCTTGACGTAGTCCCAATCTGACGGGTGATGGTCGTCGTGAGTTTCACTGACTGCGGTTGCTTCGCTCATGGAATGTTCCTTCCGCTTACGCCGGCGGGATGAGGTAGATCACCGTGAAGATGAAAATCCACACGATGTCGACGAAGTGCCAGTACAGACCGACGATCTCGACGGTCTCGGTGTTCTTCTGCGTGAGCTTGCCCTGCTGGGCCGCAACCCACAGCGACATCAGCATCAAGATGCCGAGGCTGACGTGCACGCCATGGAAGCCCGTAAGGGTGTAGAACGCCGACGCAGCAGGGTTCGTGGTGTAACCGAGACCCTCCCGGTAGAACGAGGTGAACTCGTACACCTGGCCACCGATGAAGACGCCGCCGAGCATGGCGGTGACGAGCAGCCAGGCCTTGCCCCGGTCCATCTCGCCGCGGGTGACGGCCGACAAAGCCAGCACCATCGTGAGCGAGCTCATCAGCAGCACGAACGAGCTGACGGACGTGAACGGGATGTCGAAGATGTCGGTGGGCAGAACATCGCCGTTCCCCCGCGTCTTGTAGAGCAGGTACGTCGAAATCAGTGCACCGAACAGGAGGCACTCCGTCGACAGGAACAGCCACATCGCCAACTTGTTGTTGGAGATACCGGTGTTCGTGGCGTGCGAGTCGTGATCGTGGTGGGTGTCGGCAGTGGCCGTCGCGGTCGACATCAGCCCTCTCCCTCGTTGTCGCTGCCAGCGCCAGACGCCACCGCGGCGAGCTCGGCAGCCTCGTCGTGGTGGTCATCGTGGCCATGACCAGCATCGGGGTCATCGACGGGCTCGAGAACCCAGGCGTAGATCGCACCGCCGGTGAGCAGACCACCGAGCACGCAGAGCCACAGGTTGAAAATGATGCCGTAGCCAATGAGCGGCAGACCAATGGCCAGCACAAGCGGCCAGTACGACGGTGAGGGCAGGTGCACATCGGTGGCACTGCCGTCCTGAGCGACATCATCGGTGTTGGCAATGCGAACGACCTTGCCTTCATCATCAATGTCGTACTTCTGGAACCACCAGTGATCGAAGGACTCGACCTGGGGTAGCTCGTCGAAGTTGTGCTCAGGGGTCGGCGACGGGATCGACCATTCGAGACTGCGGGCATCCCACGGGTCGGGGCCCGGCGGCGGCAGATCGACCGCTTCCTTCTTCGACTTCCAGACGTTGTAGAAGAACACCACGACCGAGATAGCGATCAGGTACGAGCCGATCGTGGCCATCAAGTTCCAGAACTCGAAGCCGTAGCCGGCCGAGTAGGTGTCGATGCGACGGCTCATGCCTTGCAGGCCAAGCACGTGCATCGGACCGAAGGTGAGGTTGAAACCAATCAACATCAACCAGAAGTTGATCTTGCCGCGCTTCTCGTTAAGGAAGTGACCAAAGACCTTCGGCCACCAGAAGTAGGCGCCACCGAAGAGACCGAGAACACCGCCACCGAAGATCACATAGTGGAAGTGAGCAACGATGTAATAGGTGTCGGTCTGCTGCGTGTCGGCCGGAGCAAGCGAGTGCGTGACTCCCGAAAGGCCGCCGATGGTGAACATCGCGACGGTGCCGGTGGCGAAGAGCATCGCAGTGGTGAAGTGCAACTTGCCGCCCCACATAGTGGTGAGCCAGTTGAGGATCTTCACACCGGTCGGGACGGCGATGAACATGGTGGCCATCGAGAACGCCGCGACCGAGATCGGGCCGATGCCGGACACGAACATGTGGTGGGCCCACACGCCCCAGCCCATGAAACCAATGGCAATGCCAGAGAAAACCATCGCCGTGTAGCCGAAGATGGGCTTGCGACTGAAGGTTGGGATGATTTCCGAGATGATGCCGAAGCTCGGCAGGATGATGATGTACACCTCGGGGTGTCCGAAAATCCAGAAAAGGTGTTGCCACAACAGTGGGTCGGCACCGGCATCAGGATCAAAAAACTGCGAGTCGAACGTGCGGTCGAACAGTAGGAGCAGCAGAGCGACCGTGATGACGGGCAGGGCGAATGCCAGCAGGAACTGGGTGACCAACAGCATCCAGGTGAGGACCGGCATGCGCATAAGGTCCATGCCCGGTGCTCGCATGTTGAGGCAGGTGACGATCAGGTTGACTGCCGACACCAGCGAGGCGATACCGGTGATGAGCAAGCCCACCGCATAGAAGTCGACGCCGTGGGTCGGCGAGAAGACAATGCCGCTGTTCGGCGAGTAGCAGAACCAGCCACAATTCGCACCGCCGCCACCGACAATCCACGAAGTATTGAGGAAGATCGCGCCCGACAGCCAGACCCAGAACGACAGGGCGTTGAGGCGAGGGAATGCAACGTCGCGCGCCCCGATCTGCAGCGGGATCAGGTAGTTCGCGAAGGCGGCAGCCAGCGGCATGATGAACAGGAACACCATGGTGACGCCGTGCATCGTGAAGATCTGGTTGTACAGATCAGCGCTGATGAAGCCCTGGTCGGGGAACGCCAGTTGGGTTCGAATGAGCAGCGCTTCGAGGCCACCTACGACGAAGAAGAACATCGCAGCGACGCCGTACATGATGCCGATCTTCTTGTGATCGACAGTGCTAACCCAATCCTTCCAGCCACCCTGGGCCTGAGGCCGGGTGAGGACACCTAATGGCCTCTGGGCGAAGGTCACGCCACTTCCAAGCGCAAGGGGTTCTTCAGTGATCGTCATGTTCACTCCACCTCCGAGTCCGCGATGATCTCGTCGGTCGGCCGGGGGCCGAGCGTTTCGAGATACGCCACGAGGTCGCTGATCGTTCGTTCTGAGAGCCCAAGGTTGGGCATGCCGCGGGGCAATGTGCCGTCGGGCAGGTCGTTGGCCGCGTTGTCCTTGACCACCTCGGGCTCACGGAGCCAACGCGAGACGTCGTCACGATTGAACGTGCCGTCATCGTTGTAGGTGGAAAGGATGCCGCCGGCGAAGGTCGTACGGCTCGCGAAGTGCGTCAGGTTGGGGGCTGCGCCGGACTGGACTGGCGCAGAGATGTCTTCGCTGCCGTTGAGTCCGTCGACGAGGTGGCAACCGCTGCAGTTGGTGACGAACGCCTCCTGCCCGCGCAGGACGGCCTCGCCGGTCGCCTCTGCGGCCGGCTGCATCTGCTGATCAACCCACGCCTGGAAGTCATTGGAGGTCATCGCAATCGTCTGCATGCGCATGCGAGCGTGCGACAGTCCGCAGAACTCGGTGCACTGACCGAAGTAGACGCCAGGATTGTCGGCCTCGATTTTCCACGGCGCGAAGAAGCCCGGACGGGCGTCGCGCTTGCCGTTGAGCGCCGGGATCCAGAACGAGTGGATGACGTCGCGGGAGGTGACGAGGAGCTCGACCTCTTGGCCCGTCGGAATGATGATCTGGCCGGAGGTGACGATGTCCGCCGGCGGGAGGTTCTTCATGTCCGAACCGAGGCTTTCGGCGGTGACGTCCTCGCTGAAGTAGTAGCGGAACTCCCACCACCACTGGTTCCCGACGACCACGATCTTCGGTTCCCAATTGGTCGACTCACCCTCAACAACGACCGGCATGGCGTTGGCGTCGTCGTAAGAGTTGATGTCGAGATGCGTCGTGAGCGTCATGACAGCAACGACGACCATGATGATCGCAGGCACACCGGTCATGAGAATTTCGAGCGTGTTGTTGTGCGCCATCTGCTCGGGGAAGTCGTCGTCGCCCTCGTAGGACGCAACCCGATTCTTCCAGCCGAGCCAGGCGACAGCACCACAAACGAGCACAAGAACCACGCCAGCGATGGCGAGTACCGGGTCGAGGAGATCGTCGATCTGGCGAGCGGTCTCGCTCTGCGGCTTCAGCGTGTCGAGCTCGGCGTCGCTCGCGCAACCGGCGAGAAGGAGTCCGAGCAGGACAACCAGGCCGGACAGGTTGCGGCGCGAACGCATACGGGGATCACTCACTGTGGTCGTCCTCTGCATGGGAGTCGTCCCCGTGGTCGTCACCATGGGGAACGTGGTGATGGAACTCGCGTTCGCCGTCGACACCAGCGACGATGCCGCCAGCAATAACCGCCAGACCGCAGGTCAGCACGAGACCGGCGACGACGTTGCGGTTCATCTTCGGCTTGGCGGCGTACAAGATGCCGATGCCGAAGATAGCGATGGCGATCAGGGCCGCCCAGAGCACCGCACCGTTCTTGGAGGCGTTCAGGAAGATGCGGGACCCGGCCAAAACAATCACCGCAACGGTGAGGGTGGCGGCGACCGGGATCTCGAACGGGGCCATGACCCGATCGCGCAAGGCGGCGTTGGCGCTGGCGTCGCCGGTAGCCCGGTCGGCCCAGGCGTCCATCATCCACTCGATCGCAGCGATCGAACAGGCAACGATGCCACCGACGAACAACACTGGCGTGAGCACGAGGCCGAGCAACCCGATGCCAGCGCCAAACGCAGCAACGACCGGCCAGTAGCTCCCAGTGACCGAAGCGGTCGGCACGATCTCGTCGACGCCGAGGTAGTGCGCCTGGGCGGACGGATCGGCGTCGCGGAAGGCGACGATGACGAACGAGACCGCCGAAGCGACAACGCCACCCGCCATCAGCATGGTGTAGCCAACGTGGTCGCCCACGCCGCCCTTCCAACCCCAGGTGACGGGGCCGACGTGCTCGCCACCGGTGGCGTAGCCGTAGACCACCGCACTCAGGACGAGAGCGACGGCGAGACCGAAATAGAACTTGAAGCCCGTGGTGAACATCTGACCCCTACTTTGTGACGTAGACGGCGATCCAGGTGACCCAGTACATGGCCACCACCGTGTGCCAGAACATTGCGGCGGCCGGGACACCGTCGTTCTGGAGGGGGCTGTACTGGCCGAACATCGCTCGCAGGGCGGTCAGGAAGAGGAACGCCACGGCGAGGATAAGGAACGCGATAAACGTTCCGTTGAGGACGAAGAATAGGAACTGTGCCTCCGATGCGCTCAGCGCGAACCCGGTGTCGTTCACGATGAACCACATCTGGTTGAAAACCGCAGCACCGAACAACATCGTGAGGCCGAGTGCCACGTAGGCATTCGGCCGATCTTCGTTCTGAATGGCCTGCACCGCCCACTGAACGGTGAAGGACGACATGATCAGCGTCCAGAAGATCCAGCCAGAGGGACCGAGTTCAACAACGCCCTCGGGGAACCACTCGATGCCAAGTTCGCGAGACTCAGCCCGACGCGACAGGTACAGCGCCAAGACACCGAAGTAGACCATCGCAGAGGCAGCCGACGCGAACAGTGTCCCAACGAGGACGGTGCGCGGACGCCGCAGCGCTGGTGCTGGCAGGCGGGCGGTGGCGGTCATGAGGACTCCCCTCCCTCGTTGCTGTCGCTCGCTTCGGCGGCGTCGAGCAACGGGGCTTCTGAGGTGACGCGGGCGAGAGCACCGACGAAGTTGCCCGCTGGAACTGGCGTGGGAGTGGCCCACTCAAGCGTGTGGCCACCCACGGGTCGTCGCCGGCCTCGCCCTCGTTACGCCGAGCGGCAGCACTGACGCCAAGCGCGCCGAGCGTCGCCAAGATGGCGCCGAAAAACACAACCCACAACATGGCGTCGTTCAGTCCACCGGCGAAGTCGAACCCAATCAGGAGATGCGCAGCGCCCATCAGCAGGCCAGCGCCCATGAAGTCGAGCATGACACCAAGACCCAACACATTCGAGAGCTGATGCCCGCCGATCTTCGGTGCCCAGAACCACATGCCGGCGGCGAGGCCAACAACGGCGGCGAAGGCCACGAGGTGGCCGACGCCTGCGTCGGCGTTGGTGCCGATCAGTTCGAGCGGGTCGATCACCCGCAGCGCACCGGCGGCGGCGCCGAGCAGCAACAGCAGGCCGGCACCCAGCGCGCCGAGAAGCTGCGCCGGCGGCGGTCCGGGGGGCACCCCAGCCTTGGCCAGTGGCAGCGAGTTGAGCGCGAGCGAGGCCAGGACAGGCATCACTGCGAGCAGACCAAAGGCCACGAACAGGAGCTCGTCGCGCTGATCGGAGAACGCAGGCTGGCTCCAGCCACCAATAGCGAGCAAACCGGCAACACCGATGGCGGCCATAAGACCGGCGTGGGTGATGTGGCGGGAACCGGCGACGACCGGGACGATCGACCCGATGATGCCGAGAACCGGGATGCCGAGCACAAACACTGCTGGCTGTTCGAGGATCCAGGCGAGCTGGTCGTAGATCATCGTGCTGCCTTCAGGGGCGCCAAACAGCAGCGGGCCACCACGGAGATCAACCACGATGACGATCAGGTTGGCGATCAGCACCGGCAGCGTGAGGATCCACACGCTGGTAGTGACAAGAATCGACCAGGCGAAAAGTGGCGTCTTGGTGAGGCCCATGCCTGGCGTGCGCAACGACAACACCGTGGTGGCCAGACAAACAGAGGCAAGCAGGACCGACGAAGCCACCATGCCCATGCCCAGCAGGGTCAACTCGATGGCGTCGGCTTCTCCGCCGCTCACACCGTCGAGCGCACCCCAGCCACCGCCGGCAAATACCGAGATGACCATGATGGCGGCACCGACCATGAAGCCCCAGGCCGCAGCGGCAGCCGCCCGCGGGAAGGCGATATTGGACGACCCAACCTGCATCGGCACCACGGTCGTGGCGAGGCCGATGGTGAGTGCCGGAACCACCAGCAGCACGAGGCTGAAGCTGTACAAGCCGTTCATCTGCCAGGCGGCGTTGGCGCCGCCGAAGACGTCAATGCCGTCGGCGCTCGTGTCTTCGAGCGCGACGAGAACGCCGAGCACGGCGACCCCAGCGAGCAGGAGCAAGCCGAGTCGCAGCCAGATTCGGCCGATGGCCTTGTGGTCGCTGGTCGTCAGCACGTCGTACAAGCCGCCAGGCACCGCGCCCGCGGGCTCTGTCGACTCGGCCGCCTCAGTAGGCGGTGACTCGGTCATCGTCATCGTTCGTGAGATCCTCCGACAGCAGCCAGAGACACCGCTCCGGCGCTGAAAACCGTCTGTCCGCATCCAGTCAATTCGGACGCGTACCAGGCCTGAGCCTACAGGTCTGACACCCCAGGAACGGAAACCGGGCGAAAGGATTTACCGCGCTGTTTTTCGGCGCAGAAATGGTCCTGGGATCGAGTCAGATGCCGTTGCGGACCACCTCATCGACAGCCATGGCGCCGAACAACAAGGTGACGTAGGTGATCGACCAGCCGAAGAGCGCCATGGCGAGCTTCGGCTCGGGGTTCCGGCGCACCCGCTCGGCCAGGGCAAGGAACACTGCGCCGAGTACAACCGCCGAGATCAGGTAGATCAGACCCATACCAGCAACTGGGACAAACAACAGGGTGAGGCCCCACAGCAGAACGGTGTAAATGACAATGCGGGTCGCCGTGGTCTGCAACGACTTCACTGCCGGGAGCATCGGGACGTCGGCAGCCTGGTAGTCATCCTTATAGCGGATCGCCAGCGCCCAGAAATGCGGCGGGGTCCAGTAGAAGATGATCGCAAACAGCACCACGGGTGGCCACGCCAGCTCGTTGGTGACCGCCGACCAGCCCACGAGCACCGGCACCGCCCCGGCAGCGCCACCTATCACGATATTGCTCGTGGAACTGCGCTTGAGCCACAGGCTGTAGACGAACACGTAGAAGAGGGTGGCGCTCACAGCAAGGCAGGCCGACAGCAGGTTGACGGTGAGCCACAGCCACACAAATGCGGAGATCTCAATGGCGAACGCGAAGACCAGCGCTTCGCGCGGCGAGACCTCCCCGGTAACGAGCGGACGGCCCTTCGTGCGCTCCATCAGCTTGTCGATGTCGCGATCGATGTACATGTTGAACGCATGAGCGCCGCCGGCCGCGAACGTTCCGCCGAGCACGGTCGCAGCGATAAGCCACAGCGACGGGATCCCGTTGTCGGCCACGACCATGGTTGGCACCGTGGTGACGAGCAGAAGCTCAATGATGCGCGGCTTCATGAGCGCAACGAAGGCAAGGGCACGCGGACGGCTGTGGGTCTCAGCGGGGGCGCTCACCCGCTCAGGCTACGTCCGACATGCCGAGACCGACCACGCGGCCGTAACGTCTTGGCATGATCTCGCCCGAGCGGTTCGTGCAGTTTGCCCGATGGGCGCTCTGGTCGTTGACCGCGATCGTGGTCACCGGCGCGTCGGTGCGCCTCACCGGGTCGGGCCTCGGCTGTACCGATTGGCCGAACTGTGAGCAAGATCAGTTCGTCGCCTCGCTTGAGTACCACGCCATGATCGAGTTCGTGAACCGCCTCGTAACGGGCGCGGTCGCAGTGGCGGTCATTCTCGCCGCCCTCGGTTCGCTGCGCCGAGTGCCGAAACGTCAGGACCTTGTGCGGTGGTCGCTTGGTCTCGTCGCAGGTGTGATTGCACAGGTGGTCCTGGGCGCGCTGCTGGTGAAGACCGAGCTCGACCCGCGGTTCACGATGGGGCACTTCCTGCTCTCAATGGTGCTGTTGTGGAACGCCGTTGTGCTGCTCGAGAAGGCGAAGCACGAGGAGCTAGCCGCCAAACCACGCCCAAGCCTGGCGACGTGGACTCGGCTCGTGTTCGCTTCGTCGGCCGTGCTGTTGCTGACCGGCACGATCGTCACCGGCTCTGGTCCCCACTCCGGCAGCGATGAGCCCGAGGTCGCGGCGCGTCTGCCGTTCCTTGTGCGCGATGTCACCCGCATTCACTCGATTACCGCGATCGCGGTGCTACTTGCGGTGCTGTGGACCATCCGACGGGCTCACCTCGATGGCGCGCACGAGCGCCGCGAGAGCGCCATGCAGGTGATGGGCTTACTCGTTACGCAAGGAGCGGTTGGCTACTGGCAGTACTTCACCGGCGTGCCAGTGCTGCTCGTCGGCATACACATCACGCTGGCCTCGCTGATCTGGATTCAGGTCGTTCGGCTCGCGTGGCTCACCGAGCAACCCGCACCAGCCGACGGCGAGCCGGTGCCGACATGACAGCTCCGATCACTACGCCCGACGTCGACACCAACGAGTCCACCGCCCTCGATCACCCATGGAAGGTGATCGTGTGGGACGACCCAATCAACCTGATGTCGTACGTGACGTTCGTGTTCCGAAAAGTGTTCGGCTATTCCGAAGCGAAGGCAAACCGCTTGATGATGGAGGTCCACCTCGAGGGACGTTCGGTCGTCGCCACCGGCAACCGAGAGAAGGCCGAGCTCGATGTGTTTCGTCTCCACGAACACGGACTTTGGGCGACCTTGGAGCAGGACTCGTGAGTCCGACGACCCCCGCGGCCGCGAAGGACTCGTAGCACCATGCCATCGATCTTTCGCCGCCGCTTCACATGGGTCGATGACCGAGTCGTCGTCAACCTTCCCGACGACGAGCAGCAGATGTTGGCCCATGTACTCCCCCAGCTCCGCGAGCTCGTCATGGCCGAGACCGATCCTGCGCTTCGACGACTGCGTCCCGCGGCTCGCCCTGACGATGACGAGGCCGAGGCCGCCTACCGCGAGATGATTGACAACGACCTGCTGCGCTCGCGGCTCGAAGCGATCGAGATCGTTGAGGAGGGCATCGGAGGGACGACACTCGACGACGAAGGGGTGTCGGCCTGGATGCACAGCCTCAATGCGTTGCGGCTGGTGCTGGGCGAACGTCTCGATGTCGACGTCATTGGCAACGAGGCGCTCGAGAATCTTCCCGACGACGACGATCGCGTCGGCATCGTTGCGCTCTACGAGTGGCTCGGTTGGCTGCTCGAACAGCTCGTCGCCGCGGCGATGGGCGCACTTCCCGAAGGTGACGACTGACTCAGGCGTCGGCTGGCCACCAGAACCCACCGGCGGCACCCGGACCGGGGTGGGCTGCGATCGACGGCCCAACTCGGTACCGAACGACTTCGGTGATGAGATCGTCGGCCCGTGGTCGTTGCTCGATCATCTCGGTGAGTTCGGTCGTCGAGTCGTCGGCGAGGCCAACGCCGGCTCGGACGGGGCGTCCTGCGGCACTGAACGGGGCGACGGCAGCAGCAGTTGCTGCTTCGGCCGGGGTCGAGCCCGCCGCAATCGCGTCGGCGGCACGGCAGAGACCCCGAACGACGCCGTAACGCTGTCGACCAGGTGCACCGGCGCATCGATGAGCGCCGCGGCGAGGTTGGCGGCGTTGACGGTGCCGGACACATCGGCACCCACGTGGACCGAAACAATCGACGTTGCTATCGCGGCCAGTGCCGCCTCGTAGACCTCGGCGATCTCCCCCGGGCTCGGCTGCGCGGTCACGATCTCGGGGAGGTTGCCGGTTTCGACCCGCTCCCAAAAGTCATCGGCGGTCAGGTCGAGACCTTCACGATGTTCGTTCCCAGCGAACGTGACCGATACTCGTTGCCACACCCTTGTCTCCGCTGTGGCCACGCGGATGGCAGTGGCCGACCACCGCTGCGGTTACGGCGACGCTCGCGCCCTCGGAACCGACGATACGGCGGCCGGCGGCGGCCACCGCTCCCTTCGCGATATCGGCGGCCGAAACAGCCGCACCCCACCGTTTCCCGAGCACATGCGAGGAGTTCATCGCGCCGGGGTTCCCTGTTCCCTCAGTGACGAGGCCGTGGCCGCCACCGGCCATCCGGGCGGCGATCCCCGCCGACGGCAGATTGCCGAGCCTTAAGCCTGCGAGACCGGCGATCGGGAGCCTGAGCAAGTGGGCCATATCGGGGCGACGGTAGCCGCTGTGATCCCCTACACTGCCCAGTCGGTCGGCTCGCCGACACTCATACGTTGTCGGCTTCGGTCGGCAGCGGGCCCCATTCGTCCAGCGGCCTAGGACGCCGGCCTTTCACGCCGGTAACACGGGTTCGAATCCCGTATGGGGTGCGAACGGTTCCGGGTTGTCATCCACAGGATGCGGCTCTACCGTTTCACCTTCGGTCGGTTCGCCGATCGGGAGGTCCTGTAGATCAGTTTGGAGTGATCGCCACCCTGTCAAGGTGGAGGCCGCGGGTTCAAATCCCGTCAGGACCGCAAAAGCGCCCACATCGGGCTGCACACAGGGGTCGGGTAGCTCAGTTGGCAGAGCGACCGCCTGAAAAGCGGTAGGTCACCGGATCGACGCCGGTCCCGACCACCATCTACGAATCGTCACCCCGGCCCCGGCCGGGGTGACATCGTTTTCGATCCTCCTCACGCACGGCTCAGAGGTTGATGGCGGTGTGGAAGCCAGCGTGAATCGCGCCTTCCAGATAGCCGACACCGCCGGCGTCACCGATCAGGATCGGATCGTGGCCGGCTGCGCGGAACGCGTCGGCGACCGAGGAGTCGGCGACGAGTCCGGTGGCGATCACGACGGTCTCAGCTGCGACCGTTCGGTCTTCATCACCGACCCGGAAGCTCACCTCGGCACCACCGATACGGAGGTCGGTGACTTGACCGACGAGTTCGACGCCGTGGTCGCGTAGATCGTTGAGCACGCGCCAGCGTCGGGGGTGGGCCATCTCGAGCGCGAACTTCTCGCCCTCTTCCACGACAGTGACGTTGCGGCCCCGTTCGACAAGAAACTCGGTCAGCTCTGCGCCAACGAGTCCACCGCCAATCACGACAACTTCTTCCCCGATCGGCATGTAGCGCTCGGACAGGCGAGCGACTTGACCGGGGTCGTTGAGTAGGCCCAGCCGACGACCGAATCGGACTGCGATCCGCGCCGCGACACCGAGCTTCTTGATCGCTGCACCATCGCCGCCCCCGGTCAAAAGATCGCGAAGATGGTTGCCGTCAAAAACGTGGTCCTGGTCGGCGCCGGGAATCTCGGGGCCCACGCGACCTGCGCCACTGGCGACGACGATCACGTCGGGGTCAACGGCGGCGACCCGATCGACACCCGCGTTGGTGCCGAGGCGGATGTCAACGCCGAGACGCGTCATCTCATGCTCGTACCACCGCAGTAGCTGAAGGTTGGGCTCGTAGACAAGCGCAGCAAAACGCAGCGATCCACCGATCTGGTCGCCGGCCTCCCACAGGGTGACGCGGTGACCGCGCTCGGCCGCAACCCGCGCGGTCTCGAGACCGGCGGGACCACCACCGACGATCGCAACGTGGCGGGGACGTTGGGTCGAGGAGCGCTCGGCTTCGGCCAGCTCCAGTTCTCGGCCAACCACCGGGTTGACCGCGCACCGGACCTTGCGATCGAAGAACGGCTGTGCAACGCAGACGTAGCAGTTGATGCACGGTCGGATCTCGTCGGCGCGGTTTTCGGTCAGCTTCGCCGGGGTCGCCGGGTCGGCGAGCAGCTGGCGTCCCATGGCCACGAGGTCGGCCTTGCCAAACGCGATCATCTCGTTGCCGACCGCAGGGCTGATCCGACCGACACCGATCACCGGCACCGAAAGATCGCGGGTCAGCTTTCCGCTCAACGCTGCGTGGCGAGCTTCCTGGTCGGGCAGTGTGCCCTCGGTGAAGGCCCGACCCGAGGTGTTGTCGCCATAGGCGCTGAGGTGGACGGCATCAGCGCCGGCCTCGACCACGAGCCGGGCTGTCACCTGACAGTCGTCGAACGTGATGCCATCGGGGGTCCGGTACTCGAGCGCGTCCAGACGGGCCCAGATCGGGTAATCGGCGCCAGCACGTTTCTTCGCTTCTGCGATCCATTCGCACAGCAGTCGGGCCCGATTCTCATTCGAGCCGCCGTATTCGTCGGTTCGACGGTTCCACTGCGGCGACAAGAAGCCGGAGGCCAGGTAGCCGTGGGCGCCGTGAATCTCGACGGCGTCGAACCCGGCGTCTTTCGCCCGAGAGGTCGCGTCACCGAGCTGCTCGGTGATCAGGGCGATGTCGTCGGTGGTCATCTCGTGGTAGCGGGGCTTCGACTCGGCCCCGCCCGACGCAGCGGCCATCGCCATCAGCTCATCGATCGATAGGTCGCCGATCATGTCGAGCGACCCGTGCCACTCCGGCACTGACGGAACCATCACCCGATCGCCGTTCGCAATGTCGACCCGGCTGATCTTGCCGTGATGCACGAGTTGGATGGCGATCTTGGCGCCGTGGGCGTGGACGCGGTTGGTGAGTTCGCGCAACGGCTCAACGAACCGGTCGTCGGAGAGGCCGAGCTGGTGAACGCTGTTGGCCCCGTGCGGATACGCGAACGCAGCGACCTCGGTAATGAGCAAGCCAGCACCGCCGCGGGCTCGCTCCTCGTAGTAGCGAATGACCTCGTCGTTGGCCGACCCGTCATCGCCGACGATCTCGACTCCCATCGGCGCCATGACGATGCGGTTGCGCAGCCTCATCGACCCAATGCGAACGGGCGAGAGCAAATGGTCGTTCATCAAGATGTCAGGGTCGCACAGCTCCGTCGATCAGTGCAGCATTCGCGACTGCTGCAGCTACCGCGGGGGCGACCGTCTTGTCGAACACCGACGGCACCACGAACTGTGGTTCGAGATCGGCTTCGTTCACGGTGTCGGCGATGGCGTGCGCGGCCGCGACCTTCATCGATTCGGTGACCGAGTGGGCGCCTACATCGAACGCCCCCCGAAAAATGCCAGGGAACGCAAGCACGTTGTTGATCTGATTTGCGAAATCGCTTCGGCCGGTAGCCATGACGGCGGCGAGACCGTCGGCGGTCTCGGGCCGAATTTCTGGATCGGGGTTTGCCATAGCGAACACGATCGGGTCCTTGGCCATTTGTCGGAGGTCGGAGGCATCGATGAGATCGGGGGCCGATACACCGATGAAGATGTCGCTCCCCCGCATGACCTCTTGGAGCGTTCCTGCCTTGCGGTCGTGGTTGGTGTGGTCTGCAAACCACTCCTTGGCGAAGTTGAGGTTGTCGCGGCCCTTATGGACCGCACCCATGCGGTCGACGCCGACAATGTTGTCAACGCCGGCATCGCGGAGGATCTTGCCGATCGCGAGTCCGGCAGCGCCCATACCGCTGATCACAATTGAGCAGTCTTCAAGCTTCTTGTCGACGAGCTTCACCGCGTTCATCAGCCCAGCGAGCGTCACGACTGCGGTGCCGTGCTGGTCATCGTGGAAGACGGGGATGTCGAGTGACTCCTTCAGCGCGTCCTCGATGAGGAAGCAGTTCGGAGCGGCGATGTCTTCGAGGTTGATACCGCCGAAGGTGGGGGCGAGTCGCTGGACGGTCTCGATAATCTCGTCAGGATCCTTGGTGTCGAGGCAGATTGGGAACGCGTCGACGCCGGCGAACTCTTTGAAGAGGAGCGCCTTGCCCTCCATGACCGGCATGGCTGCCTCGGGGCCGATGTCGCCGAGACCGAGCACGGCAGTGCCATCACTCACAATGGCGACCGTGTTCTTCTTGATCGTGTACTCGTGGGCAAGCGCCGTGTCCTCGTGGATACTCATGCAGACACGAGCAACACCCGGCGTGTACGCCATGGCAAGGTCGTGCGCGTCACCGACCGAACACAACGGCAACACTTCAATTTTGCCGCCCTCGTGGAGTCTGTAGGTGCGGTCCCACCACTCAATGACGGTGACGCCGTCGAGGGCTTCCACTGTTTCGACGATTCGTCGGCTGTGCGCTTCGTCTCGGGCGTGGACGTCAACGAGACGCGAGACCGACGGACCCTTTGCTTCGAAGCCGGTGGCACCGGCGATATTTCCGCCTGCCTCACCGACAGCTACGGCGAACCGCCCGAGCGTACCGGGCACGTTGTCAAGGACAATTCGCATACCGATCGAGTAAGCCGCGGTAGGGACAGTAGCCATAGCCGGAAACGCTATCGGCGTGGCACCCGGCCACCCCAGGTGACCGGACGGCGTGTTAACGCACCGATGGTGCTTTGCAGAAACGAGAGTTGGTAAACGTTCGCAATGCACGCGTAACGTTCGGCCCATGGCACCCCGTCCTGGACAGATGACAAATGAGCACAAAGCAGCGCTTGCCGAAGGCCGAGCCCAGGGCCGAGCGGTCCGGGCCTACCTTGAGGCCATCGAGGCGAACAAGCCGCGCCGCGGCCGCAAACGAACCCCCGAGTCGATGAAGGCCCGCATCGCAAAGATTGACGCGTCGATCGGCGACGCCGATGCGATCAGCCGCCTGCACATGGTGCAGGACCGTCTCGACTTGGTCGCTGCGATTGAAGCGGCCGAAGCGACCTTCGACATCGCTGCGCTCGAAGACGGATTTATCGCTGCTGCGGGGTCATACGGGGAACGTAAGAGCATCAGCTACGCCGCGTGGCGTGAGGTCGGTGTCTCCGCCGATGTGCTCAAGCGGGCGGGCATCTCCCGAAGCTGACCCGCTTAGACCCGTACCTCGGGGGCTGCTGCTGCCGCGTTCGGGTGGCGCGCCATGACGTTTTTCGCCCGAGCACATACTCGGGCGACTTGTTCGACGGCGGTGCCTGTGAAGTTCTCAGGCCTCGACATCAGCTCGTTGAGCACGGCTGCGTCAAGCGGAATCAGCGGGTCGGCATCGAGCCGCTCGATCACGCCCGGGGCACCGGTCCCGGCGCGTCGGTCGAGCGCAGCTGCGATGGCGTGCTGCTTGACCAATTCGTGCGCCGCTTCGCGACCAAGACCAGCCTCGACTGCGGCGGCGAGGATGCGGGTGGTGGCGAGGAAGGGAAGATCGCGTCGGAACTCCGCCTCGACAACGGCGGGAAAGACCCCAAACTCGTCGTACACACTGAGCGCAGTCTGGATCAGGCCATCGGCCGCCATGAACGCGTCGGGCAGCATCACCCGACGCACGACCGAGCAGCTGACATCGCCCTCGTTCCACTGCCGCCCGGCAAGACCAGCGGCCATGGTGAGATGACCGTCGAGCACAAGCCGCAGACCATTGACCCGCTCCGATGAACGGGCATTCATTTTGTGCGGCATCGCTGACGACCCAACTTGACCGGGCCGGAAACCTTCGGTGGCGAGTTCGTGGCCGGCCATGAGCCGAAGTGTGGTGACCGCGCTCGACGGCGCCGACGTGGCTTGACACAGCGCAGACACAACATCGAGATCAAGCGAGCGAGGGTAGACCTGACCGACCGAGTCGAGCACCCGACTGAACCCGAGGTGTTCGGCGACGATCCGTTCAAGCTCGTCAACCTTGTCGGCATCGCCCAGCATGTCGAGTTGGTCAAGACGCGTGCCGACCGGGCCCTTGAGCCCTCGCAGCGGGTACCGGTCAAGCAGGTCTTCGAGCCGCTCAATGCCGATCATCGTCTCCTCGGCGACATCGGCGAACCGCTTCCCGAGCGTGGTGGCCTGCGCCGACACATTGTGAGTGCGGGCCACCATCACCTGACCAGCGTGCTGCTCGGCCAGCCCGGTAAAGCGGGCCAGCAGCGCGACCATGCGATCGCGGATTATCTCGAGTGAGCGACGCACCTGAAGCTGCTCGACATTCTCGGTGAGGTCGCGCGAGGTCATGCCCCGGTGGATTTGTTCGTGGCCAGCGAGAGCAGAGAACTCGTCGATACGGGCCTTCACGTCATGACGAGTGATCGCCTCGCGCGCAGCAATCGATGCCAGATCGACCTGCTGCAGCACCACCTCGTATGCCTCGATAGCACCATCGGGGACCTCGACACCCATCGCCTTTTGTCCGCGCAGAACAGCGAGCCACAGTTCACGCTCGAGCACGATCTTGTGCTCGGGACTCCAGATCTCGTTCATGGGGGCGCTCGCGTAGCGCGCCGACAACACATTGGATATCGGATCGGTGGTCACGATCGGACCTTTCCACTCGAACGCGAACGCTTCAAGCAATA
>JAQWLJ010000024.1 GCA_029247365.1 Acidimicrobiales bacterium | reverse complement strand
CGTCGATGCGCTCAAGCTCCCCTATCTGGCCGAGGCCGGCGGCGACGAGGCCCATCAGCGCTTCGCCGAACAGCAGTGGTCGGAGACCTACGGCGACCGGGTCACCCACCGGCTTGCGATTTTGGCGGCGATCTCGCCGTGGCGCCACCAAGAGCTGGCGCTCGTCGGCTACGAACGAACGCTCGCAGACTGTGAGGCGGCGGTCGAGGAGTCGATCACGCGCCTGCAGTCGCCGCTTGGGGGACTACCTGGGCTCCTGCTCGAGCGGTTCGACCGCGCAATCAACGACTGATCCCCCGACAAGATCACCGCGAACCGCTGAACGCAGTCGCCGTCAGGCTTCGAGGATCTCGTTGGCCTTCTCTTGGCTATGAACGGCTCGAACGTGGCGCACGGTGCCGGTGCGGGAGCGCATGACGAGCGATTCGGTGGTTGCCCCGCTCTGGTCGAAATGCACGCCGTTCATGAGGTCGCCATCGGTAATGCCAGTAGCGGCGAAGAAGCAGTCATCACTGCGGACGAGATCGTCTTGAGTGAGGATGCGTTCGAGGTCGTAACCCTGCTCGATCGCCTGGGTGCGTTCGCGTTCGTTGCGGGGCCACAGACGGCCGAGCTGTTGGCCGCCCATGCACTTGAGGGCAGCTGCGGTGATCACGCCTTCGGGGGTACCACCGATGCCGATGAGGATGTCGGCGCCGGCGTCGGGCCAGCAGGTGGAGATGGCACCAGCGACATCACCATCGGGGATCAGGCGGATACGAGCACCCGCCTCCCGCACCTCACGAATGTGCTCGGTGTGGCGGTCTCGGTCGAGGATGACGGCAGTGAGATCTCGGACCGAACAGTTCTTGGCCACCGCGACCGCTTCAAGATTGTCGGTCAGCGACTTATCGAGGTCGATCGCGCCGACTGCTCCGGGGCCGACGGCGAGCTTTTCCATGTACATGCACGGACCCGGGTCATACATCGTGCCTCGAGGTGCCACTGCGATCACGGCGACTGCATTGGCTCGGCCGAGCGCAGTGAGGGTGGTGCCGTCGATGGGGTCGACGGCGATATCGGTCTCGGCGTGGGTGCCGTCGCCGATGCGTTCGCCGTTGTAGAGCATCGGGGCTTCGTCCTTCTCCCCCTCGCCAATCACGACCACGCCATCCATCGAGACGCTGGCGAGCATGGCGCGCATCGCGTCGACAGCCGCTCCGTCAGCACCTTCCTTGTCGCCGCGGCCCATCCACCGAGAGGCGGCGATCGCCGCAGACTCGGTGACACGGACCAGTTCGAGTGCCAGGTTACGGTCCGGCAACGATGGGGAGTTCGCCATAACTCGGACGGTACCTGACAGCCAACTTTCCCGCAGGTATGGGCGACGTGCGAACATGACACCGTGCCGAGTTTCCAGAACCCCTTCCGCCGCACCAGCGACGATTCCGACCTGCCAGCAGCTGACGCGAGCGACGACGCAAGCGACGATGACATCGTCGACGATGAGACCGGTGAGTGGCTCGCCTACGAGCTACACGCGATGGCTTCGGAGACGCGACGCATGCTTGCACAGCTGCTGCTGGCCGACGAGGTGGTGCATTCATGGCAGGGCACCACCCTGCTTGCCCACGAGAGTGTCGAGGAGCAGGTCGACGCGCTGCTCGAGGAGGTGGAAGCGGCCACGAATCCCGATCTTGATCCCGACAAGCCCCAGGTTGCGTTCGAGATGGAGGGCTGGTCGTCGGAGTTGCGGGCGCTTCTGTCGGAACGGCTCAGCCAGGCGGCTGTGGCTCACGAGTTCGACGACGACGACCTCGTCTGCCATGAAGAGGACGAGGAGCAGGTTGAGCTCGTAATCGAGGATCTGCTCGCCCGCTCAGCCGACGACGGGCTCGAGGAGCTCGAGGGCCTTGAGGTCAACGAGCTTCTGTCGGCGATGTTCGAGGCGGTCGATCGGCTCCGGCGCGATGGCAACGATGCCCAAGGCGCAAAGCGGTCCGTTGAGCATGGTCGACGAATCGCTGGGGTCGCGACCCCCTTTGGATTCCCCGCTTCGGCGTGGGCCGCGATCCGCGACAATTGCGAATCGCTTGCGGAAATGCTCGAGGCTGGGGAGTCCGATGAGGAGGACATCCACGATCTCTCGGCCCGCCTGCGCGACACCCTTGTTCGTATGATCTGAACCCGCGACCGTTCGGGGTCAGGACCGAAATGGTCGGTGCTGCGTGACGGGGCATAAGAGCGCTGCGGCTCGTACGATGTGAGCGAATGTTGATCGCTGAAGTCGAGATCTATCACTCGCGACTGATCGCGCCGACCCGGCGAGTTGCGCTTGGAACGCTCAACTTGCCCTGTGATCCCGCGCCCGGCGTTGGCGGTGTGCTCCTTGGTGCAATCGCAGCTCGATTCACCCCCGAGGTCGACCCCGACATGGTCCCTGACCTTGTGTCGCTGACCCACGAGATCGAAGCGGGTCGACCGATCTCGCAGCCTCGCCTCCGCCACCGCTATCAAGAGGACCGCATCGGCTTGACCCGAAGCCCTCACCGGCTCTTCCGTCATGACGATGACGGTGAGCTCTCGGTGCAGTTCACCGACGAAAAGGGGCTGCCGGGTCAAATGGTGCTGGGCGCGATCTATGCCGCTCAGACCGTGCCGTACCACCTTCGTGGTGAGGTCCTCGCCGCCATCCGCCGTGGCATCTCGTGGACCGGCGCTGTCGACGCCAGCCTTCTGCTCGCCCTGTCGGGACGGGGCTACGGTTCGCTCAGCGGCGATGCGTTGGCCGACCCGGTCGGCTGGGCGCTGCGCACCCTCGGTCTCGATCTCGATGCCGGCCTCCCTGAGCGTTCGCTGGTGCAGCGGTCGTTCCGTCAGTCGCTGATCGTCGCTCATCCCGATCATGGGGGCGACGATGCCGACGCTGCTCGCCGCATCGCCGACATCACCGAGGCCCGTCGCATCCTCCTCGCTTCCTGACGGCCTAGCCTCGGATTGATGCTGGAACGGATCGAGAGCCTCGAGGACGAGCTGCGCGATGTCGAGATCCGCCTCGGCGACCCTGTGGTCCAGTCCGATCCCAGCCAGCTTGCCGATCTCGGCCGCCGGTTCAAGCAGCTCGAGGAAGTCGTCGGGGTGGCTCGCCGGATGCGTCAGAGCACCGACGATGTCGCTGAGTTCCGTGAAATGATGTCGGCTGCCGATCAGGATGAGCGCGAGCAGCTCCGTGGCGAGATCGAGGCGCTGGAGGCTGCGATCGAAGCCGATGAAGAACTGTTGCGGGCTTTGCTGTTGCCGCGCGACCCGAACGACGAGCGCAATGTGATCATCGAGATCCGAGGTGCTGCCGGTGGTGAAGAGGCGAACCTCTTCGCTCGCGACTTGTTCACGATGTTTGAGTCGTTCGCCAAACGCATGGGATGGAAGCTCGAGGTCATGTCGACCTCGCATTCCGACCTTGGTGGCTACTCCGAGATCACCGCCATGCTCAGCGGCGATCTCGTCTGGTCGCGTATGAAGCATGAGGCCGGCACCCACCGCGTTCAGCGCGTGCCGGTTACCGAGAGCCAGGGTCGCATTCACACGTCATCGGCGACGGTACTGGTAATCCCGGAAGCCAACGAGGTCGAGGTGCAGGTTGATGACAATGACCTTCGGATCGATACCTACCGGGCCTCGGGGCCGGGTGGCCAGTCGGTAAACACGATGGACTCTGCGGTTCGGATCACGCATGTTCCGACCGGTGTCGTCGTGTCGATGCAGGACGAGAAGAGCCAGCTCAAGAACAAGGACAAGGCTCTTCGGGTGCTCAAGAGCCGCCTCTTGCAGCTCGAGCAGGAGAAGGCCGACGCCGAGGCCGCCAAGCTGCGCGGTAGCCAGGTCGGCACCGGCGACCGCTCCGAGAAAATCCGCACCTACAACTACAAGGAGAACCGGGTCAGCGACCACCGCATTGGCCTAACGATCCACAAACTCGACCGGGTGATGGCCGGCGAACTCGACGAGGTGAGCGACGCCCTCGTCGCCGAAGAGCGCCGCCGTCAGCTCGAGGGCGCCAACGCCTGATGGACGACCAACTCGACGAAGGAACCGTCTCCTGGGCCGAGCTCCTCGCCGAAGCGACCGCTCGTCTCGAGCAGTCGGGGAGCGAATCGGCAGAGATTGACGCCCGCCGTATCGTCGAAGAGGCAAGCGGGGTCGAGCCATCGGAGTTCCATGGCGTGCTTGCCTCGCCGGCGACTGTGCGAGGTGTGGCCTCCTTCGACAAGATGGTCGCTCGCCGCGAGCAGGGCGAGCCGCTTCAATACGTCGTCGGCCGATGGGGGTTCCGGCATCTTGACCTCATGGTCGACAAGCGGGTGCTGATCCCCCGCCCCGAGACCGAAGAGGTCGCTGGCTTGGCGATCGACGAGATCAAGGCCCGCAGCATCGAGCGCGAACTACTGGTCGCTGACCTCGGAACGGGCAGTGGCGCTATCGGCCTCTCGATCGCGAGCGAGTGCCCGTCGACTCGGGTTTTGGCGACCGACGTCTCGGCCGAAGCACTACAGGTGGCTCGGGCCAACCTTGCCGGCATCGGCCGAGCTGCGAGCCGGGTCTCGCTCCACGAGGGGTCATGGTTTGACGCACTTCCTGCCAGCGTGAGGGGCTCGCTCGACGTGCTCATCTCGAACCCGCCGTACGTCACCGACGCCGAGGAGTTGCCAGCCGTCGTCGCCGACTGGGAGCCGTCGAGGGCGCTGCGGGCGAGTGGCAACGGGCTTGACGATCTGACCGAGATCGTCGATGGGGCCGACGAATGGGTGACGCCGGGTGGGGCAGTCATCCTCGAGATGGCGCCAAACCAGACTGCCACGATCACCCAACGGTTCTCGGCTCGGGGTTGGAGTGCCCGGGTCCACATCGACCTACAAGGTCGTGACCGAGCGGTCGTTGCCCGCCGGCCGCTCTGAGCGTCGTAGGATCGCAGCGTGCGCATCGCTGTTGGATCTGATCACGCCGGCTTTCACCTCAAGGAGGAGCTTGCTGAGCATCTCCGGCGCCTGGGCCATGACATCGTCGACTGCGGTACCCATTCCGGTGATCGAGTCGACTATCCCGATTTTGGGGCGGCGGTTGGCCGCTCGATTCGCGATGGTGCCGCCGACGGTGGTCTCTGTGTTTGTGGCAGCGGTATCGGGATCGCGATGGCGGCAAACAAGATCGAGGGCATCCGCGCCGCGACGGTCTGGGACGCCACCAGCGCTCGGCTCACGCGTGAGCACAACGATGCCAACGTGATCTGCATCGGTGAGCGACTTGTTGGTCCCCAAGTAGCCAAGGACTGCGTCGATGCGTGGCTCGGCGCGACCTTCGAAGGCGGCCGCCACGAGGGCCGGGTGGCCAAGATCAACGACCTCGGTGGCGAGCAAGTCTGAACGGTCGGTGGCCGATACGCTTCGCGAGATTTCTTCCGCGGAGGTGAACCATGCCCTGGCCCCAGATTGTAAACGACCCCGTCTTTGACCTCATCGGTGCCGAAGAGCACCGACAAAACACCTGGGTCCAGCTGATTGCGAGTGAGAACCTCGCGTCGCCTGCGGTCATGGCCGCCACCGGCTCGGTGCTCACCAACAAATACTCCGAGGGTTACCCCGGTAAGCGCTACTACGGCGGCAACGTTGTCGTCGACGAGATCGAAGACCTTGCACGCCGCCGTGTGTGCGAGCTCTTCGGGGCCGACCACGCCAATGTGCAGCCTCACGCCGGCGCCATTGCCAACATGGGCGTGTACCAGGCGCTGCTTGAGCCGGGTGACACCATTCTTGGCCTCAGCCTCGATCACGGTGGTCACCTCACGCACGGTTCGCCGGTTAACTTCTCGGGCCTCCAGTACAACTTCGTCAACTATGGCGTCACCGTCAGCGACGAGCGCATCGACATGGACGAGGTGCGCGAGAAGGCCCGCGAACACAAGCCGAAGCTGATCGTCGCAGGTGCCACCGCCTACCCGCGCATCATCGACCCGAAGCCGTTCCGCGAAATTGCTGATGAGGTCGGTGCGCTGCTGATGTTCGATGCGGCCCATATCGCCGGCCTGATCGCCGGTGGGGTGCATCCCAACCCGATGCCCTACGTCGACGTGATGACCTTCACCACCCACAAGACCCTCCGCGGTCCTCGCGGCGGATGCATCCTCACCACCGAGGAACACGCGCAAGCGATCGACAAGGCGATGTTCCCCGGGCTTCAGGGCGGCCCGATCGAGAACAGCATCGCGGCGAAGGCTGTCGCCTTTGCTGAAGCAGCGACCGAGGATTTCCAGGCCTACGCCCGCCAGATCGTCACCAATGCCGCGGCGCTCGCCGAGGCATTGGCCGGCGAGGGCTTTCGGCTTTGCTCCGGTGGGACCGACAACCATCTTCTGCTCGTCGACCTGCGGACGTTCGATGCCGATCTGACTGGCAAGGTGGCCCAGGACACGCTCGATCAGGCCGGCATCAGCCTGAACAAGAACACCGTGCCTGACGACCCTCGATCGCCGTTTGTCACATCGGGTGTTCGCATCGGCACGCCGGCCGTCACCACCCAGGGGATGGGGGAGGTCGAGATGAGCGCGATCGCCAACCTGGTCGCTCGGGCTTTGCGCGGCCGCGACGACGAATCGGCGGTGGCTGCGGTCAAGGCCGACGCTGAGGCCCTCTGCGGTCGCTTTACCCCGTATCCCGAGCTCGGCTGAGGGTTCGGGAGCGGTAGGAACGAGTCCACGTGCCATCGCTCTCGGCGTATCTGCTCGTCGGAGGGACGGCCGCGGTCGTCACGTTTGTCCTGATTCCGCTTGTCATCCGGCTATCGCCACGCATGCAAGCGGTCGTCGAGCCCGATGCTCGTCGCGTGCACACGCGACCCACCCCCACAGCCGGTGGCCTCGCGATGATCATCGGGGTCGTGGCTGCGGCGGTCGTGGCGTTCCTGCATCCGGAGTTCACTGACGTGGTCGCTGCGCGTACCGAGATGCTCGGCGTGGTCGCTGCGGCCGGGGTGATGTGGAGCGTTGGCTTCGTCGACGACATCCGCGAGATCTCGCCGCCGGCAAAGATGGCTGGCATGGTGCTCTCCGGCAGCATCATGTCGCTGACCGGGGTGTCGATCCTGGTCTTCCGAGTGCCATTTTTCGACGTGTTGTTGCTCTCGACGGACTGGTCGTTCTTCGTCACGGTCTTGTGGGTGGTGTTGATGGCCAACATCGTGAACTTCATCGATGGGCTCGATGGGCTCGCTGCCGGCATCGTCGCAATCGCGTCGGGTACGTTCCTGCTCTACGCCATTCAACTCGGTGATGAAGGAGTTCTCGATCCTGCGAATCCGGGTGCGCTCTGGGCTGTGATCGCCCTCGGCGTCTGCATCGGGTTCTTGCCGCACAACGTGCACCCGGCCCGCATTTTCATGGGCGACGGCGGGGCGCTGTTGATCGGCCTCCTGATGGCTGCGTCAACGATGAGTGTCGGTGGCCGCACTACCGCCGAGTTTTCAGGCCAGGCATTCTTCTTTTTCGCTCCGATCTTCATCCCACTGGTGATCCTCGGGGTTCCGCTCGTCGACACTGCCTGGGCGGTGCTACGCCGAACGATTCGAGGCAAGTCACCGTTCTCCACCGCCGACAAGGAGCACCTGCACCACCGTCTGATGAACCTCGGTCACGGTCACCGGCGTGCCGTGCTCATCCTCTGGACGTGGACGGCGCTGCTCTCGGCGCTCGTGCTGTACCCGACGTATACCGGTGAGGGCGACGCAGTGGTACCGATCGGTATCGCCGCCCTGGCGCTCATTCTCTACTCTGCGTTCAGGCCGCGCTTCCGTGATCGGCACGCAGAGGTTCAGGTCTCGGCCGCTGAGCTCGACAAGCTCGAGTAGCGGTCAGGTCACCTCGACCGGCACCCCCACTGGCAGGCCGGTTTCCTCGACCAGCAACGAGATGTCGTCGTTGTGCATTCGGATGCAGCCGCTCGAGACGTTGGTGCCGAGTGATCTCGGATCGTTCGTTCCGTGGATGCCGAGTTGGGCATCACCGCCAGCGAACTCCATGAGTGTGTCGCTGTAGCCCGAGAGGCCGTAGGCATATGCGCCGTAACTAGAGAAGGACTCGACCGGCTGGATCAGTTCGGTCGTGTAGTAGCGGCCTCGTGGCGTCGGGGCGTTCTCGCGTGTCACCCCGACCGTTGTCTGAAAGATCGTCTGATCGCGCTCGCGGAGAGTGAAAAGGAAGTCATCGAGCGCGACGTGGATCCCGAAGTTGTGGCGGGTGAGTTCGACCCGCGTGGCGTCGATCCAACCCAAACTGCCGTTGGGTCGGGTCGGCAACAGGACCTGATACCGGCCGATGCCGACGAAGTCATTGACCAGGAAGGCCAGTTTCCCGCCCGATGCGATGGGATTGTTGAAGGTCGCAATGGGCCCGCTGAGCTCCGGCGTGCTGTACGCGGTCACCGACGCGGCAATGGCCGTGGCGACGAACGAGAGACCCGGGCGGTCTTGTTCCGACCCGGACTCGAGGAAGTCGCGCTCCGGCTCGACCGGAACAACATCCGCGCTGTCATCGGTTTCACCCGTGGTCGTGGTGGTGGTCGATGTGGTTCAGCGCGGGCCCGGCTCGAGCGCGACGTCGCTGCCGCGCCATTCGTCGAGGAGTTCACGCTCGGGGTGGGCACACGCGCTGAGCGCTGCGGCTGCCCCGGCGACCAAGAATCCTCGGCGGTCCATAGGCCATGACGGTATCGCTCTCAGCCTTGTTGATGGCGACAGGTCAGGCGTCCTCGGGGTTGATCTCCTCGAGTTCCAGGCCAGCGGTTTCGGGATACCGGATCCGGACGAGGACCGCGACCGCAAGCGGCCCGATGGCGAGCAGGGCAAGGGCCGGGCCGAGCTCACCGCCGAGCTGGTCGGAGATGAAGCCCGCAGTGACGAGACCCAGTGCACTTCCGATGACGCCGACCGTGACGACCAGGCCGTTGGCCCGCCCGCGATCGTGGGTACCGAAGAGTTCGGGGCCGTAGACCGCAAGGGCCGGGACGGCGCTCGCGAAGATGATCACGCCGGAAAGGGTCAGCAGCCACAGTGCCGGCCCTGAGGTGAAGAACGACAGCGTTGTGAGGATCACTCCGCCGGCAAGGCCCACGGCGCCCACCGTGCGCCGCCCCCGTCGCTCGGCGAGATAGCCCCCGACGAGAACGCCGAGGCCGGCGGGGGTGCTTGTGGTCAGGGTGAACAGAGAAATCTGTGCGGCGCTAAAGCCTCGCTCGTCCTTCAGGAAGTCGTTCTGGAAGCTGCTTGCCGGCGCAGCGAACATCGCAACCAGGAATGCGGACACGGCCAGGAGGGTCAATCGGGTCCGCCATCGCTCGCGCGCCGCCTCGTCCTCTGACGCGCCGTGATCGATCGCCTCGGTGAACCGGTGTGTCTCGGGAAGGCGTCGGCCGTACCGCCAGATCACCACCAGCCCGAGCGATGCTGCAAGGTATACGACCCGCCAGCCCCGAACGTCGGCATCGGCCACCGGGAGAATCCAGACGGCCATACCGGAACCGAGGCCTGCGCTGAGCACGAGTACCGAGGCTGCCCATGCCCGACACCGTGCGGGCATCTCCTCGGCCGCGACGATGACGATCAGGATTCCGAGTGCAGTGGATAGCCCGCGCGCGATCAACTGCGAGGCACCGAGGCTCACCAATCCTTGGGCCAGGCCGCCGAGAACCGTGAACGAACAACTTGCGATGCCGGTGGCGAGGAGGAGTTTCCGTCGCCCACGACGGTCGGCCAGCGAGACGGCGACAAGGCTGATCAGCACGCCGAAGCGAACCGTGCCTAACACGTACCCTTGGGCCGTGTTGCCGTGGCCAAACTCGTCGGCGGCAAACGTGAGCGTCTGGGTTAGGACGGTGCCCAGGTACCCGTCGACGATCTGCACGGCGCACAGGAGCCCGAGAATGGTCGAGGCGGATGCATCGAGACGATCGGGTGGCGCCCACCAATAGGCGAACATTTCCTGGCGGCGCTTGATCGCCCGCTTCACCGGCAGGTGGAACAGCCAGGCCCAGACCGGAATCGCAAGTCGATAGGTCGTGGTCTCCTCGACGTCGAAGTCACCGTCGTCGCGAAGCTCGGCCTGCAGCGTCCGCTCGTAGCTTCGGAATGGGCCGTGTTCGAGCGTCCACTGGTCGAGGCCATTAGGCGACTCGGCCACGATGTCGTTCCGGGCGGTACGCCGGACTGTGAGTTCGTCGGCGGAGCAGACGAGCGTCGTTCGGATCGTGGTCACGGGCTGATGTTACGGGGCGGGCGTTGGGGAGCGGGGCGCCCTATCCTTGGCGCCCGTGGAGGTATCGACATCGCTGCTCGACGATCCCCGTGCCGAGCACCTCAGCGCGGCGGCTCGGCGTCTCCTTCGTCGACCCCGCCCACAGTTTCGAGGTGTCCTGCATCGGTGGGCCACGGTCGTCTCGATTCCGGCTGGGACTGGGGCTGCCATCCTGGCTGACGGCGTCCGAGGCACGCTTGCGGTGATCGTATTTGCCTTCGGTACCACGCTCATGTTGGGTGTCAGTGCCCTCGTGCACCTTCGTGACTGGCCCATCGAGCGTGTCGAGTTGTTGATCCGACTCGACCATTCGGCGATTTTCGTCATGTACGCCACGTCGGCGACGCCGATTGCGCTGATGGCGCTCGAGGAACGGCAGGCAACCATTGTGTTGGCATTTGCGTACGTGGGCGCGCTCGGTGGCGTGGTTGTGGAGTTCCTCCCGTTCCATCCTCCACGCGGGCTCGTCAATACCGTCTACATCACGTTTGGACTGTCGTTCCTCCTTTTCATTCCTTGGATGCTCGAGGGCCTCACGTCAGCGCAGTTTGCGATCCTGCTGATCGGTGGAATGTTCTACGCCGGCGGGTCGATCATTGTGGGCGCGCAGTGGCCCGACCCCTGGACCGACACGTTTGGGTATCACGAGATCTGGCACGTGTTTGTCGTGATCGGGGCGGGGCTCCACTACTGGCTCGCACTGCAGCTTGTCGTCGCCTAGGTCACATCGAGAACGTACGTGGCCAGTCGTCGGTGCGGACGACGGCGTCGCTCCCGCCGTCGACGAACACGACCGCGCCACAGGCGAACCGGGCCGCTGGCGACAACATGAATGTGATCCAGGACGCGATGTCGTCGGGTGTGCCACGGCCCGTCGGGACCGGCAGCTTCGACGTGAGCGGGCCGAAGGTGGGGTCATCATCGCCCCCCTTCAGAAGGGGGGTCTGTACGGCACCGGGCGCAATCACGTTGAGCCTGATGCCCTGCCCCACCCACTCGTCGGTGACTGCGTGACGTCGACACCACCGGGTGATCGCCGTCTTGCTGGCACCGTACGCGATGGCCGAGTTGAACGGTTCGCCCGCCTCGTCGAGAACAGCCGCAACGGTGTCGCGGTCTCGGGCCAGGAAGGCATCAACGAGGGCGTCGGGAAGGTTGGGAGTGAGGGTCGTGGAATTTGACCCAATCTGGACGACGGACGCAGCTCCGGCAGCGGCGAGTGCGGGACGAAGCCCGGCAAGCAGCACTTCGCTGCCGAAGTAGTTGACCTCGGCGATCAGGCCGGCTGGGACCGGCGGGCCAAGGCCTGCCCCGGGCACGAAACCGTCGAGGACACCGTCGCAGCGGTCGAGCACCTCGGCGACGGCGGCGTGGCGGCCGTCGTCGATGGACAGGTCGGCGGTGACTTCGGCGTCGCGAAGGTCGATACCGATGACGGTATGGCCGTCGGCCTCGAGCATCGTTCGGGTCGCTGCTCCGATACCGGATGCCGAGCCACTGATCGCAATCGTCCTCATGGGCCGCCTCTTCCGTTCTTGCGTTGCCGCATGATCACCGTTGTACGCCAGACTGGGCAAATGGACGCCTCCTTTCGTCTCGATCGTGCCCGCGCCGACGGTGAGCGGATTATCGACCTCGCTGCCGCCCAACCTGACGCCCAGGTGCCGAACTGTCCCGATTGGGATGGCCGGGCGCTCGCCTCACACATGGGTCGGGTGTGGCACATGCTTTCCCTGATCATCGAGCGCGGTCTCGATACGTTCCCCGAGCGCGACATGTTCCCGGAGAAGGTCGCAAGGGGTGAGTTTGATTCAGCTCGAGTCGCGCTCGAACGGGTCGATACCTCCATGCGGGCTCTTGATCCCGGTGCGCCGCAGTGGTCGTGGGGCACCACGCAGACCAACGGTTTCTACATCCGGCGACTTCACCTCGAGAACTTGGTTCACCGCGTCGACGCCGAGCAGATGTCCGGCGTCGAGAGCGAGATTGACGGTGATGAGGCGGCTGATGCCGTCGATGAGCGTTTCATCGAGTTCGCTCCGATTCGTGAGGGGCGTCCGGCCGGTTCGCTCCACCTCCATCGCACCGACGGCGACGGGGAATGGACGGCCACAGTCGAGAACGACGCCATCGTCGCTACTCGTGAGCACGCCAAGGGCGACGCGGCGGCGCGGGGGACCGGTGCTGACCTCATGCTTGCGGTCTGGGGCCGTGGCCCTCTCGAGTCGCTTGAGACTTTTGGTGACTCCGGTCTCATCGCCGAGTGGTTTGAACTGGCTCGATGAGTAGTACCCGTCCTCCATCGGGAGGCGTTCGCGGAGGATCCAACCTCGACCAACTGATGCCGGTCTTGTTGTTCTTCGTGTTGTTCAACACGGTTGGGATCATCCCCGCCGTGCTCGCCGCCACCGCCTGGTCGATCAAGGCGGCGATCGGCCGGCGCAAGCGGGGACTCGAGATCGGATGGTGGCTTCCCACGATCACGATCTATCTGCTAGCCCGAGCCGCCGTCACCGTGGCGGTTGAGCGCGAACTTGTTGACTTTGGTATCAGTTCTGAAGCGGTGTACTTCGGTATCGGCTTCGTCACGAAGTTTCTGGTTGGCATAGCCGTTGCGGTCACGATCCTCGCCGGCCGGCCATTGCTGGCATGGATGATCCCGAAGATCGTCGACCTGCACCAGGACGTACTCGACGATCCCCGGTACCGCCGCACCATGTCGAACGCGAGCTGGATCATCGTCGTCTACGAGTGCGGATCGGCGATCTGGGACGTCTGGCTGTTTAACAACTCCGGCTTCAACCTGTTCTTCCTCGCCCGGTCTGGAACAAACTTCGTGGCCTCGTTTCTGTGCATCACGCTCGGTCTGTTGTACATCGATCGTTCTCTCGACCCGATCGATGAGTACCCCGGGCTCACCAACGTGCTCGAGAACTCAAGCCGCCTGTCGTCGTGACGTACGGCCCGATCGTCGTTCTGCACGACCATCTTGATGGAGGGGTTCGGCCGGCCACCGTCCTCGATCTTGCTCGCCGGCACGGGGTGTCGACCCCCACCGATGACGTTGATGACCTCGCTAGGTGGATGACGATCACCCCGGACATCCCCGTCGCGGAAGCGTTTGGCCGCTTCGACCTTGTGGGCAAGGTCCTCCAGACCCCTGAGGCGCTGCGGCGGGTCGCGGCCGAGGCGGTCGAGGATCTCGCAGCCGACGGCGTCATCCACGCGGAACTCCGATTTGCGCCCCTGCTGCACACACTCGGTGGCCTTACCCCGGCGGAGGTGATCGGGGCCGTGGAATCGGGGCTCGATGCGGCTGAGGCAACAGCCGGTCTCTCTGCGACGATCATTGTCTGCGCCATGCGCGACCAACCGCTCGCCGTCACCGATCTCGCCTTCGACGCAGCGATCGCCGCAGCGGGTGGGCGAGTGGTCGGGGTCGACGTGGCTGGGCTTGAGATGGGGCATCCAGCTACCGATCATGCGTCGGCCCTCAAACGGGCCCAGGCCGCGGGCCTCGGGGTCACGATCCATGCCGGTGAGATGGATGGCGCCTACCAGGTCCAGGCAGCACTCGATGCATGCGGTCCAACTCGGATCGGCCACGGCTGGCGGATCATCGATGACTGCACGGTTGACAACGGACGCATCGTTGCGCTCGGCCGCGTGGCCACGGCGCTGCGCGAATCCGAAGCGTTGCTCGAGATCTGTCCGACTTCCAACGAGAGTCTCGGGTGTCCGGTCGGCAACCACCCAATGCGAATGCTCGCCGATGCCGGCTTTCGTCTCTGTCTCAATCCAGACGACCGCTCGATTACTACGACGTCGGCGCGTCGCGAACTTCATCTCGTGAGCGACGCGCTTGGTGTCACCACGGTCGAGCATGCGGCCTGGGCAGAGCGTGCCGCGGTTGGCGCCTTTCTTCCCGCCCCTGATCGCACTGCGCTGGTCAGCCGGGTCCGCGCAGGCTGGAACGTTGCCGTGCCTCGCCTTGTCCATCTCGCAGAACGCGGCCGATGGCAGGCCGCTCAGGCATCGGGCGTGTATCTGCCCGCAGAGTTCGATTCCGACGGATTTATTCACCTCAGCGGGCTCCACCAGGTGCTTACGCCAGCGAATCGCTTTTACCGGGGCCGCACTGACCTCGTCGCCCTGGTGGTCGACGCACATCTCATCGCCAACGCGCTTGTCTGGGAGCCTGGTACCGGTACCGATGAGCACTTTCCGCACCTGTACGGCGCGCTCGGTGCCGATGCCGTACTTGAGGTCATCGAGTTTCCGCCCGATGGCGATGGCTCGTTCCTCCTTCCGTCCGCCCTCGTGCGGGCCGCCAGGCGCTGATCAGGCGTCGGTAATGATTCCACCCATCGGATCGGCGCCAAACTCACGCAACATCTCGCCGTAGTCGGCACCGCGGCGGAGGTTCTGTCCACCGTCGACGGCGAAGTTCTGGCCGGTGATCCACGATGACTCCGGGCCGATAAGAAAGCGCACCATTTCGGCGATCTCCTCGGGTTGTCCGATCCGGCCAAGCGGAATCTGGGGGATGTAGTCGTCGAGCAGGCGGCCGCCACCCGTGATCGGGGTCATGAGGTCGGTGCCGACGATGCCTGGCTGCACCGAGTTCACTCGCACGCCAAACTCACCCATCTCATCAGCGGCCGTGCGACACAGATGATCGAGCCCTGCCTTGGCCGCGCCGTAGGCCCCGAGACAGCGGAAGGAATCGGTTCCTGCATGCGATGAGCAGCCGATGATCGAGCCCCCACCGCCTTGCCGCGCCATCTGCCGTCCACCGTATTTGATACACAGGAACGTGCCGATGTAGTTGAGTTCCATCGTGGAGCGGATGGTGTCGACATCGCTCGTGGCAAGCGGGCCGATACCAGTGGAGCCTCCGGCACACGCAAACAACCCATCGAGTCGACCGGTCTGTTCGGTAGCGGCTGCGACCGCCGCCTGCACCGCTGCTTCGTCGGTCACGTCGGCGATCACGTGGTGCACGGTGACGCCTTCGGCTGCGCTTGCGCTGATCCGGTCGACCGCTCCGATGAGCTTGTCTTCGGTGCGTCCACAGATGGTGACGTTGGCCCCGTCGGCCGCCAACTTGGCCGCGGCCGCCTCGCCGATACCGCTACCGCCACCCGTGATCAGAACCGAATAGCTACCGATCGAACCCATTGCGCTTCTCCTTGCCGTCCAGACGTGCGATCGTAGTGTTCGGTTCTCGCGATTTTTGCATTGTCAAACGCGTCGAGACCGTCTGGAGCACAACCAGTGTGTGCCGACCCCGTGGGAGGAAAACATGGGAATCAGAGACCTGTTCCGCAAGACCAAGGGAACTGCAAGCGATGCTGCCGAAGGAGCTGTCGATGCTGCCGGCGATGCGGCCGAGAAGGCAAAGGACGTGGTTGCCGATGCATTTGAAAAAACGCATGACGTAGTGGGTAGCGCAGCAGAAGCGGTAGTCGACAAGATCGAGGGTGACACCGACGAAGAGGAGTGAATTCACGCGGCCGACAAGGTCGCGACTTGCTGGTTTCGGTCAGCGTCGACGGACGCTGACCGGGATCACCACAGCTCGGTCCTCTGCATCCGACGCATCGAGATCGACCTCCGCCTCGAGCACCCACTCGTTATGGCCTTCCGGATCACAAATGACTTGCGTAGCGAGCCCGGCCTCGAGATCGATATCGATGAACTCCTTTGAGCGAGCGTCGGCATCGAGATGAATGACCGAGTGCTCAGCCCAGTAAGCCTTGACATCGTCGGTCAGTTCGCCGGCGCGGCCGTGCGCGATGTCGGTCAGGAGGCGGAACATCTCGTTGCGAACCAGAACCGAAAACGCCCGCGTGTTGGCGGTGAGGTTTGTGGGCGGGGGCAGATCGACCGGCCCGACGTCGCTCTCGGGGTTTCGGAGTCGCTCCCATTCGTCGATGAGGCTCGAGTCGACGCGGCGGATCATCTCGCCGAGCCATTCGGTGAGATCGTCAAACTCATCACTCTCGATGTCGACGGGGACGGTCTGGACCATGGCCTTGTAGCAGTCGGTCAGGTACCGCAGTACCGCGCCCTCTGACCTTTTGAGGCCATACCGGGCGATGTATTGGTTGAAAGTCTCGGCGTGTTCGAGCATGTCGCGGACCACTGACTTTGGGCTGACCCGGTCCCGCCCGACCCACGGGTGATGGCGCTGAAAGACGTCGAAGGCTGGTTCAAGAAAGTCGGCCTCGGGCTTGGGCCACGTCACCTGCTCGAGTTGCTCCATGCGTTGCTCGTATTCGACACCGTCCCGCTTCAGTTCGGCGATCAGGGTGTCTTTTGCCTTGTCGAGCTGCGCAAGCAGGATCACCATCGGATCGTCGAGCACCGACTCGATGACGCTCAGGAGCTGCCAAGCGAGATCGGGGGCGTAGCGATCGAGCGCAGCTATCGCCTCGAGCGCGAACAGCGACAGCGGCTGATTGAGACGAAAGTCGTCCTGGAGATCGAGGTTGATCCGGACCGGGCGACCCTGATCGTCGGGTTCATCGAGGGCTTCAAGCACCTCGGCATCGATCAGGCTGCGGTACACGGCGATCGATCGACGGATATGGGCCCGTTGGTTCTTGCGGGTTTCGTGATTCTCGACGAGGAGGCGGCGCATGGCCGCGCAGCCGTCACCGGGACGGTCGAGCACGTTGAGCATCATGGCGTGGCTGACGGCGAAGCTCGAGGAGAGGGTCTCGGGCTGACCGCCGCTTAGCCGAGCAAGGGTGTCGCCGTCCCAATGGGCATAGCCCCGCTCGGGTGGCTTGCGCTTCACCAGCTTCTTCTTCTTTTTCGGGTCGGTCGCCGCCTTTGCCTCGGCCTTCTTGTTCTCGACGACGTGTTCGGGCGCCTGCACGACAACAGACCCAGCGGTGTCGAAGCCGCGTCGACCAGCTCGCCCAGCAATCTGTTGAAACTCACGCACGTTGAGGGCCCGGACCCGGCGTCCGTCGTACTTGCACAGCTGTGTGAACAGCACGGTGCGAATGGGGACGTTGACCCCGACCCCAAGGGTGTCGGTGCCACAGATCAGCTTCAAGAGGCCTTGCTGGGCGAGCTTCTCGACCAGGAGGCGGTACTTGGGGAGGAGTCCGGCGTGGTGTACTCCAATGCCCGCAAGGACAAACCGCTTGAGGTCCTTGCCGACCGGCGTGTCGAAACGGAAACCGCCGACGGTGGCCTTCAAGGCCTCCTTTTCGTCCTTATCGAGCACATCGAGGCTCGTGAGGCTCTGCGCTCGTGCGGTTGCGTCCTTTTGGGTGAAGTGGACGATGTAGATCGGCTGCTTACCACCGTCGAGCAGGTCGCCGATCGTGTCGAGCAGGGTCGTCTCGCGGTACTCGAAGTCGAGCGGTACGGGCCGCTCTGCGTCGGCGACCAGCATTGTGTCGCGGCCGGTGCGACCGGAGAGGTCGGAGCGAAGCTTGGCCGTGTCACCCAAGGTCGCCGACATCAGCAGGAAGTTTGGTTTCGACAGCTCGAGCAGCGGGACCTGCCATGCCCAACCCCGGTCTCGGTCGCCGTAGTAGTGAAACTCGTCCATCACGACGAGATCGACATCGGCCCGGGCCCCTTCCCGTAGGGCCCGGTTAGCGAGGATTTCTGCTGTGCAGACGACGACTGGCGCGGCGGCGTTTACGGCGGCGTCGCCGGTGACCATGCCGACGTTGTCGGCACCCAGCGCATCGACCATCTCGAAGAACTTCTCGCTCACGAGCGCCTTGATCGGTGCGGTATAGACCGCTCGCTTCGATTGGGCGACCATCGCAAACGCACCGGCCAACGCCACGAGCGACTTGCCACTCCCGGTTGGGGTTGCCAGCACGACGTTGTCGCCGGAGAGGACCGAGACAATCGCTTCTTCCTGGTGGGGATACAGCTCGAGCCCGCGCCCGTCGGCCCATTCGAGGAAGGCGAACAGCAGGTCATCGGGGGACGGGTCGTCGGGGATGTGGCTGAGTAGCGAGGGGCCTGGCTGCTCGTCAGTTGAAGGCAAGGTGGGCCTCCTTCAGGCCGTAGACGAAGGCGTTTGGCATCTCGACCTGAGCGGATCCAGCGATCGGCTCGATGGAGTGGACCCGCTGCCGAAGTCGGTCGAAGAAGGTGCGTATCTCGAGGCGTGCGAGCGACGCTCCGAGGCAGAAGTGCGTACCGAATCCGAATGACAGGTGATGGTTCGAGGTGCGGCGGATATCGAACATCTCGGGATTGTCGAAGTGCGACGGGTCCCGGTTCGCCGCGCCATATGCCAGCAGAAGTTGTTGGCCGGCTCTGATGGTCTGACCGTGGAGTTCGACGTCTTCGGTGGCGACACGGCAGAAGTTGTGGATGGGTGTTACCCAGCGGATGAATTCCTCGACCGCCACCTCAATGTCGGCTCCACCCTTGAGCGCAGCCCACTGTTCGGGCTGAGCAGCCAGTTCGAGGAGCGTACGAGCGATCACGGTGCGGGTGGTCTCGGCCCCACCATCGAGCACGAGAAGACAGTCTGAGATGATCTGATCGAGGCCGAACAGTTCACCGCCGACCTCACCGCCGGACTCGGCCTCAATCTCGACCCACCGCGTCATGACGTCGTCCATAGGGCAGCTGTTGGCGACGTCGACCTTCTTTCTTTCGTAGAGTTCGGCACAGGCCCCGGCGAACTCCATCGCCGAGATGATGCCTTCCTCCTCGTGATATCGAGGCCCGCCGCCGAGCGCGATCGTGGTCTCGGACCAGTGCTGAAGCTTCGGCCACATCTCGGCGGGGAAGCCGAGGAGTAGGCCGATCATCTGGGCAGGAAGCGGTGCAGCCAGTTCAGCGACGATCTCGCCGCGGCCTCGTTCGAGCACCGGATCGAGCAGACCATCGACGGTCGCCTCGACCTCGTCTTCCCACCTCGTGACCGCACGGGGCGTGAACCGGCGCGAGATCAGGTTGCGGCGGGCCATGTGGAGTGGGTCGTCGGTGCCGATGATCGAGCGATCGGCGGGAATGTTCGGTCGATAGCCGCCCTTCTCCCTATCGGAATTGATGAAGAGCCGCTTGTTCTTCTCCACGCCGACGATGTCGTTGTAGCGGGTGATCACCCAGAGCTCGTTGACGTCGTCCCAATGACACGGCGAGTGCTCACGCAGCCAGGCGTACTTGGCGTAGGTATCACCGTCGACGTAGAAGTCGCCCTCGAGGATGTCGAGTGGGCGCGGATCGATCGGCTGCATGCGCTGCGACCCTAGTGAAGGGGTCGACGAAGTGCGATCAGTGCCCGCCGCTGTCCGGTGTCAGTGCCGGGTTTGCATCAACATCAGCCCCCGCCACCGGTGTCAGGACGATGTCGGCACCCAGACCAGCGTGAAGTCCTCAACGGTGATGTCAGTCTTCTCCAGCCCTACCTCGAACGGCTCGATCGCCTGAGCCGCCTCATCCCACTCGTCAGCGGCGTCTTCGAGCGACTCGATCAGCGCGTCGGCGAGTTCTTCGAGTTCGTCGACCTTTTCCTCGAGCCGGTTCTTGGCTGACTCGACGCGGTTGGATGCGTTGGCGGTGGTACGCCGTTTGTCGGAGGCCCGTCGAGCACCGCCGAGAATGCTGCGGGCCGAACGCTTTCCGCCGAACAACCCGCCGATGATGTCCATTGCGCCGGACAGGAGTTCGCCGCGTTTGCGGTCGCTCGCGTCGTCTTCAAGCTCGCGAAGCCGATCCTCGGCCTTGGCGATGGCTGACCTCACTCGGTCTTGCTTCTTCGTCATCGTCGCTCGAAGCTCGTCGGCCTCGTTGTCAAGACGCTTGTCAGCTTCTTTGCGGCACCGTTCGGCAAAGGCGTCCTCGGTTTCGTCGACCCGGCTGTAGAGCTCGAGCGCATCGTTGCGGAACAGCGAAAGCGACTCCGACCGGTAGAGCTGGTCCTTCAAGGCCCGCTGGGCATTTGAGAAGAACGTCTTGGTGTGGATCTTGGCGTCGGGCAAGACGTAGACAGCGCCGTCGGGAGGCACCGATTGGAGGTCGCGGTCGTCATAGTCGACTGCAATGAAATCGGCCCCGTCAACGTCGGCCCCGAGCGGGGCGACGATCGACTCCCATTCGGCTTCGTGACGCAGGTCGCCCTTTGTCTCGTCGAACAGGAGGCGGACTCGCGCGGCGATGGACGGCTGTAGGCGGGTACCTCCAGCGGAAGCGCCAGCGAGAGCGGCCCAGTCGGCAGCCGAATCGAGGTAAGCGACGGGTGTGCCGTCGGCGACCTCGGGGGCCACGGCTGATTCGTCATCGGCGAGCACCACGACATCGGGCTCGGGTTTGGTAGCGGCCGCACCCGCCGTGTCGGCCAGGGTTGCGATGAAAGCCGTTGTGGTGGCTTTCTGGTCGGCCATCAGCCCCAAGATCTGATCGCGGGTGAGCGGACCAGGCAGATACGACATCGCCCACCGGGTGCTGAACCGGCGGGGCGCACCCTCGCGGGTCGAATGAAAGACAAACTCACGCTTGTCGAGGTTGCCGGTCGTGTCGGCGACTTCCCCCACGTTGACCGTGCCGCCTGTGCTCCGCATGCCGTCGTCGGCGTTGGAGAACGGGCCGAGGTAGAAGTGTTCGCCGTCGTTGATCAGTTCGTCGGTGCGCATGAATTCCTCCGGAGTGATGCCCGAGAGCGCACTCCTGCCATCAAGTCGCTCGTGGCGCTCAAATGACTGCGAGATGTGCCCGTGATCGAGATGATCGTCGGTCTCGGACGCCATCGGGTGAAGTGGGCGAGCGAGCACCCGGCGCACGGGCCCCTCACCTGGCACCCTGTGGTCGCCCGGCCGCCTGAAGGCCCCGGTTCGCAAGGTAACGTTCGCGGCCATGAGCAGCGCGCGTCCGTTCCGAGTACTGGGCCTCCAGCAGATTGCCATTGGTGGCCTCGACCTTGGCGCCCTCAGTCGCCTGTGGGTCGACACGCTGGGTGTCGAGAAGGTGGGCGACTACGAAAGCGAGTCCGAGAACGTGCAGGAAGACATCCTCCGCCTCGGCTCCGGCCCGCATGCCGTCGAGGTCGACTTGATGCAGCCGCTCGATCCAACATCACGCCCCAAGGTGCACGATCCGGCGCTGAACCACGTGGGCCTGTGGATTGATGACTTGCCGGCCGCGGTCGACTGGTTGCGCGAGCAGGGCATGCGTTTCACCCCTGGAGGTATCCGACCCGGCGCCGCTGGTCACGACATCGTGTTCGTGCATCCCAAGGGCAACGATGAGCTCCCGCTCTCCGGTGAGGGCGTGCTGATCGAGCTCGTCCAAGCCCCCGACGACGTGATCGCCGCGTTGAGCTGAAAGCAGGGAAAATAGCGGGACCGAGATCGCAAAAAGCCCTCGTGGTCCCGTCAGTTCGACACGGGTTGATTAGTTGAGACGCTCAACGATCATCGCCATGCCCTGACCGCCGCCGACACACATCGACTCCATGCCGATGGTGGCACCGGAGTCTTCGAGGCCGTTGAGCAGCGTCGTCATGATGCGGGCACCGGTCATGCCGAACGGGTGACCGAGAGCGATCACACCGCCGTTCGGGTTGAGCTTGTCGAGGTCGATGCTGAGTTCATCGGCCGACCCAAGGACCTGAACGGCAAACGCCTCGTTGATTTCGACGTGGTCGATGTCGTTCATGGTCATCCCCGCGCGGGCCATCGCCTGCTTGCACGCCTCGATCGGGCCGAGGCCCATGATCTCGGGGTTGAGCGCGGACACGCCACTGGAGATGATCCGCGCGAGTGGTTCGAGGCCCATCGCCTTCGCCTTGTGGTCGCTCATGACGAGCACGGCCGCGGCCCCGTCGTTGAGCGGGCAGGCGTTGCCGGCGGTGACGGTGCCGTCGGGACGAAACACCGGCTGCAGTTGACTGACCTTCTCGAGTGTGGTGCCAGCGCGAATGCCGTCATCTTGGGTGACAACGGCGCCGTTGGGAAGGGTGTACGGGGTGATCTCGCGCTCGAAAAAGCCCCGAGCAAGGGCGGCCTCGGCGCGGTTCTGCGACGACACCCCCCACTCGTCTTGGCGTTCGCGACTGATGCCGGTGTGCTGCACGACGTTCTCAGCGGTCTGGCCCATGGCAATGTAAATGTCGGGCACGCCGGTGGGTGGCTGCCACGCCTCGGCGCCACCGGCGGAGCGCTCGGCGGTGCGAGCCTCGGCCTCGGCGAAGGCGGTGTTGTGCGGGCCAATATCGGCTGCGCCATGCATGTAGCGGCTGACGGTCTCGACGCCGCCGGCAACGAAGCAGTCGCCCTCGCCGGCCCTGATCGCATGCGCTGCCATACGGATGGTCTGCAGCGACGACGAGCAGTAACGGTTCACGGTGACGCCGGGGAGGTCGAGGCCCTGCTGAGCAGAGATCACGCGGGCGATGTTGTAGCCACCCTCGCCGCCGGGCTGTCCGATGCCCCACATGACGTCTTCGACCTCATTGGGGTCGACGTCGACCTTGCCCAGCACGTCGCTGAGGGTGTGGGCCGACATGTCGTCGGGTCGCGCATCGGCCAGCGAGCCCTTGTTGGCTCGACCGATAGGGGTTCGAGACGTGGAGACGATGACGGCGTCAGCCATGGTTGCTCCTGGAACGACGGGGATGTCAACGAGCGTTAACACTGGAAATGTCGCGCAACCCTCTACTCGCAGGATCGAAGACTCGGAACCGCATGAGACCTGACGTATCGTCAGGTCTCATGACCGCGATCGACGTCGACAAGAACTGGCAGCTACTGATCAACGGTGAGTGGGTCGACCCAGAGGCCGGTACTTACAACGTCATCGACCCCGCAACGACGCAGATCGTCGGCCACGCCCCCGAAGCATCTGTCGGGCAAGCACTCGACGCTGCCGCTGCGGCGCGAGCGGCAGCGTCCGGATGGAAGAACACATCACCCGCCGAACGGGGTGAGTTGATCGCTCGACTTGCGGATGAGGTCGCGGCTCGGTCCGCTGACTGGGTTCCAACCGTGCAGGCCGAGACTGGAGCGCTGAAGCGCATTACCGAGACGCTGCAAGTGGGCGGGCCGGCGGTCGACCGGTTCCGCTACTACGCCAAGCCGATCGATCTCGACGAAAGCCTCGCCCCTGTTCCGGTCGAGAAGGGACCGCTCGGGCCCGCCGGACTCATGTCGGCGCGGGTCACGCTGCAGCCGGTCGGGGTCGTCGCCGCTATCACCCCGTACAACTTCCCGGTCACCAACGTTGCCGGCAAGATCGCCCCGGCGCTCGCGGCTGGTTGCACCACGATTATCAAGCCCGCTCCGCAGGACCCTCTCGGCATCTTTCTGCTGGGTGAGGCTGTTGCGGCAGCCGGTTTCCCGCCGGGCGTGGTCAACATCGTCAACGGTGCTGGTCCTGAAGTCCCGGCTGCGCTCGTCGATACTAAAGACGTGGACATGATTTCGTTCACCGGGTCGTCGCCGGTGGGCTCGAAGATCATGGAGAACGGCGGCAAGACGATGAAGCGTTTGCTCATGGAACTGGGGGGCAAGGGGGCTGCCATTGTCACCGACGACGCTGACGTCGGCGCAGCCGCACAGGCGATCGCCACAGTTTGGGGTTTCCACTCGGGCCAGATCTGCACTGCGCCCACCCGCGTCATCGCGCATCGCAGCGTGTACGACCAACTTGTCGAGACGCTCAAGACATTCTCGGGGTTCATGGCCATTGGCGACCCGAAAGAGGCTGGCACGATCGTCGGTCCGGTGATCACCGAGGTCCACCGCAACCGCGTCGAGGCGTTCATTCAGGCTGGGATCGATGGCGGTGCAACCCTCGTCTGTGGCGGTGAGCGACCCGAGCTCGACGGCTACTACATCGCGCCGACGTTGCTTGCCGATTGCACCCCCGACATGCATGTCGTGCGCGAGGAGGCATTCGGGCCGGTGATCGTTGTTGTGCCCTACGACGACGACGATCAGGCCGTCTCGATGGCCAACGACTCTGACTACGGCCTCTATAGCTACGTCTTCTCCGGTGACACCAACCGGGCCTACCACCTTGCGAAGCAGCTCGAGACCGGCAACGTTGGCCTCAACGTGATCCAACCGCACATGGAAGCGCCGTTCGGTGGCTTCAAGATGAGCGGTGTCGGTCGCGACCGCGGCAAGTGGGGAATCGGGGCGTACAGCGAGATCCAGTCGATCAACTGGATCGGCTGAGCACTGCGGGCCTGCGCACAGCTACCGTTGGCCCATGACGCTTGAACCGACCTATCGACACGTACCCCGATTGGCGGTGGGGTCGGCTGAGAGTATCGAGCATCTCGAGTCGGAGGGCTTCGTCGTCCTGGCCAGCGCGCTCGACCCGGATCAGACCGCACACGCCGTCGAGCTCACCTGGGCATTCCTCGAAGGGCTCGGCACGGGTATCGATCGTTGCGACCCGGCGACATGGGCTGACGATCGCTGGCCGGTGGCGGTGCACGGCGGCATCATCCCGAGCCAGGGGATCGGCCATAGTGAAGCGCAATGGTTCATCCGCTCGGTTCCGGCGGTCAAGGAGGCATTCGCAGCGGTCTGGGGCGACCATGATCTGCTCGTCAGCTTTGATGGCATGGCGATCTGGCGCCCAACCGCAGTCGACGAGAACTGGCGCACGACCCGTGGGAGCTCGTGGCTCCACATCGACCAACATCCGATCGGGCGCCCCGGCTTTCATTGCGTGCAAGGCCTTGTGTCACTGCTGCCGACCTCACCGGTCACCGGCGGCAATGTCGTGGTGCCGGGCTCGCATCGGTTCTTCGAGTCGATTCCCGATCGGTACACCGATCGCCTTGCCCGGATCGCGCCGTCGATCGACCACTTCCGGTTCCCGGCCGACGATCCTCAGCTCGAGTCCACCCCGCCGATCATGCCGCACCTCGAACCGGGCGACCTCTTGTTGTGGGACTCGCGCACAATCCACTGTTCGAGCCCCGCCCTCGCCGATGAGTCTGTAGCCGAACCAGCTCTTCTGCGTATTGCAAGTCTCGTGTGCATGATGCCGAAATCGCGGTCGAATCCCGAGGTGATCCAATCGCGGCGCGCTGCGCTCCGATCCCGCACCTCGACCACGAACTGGAGCGACCGGTTCATCAACGCCGACCGTTTCCCTGATGTGCTGGCTGCGTCCGACCGTGAGTTCGTGCTCCCCCCGGCCCCGGCGCTCACCGCAGAGCAGGACGCGATGGTGGGCTAGTCGCCCACGGTGAAAACCGGCGCTGCCTGGTGGAGGGGGCCGGTTGGTTGGAAGTCCACGATCTGCATGCTGTTGTTGGCGACCACCTGTGGATGCGTCGCAAGGCCGGCCCTGTCCTCGACTCGCGATGCCGGCACGTCGTGGGCCCACAGTGTGGCGAGCAGCGCATCGAGATCAGGCGAAGCGTTCACCGCCGCTTCGATCATCTCGAGCAGTTCATCGCGGCGGGTGACGCGCTCGCCTCGCGAACTAAAGCGGGGGTCGTCGAAGAGGTGATCGAGACCGAGTGCTCGCAACGCTCCGGTCATCTCGTCGTCGCTGACGACGCTGTACGCGAGGTGGCCCCCACCGGCGGTAGAGAGTCGATAGAAGGCCGAATAGTCGGGCCAGGTATCGACACCATCGGCCTGTGTGAACGTGTGGTTGTACATCCCGTCAGGCCAGAGGAAGTGCAGCGCCGAGTCGAACATGCTCACCTCGACGTGTGTGCCTTCACTCGTGCCGGTTGCGAGCCGCTGCTGCGCCCGGTCGAGGAGGGCGGCGAACGCAGCCTGTGCGGCGTAGAGGGATGTCACCTTGTCGACGAGCACTCCCTGAAACAGGAACGGGCCCCCGGTCGAGGGGTCAACTTGCGAGTCGCAGATGCCCGCCGCGGCCTGGATGATGGGGTCGTAGACGCGAAACCCTGCCATTGGCCCTTCGGGTCCAAAGCCCGAGATCGACAGGCAGATCAGTTCTGGGTTGCGAGCGTGCAGGGTGTCCCAGCCGAGGCCCATGCGCGCCATGGCTCCGGGTCGGAAGTTTTGAACGACCATGTCGGCGGAGTCGAGGAGCTCCAAGACCTCGTCAAGTCCGTCGCTCGTCTTCAGGTCGATGGTGCGGATGTCCTTGCCACGGTTGCACGTGGCGTACATCGCCGAGACGCCATTGCGGTTCGAACCCATGTAACGAGCAACGTCGCCGAGTCCCGGCGCCTCGACCTTGATCACCTGCGCTCCCTGATCCGTCAGCATCCTGACTGCGAACGGACCAGACACGACGGTGGACAGGTCGACGATGACGACGTCGTTGAGCAGCGTTCCCATGGCAACAGTCTCGCAGAGATTGGCGCTGGCTCCGGCTCCGGCCGGATGGACACCTCGACGGTGACGGTAACCGAGTGGTCAGCTCACCGTTACTGAGCCTGCCGCAGCCTTCCTGGGTGGACGGCCCGGCGCCGGTGCGCCACGATCTGCATCGTGCAAACACCCCCTCTCGACGGGCTCCGCGTGATCGAAGGGTCGGCATTCGTTGCCGCACCCTCGGGCGGAATGACCCTCTCGCAGCTCGGCGCCGACGTGATCCGCTTCGACCAGATCGGTGGCGGCATCGACTTTCGTCGATGGCCGCTCACTGCGAACGGCGAGTCGATCTACTGGGCCGGCCTCAACAAGGGCAAACGGTCCATCGCAGTCGATCTTCGCAGCGATCGAGCCAAAGAGCTCTTGACTTCGCTCATCGGCGACGCCGGCACGTTCCTCACGAACTTCCCGGCCCGGGGTTGGATGGGCCACGAGGCGCTGTCGCAGCATCGTGACGACCTGGTCATGCTCGCCATCACCGGCAACCGGGACGGTTCGACGGCTCTCGACTACACCGTGAACTGCGCGGTTGGGTATCCGACCGCGACGGGTCCTATCGGTGAGACCGAGCCAATCAATCACGTCCTGCCCGCCTGGGACCTGCTCTGCGGCCAGACCGCGGCTCTCGGGATCCTCGCCGCCGATCGTCACCGGCTCCGCACGGGGGAGGGTTCGTCGATGAGTCTTGCGCTGAGCGACGTGGCCTTCGTCGCGGTCAGTGCACTCGGCCATGTGGCCGAAGCGCAGATCAACGGCACCGAGCGCGAACGGTTCGGTAACGACATCTACGGTGCCTATGGCACCACGTTCACGTGCAGGGACCGCACGGTCGTCTATGCGGTCGGTATCAGTCCGAAGCAATGGAGCGGTCTGTTGGAAGCGACCAATGCAACGGAGGCGGTGGCAGGGATTGAGGCCGAGCTTGGCGTCAGCTTCCGCGACGAAGGCGAACGGTTTGCGCACCGAGAGGCGATCACGGCGGCCGTCGCCCCCTGGATCGCCGCTCACACGATCGACGAGGTTGCCACCCGATTCGACTCGCTCGGGGTGTGTTGGGGTCGCTACCAGTCGTTCAAGGAGCTGGTCGACGATGACCCGCGCGTCTCGACCGAGAGCGAGTTGTTCCGCGCCGTCGAACAGCCCGGCATCGGCACCTATCTCACCCCCGGCTCGCCGGTGGCGTTCGGTGGCATGTTGCCAGTCGAACCGAGCCCGGCGCCGAAGCTCGGCGAGCACACTGAGCAGATCCTGGCCGAGATGCTCGGGCTGTCAGCCGGCGAAATCGGGGCGCTTCACGACGACGGCGTGGTCGCATCAGCGCAATGAGCTCCGAGCGCGCCGGCGACAATCTCGACTGGATCTGGTCCAGCCCGAACGAGGAGTCCTTGGTCGAGCGCTACGAGCGGTGGGCTGACTCCTGCGACGACGAGCACGATGCCTGGGGTTGGGATGGGCCCCAGTAGGCGGTCGCTGTCCTCTTCGCCCAGACCGCTCCGACGGTTGTGCTCGATGCCGGGTGCGGGACTGGGCGCGTCGGCGTCGAGTTGCGGGCCACCGGGTGGACCGGCAACTTGATCGGCGTGGACATCTCGACGGGGATGCTTGCTCGAGCGGCAGATCGGGGGTACGACCGGCTGATCGAAGCCTCGCTTCACGCCGTCCCGCTCGATGATGCCCGTATCGATGTGGTGATCTCGACGGGTGTCTTCACTCACGGCCACGTCAATCACGAGGCGTTCCCAGAGCTGATCCCGCTCGAACGCCCAGGCGGCTTGATCATCATCACGAGTCGCGACGAGGTCTGGGAAGCGCTGCGGCCCCACGCTGAAGCGATCGAAGAGCAAGGAGTGTGGACACTGTTGGGCCGCACCGGACCCCAGTCGTTTCACCCGGGTCGTGACGTCGACGATCGGCCACAGTCGATCGTGACCTGGCGGGTTAGCTGACGGCATCGGCGATCACGGCGACGATCTCGTTGGCCTGGTCGGCGGTCATCGTGAGTGGAATCCGCATGTCGAGCGTGGTCGCGAGAATCTCCGACGCTCGGGGGAGTGTTTGCTCGTCGGCGTAGCGCCAGTGGTCGGATCGGCTCGTGAATCCGATGGGGTCCGGCGCTCCTAACCATTTCAGGGCGACACCGTCGTTCGCAGCTCGTGCAACCACGGCGGCGATGTCGCGATAGTCGAGCGTGAATTGGATCGATGAGCCCACGAACCCCTAGCGGGCGTCTCGCTCAGGGACGCGCACACCGGCGACCTGGCAGAGTGCGTCTGCCGCGTGGTTGTAGCGCGTGTTCCACGTCTCGGCTCGACTGGACAACAGCGCCAACTGTGGTCGGGCGATCACGGCCGCGAGCGCGCTCATCCGCATCGATAAGTTTGAGGTGGTCAGCTGGTGTCGTTCGAAGGCGTCGTCCGGGGGGGGCGCCGTGTTGGCGGTAGAGCATGTACGAGCCCGACAGCAGGATCGCCCGCGCCGCC
>JAQWLJ010000065.1 GCA_029247365.1 Acidimicrobiales bacterium | reverse complement strand
AGCAAGATCAGGGCGAGGACGTCGGTAAAGGCGGCTCGGTCGATTCGTGACGCGACCACGAGCGCACAGAACAGAGCGACCGGAACCGATCCCAGCGCGAACCAAACGGCGGCCCGGCGATCGACCAGTCCCTCGCGATTGTAGGCCCACGCCCCCGAGGCCCCAATGGCTGACAAGGTGACTGCGCCGGTTCCAACTGCGGCGGCGCCTTCGAGGTCGAACAGCAAGACAAGGCCGGGAATCAGCAGAAAGCCACCGCCCGCGCCGATGATCGTCCCGTACGCACCGATGATCAGCGCGAAGACCAGAAGTGCTGCGACGGTTCCGACATCCACGTGCGTGTTCTAGCCGGTGCATACTCGCGGTATGTCGATCGGTCGAGTCCGCCCCGCTGTCACCGGCCTGCCCGCCTACCGGCCGGGCAAGGCTGCCGAGCAAGCCGAGGAGGAGCACGGCATCGTCGATGCGATCAAGCTCGCCTCCAACGAGAACCCCTATCAACCGATTCCGCAGGTTGTCGAAGCAATGCAGGACGCGGCCCGGGGGGTGAACCGGTACGCCGACCATCGTGCGACCGAACTGCGCCAGGCGATCGGTGAGTGGATCGGGATTGACGAACGCCAGGTCGGTGTGGGGTGCGGTTCCGTCGGGCTCCTCCAGCAGTTGTTCCTGACCTACATCGATGCCGGCGATGAAGTTATTAGTCCGTGGCGCTCGTTCGAGGCTTATCCGATCTTTGCCCAGCTCATGGGCTCGACCTTCGTCGAAACCCCTCTTGTCGGCCTCCGCTCCGATCTCGATGCGGTGGCCGGCGCCGTTACTGACGGCACAAAGCTGGTGCTGCTCGCCACGCCGAACAATCCGACCGGAACTGCAGTCACAACGGCGGAGATCCGCGAACTCGTCTCCCGTTTGCCGTCCGACGTGATGGTCATTGTCGACGAGGCCTACCGGGAGTTTCTCGACCCGGTCTTCGGTGATCCCGTCCGCGACCTCGTCCCCGAGTTCCCCAACGTCGTCGTCACCCGGACGCTGTCAAAGGCCTACGGGCTTGCCGGTGTTCGGACGGGGTACCTCGTCGCCCATCCTGACGTGGTGACCGAGGTCGACAAGACCCTGGTGCCGTTCGCAGTCAATGCCATCGCCCAAGCCGGCGCCACCGCCGCAGTACGAAATGTCGCTGACTATCAGCCAGCGATCGACCTTCTGCTCGTCGAGCGGCATCGTGTCGTCTCCGTGCTCACGGAAGCGGGCTGGGTCCTCCCAGACGCGCAGGCGAACTTCGTGTACCTCGACCTCGGTGAACGCACCCTCGAGGTGTGCCTCGGCCTGGAGCGTCGGGGCGTGGTCACCAGACCATTCGCAGGGGAGGGGATCCGGGTCACGATCGGCACGCCGGCTGAGAACGACAAGTTCCTCGCCGCCCTCGCCGACGTGGGCGGTGAGGCGTGACCAATCCTCAGAGCTTCGAACTCGATACCAACTCGTCCGGCATCGGGCCCAAGGGTGAGGTGGCGCATCAGTCCTTGATCGACCACACGGCGCGCTTGGAACGCCGATTCTGGACGGTGGCCGATGGTGTTTGGTGCCTTGTGGGGAACGGGCTGTCGAACCAGGCGTTCGTCGAGGGCCCCGACGGCATTATTGCCATTGATACGGGTGAGTGCCGCGAGGAGATGGCAGCCGCGATCGTCGAACTCCGCAACGTCACCGACCGTCCGATCGTGGCCGTGATCTACACCCACTTCCACTACGCAAATGGCACGGCTGCCATCCTTGAGGACTCCCCGGGGCCACTCCCGGTGTGGGGGCACCAGGGCATCGAGGGCAACTTGGCCCGGATGGGCACGGAGGTTGGTCCAACGGCCCGCCGAGGTCTGATTGAGCAGTTCGGTATCGAGCTTCCGGCCGACGGATCGGACGGCTTGCTCAATGTCGGCCTCGGCCTCGCCTACCGGTTCTCGGATCACGCGCCGTTCACGCCGGGCTTTCTCCCGCCCGATCACCTGATCAGCGAACCAATGAGGGCCACCATCGCCGGCCTCGCGGTCGAGTTCCAGCCGGCGCCGTCCGACGCCGATGACAATGTCACGGTTTGGTTTCCGTCGAAGCAGGTCTGCGTCAATAACATCGTGTGGCCTGCGCTGTTCAATGTGTTCCCGATACGAGGGGAAGAGTACCGAGACCCCAGAGTCCTTCTCGACGGGGTCGACCACATTGTCAGACTTGAACCCGAACATCTCGTGTGTGCGCACGGCCCGCCGATCTCGGGCCGGGACCGCATTCATCACGAAACAGTTCGCTACCGCGACAGCATTCAGTTTCTCTGGGACCAGGCTGTCCGCGGCATTAATCAGGGACTGAGCAGCGCCGAGATCGCCGCCCGCATCCGCCTGCCCGACCAGTACGAGGCGTCGTATTTCACCCAGATGCACTACGGACTCGCCGAACATCACGTGCGTCAGATTCAGGCTGGTCTACGCGGTTGGTTCGACGGTGATCCGGCGAACCTGTTCCCGTTACCCCCCGCTGAGCGCGCACAGCGACTTGTCGCCGGGTTCGGCGGAGCTGAGAACGTGCGCTCTGCCTGTGATCGAGCGATCGGAGAAGACGACCTCCGGTGGGCGATCGAGCTCGCCACGTGGCTGGTGCGGCTCGACGACCCGCCCGCAGCCGACCGGTCCCGCCTTGCCACTGCGCTGCGGACAATCGGGCAGCGGACGACGTCGGCCAATGTGCGCAACTGGACGCTCACGCGTGCTCGCGAGCTCGAGGGGTCCATCGACCTCAGCCGGCACCGGCAGCACACTTTTGGGGTCCGTGCTGCGCTGGCACTCAGCCCGGCTGACCTCATTGCGGCTCTGCGGGTTCGCGTCGATCCTGACGTCGCCGCAGGCCAAGACGCACACCTCGCATTCTATGTCGCCGACCACGGCATCACGGGTCTTCATCTGCGGCGTTCAGTCGCCGTCCCAACCGATGGCGCCGATGCGGGTGCGGTGGTGGCACTCGACCGCACGACATTCGCTGAGCTCGTCGCTGAGCGGATCAGTCTCACCGATGCCGAGTCGGTAGGGCGGGCATCGGTAACCGGTGACCGGTCCGCGCTTGCGACGGTCGCGGCGGCGATCGGCCTCGAATCGATGCGGTCCTAGCGGGCTTCGTCGAACGCGGTCAGTACCTCGACCATGTTGTGCCCGAGTTCTGTGGTGGCGTATCCACCCTCCATCACTACGACGGTCGGGAGATTGAAGCTGGCGAGGTGTTGGCCGAGCGTTGCGAAGTCCGAACGTTGGAGCTGGAAATGTGAGATGGGGTCGTCCACGAAGGTGTCGAGCCCAAGCGACACCACGAGGGCTTCGGGCCCGCGGGAATCGACCCACGAGCCAGCCTGATCGAGTGAGGCGAACCAGGTCACAGCGTCGACACCTCGGGGAAGCGGGAGGTTCTTGTTGTGGCCGGCACCGCGCCCGCTTCCGGTTTCCTCAGCGTGTCCGAGGAAGTACGGAAACTCCTCCACCGGGTCGGCGTGAATATTGCACACACTGACGTCGGCACGGTCATAGAAGATGTCCTGGGTTCCATTGCCGTGGTGGTAGTCGACGTCGAGCACGGTCACATGCCCCGCCCCTGCGCTGCGCAACCGCTGCGCTGCAATTGCTGCGTTATTGAGATAGCAGTACCCGCCGAACTGGTCTTTCATCGCATGGTGGCCGGGCGGTCGACAACGGGCGAAGACGGCGCGCTCGCCGGCCAGGACACGGTCGGCCGCCGTGTGCGCGATCGCGGCGCTTTCCGCGACGGCAGTCCAGGTCCCGGCGGCGATCGAGCAGTCGGCGGCGAACGAGTAGTAGCCCAGTTGGGCCTCGAGGTGGCGCGGCCGCACGTCGCGAAATCGGCGAGCGGGCCAGCCAACCGCCATCGCCGCAGGCGCGGTGTTCCCCCCGCCGGTCCAACGCAGCCAAGCCGTTGACAGAAATTCGACGTATCCGGGGTCGTGCACGGCCTCTACCGCAGCCCGGTCGAAGCAGTCGGGAGGGCTAAGGTCGAAGCCAGGGGTCGCATCGACTGCGGCGTCGACATGTTCAGCTCGTGACGGTGACTCCCAACTATCGATCAGTGCGCCGCCGTCGAGTTCGAGGCAGTGGTGGGCGGTATGGACGTCGGAACGGATCACCAACATGGCCTGATCGTCGCAGGAGTCACGCTGCGAGGCCAGTACCACCTAGCGTCGGGGCATGCCTCATGACCTAAAGTTCGGTTGGCTGTCGCCGGTGATCGGCAACGCAGGCAGCGACCACCAGTCGATCGTTCTCTACCAGCAAGAGCACATCCTGCCGGTGGCCCTGCCCTTGTTCGACAGCCTTTGGATCGCCGACCATTTCTACGGGTTCGATGCCCGTACCGATCCATTCCTTGAAGCGTGGACGACCCTCACCTGGTTAGGGGCCAGATTTCCCGACGTCACGCTGTGCCACCACGTGCTCGGCCACGGCTACCGACCGCCGGCGCTCACGGCAAAGATGGCGGCCACACTGCAGACGCTTTCGGGCGGCCGCTTCGTGCTCGGTATTGGTGCTGGCTGGCGGGCTGAGGAGTACGCCGCGTACGGCTACGACTTTCCCAAGCCATCGGTCCGCTTTGCTCAACTCGAGGAGCTGATTCAGGTCTGTCGTCTGATGTGGACCGAGGACCACCCAACATTCCAGGGCCAGTACTTCAGCATTGACGACGCAAGTGCACCCCCTCTGCCAGATCCTGCGCCGCGTGTCTGTATTGGTGCCTTCGGTGCCAAGGTCGGTTTGCCGCTCGTGGGTCGCCAGGCCGATCAGTGGAACTGTTTCTATCTCGACGAGGCCGACTGGAACATGCGGCTCGGGATCGTGCGGGACTCGGCCACAGAGGCAGGGCGAGACCCACTGACGATCGAGGTCGGTACCACCATCGAGCGGGCGCTGCCTACCAGCGATGCCGAGAGTGAAGCGCTTCTGGACCATCTGAGCCGGCTCCACGACTTGGAGATCACGCATTTCACGATGGACTTCGGTCACCCGCTGACGCCTGAACACGTCCACCGCTTCAAAGAGCAGGTGATGGACGTCATGCGTCCCGGGTGACGAACACCCCGGACCGCCCAGCGATCCCACTCCCACTTCGGATCCTGCTGGGTGCCTACTTCATGAACGCGTTTGCCACGGTCGGCACCGTGACGATCGTGGGGAAGCAGGTCTTCGACATGACCGGGCGCGAGCTTGACCTTGGACTCATCGGCCTGGCCGAGTTCCTGCCGATGGCCTTGCTCGCACCCTTCACCGGTTCGCTGGCGGACCGCTTTGACCGGCGACTGATGTTTGCGATCGGGCTGGCCGGTGACATCGCCGTGTCGATTGCGATGTTTGCGTACGTGAACACCAACCCGACATCGGTGGGGCCGATTTTCGGCCTGATGGTCCTCTTCGCCGTAACCCGCTCGATCGGTACGCCGGCCGCTCGCGCCATCACGATCGACATGGCACCTCCCGATGTTCTCGAGCGCGTCATCCCACTTCGGTCGGTGGCGTTCCAGGCTGGAATCATCAGTGGACCGCTCGTTCTCGCTTGGGTATTTGTGGCCGACATCGCAACGCCATATCTGGTCGCAGCCGGCGCCTATGGGCTTGCCATACTCATCGTGGCTTCGATGCCGAAGTTGCCGACCCGCAAACTCGCCACTCGAGGCGGTATGCAGGCCATTCGTGACGCTCGAGAGGGGTTACGGTTCATTCGCCGTCAGCCTGTGGTCTTTGGGGCGATCAGCCTCGATCTGTTCGCCGTCCTGTTCGGTGGGGTCATCGCACTGCTACCGGCAATCGCCGAGAAAAGACTTGGCGTCGGAGCAGTAGGGCTCGGTGGCCTGCGGGCTGCGGTTGGGGCCGGCTCGGCGATGGTCGCCCTTAGCCTCGCGATTCGGCCCGTGCGCCGCCATGTCGGCCGTGTGCTTCTCGGTGTGATCGCCATCTTTGGCATCATGCACGTCGTCGTGGCCCTGACCACCAGCTATGTCGTGGCCATCGTCGCGTTGGCGATTGCCGCTGGTTCGGATCAGATCTCGGTGTACATACGATCAACACTGGTCCCGCTCGCGACGCCCGAGGAGATGCGCGGTCGGGTGCTCGCAGTCGAGAACGTCTTCATCGGCGCATCGAACGAACTCGGGGCGGTCGAGTCGGGTCTCACGGCAGCTGCGTTCGGCCTGGTCGGTGCGATGCTGTTCGGCTCCGTGGGAACGCTAGCGGTCGTCGCCGTTTGGTGGCGGTTCTTCCCGGCGCTTCGCGACGTTGACCAGTTCTCGGAGGTGCGTGCGCCTTAGCCGTGGGGGAGAAGGACCGTGCGCGCCTCGGTGCCTTCACGCATGGCGTCGAACGCGGGGATGAGGCCGTCGAGCCCGGCCGTATTGCTGATCATCTCGTCGAGCTTCAGCACCCCCTTCATGTAGAGATCGGCCAGCGTGCGGAAATCTTTGCGGGGGCGAGCGCCACCGGCTCGGATCCCCATCAGATTCTTGTTCTGATGCAGCGACTGGAAGTTGTACGTGACGCTCGCCGTCAGGTCGGGCACGCCGACGGCACAAATGTTGCCCCCAGCTCGCGTCATCTGGATTGCATCCACAAGAAGACCGGTGTGGCCCACGACCTCAAAGGCATGGTGGACACCCCCGCCACTCAGCGCCTTCACCGAACCGATTGCGTCGAATTCGTCATCATCGGCGACCAAGAAGTCGGTCGCCCCAAACGCGGTGGCAAGCGTTTCTTTCGCCGGAACGCGGTCAATTGCGATGATCTGGCTCGCACCGACGAGCTTTGCGGCTTGAATGACGTTGAGGCCAACTCCGCCGGCGCCGATCACGACGACGCTGTCACCGAGCTGGACGCGAGCTCGGTTGAATACCGCGCCGGCGCCGGTCATGACGCCACAGCCGATAAGCGCTGCCGAGGTCAGGGGCATTTCCTTCGGGATTGGAATGCACTGGTTTTCCGCGACGATCGTCTCCTGCACGAACGCACCGAGGTTGGCGAAGTTGTAGAGCGGTTGATCACCTTCCGCGTAGGGCTGAGCCAGCCCTCCCATACCGATCGCGCAGTTGCCGGGTTCGCCCGCCTCGCAGTCGGCACAATGCCCACAATTGCCGAAGGTCGAGAGGATGACGTGATCGCCGACCTGCGTGTAGGTGACGGCCGAGCCGATCTCCACCACCTTGCCGGCCGCCTCGTGGCCCGGTATCAGTGGGGTCGGCATGTAGTACTTGCCGTGAATGCAGCTCATGTCACTGCCGCATACGCCTGCGGCGTGGATCTCGACGCGGACCTGACGCGGCGAGAGGTCGCCGACGAGTTCGATGTTGTCGGACAGTCGGACACTGTCTTCTGTGGTGCCTTCGCAGATGAGTCCCTGCACGTCTCGCTCCGATCTAGGACGTTGTAGGGGGCATTGTGGTCTGCCGAGCGTGGTGGGGGCCAGTCGACGCCATGCGGGTTGGCTCCCTCTAGCCTCATCGCGTGGCTGTCTTCCTAAGCTTGCTGACCGCAGCGCTGTTTGGCACCGGTGACTTCCTCGGCGGTTTAGCCGGGCGCCGGGTGCGTATTCTGCAGGTGCTGGCAGCGTCGCACCTTGTTGGCCTTGCCGGGATCACGGTGGCCGCGTTGTTGCTTGCCAACGAGTTCATAGCGGTTGATCTGGCGTGGGGCGCACTCGCCGGGTCCTCTGGACTCGTCGGGCTTGGGCTGCTCTACCGGGGCCTTGCACTCGGACCGATGGGCGTGGTCGCGCCACTCACCGCCATTACCTCGGCGGCGGTTCCGGCCGCCTGGGGTGTCCTTCTCAGTGGCGATGTGTTGTCTGGTCGAGCCTGGTTGGGGGTCGTACTCGCACTGTCGGCAATCGCCCTGGTCAGTTGGGCACCAACGGAGAAGCAACCCGTCACGGCGATGGTCGTCCTCGAGGCATTGCTGGCGGGCGCCGGGTTTGGATTCATGTTCGTGATCCTCGACCAGACCGACCCGGCATCGGCCCCATGGTCGATCGTCGGTGGTCGCCTTCTCACGGGTGGCGCGCTGCTCCTGTTTTTTCTGGCTCGGCGCGAGCGGATCGTGCCGACCGACCCAATCTCGCGGCGACTCCTCATCGCGCTCGGGGGATTCGACGCTGGCTCCAATGCGCTGTTCCTGTATGCCGCCGACGCCGGTTCGCTCACGATCGCGGCAGTGCTGTCATCGCTGTATCCCGTCTCTACGGTTGTGCTTGCACGGATCGTGTTGAAGGAGCGCCTGACCCGAGGCCAGCAACTGGGGTTCATCGCTGCCCTCGCCGGCGCAGCACTTATCGCCGTGGGCTGAGCCCGCGGGCAAACGATTTCGTCCACTGCGGGTCCGGTGCCAGACTGCCGCGATGGACGTGGTAATCGAGAGTATCGACCGGACGGGTGTCGAGTACGAGTTAGTCGAGTGCGATCCCGGGCACGCAGACACGGCGGCATTCTGCAGGGCATATGGCTACGCGCCAGATGACAGCGCGAATGCGATCCTCGTCGTCGGCAAGTCAGAGGCCCGGCCGATGGCCTGCTGCCTGGTCCTCGCCTCGACCCGCCTTGATGTGAACGGTGTTGTCCGCAGGCGCTTGGGTACCCGAAAGGCTTCCTTTGCTGGAGCGGAGGAGACGATCGAACGGTCGGGTGGGATGCAGATAGGTGGCGTCACGCCGTTCGGTCTGCCTGACGACCTACCGGTGTGGATCGACCAGCGGGTAATGGAACGCGCGCAGGTGATTGTTGGTGGGGGTGGCCGGGATCTGAAAATCTTGTGCCCACCAAGCGCATTGACGGCACTGCCTATGGCGGCGGTTGTCGACGGGCTTGCAAAATCGATGACCGGTTAACCCATGCTTCCGAACCGGCCGCACGCGATCCACCAGCTGGTTCGCGACGATGTCGGCCGAGACCTCGCCCGCTTGGGCGGACTTGAGGGGCTGGGGCGATCGATGCTCGTCACTGTGCTGCCCCTCGCAGTCGTCGATGCGCTGGGATCCAAAGCGGCGGTATCGGGTGCTTATTTCGCAGGCTCGTGCGCTGCCCTCGTGGCGACACTGAACGTTGGCCGTTTCGAGTCGTGGATGCCACGGCGGTGGGTGGTCACCGTGGCGCTTGCCGGTGCTGTGGCTGCGAACGCGGTGGTTGTCATCGCCGACGGTCCGCTTGTTGCCGTTGCGATCGCGCTGGTGAACACCGAGTCGGCGGTCTTCGCCGTCCTCATCTCGCTGTTCATAATGGACTACATCGGCAGGCTCGAACTCGGCCGGAACGAGAGCCGTCGCATGGTCTACAACGGTGTCGCATGGATGGTCGGTCCGCTGCTCTCCATTGCGCTGTATACCGAGGTCGCTCCATGGCTGTCGTTCACGGTTTCGGCTGCCGCGACCGCTTGCGCGCTGGCCTACTTCTGGGTGCTGCGCCTTGGGCCAAACCCCGCGCTCGCAACGCCGAAGTCGATCGCGCCGGCACCGCTCGCAAACATTCCCCGCTATTTCCGGCAGCGCTCGTTGCGTATCGCCTACTTGATCACGCTGACTCGAGGGATCTTCTGGGCATCGTTGTTCGTCTACTGCCCGCTCTACATCCTCGAAGCCGGTCTGTCCGAGAAAATGACAGGTGGGATCATTTCGATCGTCGCCGCGCTGCTTCTGCTCAGCCCCTTGGTGTTGAAGGTCGTCGACCGAACGTCGACGCGATGGGTGATTATCGCCGGTTTCGGGGTCATCGCTGCGTCCATGGTGACGATCGCTGCGCTTGGGGATGCTCGGCCCATCGGGCTGGTCTTCTGGCTCTTAGGTGCGTGGGGGGCGTCGTGGCTCGACGTCGTCGGAAATATCCCGTTCATGCGCTCCGTCAAGCCTCGTGAGCGCACGGCGATGACAACAGTTTTTTCGTCGTGGCGCGAGACATCGCTCATCGCCGCACCGGGCCTCGGCGTGCTCGCGCTCTGGATCGGTGACTTTCGGCTCTACTTCGGTGCAGTAGCGGTGCTCGCGCTTGTCACGGCCGTCTACGCGACATATTTACCGCGCCGACTCTGACCCAAGCCGAAGGCCCTGTCGGGCGACGACTCCCCGCAGCGCAAAGCTTGATTTCAATTTGGCGACATGAGGTAGGCGGGCCATGTGCGTGCGGTGCACTCGTTCGTAGTCGGCGACGTCGGCGACTACGAGTTGGATCAGATAGTCGGCGTCACCGGCCATCAGGTGACAACTCAGCACCTCGGGGACCTGCATGACCGCATCTTCGAACTCGTCGAGATGATCTTCTTTCTGGCTGGTGAGTGAGATTTCGACGAAAACGGACGTGCCGAGACCGAGCCGATCGAGGTTAAGCGCAGCGCGGTAGCCATCGATTACCCCAGCCTCTTCGAGTCGCTTCACCCGCCGCAGGCACGCAGAAGGGGAGAGGTGGACCCGCTCCGCCATGGCGGCATGGGTCATGCGACCGTCTGCTTGGAGGAGGTCAAGGATCAGCCGGTCGGTTTGATCAAGATTGTGCACGCGTGACCTCTTCTTCAATAGCGCTCTAGACGCACGAAGGGTGCGTCCAAGACTCTACATGCGCATGCGAAGGCAAAGAACGGTCGCTCCTGATCTCATAGATTGACTGTATGCATGTGGGCATTCCGAAAGAAGTCAAGGTCGCCGAGCGACGGGTTGGGTTGACACCCACCGGCGTACGCGAACTCGTCTCGCAAGGCCACCAGGTCACGGTGCAGACCAGCGCGGGCGTTGGCATTGGCGCACCCGATGCGGACTACGTCGCCGCTGGCGCCCAGATCGCCGACGCGGCCGACGCCGTGTGGGCGGAGGCCGAGATGGTCGTCAAGGTGAAGGAGCCTCAAGCCCATGAACGCGCCTTGCTGCACCAAGGCCAGATCCTCTTCACCTACCTGCACCTCGCTCCCGACGTTGCCCAGACCGCCGACCTGCTCGAGAGCGGCGCCACGTGCATCGCGTACGAGACGGTCACCGACCAGAACGGCGGGCTACCGCTCCTCGCACCCATGTCCCAGGTCGCCGGTCGGATGTCGATCCAGGCCGGGGCGCATTGCCTCGAGGCACCGAACAGTGGCGGTGGTCTCCTCCTTGGCGGTGTGCCGGGCGTTCCGTCGGCCAAGACCGTTGTCATCGGCGGCGGCGTTGTTGGTGAGAACGCGATCGAGATGGCGATCGGCCTCGGGAGCCAAGTTGCCGTGCTCGACCGTAACCTCGATACTCTGGGTGGCCTGTCGCGTCGCTTCGGGGCCGAGCTCGAGACCGTCTACAGCACCACGCAGGCCCTCGAGGAACTCGTGCTGAATGCAGATCTCGTGATCGGAGCGGTTCTGGTCAAGGGAGCGACCGCCCCGAAACTTGTGACCGCCGAGATGGTTACGCAGATGAAGGCTGGCAGTGTCCTGGTTGATGTTGCGATCGACCAGGGTGGTTGCTTCGAGACGAGCCGACCCACCACCCACGACGAACCCACCTACGTCGTCGACGACGTGGTTCACTACTGCGTCGCGAACATGCCCGGCGCAGTGCCTCGAACGTCGACGTACGCCCTCAACAACGCCACCCTGCCGTTCACGCTGGCGCTCGCCCGGCACGGTGCACGCGATGCGCTTTTGGCTGATCCGTGCTTCCTGGGCGGCCTCAATATCTGCGGGGGACTGCTTACCGAGCGTCATGTCGCGGAGGCCCAGGGCCTCGACGACGTCGACCCGGCCGAAGCACTCACGAAGGTCTACGGTTGACGCCGGTCCGACACCGCCGTCTACGTTGACGGGGTGCAGCTGCCCTCACCCTCGCTTGTCGTCGATCGGCCCGCCCTCGAGCACAACATCGCTGCGATTGGCAAGACCCTGGTGGGCCCTCGCCTTCGGCCTCACGTCAAGGCCTTCAAGTCGACCGCGCTTGCCCGACGGCTCGCCGACGCCGGTCATCGAACGTTCACTTGCGCAACGGTGCGCGAGGCCGAAGGGATGGCAGCCGCCGACCTCGGTGATGATCTACTGATCGCAAACGAGGTCGTCGATCTCGACCAGCTGGCGCGAGCCGCGGCCATCGAGGCTGGCGTGACGCTCGCAGTCGACAGTGACCAGACCATCGACCGAGCTGCGTCGGCGGGCCTGCGTCGCGTCCTCATCGATGTCAACGTCGGCCTGCCCCGCTGCGGCTGTGCTCCTGGTGACGCGGGACGCCTCGCTGATCGCGCTCGTGCTGCGGGCCTCGACGTTCGCGGCGTGATGGGCTACGAGGGTCACTTGATGATGGTCCACGACCGCGAAAGCCGCACTCGCAAGGTTGAACGGGCGATGGAGTTGCTGCTCCAAGCGAGCGAGGCCGTCGGGGGTGACATCGTCTCGGCTGGCGGCACGGGGACCTACGACACGAACACCTGGGCCAACGAGATTCAGGCCGGGACATTCGTCCTCGGAGATACCCAGTACGACACCCTGGATCTACCCTTCCGTCTCGCTCTCGCCGTCGAGTGCACTGTTCTGTCGATCAATCCTGACGGGTGGATCGTGGTGAACGCCGGGCTGAAGTCCTTCGGGATGGACCATGGCAACCCGACGTGGCCCGAGGGCGACGTCAAGTTCTGCAGCGACGAGCACACCACAATGCGCTGCGACGACCCGTCGCGGTGGTCGATAGGCGATCGAACCCGGCTCTATCCAGCCCACCTCGACCCGACAGTCGCGAAGCATGAGCGTATGTGGCTCGTTGACGGTGACGACGTCATCGACGAACTAGCGGTCGACCTACGACACTGGTGACGGCCACCAGCGTCGATGTCTAGCGAGTCCTAAGCGTCACGCATCACGACGTGATGCCGAACCGATCCAAGCCGTACGCGCGGATGGCATTGCCCCGCATCACCTTGTAGCACTCATCCTCGTTCATGCCGACCGCTGCGAACATCGAGTGCGCCACCTTCCGGCTGTGCGGAAACGTACCGTCGGAGTGTGGGTAGTCGGTTTCGAACAGGATCTGATCGAGACCTACATCGTCACGCTGCTTCAGGCCGACCAGATCGTCAAAGATGCACCCGAACACGCGGCCCCGCACGATTTCGCTGGGTAGAGGACCGGATCCGCCGACGCCGCCTCGGCCTTCCCGGAATACCGAGTCCATCCGCTCTATCTGGAACGGCATCCAGCCGACCTGACTCTCGGCATAGGCGATCTTAATCGCCGGGAACCGCTGCAGCGTTCCAGAGAACACCCAATCGACCATCGACCCTTCGGCATTTTGGGCGTAGAGCGACATGGAGGTCGCAAGGGGCGCGTCGTTGGAAGTGGTGGGCATCGACGACGACGACCCAATGTGCATCGACACCGTGCTATCGGTCTCCTCACACGCCTGCCAGAGCACGTCCCACTCGCCGGAGTACATCGTGGCGCAACCTAGTTTCGACGGGTTCTCCGAGAACGCAATCGCAAACGAACCCTTCGCGGCACAGCGACGGACCTCGGCGGCCGCAAGTGCGGGATCCCAGAGCGGCACGAGTGTCAGCGGGATAAGTCGGCCCTCACCGGCGCCAGCACACCAGTCGTCAATGATCCAATCGTTATAGATACGGAGGCACTCCAGCGCGAACGCTTTGTCTTCGCGCTCAAGGAACCCCTGCCCGCAGAAACGCGGGAAGATATTTGGGTAGTTGATCGCAGCCGAGACGTGGTTGAGATCCATGTCGGCAAGACGATCGGTCTGGTTCCATGTGCCTGGACGGAGGTCCTCATAGGTCGCAGCGACGTTGCGCTGCTCTTCGCGGGGGGCGCCAGCAGGGCCGTGCAGGAAGCCGGTGGGCATCACCAGGTCGTCGTAGAGCCAGAGATCGCACATGTGGCCATCGGGGTGGTTGCGATCGAACCCGTAATGACCCCCCTCAAACTTCAGGCGGACCTTCTCCTGCACAACCCGCGGCCCACGGTCGCGTTGGGACGCAGGAAGCTGTTGCTGCCAGAGATCTTTGGGCTCCATCACATGATCATCGACAGAGATGATCAGGGGAAGGTCTTCCTCGGCGGGTGTGACGTCGCTCATGTCCATCAGAGTAGTTCCTGACGCACCGTCAGGCATCGCTGGTCGGACATGCTGGCCGCGGCCGATCTCGGCCAAGATGGGCCATGCCTGTTCATGTCTATGTCGCCGGTCCGCTCTTCAACGAGGGTGAGCGTTGGTTCATGGAGGTGCTCGAGGCCCGTATTGCTGCCGCCGGGGCCTCAACGTTTCTGCCCCACCGGGACAATCCGGACAAGACCGTCGACAACATGGCAGAGATCTACCGCAACAATGTCGGGGCGATCGATAGTGCCGATCTCGTTGTCGCGAACCTCAATGGGATTGCGACCGACGACGGCACTGCCTGGGAGGTTGGTTATGCGGTCGCAAAGGGCATCCCGGTGGTCGGCCTTTTCACTGACTGGCGCAGGCGTTTCGACGACGAGATCGTGAACCTGATGATCGGCGAGTCATCCGAGGCGATCGTGCGGTCGCTTGACGAGCTCGACGCTGACCTGGCGTCACGCCTCGGCGGTGGGTGAAAGCACAGCCTGGGTTTGGGTGGTGCGGCTCGCAAACTTGCCGCCGGCTCGGTAGATGTCGGTCTGCACGACGATGGTGCGGCGTCCGGTATGGATCGGCGTCGCGACGATCGTCAATTCGCCCTCCGACGCGCTTCGCAAGAAATTGGTTTTGGATTTGATAGTCGAAGTTCCCACACCCATGGGTAGGTGATAGGCGGCAGCTGCGGCACCGATACCGTCTGCCAGCGCCATGAAGTACCCGCCATGCAGGGCGGTGCCCCCGGTGCAGAACTCCTGGCGCCAGTCGGCATAGGCCGTCACCCCCGCAGTCGAGCCGCTGACGTCGCGCACGGCAAGGTGGCCGCAGAACGGCATGAGATCGACCGCCCACCGGGCGATCGCCGAGTCGTGTTGGCCATGCGTGGCGGTCTAGGCTGCGGCGCGGGTTCGGCGCAAAAGTGGATCTGCCACAGCGAGCGTCTTGTCGGCGATACGCAAGACGCGGCCTGCAGCACCCGGGGTCTGATCGTCGACCAGGTTACCCATGACTTGCAACGTGATATCCGCGATTGCGTGGGTGCCAACCGCGAGTCGAAGTCCGCTGCGCAAGAGCCAGGGATGTCCGATCAGGAAACTGAACCGCCGTCCAGTGCTGAGGAAGGAGTCGAAGCGTTGACCGACGAGTCGGTCGTACTCGGTGGGTGCCGTCGCCGGGTCGGCCAGGAACAGCTCGGCGGCCAGCATCCCGGACTCCAGCCCGTAGTCGATGCCCTCGCCGTTCATTGGGTTGACAAGGCCAGCAGCGTCCCCGATGGCAACCCACCCAGGCCCGTGCCGCCTCTGGGTACTCATCGGCAACCGCCAGGCCCGCGGACGCTCGAGGTTAGGCCCCAACCCCCACGCCTCATCGACCAGCGAGCGGTAGCTGGCCTGAAGCTTGTTGAGATTGAGCTTCTTGAAACCCTTCATCGTGGAGAGCGCGCCGACACCGATATTGACCGTCCCGTCACCGGCGGGGAACATCCAGCCGTAGCCCGGGACGGCGGTGCCGTGCTCGTCTTTGAGCGTCAGGCAGGCTTCGAGGTGAGGGTCGGCATGGCGCGGCGACTCTGCGTAGGTACGGATTGCGAGTCCGAAAGGCTCGTCGGGGTCGCGCTCGGCGCCGAGCATGCGGGCGACGGCACCCGGTGCGCCCGTGGCGATGACGACGAGGTCGGAACGCCATTTGCGGCCATTGGCCTCAACGCCGACGACCCGGCCATCTTCGATGATCGGAAGAGCGTCCGCGTTGAACTCGAGTTCGGCGCCTGCCTCGCCTGCGAGACTGATGAGGCGTTCGTCGAGGCGGCGTCGAGGCCAGACCGCGCCGTGGGGAGCAAACCGACCGTTGTCGGGCCAGGGCAGCTCACGTTGGGTCTTGCCGGCGATCATGCGGAGACCTGCGATCTGGTGCGCGTCGGCGAGATCGACGTCGAGATCGGCGAGGGCTGTCACCGCGCGAGGCGTGAGGCCGTCGCCGCATACCTTGTCGCGCCCCTTCTCGGCCTTCTCGAACACACGAACGGAAGCGCCCCCTTGGGCGGCTCGGATGGCCGTCGCAGCTCCGGCAGGTCCGCCACCGATGATGAGCAGATCGCGAGTCTCCATGGCTTCTAGCCTGCCGCATCTGCGACCCATATCCGCAGTCGGGTGAGCGCTTAGGGCAGCTGGCCGGTGTGGCCGAGCGCCAAGCGCAGAAGGCGGTCGTGACCGCCGGTCATCTCCGCCACGACCTCGGGGCTCATCGCCTCGTCGGGGGTCACCCACGCGAGATCAAGTGCGTCGGGAGATGGAGACGGTTCGCCGTCTATCGGCACCACGTAGGCAAGGCTCACTGCGTGCTGGCGAGGGTCGTGATAGCCCGACACGGACTGGTCGGGGAAGTACTCCGCCACCGTGAACGGCGTGGGGTTAGCCGGCAACCGTGGCAGCGCCATCGGACCGAGATCCTTCTCGAGGTGCCGAAGGAGGGCGTGGCGGATCCGCTCGCCGAACAGGACACGTCCGGTGACGAGGGCTCGGCTAATCGTCCCGTCGGCCATCGGCCGTAAAAGAAGACCGATATGAGTAACCTCGCCGATCGAATCGACCCGGACAGGCACCGCGTCGACGTACACCATCGGCACACGACCACGGACGGTCTCGAGATCGTTCTTGCTGAGCCAGTTGGCCTCAGTATCGACCTCGACGTAGTCGCTCACGCCGGCGATTGTCGCACCTGGCGAGCCCAGGCCGGGGGACCGCCCACGCTTGCTCAGGAAGGCGGTCACAAAGTGGACTGCCGAGCGAGCAGCGGCTTAGAACCATCCTCCGTAGCTATACGCTGTATAGTTACGGAGGATGGCGGTGAATGGCTCCCTCAGCCCAGAGCAGGTTGTTTCGGCCGCTCGCAGGCTGATCACTGCGGGGGGGCTTGACGCGTTCAGCATGCGAAAGCTTGCCGCCGTGCTTGACGTGAACCCGATGACGATCTATCTGCGCTTCGAGAGCAAGGATGTCCTCCTCCAAGCTGTGGCGCAGGCGTCGCTGACCGGCCTCCGGCTTCCACCCCCGTCGGGTTCGTGGATCGACCAGGTCGTCGACCTCGCAGCCGCCATCAAGGACCACCTGGTGGCCGACCGGGCGATGTTGCGTGTGCACAGTGACCCAGCCCGCCTGAGTGCTGGGGTCCTAGGTGCCGTTGATCGCGGCCTCGGCCTCATGGCTGAGGTTGGCTACGAAGGCGCTCACGCTGTCGAGTCCTTCCGACAACTGTTCTGGTCCGCAGTCGGCGCCGCTCTGGTCGACGGCACGTTCGACAGCCTGCCTGGTAGCCGGAGCGACCTCACGGACGCCCTCGCTGCTGTCGACGACCACCCGCACATACACGACCACGCCACCCACTTCGGTCCAGTTGACGCCAATCGGCTGTTCCGGTCCACTGCCCGCTCCCTCGCTGTCGGCCTTGCCGCCGCGGCCCCAATGGAGATTCCGTCATGACCAATGCTCCCGCCAAAGACCCCACTTCCCGGATCGTGCCTCGGAGAGTCCGGATCAAGCAGTTTGGCGTCGAACTCGGACCAGTCGTCCACCTCGCTCAAGAGCGGACCCGACTGGCCAACCCCCAGTTCGATCACATCACTGTCACGCCGAGGGGAACGACGCTCGGAGCCGAAATTAGTGGCATCCGCCTCGCTGGCGATCTCCCTGACGAGGTCATCGACGAAATCCGTCGGGCCTGGCTTGACTACAAGGTTGTCTTCTTCCGTAACCAGCCGATCAGTAGCGTTGATCATGTCGAGTTTGCGCGACGCTTCGGCCAACTTGAGGTCCACCCCTTTCTGATGGGCAGTGACGACCACCCGGAGCTGGTCCGCTTCGAGAAGGGTGCTGACACTGCCGGCTTTGAGAACGGCTGGCACCATGACGTCACGTGGCGAGCGAAACCCTCGATGGGCGCCATCCTTCGGGCGATCCAGGTGCCCCACACGGGTGGGGACACTGCGTTCTCCGACATGGCGGCGGCCTACGACGGGCTCGAAGACGAAATGAAGGAACGGCTCGACGGTCTGCAAGCTGCCCATGACTACACCCTTGCGTTCGGGAGCTTTGTTGACAGCGATAGGAAGGCGGCCATGCGCGAGGAGTACCCAGTCGTGCACCACCCCGTTGTGCGCACGCACCCGGAGACCGGCCGCAAACTCCTCTTTGTCAACGCCTACTTCACGTCACACATCGTCGACATGGAGAGCCAGAAGAGCAACGAGTTGCTGACGTATCTGATCTCTCGAGCCTCGATCATGGAATACCAGTACCGGCTGAGCTGGGAGCCCGATCAGCTGACGTTGTGGGACAACCGCATCGTTCAGCACTTCGCAATGAGCGACTACTACCCAGATGTCCGGATCATGGAACGCGCCAGCATCATCGGCGATCGCCCCATCTGACGCACGCGACTAGCGTCGGCGGCAATGGCGCCGACTACCGACTGGAATCCGATCCTCCATCGCGAGTTCGACAAGGCCTATTGGCCGGAGCTCATGAACTTCGTGGCCGAGGAGCGCACAGCCGGTCAAGTCTACCCACCGAGGAGCGAGGTCTTTGCGGCGCTTCACCTGACCGCTTTCGCCGACGTGAAGGTAGTCATCCTGGGCCAGGACCCGTACCACGGCCCCGGACAAGCCCACGGGTTGTGTTTCAGCGTCAACCCGGGCGTGCGTATACCGCCGTCGCTGGTCAACATCTTCACGGAGCTCCAGTCCGATCTCGGGATCCCACCGGCAGCCACCGGCGATCTCCGCTCCTGGGCCCGGCAGGGTGTGCTGCTGCTCAACACGACGCTGACCGTGCGGGCGCACCAGGCGGCGAGCCATCAGGGCAAGGGCTGGGAGATGTTCACCGACGAGGTCATTCGTGCGGTGAGCGAGCGCAACGAACGAGTCGTGTTCGTCCTATGGGGTGCACACGCGCGCAAGAAGAAGGCCCTGGTTGATCCGAGCCGCCACGTGATCGTCGAGTCACCCCACCCGTCGCCGCTCTCGGCGCACCGAGGATTCTTCGGCAGCCGGCCCTTCAGCGCCGCGAACGCCGCTCTCGAGGCCGTCGGGCGCGCGCCGATCGACTGGCGTCTTGTGCCGACTTGAGCCCCGTTCGAAGCTGATCGCGCTCCTGAGGGGCGAGAGGCTCCCACTGCCCAGGCGTCAGCCCCTCCAGGCTGATTGGCCCGATCGACCAGCGCACCAGGCGCAGTGTGGGGTGGCCGACCGCAGCGGTCATTCGGCGGACCTGGCGGTTCTTGCCTTCGGTCAGGGTGAGCCGGATCCACGAATCGGGCACTGTCTTGCGCACGCGTATAGGGACAGGACGCTTCGGGAGGACAGGTGCGGTCTCCACGAACTCGGCCTTCGCTGGACGGGTGCGGCCGTCCTTGAGGTCTACGCCCGTTGCCAGATGGTGCAGCGCGTCGCCTGACGGGATCCCTTCGACCTGCACGAGGTAGGTGCGTGGATGGCCGAGCCCTGCGTTGGTCAGACTGCCTCGCAGTGCCTTCGAGCGGGCGAGCAAAAGAAGTCCTTCGCTATCGCGGTCGAGTCGGCCGCCCGCGTACACATTCGGGATGTTGATGTGATTGCCAAGGGTCTCGCGGCCATCGCGATCGGTGAACGCAGTCAGACAGTCGTACGGCTTCCAGAACCGTAGTACGAGATCAGGGTCGTCGAGACGGGCCACTACACACCGGTCAGAAGTACCAGGGGAAGGTCGACCATTGCGGGTCGCGCTTCTCGAGGAACGCGTCACGGCCTTCGACTGCCTCATCGGTCATGTAGGCGAGGCGGGTCGCTTCACCGGCGAAAACCTGTTGCCCCATCAGGCCGTCGTCGATGAGGTTCATCGCGAACTTTGCCATCCGCTGCCCGGTAGGACTTTTTGCATTGATCTCTGAGCCCCACTCGAGCGCGACCGTTTCCAGGTCGGCGTGTGGGATCACGGCATTGACCATGCCCATCTCGTGGGCCTCCTGGGCGGAGTAGTTCCGGCCGAGAAAGAAGATCTCTCGGGCCCGTTTTTGGCCGATCTGGCGGGCGAGGTAAGCCGAGCCGTAGCCACCGTCAAAGCTTGCGACGTCGGTGTCCGTCTGCTTGAAGATGGCGTGCTCTTCGCTGGCAAGCGTGAGGTCGCAGGTCACGTGCAGGCTGTGCCCACCGCCGACAGCCCACCCGGGCACAACGGCGATCACAATTTTGGGCATGGTGCGGATGAGGCGTTGCACCTCAAGGATATGAAGGCGACCAGAACGAGCAGGATCGACGGTGTCCGCAGTGTCACCGTCGGCGTACTGGTAACCCGAACGACCGCGGATCCGCTGATCGCCGCCAGAACAGAAGGCCCAACCGCCATCCTTGGGCGACGGACCATTCCCGGTGAGGAGCACGCAACCGACGTCAGACGTCATTCGGGCGTGATCGAGGCACCGGTAGAGTTCGTCGACCGTGCCCGGTCGGAAGGCATTGCGGACTTCTGGTCGGCTGAAGGCAATTCGGACGGTGCCCTGATCGGTCGCACGGTGATACGTCAGATCTTGCAGGTCGCCAATTGCGGAGACGGCGGTCCAGCGGTCGGGGTCGAAGATCGGTGAGATCGAAGCGTCGGACATGTCGCCGAGACTACGCCGGAACCCGCTGTGCCCTGGCGTCGAGACGCTGGATCCAGCCCTCGATCAGGTCGCGACCTCGCTCATCGCCGAACTCGAGTTCGTCAAAGCCGAGCGGCAGTCCCTCCAAGCTCAGCATCAGGCAGGCGTTGTAGTCGGCCTGGAGTTGTTCGAGGGGATAGTCGGTCACCCCAGCGGCCATGAGATGCTCGTGATACTGCGCTATTAGTCCGTCGATCGCGGTCTCTGGGGTGTTGGCGGGGAGCGACCCGGTGATGAAATAGCAGAGGTCGTAGGCAGCAGGCCCTGGCGTGGACGTCTGCCAGTCGATCACGCAGGCTATGTCGTCGTTGGTGTCAAAGAAGAGGTTGTCGAGTCGGAAGTCGACGTGGAGCAGACATTGCGGGGGATCGCTGTACAGCTGGCGGCGACGTTGGATACCGGTTTTCTTGACTGAGCGCAGCAGGGCGACCGTGTGGGGTGACAGCAGATGTCCCATCTCGGCGATAAAGCGCTTGTAGCTGTTGCGGAAGCCGGCGTGGAAGATCCGGCTAATCACGGCCGGGCTCTGCAAGTAGGGCTCGTCGGGGATGTCGTGGGCTCCCCAAGACGCTGCGTGGAAGGGCGCCAGGCTCCCGAGGGCACGACCCACGACATCGACCGAGGTGCCGACGACCTGGTCGCCCACCCGGGCGTGTGCGCCGAGGTCTTCAAGGAGAAGCACCGTCGGAGGCACATCGGCGTTCAACGCGGCTCGCCGGATGAGGACGCGCAGGAGCCACAGCGGCAGCTTCTCGGCCTTGAGCATCTGCGCGAGGACGTCTGGCTCCTCGCCGGTTTCCTCGTAGATCGCCGCGTAGACCGCCGGCGACGGAATCGGAAGATGAGGCAACAGGTCGGCATAGACCCGGACTTCGCGCTGGTACACGCCGAGCGACCGGCCGCGCGCCCGGTTGTGGGCTACCTGTGTCGGGATCTTGGCAATCATCGTGGCCGGGCCCGGCTCGCCGCTGTAGCCAATGGTGAGCCGGGCCAGCTCTCCCATGAAGCCCTCTCCCTCGCCAAGCGTCTTCCGGTCGACCGACGTCACAGTGGTCGACCCCGAAATCGCTCCGCCTCGCCGCAGTTCCTCGGTCAGCCAGGCTGGGGTAAAGCCAGCCATCGTCGTCGGTGTCGGTTCGCCCATCTCAGCGACCGTAGCGGTCAGCCCCGAAACTCGGCCAGAATCGCGTCGCTCTGCGCCGTCAGGATGAGCACGTCACCCCCAGTCGCCGTGAAGTGGCGGGCCGTGGGAACCGTGGCGGTAACCGGGTCAGCTCCGCGCAGCGTCAGGCCGAGAGAGGCTGCGTCGACCACTCCCATTCCGTCGTCGACGGCGACGTTGGCAGCGACAGCCCGGAGTGTGTCAAACAGCGTGATTGGGTTCTTGGTGGTTCCAAGCTGGGTCATCACGGCGGCGAAGAACCGTTGCTGACGTTGCACTCGGCCAGGATCCGATGTCGGGTCGGTCACGGCGACACCGTCGACGACCTCGGTATAGCGGCGAGAACGTACATACGCGAGCGCGTCACTACCCGTGAGCCGGTGGGGCCCGGCGACCTCGACCACAAGTCCGGAGCGATCGTCATAGGCGGAATGGCTGAAGTCGATGGTCACGCCGCTGAGTGCATCGACGAGACCGAGAAAGCCAGCGAGATCAACTTCGAGGTAATGGTCGATCCCGATTCCGAGCTCGCGCTGCACGGTATCGATGAGGTCGGCTGGGCCCCCGATCGCGAATGCGGCATTGATCCGACTCGGGGCGCCCCCGGCAATGGGCACGTAGAGGTCGCGTGGGATCGCAAGGAGAGAAACGGCGCCGCCGTTGACCCGCAGGACTGCAATCGTGTCGGTCCGTTCGCCAACGACATCGGTACCGAAGAGCACGTCGGCGTTGTGCACTCCAGGATCGACTCCGGCGCGCGAATCGGTGCCAACGATCAGGTAGTTGGTGCCGGTTCGAGCCCCCCGCATCGATGCACCGAGGTCAACCCGCTCCACATCCCCCCATACCTTGGCTGCGACGACGGCGGACGCGCCTACCGACAGCGCCAAAACCGACATGATCGCAACCAACACCCACATCCACCAACGTCGTTGTCTCGACTCCGCCGTCTGGTCTGACGACGGCTCGCCGGAGAGAGCATCGACCGGCACCAAGGTCGGCACGTCGATAGAGCGGGGATCAGGGGGAAGATCCGACATCGGCGCAGTCAAGCACGTGCCCGGCCTCCCACGGTCGCAGCATGGCACCACTCGCCCCGATGCGCTCGCTAGTCTCGCGCTGCGGGGTCCTTTGTTTTGATGCGCATACAACTCTTTCGCTCCCGCCTTGTTATCGCAGCACTCATCGCCGCAGGCGTGCTCGTTGGCTCGAACCCCGGGCGCGCTGAGGACCTCAGCGATTTACGGCGACAGCGCGAGGAAGCACGCGAGGCTGAGCAGAGTGCACTTGAGCAGATCGATCTGCTGCGGGCTGATGCCGACGTTATCCGTGACACGCTGCTGGAGATCCAAGCACTGGTCGATGCGCAGGTCGCACGAGTTGAAGGCGCGCAGCAAGCACTTGCGGCAGCCGAGGCTGAGGTGTCCGCACGCGAACTGCTCGCACGTGACGCCGAACAAGCCATCGAGGACACCATCGCCCAGATCCGAGTCCGTGCCGTCGACGCGTATGTCGGCACCGGCGACAGTGGACTCGAGGCGTGGTTGGCCGACGGTGACGTCAACCAGACTGCGATTCGAATTGCCATGCTTGATTTCACCGCAGGGAGCGAGCGCGACCTCCTCGACGACCTGCGCTCGCATCGCGCCGAGCTGGAGATCAACGTCGAGTTCGGAGAAGCGGCGAAGGAGGAAGCCGATCGACTTCGCAGTGAAGTGGAAGAAGAGCTCGCCGTGCTGCGCGACCGACGCGCGCTCCAACTTGAGGTGCAGGCCGAGCTCGCCACTCGAATCGACGCTTGGCTTCTCGAAGCTGATGAGCGGTCGCAAGCAAGCGACGAGTTCACTGATCTCATCCGGGCCGAAACGGCTGCGGCCACCGGGCTCGCGGCCGGCTCGGAGTCCCTGAAGGGCTTCATCATGCCCACGACCGGTCGCATCGGGTCGGCCTTCGGCCCCCGGGTTCACCCCATCTTCGGCACCGTCCGTCAGCACACCGGGGTCGACATCGGAGCGAGTAGCGGCAACCCGATTTGGGCGTCCAAGGACGGTCGTGTCATCTTCGCAGGTTGGAAGGGTGGCTACGGCAATACCGTGGTGATGGTCCATGGCGATGGGACGGCCACAACGCTTTACGCCCATATGTCGGTGATCCAAGCAAGCGTTGGTGACATGGTTGACCAGGGTGAGGTTGTGGGCTTGATCGGGAGCACCGGTTTCAGCACCGGACCGCACCTGCACTTCGAGGTTCGGGTCAATGGCACACCGAAGGATCCCGTGGCGTTCTTGCCGTAACGCCGCTCGGGCATCTGGCCGGTCCCGCAACCGGTCGCTACGATCCTTCGCGGGAGGCGTAATGGGTCGACGGAGCCGAAAAGCGAAGCGGGAGGAACCCTTGGTTCCTGCGAAGGCAAAAAGGGAGTTCCCGCGTCGTCTGTGGGGCTATCACCGCCGCGACGTCGACCACCGATTGGCTGAGATAGACACCTCGATCAATCTCATGCAGGTGGAGATCAATGCAACGGAGCTGCCTGACGACCGCGACGACCTCGTCCTTCGGGCCACGCGTCGCAGTGTTGCTGACGTCCTGATGCAGGCGCATTCCGACGCCGACACGATTCGCTCCGCAGCCGAGGCTGAGGCGGTTCGCCTCCTCGCCGACGCCTACAAGCTCGTCAGAGACCGCGAAGTGGCCTGGATCGATGCCCGTCATGGGGACACGGAAAGCAGCTGAGCCGTCAGTTACACGGAACCGGGCCCCATGGCTCGCGAGATCACCGAGTCCTGATCCACTGAGGCCCGCGCGGCGGCTACATTCGCCCGCGTGCTGTTGGCGATCGGCGACCTCCTAGAAGAGTTACTCCTGCAGATGAAGGGCGCGCCGGTGCGCGGCCAAGACACCTCGGTGCGCAGCGCTCGCGTTCGGGGCGGGTCAGCCGCGAACGTGGCAGCGATCGACGCCGAAATGGGGGGTACGCCGCGGTTGGTATGCCAGGTTGGCGAGGATGCCCTCGGGCACGTCCTCGCAGACGACATCCGATCTCGCGGGGTGCAGGCCGATGTTCGCCATGCGGGCGCAACGGGCGTCATCGTCACCACTGTTGCCCTCGGCGTCCGAAGCCGGCTGGTCGACCGCGGCGCCTCCCGTGGTCCAGCCCTACTCGAGGACGTTGATCTAACCGGGGTGAGCCAGCTCTATGTTGCAGCATCGGCTTTCACCGAGGATCCGCTCGCCAGCGCCATCGAGGGGCTCCTGGCGTCAATCACCGATTTGAGAGTTCCTGTCGTCGTGGGCGGTCCTTCGGCCGCTGACCTCGAGCTCCTTGGCGTTGATGCCTTCGCAGAACTGATGCGCGCCCTTCACCCCGACGCGGTGGTGCTCAACCGGGCCGAGCACGCCAGCGTGGGATGCCAGCCGCGTCAGGCGATAGCCGGCGCGGCGGTCACGATCGTGACAGCTGGACCGAGACCAACGTTGGTACTCGATGGCTCGGGACGAGTGGAATCCGTGCCGGTGAGCCCGATCGACAAAATTCGCGACCGGACCGGCACCGGCGACGGCTTTCTTGCCGGCTTCCTGGCCTCGCGCCGCACCGGTGCGGATGCGGTGTCGGCGTGTCACGCCGGCCATCGGGTAGCGGCGCGCGTATTGCAAAACGTTGGCCCGACCGTCGCTCGCTAGGCGCCGTTGAGTTTTCGGTTGCGATACCTGCGCATCAGGTCATCGACGACGTCGTGGATCAGCGGGGCTGGGGTGACGCCGAGCGCGTCCAGGGTAAACGCGACCGGGACACCGTCATGGCTCAGTTCCGAGGCGCCGACGTGGATGGTGAGCTGACCGACTGCAGGCGCGTCACCCACGACAACTTCCATGAGCCCTGCGACCGGATCGATGAATACGACATCGCCGATGTCATGCGCTGCGTCGGAGAGGCGAAGCAGGATTTCGGTCGGGTCGTCGCGATCGACCATGCGGCGCGGCGAACTCGCAGCCGGAGCCGCGGGAAGAGGCGGCGCCGGGTTGGGCAACGTAATGGTGCCGCCCTTGGTGGCCGCATGCAGCGCATCGAAGGCCTGATTGATCTTGGCGGCGTGAACCGGATCTCCACCGACGTCGGGATGGGCGCGACGAATCGCCGCTCGGTGGGCTCGCCGGATCTCACTCCACGGAGGGGAGCCAGAGAGTCCGAGCGCAGCGATCGCAGCGTGGAGATCCACAAACGCAGTCTCGCAGACGCGAGAGTGGATGGTGCGTGGGCGAACGGTGGATTCATCCGCAACTCGCCATGGAAGCCGCGTGCCTGCCGCCTTGCTTGCTGCCCCGGAGTCGGACTGCCCCCGTCGCCCGTTGAACGACCGATGGCTACCGAAGGACCGCAGAGCCCAGCGGAGCGCAACCAACGCTAGCCCGAGGTGTTGCCGTGGGGAGGAAATAGACGGCCAAGAGACGAAATCGCTGCGCAGAATCACCAGAGAATGCGTGTAGCGAGCACGTATTGTCGATAGCTTCCCAGGGTCAATTTGACGCGCTACGACAGGAGAAAACGTGAGCGCCGTACCGTATCTGGCCTTGATCTCGGCGGTGGCCGGGCTCGCCTTGGCCGCGTTCTACTACAAGGCTGTGGAGGCTGCGCCGGCGGGCGATGACCGCATGCAGTTTCTCATGGTTGAGATTCAGAAGGGGGCAAGGGCCTTCCTGAAGCAGGAGTACACGTGGGTCTCGGCCTTCGTCGTGGTCATGATGGTCCTGCTCGCGATCGTCATCACGCCGCTCGCCGCGATCAGCTACCTCCTCGGCGCAGTTTTGTCGGCGACCGCCGGCTACGTGGGCATGACGGTGGCCACCATGGCCAATGCCCGCACGACCGAGGCAGCCAAGCACGGCCCCGGCAAGGCGCTCCCCGTCGCATTCCGCGGTGGTGCCGTGATGGGCTTCACCGTGGCGGGTCTCGCCCTCGGCGGTCTCATGCTGACCTACCTCGCGTTCGTCGAGTGGTTCGAGGTCGATCAGGCCTTCGAGATCCTGACCGCGTATGGGCTCGGTGCATCGTCGATTGCACTCTTCTCTCGCGTGGGCGGTGGCATCTACACCAAGGCCGCCGATGTCGGCGCAGACCTCGTCGGAAAGGTCGAGGCCGGCATCCCTGAAGATGACCCCCGAAACCCCGCCACCATCGCCGACAACGTGGGCGACAACGTCGGCGATGTCGCCGGCATGGGCGCCGACCTCTTCGAGTCGTACGCCGGTTCGATCATTGCTCCGGTCGCACTCACTGCCTTTGCGGGTGGCGGTCTGGCTGCGGCCGACGCTGGCAACGTCGGCACCGTCGAGTTCCTCATGTTCCCGATGGCGATTGCGTTCGTCGGCATGATCGCCTCGATCATCGGCTCCTTCCTGGTGAAGGGCGGCGACAGTACCGACAGCAAGGCCCTCAGCAAGGCCCTTCACATGGGCACCAATGTGGCGATGGGCCTCACGGTCCTCGCCACCATCGGCGTTGCCTTCTGGATGTTTGGCGATATCGCCGACGGCAGCCCCATCGGGCTCGCCGTGTCGGTCATCGGTGGTCTCATCGTGGGCTGGGCGCTGGGCAAGACGGCTGAGTTCTACACGTCCGACCACTTCGGGCCCGTGAAGAAGATCGCAGCACAAACCGAAACAGGGCCAGCGACCACGATCCTGTCGGGCATCAGCGCCGGCATGATCTCGGTCGCAGCGTCGGTCGTCCTCATTCTCGTCGGTGTGGCCGTCGCCTACTGGGGCGGCGAACTCACCCTCGGCGCCGATGACCCCTTCGCCGGTATTTACGGCATCGCTGTCGCGGCGATTGGCATGCTCGCCACGACCGGTGTCGTCGTATCCGTCGACGCATACGGACCGATTGCCGACAACGCCGGAGGCATCGCCGAGATGGCCGAGCTCGACCCATCGGTTCGTGAGGTCACCGACGCGCTCGACTCGCTCGGCAACACCACCGCCGCGATCGCGAAGGGTTTCGCCGTCGGCCCGGCAGCGCTCACGGCTCTCGCATTGTTCAAGAGCTTCGAGTTCGCCGTGATTCAGGAAGGCGGCTCATTGAGCCTCAATATCGGTGAAGTCGACGTGTTCATCGGCTTGTTCCTCGGGGCCGGCTTGCCCTTCCTGTTCGCTGCGCTCACGATCGATGCTGTCGGACGCGCTGCTGCGGCGATGATCGAGGAGGTCCGCCGTCAGTTCCGCGAGATCCCCGGCCTACGCGAAGGCAAGGAGGGGGTCGTGCCTGACTCCGCGCGCTGTGTGGCGATCTCGACCGACGCCAGCCTCAAGGAGATGATCGTTCCGGGTGCTCTCGCTGTCGTGGTCCCCCTAGTCGTCGGTTTCATCGACGTCGATGCACTTGGTGGGCTGCTCGCCGGTGCGCTGGTGACCGGCTTCGCCCTCGCCATCTTCATGGCGAACGCAGGCGGCGCGTGGGACAACGCCAAGAAGTACATCGAGACTGGCGCCCACGGCGGCAAAGGCTCGGATAACCACAAGGCCGCCGTCGTCGGTGACACCGTCGGTGACCCATTCAAGGACACCTCGGGTCCGGCCATGAACATCCTGCTGAAGGTGATGACCATCGTGTCGCTGGTGTTTGCCAGCGCCTTCGTCTGAGCCGAGTAGATCTGGCGTGATGAGGGGGATCCTACGGGGTCCCCCTCATTCGCTTTTCGGACCGTCCATGCGATCTCCTGTGCTCTTATGACCGACCTCACTGCTAAGCGCCACTCGATGCGGCTCGTGCTGCGTGAACGCCGTGCCTTGCTTGCCGAGGTCGACCAGAAGAAGGCGTCGCTCACCATCGCGACACGGCTCGCCCGGCTGCCGATCCTGCGTGACGCCCTCGTCGTCGCCGGGTACCGCGCGGTGCGAGGCGAGATCGGCATTGAGGCGTCGTTGAGGCTGCTGCGCGAGCAGGGAACCGTCGTTACGGTGCCGCGTGTGGTCGGAGATCACCTGGAGTTTCTGTCATGGAATCCCGAAGCTGCGACGGTCGCTGGGAGCTTTGGGATTGAGGAGCCAACCGATGGCGCACCAGTGCCGTTTGATGGCCATACGGCTGTGCTCACGCCTCTCGTAGCGTTTGACCGCCATGGGCAGCGGCTTGGTCAGGGCGGCGGCTTTTACGACCGGGTGATGAGGCTCGCAGGCGCCGCCCGTCCGGTGATGATCGGTGTCGCGCACAGTTTTCAGGAGGTCGAGCGTGTGCCCACCGAGCCGTGGGACCAGCCCCTCGATGCCGTCGTTACCGACGACGAGGTCATCGAGTTTCGGCCTGGCAGCCTCGATCCCTTGGGAGAAGACCCCCATTCTTCGCCCTGAGCGGATAGAACTGTCATGTGCACGTGGTTGTTGTCGGAGCCGGCGAGGTCGGTTCGTACGTGGCCGATCGCCTGAGCCGAGAAGGCCACGACGTCGCGATCATCGATATCGATGAGGGGAAGCTGCAGCGTCTCGACGACGCACTCGACGTGCTGACCGTGAGCGGCAGCGGAACCCATCCGTCGATTCTCGCAAGAGCTGGCATCGAACACGCGCAGCTGCTTGTCGCTGTCACCGCCAACGACGAAGCCAACCTCATCTCGTCGATGCTGGCGAAGTCGCTCGGGGTCCGCCAGACGATCGTGCGCATCGAAGCGGGTGACCTTCGCAGTAAGAAGGCCACCGAAGTTCGTGCCGCGTCAGGTGCTGACTTGTTCATCGATCCCGACGCCGAAACGGCTCAAGAAGTCCTCGAACTCCTCGACTTCCCCGGCGCCGACGAAGTCGCCTACATGGCCAATGACGAGGTGATCGTGATCGGCGCGAAGCTGCCGGCCGAGGCTCCGCTCGTCGGCCGAACACTCGGGGAAATCGCCAAGGAGTTTGAGCCCGACTGGGACTTCATGGTCGCAGCCATCGGCCGCGGCGACGAGACCATTATCCCGCGCCGAGACCACCGCCTCGAGGCCGGCGATCACGTCCGCGTCGTGGCCAAGAGCGATGCGGGAAAGCTCGTCGCTGAGCTGCTCGGGCTGGTCCGCGCCGTCCCCAAGCGGGTCATGTTGCTCGGCGGCGGACGCACTGCCGAGATCCTCGCGACCAGCCTCACCACCCGTGGGGTTCACGTGGTGGTGGTCGAGCGAGACACGAACCGCGCCCGCGAACTCGCCGAGCGCCTCGAGAACTGTCTTGTTCTTGAGGGTGACATTACCGATGACGACCTGCTCGACGAGGCCGATGTCGGTCGGTTTGAGATGGTGGTTGCGCTCACGGGCGAGGACGACGCCAACATTCTCGCGTGCCTCTTCGCTAAGGCGAGCGGCACCGACGAAACGGTGGCTGTCCTGCATCGTCTCGCGCTTCTGTCCCTCCTCAGCGGTGCTGGAGTCGACGTTGCGCTCTCGCCCCGCACCGCCACGGCGAACGGCGTCCTTCGCTTCGTGCGCGGTGGCGTAGCGGCCGTGGCCACCTTTCTTCACGGCGATGCTGAGATCATCGAGCTCGAGGTTGCCGAGCACAGCCGTGCCGATGGGGCGATGGTCAGTGAGCTCAATCTCCCTAAGAACGCCCTGATCGCAGCATTCGTCCGGGACGGCAACCCGCAGATCGGACGCGGGCGGAGTCGGCTCCGGGCTCGTGATCGCGTCGTGGTGGTGGCGATGCCTAGCGCGGTCGACGAGGTCCACGGCGTACTCGGGTGACCCGGCACGCAGCGTCCGAGGGAGCGCTGCTCGGCGCGGCATCTCGCGATTCCTTCAGCCGGCTAGCGATCGCCGACGGCCTAGTGCGTCTCGGCACCGCTTCCGTCCTCGCGTCAGCCATCGGCGCCTCCGATGACTGGGCTGATGCAGCAGTCCTTGGGTTGACCGGGGTAAGCGCACTTGCACTGGGGCTAGCCGGGCGGCGCACCTTTGTCCGTCGTCGCCAGCCGGCGACCGCACGCGTCCTCTCCGGCATGGCCTCGACCTGGGCGATCATGGTGCTGTTCGGCACAGCCACCTACGTTTTCTCGGGCGCCATATCCACCGTCGACGGCGCGCTCTTTGAGTCGGCAGCCGGGTTCAGCACCGTTGCCCTCACCACGCTCGACCCCAGTGAACTCTCGCTCTCGGTGGCGTTGTTTCGCGGTGCGACCCAGTGGCTTGGTGGCCTGCTTGGTCTAACCGCGGTGGTCGTCGCGCTGCCGCGAGCGATGAGGGGCCTCGTACAGACCCCGAAGGGGGAGGGCGGTAGCGCCGATCGGCTCGTGCCTACGACACGCGTCGGCAGCCAGCGGGTGTTTCGACTTTATGCGGGACTCACCACCGCCTGCTTCGTCGGCTACGCCGCGACCGGCATGCCGCTTCGTGGGGCCGCGATCCACGCGATGACGACCGTGTCCACCGGGGGCTTCTCCGATAACGCTGACTCGTTCGCCACCGAGGGCGGACCGGCTCGCGTCGTGGCCACGTTCTTCATGATCGTCGCAGGCATGAGCTTCTTCGCCCTGTTCTGGCTGCTCCGGGGGAACCACCGTCGGTTCCTCGCATCGCCCGAACTCCGGCTCTATGTCGCCATCATCGCCTCCGTCACGACGATGCTCGTCCTCGACGTCGAGGGACTATCGGTGGGCGATGCGCTCTTCACTGCGGCCAGTGCCTCCAGCACAACCGGCCATGCCGTGGTCGACTGGACCCTCTTCCCGGCAGCCAGCCTGGCCCTGCTGCTGGTAGCGGTCGCCACCGGGGCGATGGGTGCCTCGGCCGGGAGCGGGCTTCGCGTCGTTCGCGCGTGGATGCTCGTGCTTTTCGCCGGGCGCGAGCTGCGAAGGCAGCTCGATCCGAATGCCGTCATCGTGGTGAAGCACGCCAATCGACCCCTCAGCGACGCCGAGCTCGACCATCTGACCGGCTACCAGATCGCCCATTTCGGCCTCTGCGCGGTGGGTTCCTTCCTGCTGGCGGTGACGGGGGCCGAGATTCTCGACGCCATCTGGGGCGCAATCTCTGTACTGTCAACATCCGGGCCGTCGCTGGCTACCACCGCGTTCGGTGACGCTGGCGGCATCGACCGTGTAGGTCGCCTGGTGCTGATCCCGGGCATGCTCGCTGGTCGGCTCTCGATCCTGCCGCTCCTACTTGCCGTCGCGTCTTTGCTGCAAGTCAAAGACCTAGCGACCCGTCAGGTCCGACGGTTCGTCTGGCCGGATCAATGAGCATCTTGCGGGTCGGGCGGCGTCGGGCAACCACCGAACTCCATGCACGCCGACCGCGTGTGCGGTCAACGAGCCTCCATGTGATCGGAATGGCGGTTGCGTCCATCTCGGTCGGGATGTTCGTTGGGGCGCTCGTCGAGCTCGGTTCCACTAACCGCGACACCGGTGCACTGTTCCAGTCCGGAGTCGTCACGCTCCTGTTCGGCCTCGCGTTGTGGTGGGCTACGGAACCGGAGGGGGTCCGAAGCCGCGACGTGTTCGCGGCGGTAGGCTGGACCTGGGTCACCGTCACGATCTTCGGCTCCCTCCCGTACATTTTAGGGGACACGTTTGCGGCCGTCGGCATTGATCGGTCCGGCCAGATCGTGAACTCGATCTTCGAGTCCGCTTCCGGCTACACCTGCACCGGCTCCACTGGGATGACAGACTTCTCGGTCCCAGGGCGGGGCATGCTCATGTACCGTCAGATCACCCAGTGGTACGGAGGAATGGGCATCGTCGTCTTGGCCGTCGCCGTGCTGCCGTTCCTCGGCGTCGGAGGCCTTGACCTCATGAGTGCCGAGGCGCCGGGCCCATCTTCGGATCGTCTGTCCCCGAGGGTCTCGGAGACGGCGAAGCGCCTCTGGGCCACCTATGTGCTCTTCACGGTCGCGGTCATGGTGATGTTTCTCGTCATTCCCGGACCCTCGCTCTACGACGCCATCGCGCACGGCTTCACCACCGCATCGACCGGCGGGTTCTCTCCGTACCCCGGCAGCATCGGCCACTTCGACAGTGTGGTACTCGAGATTGGCGTAGTCGTTTGCATGGTCATGGGGGGTGCGAACTTCGCGCTGCACTGGCGTCTGCTCAGAGGCGACGGTGGGTCGTACGTGCGTGATCCAGAATTTCGGATCTACGTGCTCATGCTGGCCGGGTGTGCGGCGGTGGTAATTGGGCTGCTCTGGATCGATGGTGGGGTCCCGCTCGGTACAGCCGCGCGCGGCGCAATCTTCAACGTCGTCGCGCTGGGAACCAGTACGGGTTATGGGGTGGCCACGGGGTCGGGCTCCCCGGGCGATTATGTCACCTGGCTGCCGGCCGCCCAGATGGTGCTCCTGTTCCTCATGATCGTTGGGGCTTCGAGCGGCTCGACTTCGGGAGGAATCAAGGTTATGCGGCTTCAGGTCCTCGTCGCTCTGAGCATCCGCTCGATCCGCCGCTCGCAGCGTCCGCGGGCTGTGATCCCGGTGAAACATGGGGATCACTCGGTGGCCGAAGACATCGTGCGCCGCGTGGCAGGATTCTTCGTCGTCTACGCCGTACTCGTGATGTTGGGAATCGTGCTTCTGAGTGAACTCTCAGGTGACCTGACCGCCTCGGTCGGCGCGATCATTTCGACCCTCGGCAACGTGGGGTTGGCCCTCGGTGCCGCAGGGCCCACCGGCAATTTCACTGAAGCGTTCACCGAGCCAGGGCGGATCCTGCTGGTCGTCTACATGCTGATCGGTCGACTCGAAATCTTCCCGATCCTGTTGATGTTCTCTGCGCCGCTTCGAGCCATGCGCGATCGCGTCGCCTGATTAGCCGTGCAGCACCACCTCTAGCACGGCCTGGAACCATGCCGGGTCGAGGCTTCCGGCTGTCTCTCGGGCGGAGTGCATGGCGAACTGAGGACACCCCGCATCGATTACCGCTATCCCCAGTTCACCGGCAGTTGCGGGTCCGATTGTCGATCCACAACCGAGGTCGGTGCGGTTGACGAACCGCTGGAAGGGCACCTCGGCGGAGCGGCACGCCGCCACGAAGGCTGCGCCCGAGCGAGCATCGGTCGCGTAGCGCTGGTTGGCGTTGATCTTCAGTACCGGGCCGCCGTTGAGCGTGATCTGATGATCGGGTTCATGACGATCGGCGTAGTTGGGGTGGGTGGCGTGGGCGCCGTCGGCGCTGACGACGAGAGAGGTCTCACGGGCGCGGGCCGCGTCCGCGACCGTCGACCCCAGGCCGGCTTGGACCAGTTCGATTTGGTGGCGGAGCAGGGGAGAGGCGGCGCCCGTGGTCGACACGCTGCCGACCTCCTCGTGGTCGAACAAGCTGATCATCGGGATCGCTTCGCCGGGGCCGTCCGCGACCGCGACGAGCGCTCGGACCGCCAGGAAGCTCGAGAGCAGGTTGTCGATACGCGCAGTGCATAGGAACTCGTCGCCCAGGCCGTTGAGCGCCGCCGGCGTCAGATCATGCGCCATGATGTCGTACGCCAGGATCGCATCGGCGGGGATGCCCACCTGCTCGGCGAGGTACTCCGCGAAGGTGGGGCCATCGCCCAACCCCCACACCGGCGACAGGTGCTGCTGTGCGTTGAGCTTCAGTCCCTGCTGGCGGATGTCGCCGTCGAGATGGATCGCTAACTGGGGAATGCGTAACAGCGGCCGGTCGTCGCGCATGAGGAGTACGTCGGGGCCATCGGCCCTCTCGACCACGACCCGACCGGCGAGGCCGAGGTCACGATCGAGCCACGAGTTCAGCAGAGCCCCGCCGTAGACTTCGACGCCGAGCTGGCGAGCCGCGCCCGCCCCCATACGGTCGGGCTGTGGCTTGATCCGCAGGTTCGGGCTGTCGGTGTGTGCACCAATGAGACGTAATGGGCTCGCAGCATGGTGGTCGGGACTGACGACCCAGGCCACGAGTGCCCCGCCATCGGCGTGATACCACCGACCAACCGGACCGGTGCCAGGCTCGGCTAGGGCGAAGCCAACGGCATCGAGTGCAGCGCGGATGGTCGCGACAGCGTGATACGGCGTAGGGCTCGCATCGAAATCGGCAAGGAGGGCAGATGCGATGCTGGGATCGGCAGTGGGCATGCCCCATCTTGGCCCAACAGCTTCCAAGTTGGCCTACACCACTGCAACTGGATAGGTTTTCCACAACAGGAAGCCGGGCCAATGACGTCCCAGTTCCGAATCCCCGAGCTTCGTGCTCGCTGTTCCGGAGGACTGTCGTGGCCATCGCCAACTCGAATTCCGATTTGCCTGCCGCCCAAGGGCTCTATAACCCGCGCCATGAGCACGACAGCTGTGGTGTCAACTTCGTTTGCGATATCCACGGGCGAGCTAGCCACGACATCGTGGCGAAGGGCATCGGTGCGCTGTGCAACATGGAGCATCGAGGCGCCAAGGGGGCCGATATCAATACCGGCGATGGTGCTGGCCTCCTGATCCAGGTCCCTGACCGTTTCTACCGTGACGTCGTCTCGTTCGACCTGCCCGAGGCCGGCATGTACGCCACCGGCGTCGCGTTCCTGCCGCAGGATCCTGCGGTGGCCAACGAAGCGGCGGCGAAGGTCGACACGATCCTCGTTGAGGAAGGCATGCGGGTGCTCGGCTGGCGTGAGATGCCGATCGACCAGTCAATCCTCGGCGCTGCATCTCTGATGACGATGCCGACATTCCGCCAGGTTTTCGTCGTCGCCACCGACGGCAGCGGCGGTATCGACCTCGACCGCAAGGCGTTCATCGCCCGCAAGCGGATCGAGCACGAGATCAGTGTCAAGGCCAGCGTCGACGAGGTGAACGAGGCGATGGGTGGGGTCTCGGAGGCCCACGACGGCGTGTACTTTCCGTCGTTGAGCGCTCGCACCATCGTCTACAAGGGGATGCTCACGACTCCGCAACTGTCGGCGTTTTATCCCGACCTGCTCGACGAGCGGGTCGAAAGTGCGCTTGCGCTGGTTCACTCCCGCTTCTCAACCAATACGTTCCCGTCGTGGCCACTGGCCCACCCGTACCGGTACGTCGCGCACAACGGCGAGATCAACACCATTCAGGGCAACCGCAACTGGATGCGAGCCCGTGAGGCGTTGCTCGACTCGCCTCATCTCCCCGGGCTCGAGCGAGCCTTCCCGATCTGCACACCGGGCGCGTCCGACACGGCCGGCTTCGACGAAGCGTTGGAGCTTCTTGTTCTTGGTGGTTATTCGCTCGAAGAGGCCGTGCTGATGATGATCCCAGAGCCCTGGGAGCACCATGCCGAGATGGACGCTCAGCGGAAGGCTTTCTACCGCTACAACGCCACCAGGATGGAGCCATGGGACGGCCCCGCGTCGATTGCGTTCACCGATGGAACGGTGATGGGTGCCGTGCTCGACCGCAACGGACTCCGGCCGAGCCGCTACTGGGTCACCAATGACGGCATGGTCGTGATGGCCAGCGAGGTCGGTGTCGTCGACCTGCCTCAAGACAGCATCGTTGAGAAGGGTCGGCTGCAGCCCGGGCGCATGTTCCTCATCGACACCGATGAGGGCCGCATCATTCGCGACCACGAGGTAAAGGCCGGTATCGCTGAGCAGCGTCCGTATGGCGACTGGCTCGATGCGCAACTGGTCGCGATCGCTGACCTACCGGCAGGCGTCGAACGCCGCAGCGGCGAGCGCTCGGTGGCCAAGCTCCAGCAGGAGTTCGGGTACACGATCGAGGAAAAGAAGCTGCTGCTCGCACCCATGGCACTCGACGGGAAGGAAGCGATCGGTTCGATGGGGACCGACACGCCCATCGCCGTCTTGTCTGAGCGCAGCCGGCACATCGCCGACTACTTCCAGCAGCTCTTTGCTCAGGTAACCAACCCGCCCCTCGATGCGATCCGCGAGGAGATCATCACCTCGCTGTTTGCCCGGGTCGGTCCCGAGGGCAACTTGTTCGACCCAGTGCCTGAGTCGTGCCGAACGATCCATCTCGACAATCCGGTTATAACCGACGCCGAACTGGCCAGTATCGCCTCCCTCGACTCGGATCATGGGCCCCCGGGTTTCCGCTCGGTTGTGCTCGGAGCCAGGTTTGACGCCCTGGGCGGTGGCGCCGCCTTGGCGAGTGCCATCCAACGCCTTCGCGTCGATGCCGACGCCGCTATTGCTGCTGGGGCGACCGTGCTGGTCATCTCGGATCGAGGCAACGGCGAAACGGACAACCCGATCCCGTCGCTGTTGGCCTGCAGCGCGGTCCACCATCACCTCGTTCGGAGGCAGACCCGGACGCGCGTCGGCCTGGTGATCGAGTCCGGTGACACCCGGGAAGTGCATCACATCGCAACCCTGTTGGGCTTCGGTGCCAATGCGATTAACCCGTACCTGGCCTTCGCCAGTCTCACGGCGATGATCGAGTCCGGTGAGTTTGGCCTTGGCGATCTCGGGGTGGCCAGCGCGCATCGCAACTACATCAAGGCCGCTGGGCTGGGAATCCTCAAGATCATGTCCAAAATGGGCATCTCGACGGTGGCCTCCTATACCGGCGCGCAGATCTTCGAATCGATCGGTCTCGATGATTCGGTTGTCGACGAGTACTTCACCGGCACTGTGAGCAGGCTCGGCGGTGTTGGTCTCGACGTGCTTGCTAAGGCGGTTGCCGGGCGGGCTGCGAAGGCCGACCCGGAGAACCCCAGCGAGCGGGCCCACCGCACGCTGGACGCCGGTGGCGAATACCAGTGGCGGCGGGAAGGGGAGTACCACCTGTTCAATCCCGACACGGTCTTCAAGCTGCAGCACGCGACACGAGAGGGTCGCTACGACGTCTTCAAGGAGTACACCGACCTTGTCGACGACCAGTCAACGAGGCTCGGGACGCTCCGCGGCCTTTTCGAGTTTCGCTTCGGTGAGCGGCAGGCAATTCCGGTCGACGAGGTCGAACCCGTCACGAGCATTCTGAAGCGCTTCTCGACCGGGGCGATGAGCTATGGCTCGATCTCGGCCGAGGCCCATGAGACGCTGGCGGTTGCGATGAACCGCCTCGGGGCGAAGTCCAATACCGGCGAGGGCGGCGAAGACGCAGAGCGCTTCGTTCCCGATCAGAACGGTGACCTCCGCCGTTCAGCAATCAAACAGGCCGCCTCAGGCCGGTTCGGTGTGACCAGCGAGTATCTGGTGAACGCCGACGACATCCAGATCAAGATGGCCCAAGGGGCGAAGCCTGGTGAGGGTGGCCAATTACCGGGCCACAAGGTCTACCCCTGGATAGCGAAGACCCGCCACTCGACTCCCGGTGTTGCGCTCATCAGCCCGCCGCCCCACCACGACATCTATTCAATCGAGGACCTCGCCCAACTGATCCACGACCTCAAGAACGCGAACCCCCTGGCCCGTATTCATGTCAAGTTGGTTGCAGAGGTCGGTGTGGGCACCGTTGCGGCTGGTGTCTCCAAGGCCCATGCCGATGTCGTACTTATCTCCGGGCACGATGGAGGCACCGGTGCATCGCCGCAAACCTCGATCAAGCACGCCGGTGCACCATGGGAACTCGGGTTGGCCGAGACCCAGCAGACGCTGCTCCTCAATGACTTGCGTGATCGCATCGTCGTACAGACTGATGGCCAGCTCAAGACAGGTCGTGACGTCATGATTGCCGCTCTGCTTGGCGCAGAAGAGTTCGGCTTCGCTACGGCACCGCTTGTCGTCATGGGCTGCGTGATGATGCGTGTTTGCCACCTCGATACCTGCCCGGTTGGCGTTGCGACCCAAAACCCTGAGCTCCGCGAGAAGTTCAGCGGCGAACCGGAGTTTGTCGAGAACTTCTTCGAGTACATCGCCCAAGAGGTTCGCGAGCTGCTCGCTGCGCTTGGCTTCCGCACGCTCGATGAGGCGATCGGCCAGGTCGAGATGCTTGACACCACCGCAGCGGTCGAACACTGGAAGGCGGAAGGCCTTGATCTCTCACCGATCCTGCACCTTCCCGAGATCGCGAAAGAAGCGCGGCGCCACCAGTGGAAGGAACAAGACCACGGCCTCGAGCTCGCCCTCGACCAGACTCTGATCCAACTCGCCGAGGGGGCCATCCACGAAGCTCGTGCCGTCACGATCGACACGCCCATCCGAAACGTCAATCGCACGGTCGGAACGCTGCTCGGCTATGAGGTTACCCGGGCCCATGGCGGCACCGGCCTCCCCGACGACACGATCGTGGTCAACCTCACCGGGTCTGCTGGAAATAGCCTCGGCGCCTTCGTGCCCCGCGGTATCACCCTCCGGCTTGAGGGCGATGCCAACGACTATGTCGGCAAGGGACTCTCCGGTGGGCGCATCGTGGTGCGACCGCCGCACGACGCACCGTTTGTGGCAGAGCAGAACGTGATCGCCGGCAATGTCATCTTGTACGGGGCCACCGGGGGACAGGTCTACCTGCGCGGTGTCGTTGGAGAGCGCTTCTGCGTGCGGAACTCTGGTGCCATCGCGGTCGTTGAGGGGGTTGGCGACCATGCCTGTGAGTACATGACTGGAGGTCGGGCCGTGATCCTCGGCCCGACCGGGCGAAACTTTGCCGCCGGCATGTCGGGCGGCGTTGCATTCGTGCACGACCCAGATGGTGTCCTGGCCACACGCACCAACCACGAGATGGTTGCCTTGGAGTCACCCGATGCCGACGACATGACGTGGTTACGCGAGTGCGTTGAGACGCACGGCCGAGAAACCGGCAGTGACGTCGCTGCTCGCTTGTTGGCCGACTGGCCAACCGCAGTCACGGATTTCGTGAAGGTCATGCCTACCGACTTCAAACGGGTACTCGAAGCGGCCGCAGCCGCCCGAGCCGAAGGCCGAGACGAGACCGAGGCAGTCATGGCTGCCGCTCGGATCTGAGGAGCAAGCGATGGCTGATCCACGAGGTTTCCTGAAGCACGACCGTGAACTTCCCGTGCATCGACCGGTGCCGGTGCGTCTGCGTGACTGGAAGGAGGTCTATGAGGACTTCCCCGAAGACAAGCTCCGCGCCCAGGCAAGCCGCTGCATGGACTGCGGCATTCCGTTCTGCAACAACGGCTGCCCCCTCGGCAACATCATCCCGGACTGGAACGATCTCAGCTACCGCGGCCTGTGGCGCGAGGCGATCGACCGCCTGCATGCAACAAACAACTTCCCAGAGTTCACCGGACGCCTGTGTCCGGCGCCGTGCGAAGCAGCATGCGTGCTCGGTATTCATGAGCCTCCCGTCACCATCAAGCGCATTGAGGTCGAGATCATCGACCGAGCCTGGGATGAGGGCTGGGTCGAAGCGGTCCTACCTGCGTCAAAAACGGGAATGAAGGTGGCAGTCGTCGGATCTGGTCCAGCGGGCCTTGCCGCTGCGCAGCAGTTGACCCGCGCAGGCCACGACGTCGTGGTCTTCGAGCGGGCCGACCGGATCGGTGGGTTGCTTCGTTATGGCATCCCCGAGTTCAAGATGGAGAAGCGGCATCTCAACCGCCGGCTCGAGCAGATGGAAGCCGAGGGCACCGAATTCCGAGTCAGCACTGCAGTGGGAGTCGACGTTACCGCCGCCGAACTTCAGGCCGAATACGATGCTGTGATCTTGGCGTGCGGTGCTACCCATGCCCGCGATCTTCCGATCGAAGGTCGTGAACTTGGCGGTATCTACCAGGCAATGGAGTTTCTGCCAGGCTCCAACAAGGTCCAAGAAGGCGACTTCTCTGAACCTCCAATCTCTGCGAAAGACATGGATGTCATCATCATCGGCGGTGGCGACACCGGCGCCGATTGCCTCGGCACCTCGCACCGTCACGGAGCCGCCTCTATTCACCAGTTCGAGATCATGCCGCGCCCACCCGATGCCCGGCCGGAAGCCAACCCGTGGCCTACGTGGCCGATGATCTACCGGGTCAGCTCCGCTCACGAAGAAGGCGGCGAGCGCGAATACAGCATCAACACCGTGCGCTTTGTTGGCGACGACGACGGCAATGTCGCCGGGCTCGACACTGTCCGAGTTGAACAGGTCATGGAAGACGGCCGAGTGAGCTTCCAGCCCGTGGAGGGCAGTGAGCAGCATTTCCCCGCCCAACGGATCTTTCTCGCAATGGGGTTCACCGGCCCGGAGCAGGGGTCACTCACCAAGCAGTTCGGTGTCGATTTGACTGATAGGGGCAACGTGGCCCGGGACAACTCGTGGGCGACCAACGTCGATGGCGTCTTCGTGGCCGGCGATATGGGGCGTGGTCAGAGCCTGATCGTCTGGGCGATTGCCGAAGGACGGTCCGTGGCCGCGTCGGTAGACCTTTGGCTGATGGGTGACTCCGAGCTCCCCGTGCCGATCAGCCCGACTGCGGCGCCGCAACGGTAGACGAACCGCTCCCTCGTCCTCGGGTGATTGGGTTCATTCCGCGCCAGCCCTCAACTCGTGCAGCACGCCTTGAGTCGGGTGAGCACTCAGGCGCAGTAACACGGCCGTTCTCCAGGCATCGCGGTCTATGCTGCCGCCGGCATGCCTCACGCACCAGTCTCCGTCGTGGTCATCCATCGGAACCGGGCCGACGCCATCGAGCGGACGGTGGCGTCATTCGCCAACCAGACAGTTCCGACACAGATCATTGTGGTCGACAACGGCAGTGAGGTTCCCGCCGTCGGCGCACTCCCCGCACTGATTGGCGATGCCGAGCTCGTGCGCACTGGCTCGAATCTGGGGTTCGGCCCTGGCGGCAACGTGGGGATCCGTCGATGGCTGCGCTATCACGACACCACATGGCTTGCAATCGCCCCTCATGACGCGCTGCCCGAGACCGACACGCTCGAGCGCATGCTCGACGAGCTTGCGGAGCGTCCGTCCGTCGGCATGGCATCGGCCGACGTGGGCGACGGCAGAGTGCCGGTGATTGACCCGTTCCTTGGCACAATCGACACCGAGCCGACGGTCGATGAAGGCTTCGAGCCGTCCGGGTATCCGCACGGCACACTCATGCTCGTCCGCCGTCAGTGCATCGAAGAGGTCGGTTTGTTCGACGAGCGGTACTTCGCGTACTGCGAGGAGTCCGAACTCGCCCTGCGAGCAAAGGCCCAGGGCTGGAGCTGTGGACTGATCCGGGGTGCCATTGTGCGCAATCCGGGTATGAGTTCCTCAATTGAGCGCGTTGCCTACCTGCAACTCCGTAACACGCTTCTGATGTTGCGGGAGCATTTCGGTCGACGCCAGGCCTGGTTCCGCATCGGTGTGGCACTGGTCCAGATTCCGTTAGGGACGGTGCACCCTCCAGCCCGCGGCCTTCACTGGTCGCCCGCCGGCCGCTTGAAGGCTGTCCGCGACTATCTCCGGGGCCGGTTTGGGCCACCTCCTGATGATGTGTTGGTTTAGTCGTCCTTGAGCGCGATGGCGTTCGGCGTCACGTTCATTTTCGGCTCATACTCGCTTGCGGTTACGGCGGAGGCATCACCGCCGAGGGTGGCGCGAAGTTCGCTGCGACAAGATCCGCAGGGGCCGTAGTAGGCCTCGGTTGCACTTGCGCCACACCGAGGGCAATCGATCGTCAGGTCGCTCACCCTCCGAGCCTGTCACAGGAGCCTGGGCAAGACCGACACCGGCGGCAACGCCGGGACGTCCACCTGTCATTTGCACTGACGCGCACGCCGACGTCGTGGACAGCGACAACAGGTCGATATG
>JAQWLJ010000016.1 GCA_029247365.1 Acidimicrobiales bacterium | reverse complement strand
CGTGCTTGGCGATCACGCTCGAGGCGCCCCACGCAGACACCGCGAGCAGCGCGCCAGCGATCCCAAGGCCGCGAACATCGTCGTTCGTGTTCGTCGCCGGGTCGACCATCGGCGCACGCTATCGGTCGATGGCTACAGTCCAAGAATGAGCGAGTCGTGGTTCGATCCCCTCGCGCTTCGTCGAGTTGTTGACGTGTTCACGACCGCCGCCGCCCAGACACTCGTCGGACGTTTGGTTGAGGTTGATGGCGGCCACTTCGCGGCCGGGTCGCGCAGGTGCGGGAGGTAGCCCCAGTAACGAGCGTTGCCCCAACGTTGTCGGGTCAGCTCGGGCTGTGGCGCCGCACCGATCTCGACGTCACCGATGTGTCGATCAGCGGGTGAGGCATCGATCGGGTATCGATCGTCGCCGAAGATGTGTGTGTAATCGAGACTCTTCCGCAGCGAATTAGGGTGGCTCGCCTCGATGTCTTGGTGACGGTCGGCCCGCTCACGCTGTGACATGGATCGCTCACGTTGCGCCGGATCAGAGCATCGAAATTGTCGGCGATCCCCTCGTCGCTCAACGAACAGGTCTTGGTTTATGGGGTTTACTTGAGCTCGATCCGTGGAGAGATGGCCGCCGGGTCGGGGTCGACGTGACCCGAACTCGAGTCCGGGGGCACACGGTCAACCTTTCGGAGCGATTCCACCGCTGTTGCGAGCCAGAGCTCAACTGGTTGCCCGACTCGACATCCATCACCGAGATCTGCATCGTCGATGGGACGATCACAATCGATCGCTACTCGGTCGAGGTAAATGTCGATGTCGATGTCGCGCAGCTCATGGCTGGTCTGAGCGCCAAGCAGGCAGGTGCAGTGATCCGCGTGTTGTTTGGCGACTGATCAACGGAAGAGGTCGTCGGCTGGGTCGCGAACGATTTCCTCGACAACCGACCCGCGCCCGAACCACGACGGTTCGAGCCCTCGCACGATCGCGACTGCTACCCCCTTCGCCTTTCCCATCACGAGATCGGCGGCCGCTGCGATCTCGTCGACGACGGCAACCTCGGTGACCATCAGCTCACGGCCGAGCGCATCGGTGGTGCCGCGCAAGTCGGCGATGGCCTGTATGCCGGCGCAGCCGATGGCGACGTCGGTGACCCCGCGCCGCCAAGGCCTGCCGAACGTGTCGCTGACGATGATGGCGACATCGACGCCGTGGCGGGCCTTGAGCCGGTCGCGGATGCCGCGCGCCGAACGGTCGGAGTCGACCGGAAGGAGCGCCGCTTGGCCACGTTCAACATTCGACAGGTCGATCCCGGCGTTCGCGCAAACGAAGCCATGCTCGGTCTGGGAGATAATCAATTCGCCGCGACGCCGCAGAATCCGGACCGACTCCTGTTCGACCAGTGGTTTGTGGGACAGCGGGTTGTCGGGGTCGATATCGACGAGTCGTCCCTCCGCTTTCGACACGACCTTCTGCGTGATGACGAGACAGTCGCCATTGTGGAGTTCGGCGTCATCGGCGGCGGCGATGAGGTCTGCGAGGTCGTCGCCCGGTCGGACCTCTCCGATGTCGTGGATCGCGATGATCTCGAGGTCGGCCATGGTCAGCTCCCGACTGCGGCGTTGTGGCAGGCCCGGGCGAGCGCAGCGGCGACTCCGGGATCTTTCATGATCGTCGGTATCACGACGGCTCGCATCCCCGCGTCCTCGACGGCGGGGGCGAGGTCGCGGTCAACATCGTCGATGACAAGCGTGGCAGCGAGATCGCGATAGCGGCGAGCCACGCCCACTACCGAACTCTCTTCGCCGAGCTCTCGGAGCATGCGGTCGGCTGGGCCCTTGAGCGCTGCTCCACCGATGATCGGCGAGACCGCCACCGTTCGGTCGCGGCGGGCCTCGACCAGCTCCAGAAGTCCGGGGACGGCGAGGAGCGGACCGATCGATACAATCGGGTTTGACGGCGCGATCACGAGCGCATCGGCCGTTCGGATCGTGGCTGCAACATCGGAGGAAAGCGAAGCCTGGTCGGCGCCGGCGAAGCGAACGCTGGCGACCTCAACGCTGTGCTGTAGGCCAACGAAGTACTCCTGGAACCCGATCTCGCGGCCATCGGTGAGCTCAACTCGGGTTTCGACGCGGTCGTCGGTGACTGGGAGCAGCCTGCACTCAAGGTCCCACGCAGTGGTGACCTCAGCTGTCACCTCGGTCAAGGTCGCGCCAGCGTGCATGCGGGCCGTGCGGAACAGATGGGTTCCGAGGTCGCGGTCGCCGAGACTGAACCAGTTCTCGCCGCCATAGCGTCCGAGCTCGGCCATTGCCTGCCAGGTCTCCTCGACGAGGCCCCAGCCACGCTCGGGATCGATTGCGCCGGCGAGGGTGTACGTGCACGTGTCGAGATCGGGGCTGATGTGGAGGCCGTGGAGCACGACATCGTCAGCAACGTTGACGATACCGGTGACCGACGCAGGATCGAACGCCTCGAGGGCGCCGGTCAGGTAACGGGCGGCACCCACGCCGCCAGCGAGGACAGCGTGGCTCATGCGACGGTGCTCAAGAGATGCCCTTCAGCTTCCCTCGGAGAAGATCAAGGTCGGCATCGACCATCATCGTGACGAGCTCTGCGAATGTGGTCTGGGGCTTCCAGCCAAGGAGATGGTGGGCTTTCGTGGAGTCGCCGACGAGAAGGTCCACTTCGGCTGGCCGCATGAACTGCTCGTCGACAGTCACGTGATCTTCCCAGTTGAGCCCGGCATGACCGAAGGCCACTTCGCAGAACTCACGAACCGAGTGCGTCTCGCCTGTGCAGATGACAAAGTCCTCAGGCTTGTCTTGTTGCAGCATGAGCCACATCGCTTCGACGTAGTCGCCCGCGAAACCCCAGTCACGTTGCGCGTCGAGGTTGCCTAGCCGGAGTTCGTCGGTGGCGCCCGTCTTGATCTGAGCGACGCCGTGGCTGATCTTGCGGGTCACGAACTCAAGGCCGCGGCGGGGACTTTCGTGGTTGAACAAGATGCCGCTGGTTGCGTGGAGGTCGTAGCTCTCGCGGTAGTTCAGTGTGATCCAGTGGCCGTAGACCTTCGCTACGCCGTAGGGCGAACGAGGGTGGAACTGGGTTGTCTCGACCTGGGGGACCTCATGAACCTTGCCGAACATCTCTGACGAACTCGCCTGGTAGAAGCGGATGTCAGGGTCGACGAGGCGGATTGCGTCGAGCAGGCGGGTCACACCGAGACCGGTCGTCTCGCCGGTCAGAACGGGCTGACCGAATGACGTCTGCACGAACGACTGGGCTGCGAGGTTGTAGACCTCCTGGGGCCGGTACTGACGGAGGATCTGAATCATTGAGATCTCATCGAGGAGGTCGCCTGGGACGAATGTGATCCGGTCCTGGATGTGGGCGATGCGTTCGAAATTGACCGTGCTCGACCGGCGCACCATGCCGAGAACCTCGTAGTCGTGCTCAAGGAGAAACTCCGCGAGGTAGGAACCGTCCTGACCGGTGATGCCGGTGATGAGTGCTCGCTTGGTCACGTCTGGGCCCCTGCCACTTTCAGAGATTCGACCGCCAGAACTCGAGGAGGTCCTCGAGTGTCTGCTCGATCGGAATGGTTGGTGACCAGTCGGTACAGCCGCTGATCTTGGTGTTGTCGCCTCGAAGCACGCGGAGATCGACCGGTCGCACGAGGGCTGGGTCGGTCTCGAGCGTGATGTCGGTAGTCGAGAGGTTCACGAGGATATCGGTGACTTCTCGAACCGAACGGTCAGTGCCGGAACAGACGTTGTACACCTCGCCTGCGCGCCCACTGATCATCAACAATCGGTAGGCGCGCACGACATCGCGCACGTCGGTGAAATCGCGCCGGGCATCGAGGGTGCCGACCTGCACGACAGTTGATCCTTCCCGCTCGCAGGCGGCGATCCGGCTGGCGATGGCTGACGCAACGAAACGGTCGCTCTGACCGGGACCGAGATGGTTGAACGCTCGGACCCGCACGACCTCGAGGCCGTGCGCAAGGCCGGCCTGAAGACACACCATCTCGGCGGCTGCCTTCGATGCCGCATACGGGCTGACCGGCTGCAAGTCATGGGTCTCGCGGACTGGGAGGTCAGCGTCGGTGATTCGACCGTAGACATCAGCGCTCGTGATCGCAACGACGCGGCGGCAGCCTGCGAGTCGAGCGGCGTCGAGGACGTTGAGCGTGCCTTCGACGTTGACCCGGATGGTCTCAACTGGGTTCTGCCAGGATCCACCGACGTCGGCTTGGCCCGCAAGGTGGTAGACGACGTCGGCGTCAGCCCGTGCGAACTCGGCAACGATCGCATCGCGGTTGGTGACGTCGCAACTGCTCGGCACGACTTGGTCGCCCTCGGCGGTCAGGTGACCGACGAGGTGAAGGCCCACGAAGCCATCAGCGCCGGTCACAAGAGCACGCATCATCGCTTAGGAATCTACGTCCGGGCATGGGGCGCACCAACCATGGTGGGATGTCGCGGTCGGCTGCTGAGCGACGAGTAGCCTCCGCACACCGTGGCTGATTCGACCGATGAACGAGCGCGCACCGACGCTGGCGCCACAGAATGGCGCGCCGCCACTCCGTCAGTCGTGGCGGTCGTTGTCGCCCATGAACCGGGCGCCTGGTTCGAGGAGACGCTCGACAGCTTTGTCACGCAGGACTACCCGCGGCTCGACCTAGTGGTCGTGGATGCCCGGGGAGACCTCGAGGGTGAGGTCGCAATCGACGAGCGGGTGCGAGCCGTCGCTCCAGCGGCGACGATCATCGATGCCGGCGACACCGACGGTTTCGGTGCAGCCGCCAACACGGTTCTGGAGACCGATGTCGCTTCGGCATTTCTTCTGGTGTGTCACGACGATGTCGTGCTCGCACCCGACGCGGTCAGCATCATGGTCACCGAGGCGATCCGCTCCAACATCGGCATCGCCGGGCCGAAGATCGTGCACTGGGAGAAGCCCAACTTGCTGCAGCATGTCGGCCTACAGGTCGACCAGTTCGCAGGCTGGGCCGATGTGGTTGAGGTCAACGAACTCGACCAGGAGCAGTACGACGCAGTCACCGACGTGTTTGCTCTCCCCTCTGCCTGTCTGTTGATTCGCACCAGCCTGTTCGCCACGATCGGCGGTTTCGACCCAGGCATCACCCGCCGGGGTGACGACGTCGACTTGTGCTGGCGGGCCCAGCTCGCAGGCGGCCGCGTCATGGTCGTCCCTGATGCCACGGTTCGTCACCGCGAAGACTTGCGGGCGCGGATTGGCGTTGACGACATCAGGCGGACTCGAGCCCGACATCAGCTGCGCACAGTGCTCGTTACCGGCGGTCGCCTCCGACTGCTGCTGACCCTGCCGCTGCTCGCGCTGCTCAACCTGGCTGAAATTCTGATTGCTTTCGTGACCGGCCGCTTCGGCCAGGTCTCCGATGTCTTCGGGTCGTGGACGTGGAACCTCAGCCGGGTTTCGGAGATCCGACGCCGGCGGGCTGGCTTGCGACCCCTTATCACCGCGTCACCAAAGGACTTGGCGGCGCTCCAAGTGGCGGGAAGCGTCCGCATCAATGCGTTCTTACGCGGGCAAATCGGTCGTGGCACACGTACGTTTGGCCGTGACATCGTCACCGCAATGCGGACCGGAAACTCACTCTTCTCCGCAATCGCGTGGGCGTTGGTCGTGATGTTCGTGCTGTTCGGCTCGCGCAATCTCATCTCGGCAGGCATCCCGGCCATCGGGGACTTTGCTGCCTTCCCCGCGTCGGGAGGCGACCTCATTGATACCTGGTGGTCCTCGTGGCGAGGTCGTGACGTTGGATCTGTCGGCTCGACGCCATCGGGGTTGGGATTCCTCGGTGTCGTGGTGATCATCCTGAACGGGTCGGTTGGGTTTGTCCGCACACTCTGGATCCTTGGGCCGATTTTCGTGGGTCTACTGGGCGCGTGGCGATTGCTGGCGGTGACCGGGAGTCGACGGGCTCAGATTGGGACCCTTGTGGCCTACGTTGCGCTGCCCCTTCCCTGGGGTGCGCTCGCAGACGGTTCGTGGTCGACGCTTGGCATGTATGCCGCTGCGCCGTGGATCCTGCGAGCGTTGCTGGAGGCGCAGGCGAGCGCGCCGTTCCGTTCCGTCTCCGGGCCGGTTCGGCCTCTGCCGTCGGCCGCGGTGAGTGGCGGTATTGCCGTGGGGCTCATCGGCATCTTCGACCCCACGGTTGCCGTCGTCACGGCGGTGCTGAGCGCCGGGCTTGTGGCTGGCGCGTTGGTGGTGGTGAATCCGACGGGGCTGGTGCGTCTCATCGGCGGGTCGGTGATCGCTGCGGTTACTGCTGGACTGTTGGCGCTTCCGTTCACGCTCGATCTCTTCCTCAACGGATTGCCGTGGCATTCGTTTGCCGGCGGCCGGACCGGGTCCGGCAATCAGACGCCGCTTGTCGACCTGGTGCGCTTCGACGTGGGGCCCGGCGAGGCTGGCCTGTTCATCTGGGCGTTTGCTGTTCCGATGACGGTGCCCCTGCTGGTCGGCCGGACCTGGCGATTCGATCTTGGAGTTCGTCTCTGGTTCGTGGCGTTGACCTCCTGGGCATTGGCATACGCCGCCGTTCGAGGCTGGGTTCCGTTCGGACTTCCGCCCGTGTCCGTGCTGAGCGGGCCGGCTGCGATCGCGGTCGCCGCATTGTGCGGCGTGGCCGTTTCCACACTTGAGCATGACCTCAGGCGTACTGGCTTCGGTTGGCGCCAGGCGCTCCTTCCCGTGGCCGGCATGGCCGCGATCGTCGCCGTGCTGCCATCGGTCGCCTTGCTCGAGTCGGGGCGCTGGGAACTCGGTCGAGGCGATTACTCGAGCGTTCTGCCGCTGGCCGATCCCGGGATCGACGGCAGCTATCGGATCATCTGGATCGGGCACGCTGATCATCTGCCGGCAGAGGGAGTGGCCTTCGCCGACGGTGTGGCGTGGGTGGCGACGATCGACGGCCTCCCCGACATCACCGAGACATCACATTCACCCGATCGTGGCGCAGCCGCCGAAGTCGAGCGCGTTCTCGACGCCATTGCGACCGGCGAGACCAGCCGCGCTGGTCGCCTCCTCAGTGGGCTATCCGTGCGCTACATCGTGAGTATTGACCGCGTGGCTCCCGCCCCGTTCAGCACTGACGAGTCTGCGATCCCGTTGCCTGAGGACCTTGCCGAGACGCTCGACACGCAACTCGACCTTCGCCGCCTTCCTGGCGTCAATAGCGCGGCCCGCGTTTACGAGAACACTGAATGGATACCGATGCGAGCAGGTGCCGTCGTCGGCTTCGACGATGGCATCGACGACATCTTCGACCTGGGTGTGACACCGATTGGCAGCACGATTGGTGTGCTCGTCGGCACCGATGATCGCCTCGAAGGCATGCTGCCCGACCAGATCGAACTCGTTGTTACACAGACGCCCGACGACGGCTGGTCGCTCACTGTCGACGGTGATGTTGCCGCAAAGCGCGGCTCGCTTGGGTGGGCAACCTCGTTCGTCCCGAGCTCGGGCGGCGAGGCTGTGCTGGCTTACGAGACGCCCCGTTGGCGTCAGTTCGTGGTGCTCACCCAGCTCTTGATGGTCGTCGGAGCCCTTGGCTTCGTCTTGCGCCGAGTGACGGGAGCAGGACACTGATGCGTGCCCTTCGGCTCATTGCGTCGGCCTTGATCGCGTCGGTGATCGCCCTTGGGATTGTTGCTGAGCAGGACGAACGTCGCGCCCCTGAGACGATCATGGTCGTTGGTCTCGGCGTGCCCGATGCCACGACGGGAACCTGGTTCTGTCCGGGCGGCTCGGGTCCGGGCGGTCGTGCTGCGGTCGCGCTCGAGTTGGTTAACGCTGGGAGCGAACCCGCCGTCGCCGACATCGTTACCGTCCGCTCTGACACCGAGCCAGGTGGACGAACCCAAGTCGCTATCGGGGCAGGGGAGCGGATCACGGTCGCGATTGCCGACCTTGCCATCGAAGCGGCCTGGGTCGGCGCGATTGTCGAGATCGCCGGCTCGGACGTCATTGTCGAGCAGACCTATGACGGCCTTACGGGAATCGACCGTGCACCCTGCGCAACGAGGACCGCCAAGGAGTTGATCGCCACCGATGGCGCGACCCGGGTTATCGCTGAGGGTGAGGAGATGCTGTTGCTGCTCCTCAACCCGTTTCAGGAGGACGCGGTGGTCGACATCGCCTTCGATGCCGACGTTGGCATCGACCGACTCACTGCGGTTGTCGTTCCTGCTCGCCGCCTCGTGGTTATAGACGTGACCCAGGAGGTCACCGTCGCGACCAGGGTGTCGGCACGGATCGAGGCCATGTCCGGACGGGTCGTTGGTTCGCGGATCCAGACCCGTACCGGTTTGGCTCGGGGGCTCACGGTCACGCCGTTGGTCCAAGACGGCGCGGCAGCTTCAGTGATCCCATCGGTACGCACCGAACAGGGGCTCACCGACCGGGTTCTCGTCACCAACCCGGGCGATGAGACCGCCGAGGTGGACCTCGAGATCCTCAGCGATGGCTCGATCGAACTTGACCCGGTTGAACTCACGATCCGGCCCGGCCGGACAGCGGAGGTCATCGTTGCGGCTGAGTCGCGGCTCGCCGTCGTTGCGGAGTTTGCGGTGCTCGCACGTTCGCTTACCGGCGACCCAGTGGCCCTCAGCATCGAGCGACTGGCTGCGATCGACGCCGAGATCGTTCCTGGTACCGCCGCGATGCCCGGCATCGATGGAGCGGCCGAGCGATGGATTGCTCCGCTCGACGGGATCTCCACCGAACTCGTGCTGGTCAACCCATCGCCGACGGCGATTGCGAAGGTCAACGTCTACGTGGCGCGTCCCGACGGCCGTTCACTTTTGGCCACGCTCGAGCTTGGGCCGGGCCGGCGCGCGACGGTCAGCGGCGACGTTCTCGGCGAACGACCGATCATCGTCGTCGAGGCGAGCAGCCCGGTCGTGGCCGGCCGGGAGATCATCGGCTTCACGTCGCGTCAGATGATGGGTGCGGTTGCGGCGAGCGCTCTCATCCCGATCGATCAGTTGAGCTGATCGTCGATCTCCCCAGTGTGACAGTCGGGCGGCACGGAGCCAGGTTCGCGTTCATCGGCTACTGCAGCCCAGAGGTCGGTAGCGGTGACCGGGCCGAGGAAGGCCCGCCTCACGGCGCCGTCGGCATCGGCGACGACGAGGGTTGGAACACCGTCGATCCGGTATCGCTCATGAAGCGACGTGTCGTCCTGGAAATCTATGCGTTGGCATGCAACCACGTCGCTTGCGAGCAACTCGGCTCGCTCCCACACCCCTGCGCAGGTGTCGCAGGTCGATGACGTGAATACGGCGACCAGCCAGGGCGCGTCGGGTTGGATGAAGTCCCGTCGATCAAGTACCGATGGCACATGGTGAGTATTTGACGACGGCGCCGCAGTGCGGCGGCCCAGGACCGCCGCGAACGCCCCTGCGATTGCGAGCGCCCCGAGGACCAGGAGAACTCGATCCATGGGTCAGGCGTTGTCGCTGGTGCCGACCTCGACTGCACCCCCACCGGACTCGAGCAAGGTCGAGTCCGAGGCGATTGAGCCGGGCTGGCGACTGACCTCGATGAGGCGCTCAACCTCCGAGCCGCTGACCGTCTCGTGCTCGAGCAAGGCGCGGGCGACGAGGTCAAGGCCGTGGCGGTTCTCGAGCAGGAGGTCACGACAGACATCTTCGGCCTCGAAGAGAATGCGGCGGATCTCGTCGTCGACCAGTTTTTGGGTCGCACTCGAGAAACTCTTGGACTGCATCATGTCTTCGCCGAGGAACACAGGGCCCTGATCTGACAGCGACATCGGGCCGACCGTGTCGCTCATGCCCCACTCGGTGACCATCCGACGAGCGATCGCGGTGGCCTGCTGAAGGTCGTTGGAGGCGCCGGACGAGAACTCGTCGAAGACCAGCGCTTCGGCGACACGCCCACCCATGGCCATGACCATGCGAGCCTCGGCTTCGTCCTTGTCCATCGAATGGCGGTCGCCGGTCGGCAACGTCATCGTGACGCCCAACGCCATGCCTGTCGGGATGATCGTGACCTTGTGGACCGGGTCGTTCTCTGGGATGATCGCCGCGCACAAGGCGTGGCCGGCCTCGTGGTACGCAGTGCGCTCGAGTTCCTCGGGGGTGCGGACCATCGACCCACGCTCGATACCGAGCAGAGCCCGGTCTCGGGCAGAGTCAAAATCGACGGCTGCGATGACGTCGCTGCTCCGCCGCACAGCGAAGAGAGCGGCTTCGTTGACAAGGTTGGCGAGATCGGCACCAGCCATCCCGGGCGTGCCGCGGGCGATGACGTTGACATCGACGTCATCAGCGGTGTGCTTGCCCTTGAGGTGCACGCCAAGGATCTTCACTCGGTCCTCGAGTTCGGGGAGCGGTACGACGACCTGACGGTCGAACCGTCCGGCGCGCAGGAGGGCCGGATCAAGGATGTCGGGCCGGTTGGTCGCAGCCATGATGACGATCCCCTCTGAGCCTTCGAAGCCGTCCATCTCGGCGAGCATCTGGTTGAGGGTCTGTTCACGCTCATCGTGGCCACCGCCGAGGCCCGCCCCGCGCTTGCGGCCGATCGAGTCAATCTCGTCGATGAAGATGATCGCTTTGCCCATCTTGCGAGCAGAGTCGAAGAGGTCGCGAACGCGGCTGGCGCCGACGCCAACGAACATTTCCATGAAGTCCGAACCGGTGACCGACAGGAAGGGGACATCGGCCTCGCCGGCGACCGCCTTGGCCAGAAGGGTCTTGCCGGTGCCAGGAGGACCGACGAGCAAGACGCCCTTGGGAACCCGAGCGCCGATCCCGGTGAAGCGCTCGGGGTGCTTCAGGAAGTCAACGATCTCGGTAATCTCCTGCTTGACGCCCTCGTAGCCTGCGACATCTTCAAACATGGTGCCCGGACGTTCGGTGCTGTAGGTCTTCGCTTTGCTGCGGCCGATCGACATGATGTTGCCCATCTGGCCCTGGGCGCGACGCTGCATCCAGACGAAGAACAAGATGAGCAGCGATACGGGGATAAGCAGTGGGAGTAGCGATTGCAGAAAACCGGGCCGTGGGGTGACGAACTTGAACTCGTCGGTCTGGGCGAGGATGAGGTCGTGGTCGTCGTCGGGTAGCGGCAGAGGGCCGACGGTCGAGTACAGCAGGACCCCGTCAGTGAAGTCGATCGAACCGTTTGTGTTGTCGTATTCGGCTTCGGTGACCTCGCCGACGGCAACACGAGCCATGAAATCGCGATAGCCGACGGGTTCTCGGGTTTCGCCTGGCATCAGCATCGTAAGGCTCAGCACCACCAGCAGTGAGGCGAGCGCGATCCAGACGGCATAACGGGAAACACCGGTCGCCGGTGGCTTGGGTGAGGCGCCGGGCCGGTCATCGTCGCGGGTCGGCGGAGGGGGTGGGGGCGGGGGAGGGTTCGACGCCATAACGCAAGGGTAGACGGGGGATGACCCGCTACAGACGTAGCCTGTCGCAGCGACGGTTGTCCTCATCACCAATTTGGATGCTGGATCCTTGCCCGAAGGGTCAGAGGGCTGTCGTAGCTCCGCGCCTGGAACGCATGTTCGGATTACTCTCACAGTTATGAACCGTCGTTGTGCCCGACCCTGCTGCGGCCAAAATGCTGACACCACCCTCTCGTTCGACTACAGCAGTCGCCAGGTGTGGCTTGATGAACTTCAGCCCGTCGACAGCCCAGCCAACCACGATCTCTGTCGCCGCCACGCCAATCGAACCCAGCCACCCAAGGGTTGGGCGCTGTGCGATCGCCGAGCAGCCGAGTCCGAGGTTCTGATGGCTGACACTGTCGAGTCGGTCGGCCTGCGCTACGCCAGTTAGGTGGACGAACCGCAGCCGTACCCGCCATCGCGGCTGGTCGTCCTCGCCGTCGTTGCGTTCGGGGGCGGTCTCATCTTGGCGATTCTTGTCAGCGGCTCGATCGTTGCGGCACAGGGGTGGGAACTCGACGTCACTAGCGCGGTCGGCGCCGAAGCAGGCCGTACCGCAATGCAGTTCGGCCAGCGCCTTCTCTTGGACGATCTCCGCCCGCCCGGATTTGCCTTGGCGCTGCTGAACCTTCCGTTGTGGGTCGGGCTCATCGGCGTGCCGCTCCTCGATCGCCGCAACGGCCTTAACTGGCGTCGGGACCTCGGCTGGACGATGCGAGTGGTCGATGTACCGCTCGGTCTTGTCGTCGGCGTCGCCACCCAGTTCGTGCTTATTCCGTTGTACGAAATCGTGTGGCTCGTTGTGGAGCGCCAAGACGTCGGTCAGGTTGCCGATGATCTCGTCGCCCACGTCGACGGCCCGGTCGACGTCATCGCCTTCGTTGCGATGACGGTGGTCATGGCCCCGCTCGCCGAAGAGATCGTCTATCGGGGCTTGCTCTACCGGGGCATTCGCGACATGGAGGCATCGCATCACAGCATGGCCGTCGGTCTTGCGGTCGTTGCGTCGTCGCTGGTGTTCGCGATCTCTCACTTCCAATTCTTGCAGTTCCCCGGTCTGTTCCTGTTCGGTGTCGTGGCCGCCGTCCTGTTCCAACACACCGGACGGCTCGCCACTGCGATCTGGGCGCATATCGGGTTCAACGCCACCACGGTCGTTCTGCTGCTCTCGTCGTGACGATTCTCACTCTTGGTGGGATTCGCGCGCACTGCACCTCAAGATCAGTCGCTTACGTCCGACGGAGAATGGTCGGACGAGTGGGGTGGATGACCATGTCGAACAAGGGTTGTCCTGCGTGTGGAGCGCCACTCGTCATGATCTCGATCAATGTTGGGGCCGGGGAGCGCGTCATGTGCAGCTGCGGGCGGTGCGACCAACGCTGGTGGCAGAGCGACGGCTGCCTCATCACCCTCGAAGGCGTTATCGGCGACTTCGCTCGGCCCGAAGCCCCGCGAACGAACTACCGCCCCTAACTCGCTGCTCCCTCGGGTCATCTGCGCTCGCGTTAGCGACGCAGGGATCCTCGATTTGCCGGAGAGAACCTCTTGCCGATTTTCGATCGGAGGCGCCGCGTGCAACGTTCGTCGAGGTGGCACCATGAACGACGTCATGACTGAGCCCGACGCGCCGACCGAGAACACCGTTTTCGACGACCTCCCCGATGACGCCCAGGCATCTGAGCCGCCGCCCAACGAGTGGCCGGCGTGGATTGCGTCCGGCGAGGCGTGGATCACGATCGCCCTTGTCGCCTTCGCCACAGTCTTCGTGATCTGGAACCTCCGGATTGGCTTATGGTTCGAGGACACCACCCCCACCGGTGGAGACATGGGCGCTCACGTCTGGTCACCGGAGTAC
>JAQWLJ010000044.1 GCA_029247365.1 Acidimicrobiales bacterium | reverse complement strand
CGTGAGATCGATGTAAACCACGTCAGGCCCAACCGCTACCAACCACGTGATCATTTCGATGAGGAGACGCTGGCATCACTGGCTGCGTCGATCGGTGAGGTAGGGGTTATCCAGCCCATCATCGTGCGCGAGCATGATGATGGCTATGAGTTGATCGCGGGGGAGCGGCGCTGGCGGGCGGCGAAGCGCGCAGGGCTGCCTGCGATCCCGGCAATCATTCGCAACTCTGACGACACGTCTGCGCTCGAGTCAGCGGTCATTGAAAACCTGCATCGCCAGGATCTCAATGCCCTTGAGGAGGCTGCGGCTTATCAGCAGCTGATCGAAGACTTCGCCATGACACAGGAGCAGGTTGCGAACCGTGTTGGTCGGAGTCGATCCGCGGTTGCAAATACCATCCGGTTGCTGCAACTCCCAGCTCCAGTCCAGCGCCTCGTGATCGAGGGCCAACTTTCGGCCGGTCACGCGCGGGCACTGTTGGCCACGCCGGATCGAGTTGAGCAGGAAGCCCTCGCAGAGCGGGCGATCACCGAAGGCCTCACGGTGCGAGATCTCGAGGCCCTCCTGCGTGGTGACGACGTGGTCAACGCTGATGACGAGCCGGATACCGGGAAGCGGGGAGCCGGTGCGACTCCGTCCGCTTCACGGGTTCCCGACGCCGGCGTACTGGAACTCGAGGAGCTCCTCGCAGCCCGGTTGGACACGCGTGTCAAGGTTCAGTTGGGGAAAGGTCCAGGAAAGCTCATGGTTGAGTTTGCGGACCTGGATGACCTCGAGCGCATTTACCGCGTGATTACGCCGCTTGGGACCACAGTGTGATCGGAGAGTGTGACATAAGTCACACTCCCTGATTGTGGATAAGTCTGTCGGTAGATGGCGCGATTGTGCGTGGATAATGCTGGGGGCAGTGGTGGGGATCAGTATCAGGTCACCGGATCGACCGGTTCGCCACACCAGGCAACTAACGCCTCGTGTAGGGCTGCAGCGAGCGACGGTCCCTGTTCGACGACCGCCGCTGGACGCCCGACGCGACACCAGACCGCTGGCATCCGTGTTTCTCGCAGGATTGGCAATCGCATGCCGATCGACGGATGGTCGCCATCCAACACCTCTTCGATACGCCGACTCGTGTGTGTGGCGAGACCTCGACCACCTGCCGAAACAAAACCCTCGGTCTCATAAAACGCGATTGAGCAGTCGGCATCGGCCAGCGTGAGGCCGACGTAGACGGCGCCATCCCACTTGTTAGCGGTGAGGGCCTGCTTTGACAGATCCGGATGATGCAGAGTGAGGACCTCAGCCCCGTCCAACCGCAGCCGTCGGGCAAGGGCATCGACGAGGGTTGGCAGCCCGCCCGGTTCGCCGACGACGATGCGGCGGCCACCGACGCTGGTGCCGTCGTGGCGCAACATCTCGGCTTCTTTCACCTCGGCGATCGTCTTTTCACCACTGCGCCGGCCTGACAGGCGAGCAAGTGCGGCAACGGTGTCGGGGCCAGTTACACCGTCGGGGGTCACCCCTTGGTTGGCCTGAAAGTTTCGAACTGCTCGTTCGGTTTCAGGGCCAAAGATGCCATCGACGTAGCCGGCATCGAAGCCGAGGCTGCCGAGGCGCTGTTGGAGATCGGTGACGTCGTCGCCCCGCGTCATCGGGGAGCGGAGGTAGAGCATCCGGTCACCGAGCCGATTTGCGGCCTCGATCAACGCGTTCCACGTGTGGCGGCCTACAGAACCATCCTCCACGATGCGGCGACTGGCCTGGAAGGAGCGCACCGCTTTGACGGTTTCCTGGTCGAACTGTTCGGCATCGCCACCCGCAAGGAAACCGGCTGCTGCGAGTCGACGGTGAAGGTCGCGGATCGCGCTTCCTTCGTGTCCTTCACGCAATGGTAGGCCCAGGTCGTTCATGGCGTCACGAGGCTAGCGTTTGAGGCCGCTACCCAACGGCCGCGTTGTGTTCATCGAGACGTTGGCCTTGGACCCAAGAGTGAAGGACTGGTCAAAATCCAGAGGACAAAGCCAGAGGTGGCTGCTGAGGGTCGACTCAGCTCAGCGGGAGAACATGAACGCTGGGCGGGAATGTGGGGGAGCGGTGCGAGCGAGACGCTCAGATGAAATCGGCGATTTCGTCGAGGAGTGCCTGCTTCGGTTTGGCGCCAACGATCCGCTTCACCGGCTCGCCGTTTTGGAACAGGATCAGCGTTGGGATTGACATGACCTCAAATCGGCGGGCGATGTCGCCGGCCTCGTCGACGTTAAGTTTCGCGACAGTGACAGCGTTGCCCTGCTCCTCAGCAATTTCCTCGAGTATCGGGGCAATCATCTTGCATGGCCCGCACCATTCAGCCCAGAAGTCGACGAGCACGGGCGCATCGGATGCACCGACTGTTTCGTCGAATGTGGTTTCGGAGAGGGTGGTGACGGCTCCAGCCATGGTGGAGAGTCCTTTCGCAGTCGTTCGCCGGACCGTATCCCGGTAGTGGCGTGTTTAGTGGAACCCGAAGGGCGGCCGAGAAATTCCAGCCTCAGTCGTGGGGTACGGACGAGGCACTAATCGTGGAGTGCCTCGAGATAGCGCTCGGCCTCGAGCGCTCCTTGACAGCCGGAACCAGCTGCGGTGATGGCCTGGCGGTAGTAGTCATCGGTCACGTCACCAACGGCGAACACGCCCTCGACGTCGGTTGCAGTGCGGTCGGGCATGGTCTCGAGATAGCCGTTCTCCTTCATGGCGAGCTGACCCTTGTAAAGATCGGTTCCGGGCCGGTGCCCGATAGCGATAAAGAGCCCGCTGAGAGGTAGTTCATTCGATTCGCCCGTCTTGACGTTCTCGACCATGACACCGGCGAGCTTGCTGTCACCGAGATACTCGGTGACAACGGTGTCCCACAGGAATTCGATCTTCGGATTGTTGAACGCTCGGTCCTGCATAATCTTTGACGCGCGGAGCTCGCTACGCCGGTGGATGATGATGACCTTGCTGGCGAATCGGCTCAGAAAGTTTGCTTCCTCGAGCGCAGAGTCGCCGCCACCAACCACAGCGATTTCCTGGTCGCGGAAGAAGAAGCCGTCGCACGTGGCGCATGTGGAGAGCCCGTGCCCAACCAACTCGGTCTCGTTTGGGAGGTCGAGCATGATCGACTGCGCGCCGGTGGCGATGATCAAGGCGTTGGCGTGGTGCGTCGGCACGGATGCATCGGGATCACCAACCCACACACTGTACGGCTTGGCTGAGAGGTCGACCTTTGACACCTTGACCGTGTGGATCTCTGCACCGAACCGTTCGGCTTGCATGCGGAAATTCATCATCAGCTCGGGGCCCATGATGCCGTCGGGGAAACCGGGGAAGTTCTCGACGTCGGTCGTGAGCATCAACTGCCCGCCAGGCTGATCGCTGTTGCTCGACGGTTCACCTTCCAGGACAAGGGGTGCCAGGTTGGCTCGGGCGGTGTAAATCGCTGCGGTGAGCCCGGCCGGACCGGAGCCGATGATTATGACGTCACGTACGTCGGGCATGGACATTCCTCGAGTCTGGAGTTGCGGGACAACGCTAACCGGAACCCGGTTCGCGTCAGGATTCTTTGCTGCGGCGGATTAGCTGAACAGGCCGTAGCAGACGACAACCACGATGAACACGAGGTCGACGATCGCGGAGATGGCCAAGGGCTTTGTGCTGCCGCGTCGAGATAACCACGCGCCAAAGCCAAGCACGCAGAAGATGATGCCCGTGAAACCGTGAGCAGCCCACGTGGCGTCGCCGACACCCGCCCCGATCGGCAGATAGGCGTCGAAGAGACGCACGAGCATGATGACCGTCATCAAAAGCGTGGCGATCGCCAGAACCGAGATCACCAGTCCAAAGACCAGGACCCGCAGCGCTAGTACTGCGTTATCGGTGGTCTTTTCCTTGACGCGATCAACCGTGTCGATGACACGATCGGTCAACGCAGCTGGGTCGATCCATGGAGAACCCGTGGCACCGTCTTCCTCCGTTGCGGTGGATGATCCGTGCGTCGCGCTCTCGTCCGTCGCCATGACCGGAGCTTACCGGCGTCAGCCGCCGTCGATCCCAGTGATGTCGAGCACCTCGAGGATCCCGCATGCCTCGTCGCCAATGAGAACAGCAACGACTTCACCATCGACTCCGGTTGCCACGAGGACCTGCTGGGGCAGCCCCGAGATATCGACAGGCGCTCTTTCGACTGCGAGTACGCCACTGGGCACAAGCTCAAGGAGCAACTCACGCGCTGGACCACAGAGGCCGACGAATGGGTCGGGCGATGGGTGAGCGAAGCGGGCCTCTGTCTCAGCTGCGTCCTTCAAGGCGCTCAACCGGTCGATGAGCTCGAGAAGATTGGCAACCTCGCCCAAGTCGTCGGGGAGCACGTCGAGTGCCGGGAGTGCCTCGGTGAACGCGGTGTCGTCAACCATCTCCTTGTCGTCGTCCATTGGAGCCGCCATGTCGGATCCGGGTTGGGTGGCCATGTCGTCAATGTCATTGCCGTCGTCGTCGCCTGAATCACCGTTGCTTGCTTCGTTGACCTCACTAAGCATCGTCGATTCAGCCTCTGGCGTGCCGTCGGTGCTCGCAGTGTCGATGCCGGCCTCTGCCGCGGTGTCGTTGGTGTTGTTGCTGACGCCGCTCTGAACGGCAGCAAAGCCCACTGCGAGGAAAACGAAGACCGCTGCCGCTGCGAGAAGGCGATTGCGGTTGTGCAGCTTCTTGGCTCGGCGAGCGTCGAGATCAGGCATTACCGAAGCTGGGGCGCTCTCGGCAAGCGCCGTGGCGCGAATGTGATCGAGCTCGGTGGTGGGGACCGTGATCGGTGATGCGACCAGGGTGATGACGGTCTGGAGTTGTTCTGCTCGAGCGACCAAGGCCGGGGTGGCTTCAACGCGCGCGATTTCGGTTTCGGTGGCTTCGCCGTCGAGGTAGCGAGTCACCAACTCGTCGAGGAACTCAGGGTCGTTCGTCATCGTCATCGTTTCTGACGTTCGTCGGGATCGTTCTGGTTCCCGGATTCTTTGCCGGCTGCAAGCCTGTCAGCGAGCCGGCCTCTCCCGCGCGCGATGCGTGAGCGCACGGTGCCGGGCGGGAGGTCGAGGATGTCGGCGATCTCGGCGTAGTTGAGGCCGGCGATGTCGCGGAGCACAACCGGGGCTTTGAACTCGTCGGGGAGGTCCGCGAGTGCCTCGTCGACATCGATACGGGCGCTGACTGTCTCGCCTGGATCTCGGGGATGACGACCTCCAACGTACGTGTCGTCGGCATGCTCGAATGCAGGCAGCCCCGCGTCGGCCCGCCGCCCGCGGCGACGCAACTCATCGAGACATGCGTTGGTGGCGACGCGATACGACCAGGTTGTGAACGCGGCTCGTCCGTCAAACTTCGCAATGCCCTTGACGATCGCAATCATCGCTTCCTGGGTGGCGTCAAGCGCGTCGGTGTCGGTACCGGTGAGGCGGCGGCACACCCGGTAGATGCGGTCCTGATGCTTGCGTAGGAGTTGGTCGAGGGCACGCTGATCACCGCGTCGAGCAGCCTGGATCAGACGGGTGTCCTCGGGGTCTGGAGCGATGACGAGACCTTAGTGAGCGCAGTTCAAGCGCTGGGCCTACTGCTTCACCATGAACGAGAAGCCGATGACCCGAGGACCGCCGTGGGTACCGACGACGGGACCGATCAGTTCGACTCGGGTGTCGCTGGTGTCGTGGGCCTCACCGAGCATTGCAACGAAGTCGTCAATATCGGGGGCCTGGCCGTGCATAATCGCCAGATCCTCGACCTCGCCGAATTCGGTCAGTTTGTCGCGAAGCCATGCAAGCGACTTCTTGCGGGTGCGTTGCTTGCCGGCCTCTTCGACTTCGCCTGAGGAGATATCGATGATCGGCTTGATGGACAACATCGAGCCGAGCAGGGCCTGGGCATTACCGATGCGGCCACCTTTTTGCAGGTTCTCGAGTGTGTCCAGCGCTCCGAACACGTGGGTTCGCTCGGCGGCCGACTCGGCGATAGCGACGACTTCGTCGACCGACGAACCTTCGGCCGCGGCGCGAGCGGCGGCGAGAACGATGCCACCTTGACCAGCGGTAACCGATTTTGAATCGAGCACGCGGATATCGGCGTTGATCGTTTCGGCAGCAGTGACCGCAGACTGCATGGTGGCCGAGACGGCTGCGCTGAGGTTGATGCAGACAACTGCGCTCGCGCCGGCATCGAGGTGCCGTTGGAATGCGGCGGCGAAAGCGCCGGGGGATGGTGCTGCGGTTTCTGGCAGTTTTTCAGAGTCGGCAAGAAGCGCGTAGAACTGATCGACGGTGAGTTGCTCGCGGTCGACGTACTCGTCGTCGCCGAA
>JAQWLJ010000042.1 GCA_029247365.1 Acidimicrobiales bacterium | reverse complement strand
GGCGTTCAAGGACTATGAGTCGGGTCTGCGAAGCGATCCAGAAGACATCCCCGCTGAGGTCGAGGCAGTTCTCAACGGCTGCGTCTCACAGGCCGCTCCCTGACCTGAACCGGGTACTAGCGTGCCCGGCATGACAATCCTCGATCTCGACATCGTTCGCGCCCACTTTCCGTCGTTCGCGAACCCTGACACTGCGCGCTGGGCGCATCTCGAGAATGCCGGGGGTAGCTACTGCCCGGCGCAGGTGGTTGATCTCGTAACCGACCTGTTCGCCCATGCCAAGTGTCAGCCCCAATGGGGCTTCGCCCCGTCGGTCGCTGCCACCGACGCAATGAACCGTTCGCGGACCGTCATGGCCGAGTTGTTCAACTGTGATGAACACGAGGTTCACTTCGGTCCATCGACCAGTCAGAACACTTACATTCTTGCCAAAGCGATGCGTCCGCTGTGGGACGAGGGTGATGAGATCGTCGTCACCAATCAGGACCACGAGGCCAACCAGGGTGCGTGGCGTCGCCTCGCTGACACCGGCATCACGGTGAAGGAATGGCAGGTCGATCCTGCAACCGGTCTGCTCGACGAGGCAGCCCTCGATGACCTGATCACCGAGCGAACTCGGCTCGTGGCGGTCTGCCATGCATCGAACATCGCAGCAACGATCAATCCGATTCGAGCGATCGCCGACCGCGTCCACGCCGTGGGCGGCCACATCGTGGTCGATGGCGTGTCCTATGCCCCTCATGGGGCGGTCGATGTCGCGGAACTCGACTGCGACGTCTACCTGTACTCGATGTACAAGACGTACGGCCCGCATGTCGGTTTGATGTACACGCGAGCATCGGTACTCGAGCGGATGACGAATCAGGGTCACTACTTCAAGGAAGGCCATCCCGAGGGTTACCTGACGCCTGCTGGACCCGATCACGCCATGATCGGCGCGGCCGCAGGCGTTGCCGACTACTACGACACCGTCGCGGCCGCCCACGGGATCGATACACCCGATCGTTTCGACCGGGCGAAGGCCTTGTTCGATCTGTTCGGGGCGCACGAAGAGACCTTGATGGCTCCGGTTCTTGACCTGCTGACGGCGAAGGACGGCGTGACGCTGGTCGGTGCGCCGAGCGCCGATCACTCGGTCCGCGCCCCGACCATTGCGTTCCACACGTCGAAACGATCATCGGGATCGGTCTACGACGCCCTGATCGCAGCGCACATCTCGTGTGGGCACGGCAACTTCTATGCACAACGCCTCCTCGAGGCCCTCGGGCTCGACATCGACGACGGCGTCGTTCGGTTGTCGGCGGTGCACTACAACACTGCCGAAGAGATGGCGAGGGCCTGTCAGGTTCTCGACGAGATGCTCTAGCCGTCGGTCAGGACCCTCTATCCCGTCGTCGCCACCCGTGGGCTCCTCAGAGTCGTCGGTCCCCCCAAACGAGGACGGTTTTGCCCGTGGTGTGCCCGGCTGCGACATCGTCGACCCGTCGAAGTGCGTTCTCCATGTGGTCGACAACGGTGACGCATGCATCGAGCCCACCGGCACGGTGCAAGTCGAAGATTTCTTTCGCCGCCCGCTCGACGATGTCGCGCCGGTGCTGGGCGTAGGGCTCCCAGAACACACCCATCAGCGAGAGGTTCTTCACCAGCGCGTAGTTGGCGGCCATCGACGGGATGACTCCGGAGGTGAATCCGACAGATACCAGGCGGCCTTCGAAACCCAGGAGCTTCAGTGACCGCTCGAAGACCTCGCCACCGACGGGATCGATCACGACATCGACACCATTCGGCGCCGCTTCAGCAAGCACGCTGTGCCAGTCGTCGGACCGGTTGTCAACCACGACTTCGGCACCGAGCTTGCGGGGAACAGCCATCTTCGCGGCTGAGCAGGTTGCAAAAACCCGGGCGCCTGCGGCCACAGCGAGCTGCACCGCCATCGTGCCGACCCCGCCTGCAGCGGCATGGACGACGACGATCTCTCCCGGCTTGACCTGGGCGCGGTGATGAAGGCCAATCCACACCGTCTGGGCGTTGAGGTTGATTGCGACGACCTCGACTGGATCCAGGTCAGACGGGACCGCCATTACGCCATCGAGGGTGCAGCGGCACCGCTCGGCCCAGCCACCGGAACCAGGCTCGACGAGCCCGGTGACCAAAGCGCCGACGGGATGGTCGGCGATGTCGGACTCAACGACGGTGCCAGCGATCTCGAGGCCGGCGACAAATGGCCGCCGGGGTCGGATCTGGTGTTTGCCGTCGATCAGGAGCCGGTCGGCGTAGTTCGCGGCGGCGGCCTCGACCTGGACGATCATCTCGCCGGACCCGAGGCTGGGCTCACGCAGGTCCGAAACGAATTGGGCCGAACCTTTCTCCTCGACGAGCCACCCGCGCATCAGTCGTAGGGGACTGCCGTCTGCGTGCCGCGAGCGACCAACCGACCCTGCGCATCGTGGAGTTCGGCGCTGGCAAAGAGCAATCGGCGGCCTCGCTTGTCCACGACACCAGTGGAGATGACCGGTCCCATCACCGGACGCAGAATCTCAACGGTGATCGAGGCGGTCGACAATCCGTTCGCCGCCATGGCCATCGCCATGTCGAGCATGGCCGTCACGATGCCGCCCTGCACGACGCCGCCACCGATTGTCCACTCAGACTGCGGGTCGAACCGCAGGACACAGCGATCATCGTCGTCTTCGACCACCTCCGGGTGGAGGAGGTCCTTGATGGAGCAATCGAGCCCATCCCAGACAGTGGGAGCCTCGCTCACGAAGGACGTTCGCCGAACTCGGGACGCTCAGTGCGGGCGCGCTTGAGTTCCCAGAAGCCATCAACGCTCATGATCGCGACCATGCCGTCCCACAGCTTGAGGCTGTCGTCTCTGCTGGGCACCCGGGTGATGACCGGGCCGAAGATGCCTTGCCGGCTGCCATCGGCCTTGTCCATCGCAATGATCGGCGTGCCGACGTCGTTTCCGACGAGTTTGAGTCCCGCGTCATGACGCCGACGGATCTCGGCATCAAACGACTGGTCCTCGAACGCCGCAGCGTGCGACTTCGGCAACCCGGCGGACTCAAGCGCGTCGACGATATCGAAGTCGCGTTCGCCGTCGTGATGGATGCGTGTTCCGAGCTCCCAGTAGAGGGCAAACACACCGTCATTGCCCTCCGACGTCCGCACGGACTCCATGACGCGCAGCATCTTGTAGGTCGCCAAGACGCCTGCGTAGTAGGGGCTGCCCTCTGGTGGTTCGTTCTTCAGCAGCAGGCTGATCGGCTGCCATGTGACATCGATGTCACGCTCGTCCTTGACCTCATCGACGACCCAACGGGCCGTCACCCAGCACCACGGTCAAGCGGGGTCGACCCAGAATTCGATGTCCATGTGCTGACCATAGCCAAGGTCCGCAAGATGTCCCGCCCTCATCGTTGGGTCGCACAGCCTGCCGGTTGGGCGCAGTGAGCAGGTTGGCTAGGAGATCCCGACCCGGGATTCGCCCGCCGCCCACTCAGGCCAGCGCTTGCGGCTGTTCTCGGCGAGCCGATGCATTAGCGCGATGGCACCCGGGTCGTCGTCGCCGGGGCGGGTGTCGATGACCCCGTCCTTCACCATGGCGTCGATGACTGCCCGGCCGAGTTCGGTGCGCACGATCGTGAGCGTCCAGTCAGTCTCGTTGCCGATACCGCCGGTGGAGATGTCGGCATGCTCAGCTGCGAAGTCGGGGCAGTGGGTGCAGCCTTCGCGGGTCCATGCGTGGCACTCCTTGAGATTGATCTCGTGGTAGCCGCCGTCCTTGGTCCAGATCTGGAAGACGCCCTTGATGTTCATCTTCGCAATGTTCTCTCGCTTGAGGCCGTACTTGACCTCGAAGAGTTCGTCGAAGAGCGCGTCGTCAAACGACTTGGAGCACAGCAACCCGATGTTGAGCTTGAACGGCTTGGAGACCTTGCCGATTTTGCGGTGCCACATGACCGGCGCAACCGAGGTCTGGCAGCTCATGCCGACGAGCGCCAGACGCTCGAGGCCCTTTTCCTTGGCTTCGGGGAACGCCATCGTGTTGGCGGAGTAGGTGTAGCGGCTGCCTGCGCCCCGCAGAACTTCCTCTCGGTTGGTGGCGACCATCGGGAAGGCTTTCCAGCCGGGCTCACCGTTGGGGAGGCTCTCGACCCCCGATGTGAGGGCGCCGTCGACGATGTCATTCTCGAGCAGCCAGATGAGCATGGCGGAAACGAGTCCGCCGTCCTGGCCGGTCTCGTAGACGAAGTCCTCGCTAGCTCGGGTCAAAAGGATGTCGGAGTAGATGCCCGACATTTCGCCGGCCTCGCGCTCGCGGCCGTGCAGGTGCATATCAGCCTCGGGCTCCCACATGCGAAAACGAGGACAGGCGCGGGTGCATGAGGTGCAGCCCTTCTGGCCATGGATGCAGTCGGACTCACCAAGTTCGTCTTCGAGGTGGAACGGCTTGTAGGCGCCGGGTTCGTGCTCGTAGCCGATGACATTGTGAGGGCACGAGATCACGCAGCCGGCACAGCCCGTACAGAGCCCGCTGGTGATGACCTCGTCGTGGAGCTCTTTCCACTGGTAGGTCCAGCGCTCTTTCTTGGCGGGGGGAGCAGACTCAGTGACGGCCATAGGGCGAACCTAGCGTCCCCGGAACTCGTCGTAGCGAACGACTGGGAGCCCGTCGGCTTCCCACCCGGTGAAGCCGGTGTCGATGTGGCTGACCCGTGGCACGCCCATGTCGAGCAGCGTCTTAGCCGAAAGGGCTGATCGCCAACCTGCTGCGCAGCACAAGATGAATTCGCGGTCTTCTTGGAAGACGTCTTTTGCGTACGGCGACGAGGGGTCAAACCAGAACTCGAGCATGCCGCGCGGTGAGTGATTGGACCCGGCCATCGCGCCCGTGCGCTGGACCTCGCGAACGTCGCGGATATCGATGATGAGCGCCCCCTCTTCGTCGGCTCGCCGCTTGGCCTCTGCGGGGGAGAGGTTGTCGAGCTGCTTCTTCGCTTCTTCGACCATCTCGGTCACGGGTCGGATCGCCATCGTCATTGCTCCTTGTCCTGAGCCGAGGGCTCGTCTGCAGCATCGTGGCCGTTCGACGGGTCCGAGCGCCAACCGCTGGCGATGCGACTCGTGACACTGCCCACCTTCTCGCCGACGCCTTCGACCAGAGTGCGGGCTGCGGCTGCGTAGCCAGCTCCGGCTTCGCCGATGTCGTCGCCGAGCGGCGTCTGCTCATCGTCAGCATGGGTGCGGTAGCCGCCCTCGATGATGGTGTCGTAGCCGCCGCTTTCAACCCAGTCGCGCAGCTCGGCAACCCGAACAACCGCAAAAGGGTGGGTGGTGCCGAGCGCGGCGAGCACCTTGTAGACCGCATCGAGCGTGTCGCCGCCATCGCGGTATTCGTCGGACTGGGCAATGAAGGCGTTGAGGTCGAGTTCCTCACCCCGGCTCCCCCCGGCGATCTTCATGAGCGCACCCATCATCGCCCGTGGGTTGTGGGTAGCGAGCGCTCCGGCCCGGTCGCACGAGAGCTCGGCCTTGCGGTTCCATTCGAGCAAGGCGTAGATAATCGGTCGTACGGCGATACCGGCGATCATGTTGTTGCGATCGGCGAGCTGCAGCAAAAGAAACAGCATGGTTCGGTACACCGCGTGTCCGCTCAGGATGTGTCCGAGCTCGTGTCCGATCACCGCCTCAAGCTCGTCGGGGGCGAGGATCTCGACTGCGGAGGAGTTGAGGACGATGAACGGGTCGTCGAACCCGACTGCCCCCGCATTCACCAGCGGTGTCTGGCTGACGTAGATCTGGGGGAGTCGGTCGGTGTCGATGTCGAGCGTTTGGGCCGCGGCGACGAGGCGCTCGTGGATCCAGCCGTACTGGTTCGCACTCACGAGAACCGCGTTGGCTTTGAACGTCATCCGGACTGCTCGCTCGCCGAACATGCCGACGAGCTTGCGAAGCACGAGCTCGAACCCCGGGAGCCGTCGCATCGCGTTGAGCGCTGCTCGATCGGCCGGGTGTTCCCATGCCGTGGGGCTGATGCCCGGGAAGCTGCCGCGTTCTGGATCTGTCGCCATCCAGCAAAAGTAGGCGCGGCTGCGGTCACATTTCTGGCGCGGGTCTCTTTGTGAAGCCCTGCTTCGGAGGTGTGAAGGCCTCACTGCTGCGATCACTGAGGCATACGTCGTCTGCCGGTGCCGCCAGCGCCGTCAGGATCGGGGCGACTCGTGGGGTGCTGAGTCCTTGAAAGCTCGACCATCGTCGATGCGCTCGGCAAGCTCGGGCGCGAGGTCGATGTGGAGGTAGGCGTCGAGCGGCGCATCCCACGGCGGGATCGTGTTTGCCTCGTTGTCGTAGGCCGCGAGCCAGAGCGGCATCCACGACGGATCGGCTTGGTCGCGGGGATCGTGTGAGTGCAGAAGCGTGATCGCCATCGTCGGCACGACCTCGAACGCGAAGCCGAGTCCCCATTTCCACAGTCAGAACCAGGCAACGGGGGGGGGCTGAGCACCCGTCGCCATGCGGTCAACTGCACCATCACGCCAAAGAAGATGAACCAGACGAGCATCACAAAGCACAGCGCCATGGCGGTGGCATAACGGAGGCGGTTGCCGTCGACCGCAGCCCACACGTCGTGGGCGACCGTCTTATGCTCGACCTCCTCGGCGAGGTGCCAGAGGATCAGCGTTGCCGGTTCAGGGTCAGCCCAGCGGAACAGCTCGTGGCGGTTGCTATCCATCCAGCGGGCTCCAGCGAATGCGGTTGCCTCGAATCCGGCTGCGTAGGTGACCGCAAACTTCCGGCTCATGCGCCGGATGAGGAAGCCGCAGCTCCACTTCAGCCAACGTTCAACATGGCGAAGCGCTGGATGTTGGGCGACGAGGAGCTCGTTGAAGCGTCGATGCTGCTTGCTGTGTTCTCGCTCCTGCTCGAGGTAGGTGTTCACCTCAAGCTTGAGCGCCTGGTCATCAACATCGGTGAGAGCGTCGCGCGCGGCCTCCATCACGTAGGGCTCGCCCTAGGGCATGCCGAGTGAGAGGGCGTTGACCGCTGCTGCGAACTCCGGCTTGATCGGCTGCCAACATGCTCGGGTGTCATCTCGCCAAACCAGTTGGATCGGTCGATGCAGAACCGTCGTCACGGGTACCTCCCCTCGCCGGCACCCATCGGCAAGGTGGGGGAGAACTAGAGCAAGACGAGTCGGCCAGTGGGCGCGGCGCCTTGCAGTCTGCGCCCTCGGCAGGACTCGAACCTGCGCACATGGCTCCGGAGGCCAATGCTCTATCCGCTGAGCTACGAGGGCATGCCCCGAGCTGGGGGCGGCGTCACCCTACCGCCAAACCTCACTCGGACAACGAGGGTGCGGCGGTAGCATCGGGCCCTCATGGACGTACGAGATCACCTTCGCGACGCACTGCGCACTGCATTGGCCGAAGCCGGTGTCGATCCGCTTCCCGACGAGATTGCGCTCGAGCGTCCGGCGAACCTCGATCACGGCGATTGGTCTTCGAACGTGGCGCTCGCCACCGCCAAAAAAGTGGGGAAGAACCCCCGCGAGCTCGGGCAAGCCCTCGTTGACGCACTCAGCGTCAACCCGCCGGCCCACGTCACTGGCGTCGAGATCGCAGGGCCCGGCTTCGTCAACTTCCGGCTTGCCGACACCTGGCTCTACGACGTTCTGATCGATGTGCTCGACCGCGGTATCGGCGGCTACGCCCGGCCTGATCTCGGTAACGGCGTGCATGTGAACGTCGAGT
>JAQWLJ010000055.1 GCA_029247365.1 Acidimicrobiales bacterium | reverse complement strand
GGCCATCGGTCGTGACGCCATAGCGTTCCGAGGACGGCCGTACCTCGGGCAGAATCGACCCAGGGACGCCGAGCAGGTCGCACATCTCGTCGCTCCAACGAAGGTTGCCGATGTCGTAGAGCAGTGTCCGGCTTGCGTTGGTGGTGTCGGTGATATGGACGCCGCCGGTCAGCTTCCAGACGAGCCAGGAATCGACCGTGCCAAACGCCAAGTTGTCATCGACCTCCACGCCGCCCTCGGTGAGAAGCCACTCGACCTTCGTACCCGAAAAGTACGGATCAAGGACGAGGCCCGTGGTGCTGCGGACCATATCGAGGTGGCCTGCGTTGTGAAGCTCCTCGCAACGAGTAGCGGTGCGGCGGTCCTGCCAGACGATCGCGTTATAGCGCGGTTCGCCGGAGCGCCGGTCCCACATGACGACCGTCTCTCGCTGGTTGGTGATGCCGATGGCGGCAATCGGTTCGGTGACGGTCGCGGTGAGTTCGGCGAGCGTTGCGACAACGGCCTGCCAGATCTCCTCGGCATCGTGTTCGGCCCAACCAGGGCGCGGAAAGTGCTGGATGAACTCGCGGTACGCGAAGCCCAGTGGCGTACCCGAGTCGTCCACGGCGAAGGAGCGGACACCGGTGGTACCGGCATCGATAGCGATCACGATTGCCATGGCGGGCGACCCTAGCCGCATGGCTTCTTGCAGGGCCGGTGGGGTCGAACGCGTGTCTCCTTCCCTCAAGATCAAGACGATCGGTGTACTGACCAGCGGTGGGGACTGTCCGGGTCTTAACGCTGTGATCCGCGGCGTTGTCCGCAAGGCCGAGTGGCAGTACGGCTGGCGAACCTTCGGCGTTCACGAAGGGTTCAAGGGTCTGCTTGACGACTCGATGGAGGAGTTGACGGTCGAGGGTTGTCGCGGCATCCTGCCGCGGGGCGGCACCATCATCGGCACCAGTCGCCACACCCCTTTCATGTTGGAAGACGGCATGAAGCGGGTTCACGAGACCATGGCCCGGCGAAAGATCGACGCCCTCGTTGTGGTGGGTGGCGAAGGAAGCCTCTCGTGTGCGCAGGAGATGTCGGACCTCGGCGTTCCGCTCGTGGGCGTACCGAAGACGATCGACAACGACGTCGGACTGACCGAGCGCACTTTCGGGTTCGACACCGCGGTGCAGATTGCCACCGACGCGATCGACCGACTCCACACCACGGCTGAATCCCACAACCGGGTGATGGTCGTTGAGGTGATGGGTCGCCACGTTGGCCATATCGCGACATGGGCTGGCATGGCGGGTGGTGCCACACTGACTCTGGTTCCCGAAGAGCCGTTCGACATCGCTGACGTGTGCGAGGCCCTCAGTCGCCGCCACGCCCGAGGCAAGTTTGCGTCCATCGTTGTAGTCGCAGAGGGTGCTCGACCTGCCGAAGGCACGCTCGAGATCCCTGCGCCGCCGATCGATCAGTATGGCCACGAGCGGTTGGGGGGAATCTGCAACGTTGTCGCCGCCGAGATCGAAGCCCGCACCGGGTTCGAAACCCGAGTGACCGTGCTCGGACACGTGCAGCGCGGTGGCACCCCGACGTCGTTCGATCGGGCCTTGTCGAGTTGGTACGGCGTGGAGGCCGCCGACGCGCTTGCAGCGGGCGACGTTGGCTCGATGGTTGCCTTCCAATGCGGCTCGATGGTTCGTGTGCCGCTCGCCGACGCGATCGCACAGATCAAGTACACGAGCCCCGAACTTCGCGCCGCTGCTCGGTCGTTCTTCGCCTGACCGTCAGTCGTCCTGGTCGGGCGGCTGAGTGGTCGACGACGGCGTTGTGCTGGTCGGCACCTCGAAGCTCGGGTCGTACTGGACATAGTCGTCTCGGTCGACGATCTCTTCAGTATCGCCCTCGCTGGTGGGCAACGAGATCCGCTCACCATCAATGCGAATACGAACAGCAACCACATCGGGGAAGCCGGTGGCGGTGTACACCAACTGGGCTGCCGCGTTGCGGAGGACTTCGGCCTCGGTTGGGATCGATACGCCGTCCTCATCGAGCGCGACCATGTTGATGATCGCGACGTCGTTGTCGTTGATCTCGGCGCCGAGCAGGGTGAACTCGCGGAGTGCGTTGCTGTAGAGCTCCTGCTCTTCCTCGGAGCGGACCTCCTCGCCGAAGAGAAGTTCGATGCGGTCGGTGAACCCGGCCTGCGGTGAGACTTCGCGGTCGCGTTCAACGACGACGTTGCGTTCGCCCACCACCTCGAGAAGGAAGATTGTGGCCGTGATCGTGAGTGGGCCGGGTGTATCAGCTTCTTCGATCTCAACTTCGAGGTCGCTGCGGAGGACGTCGGGGAGGTCTTCAGGGTCGACGATTGCGGCCTTGTCATCGGTGGGAAGTGAACACCCCAAGCCGAGAGTCAGAAGGGCCGCGGTGAGCATCAGTAGGTTTCGCCTCATCCGAGCTCTCCCTCGAACTCAGGAATCTCACCGATCGGCACCCGCGCCACGAATCGGGCACCGGACTTCCCGTCCTTACGATCCTCGACCAGGATTGTTCCGCCGTGGAGGCCCAAATGTTCTGCGACCAGAGCTAGGCCTAGTCCCGATCCCGTGCCCTGCCCTCGACGTCCGCCGGCGCTGCCGCGGGAGAAACGGTCGAAGATCACGGTTCGTTCGGCCCCCGGCACCCCGACGCCTTCGTCTTCGACCGCAAGGAGGGCATCGCCGTCCTGCTCACTGAGAGTCACGGTGGTCAACCCGGTGCCGTACTTTGCTGCGTTGTCGACGAGGTTGGTGATCGCCAGGGCGAGGCGACGCTTGTCGCCGACGATGACGAGGTGTTCAAGATCGCCTACGTCGACTGCCACGTTCTCGTGAGGAAGCTGGCGAATCGATTGGCGGACAAACTCGACAAGGTCGATCGGCTCAGCTTGCAGTGATGCGGTGCCGACGTCGTACCGGCTGATCTCGAGTAGGTCTTCGACGAGAAGATTGAAGCGCTGGATGTCGGCGGTGAGTAGGTCGAGGGCCGTCTGGCTGCGATCCGGCATCTGATCGCGACCGTTCTGCAGCACCTCGACCGATGCGCTCAACGTCATCAGTGGCGAGCGGAGTTCGTGGCTTACTTCAGAGGCGAATCGGGCATCTCGCTCGATCCGGTCCTCGAGCGAACGCGCCATGCCGTTGAACGATGCCGTGAGCGACGCAAGGTCGGCATCGGCAGGAGGGTCGAGCCGGGTGTCGAGTTCACCTGCTGCGAGAGATTCGGCGGCGATACGAACGTCGGCGAGCGGGGTCAGCGCTCGCCGCGATGCCCACGAGCCGAGTGCAGCAGACAGAAGCGTCGTCGCCGCTGCCACGCCGAGCACGATGATGCCGAGCGCATCGAGGGCGTCCTCGACATCGTCGGTAAGGGCAGCCTCGTAGTAATCGGCATCGACATCAGGGATCGGGATGCCGGTGAGGATCATGTGGGTGCTGTTGATACGAGCCCGCATGCGCGCCGCGTTCCCAGCGTCAACCTGCGCTCGCAGCGACGGCGGGATCAGCTCCTCATTGAAGACTTGTGGGCTGCCGGAGGTCGACTCGCTGCCAAGCCGCACAACTGGAACCGAACGCTGGGTCACGTTGAGTAGATCGAAGATCGTCTGGACGTCCTCGATTTCCGTCTCGCCCGAGAGGGCACCCTCGACGCGGGCGGCGTTGCGAATTGCGACCGGGAAGGCACGATCCTCGCGGTCCTCGAGGAGGTTCTGCCGGGCCAGCGTCAGGGTGGAGAGGGCGATGATCAACGACAACAGCAAGCCACCGGCCGCGTAGAGGCTCATGATGCGAGCCCGAAGCCCGAGCTGCCCCCACACGCGCCTCATGATGCCGTGGGGTCAGGACTGCAGCTTGTAGCCGAGACCGCGAACGGTCACGACGTGGCGAGGGTTGGCAGCGTCGGGCTCGATCTTGGTGCGGAGGCGACGCACGTGGACGTCGACGAGTCGCCCGTCCCCGAAGTAGCCATAGCCCCACACCCGCTCGAGCAGCACCTCTCGGCTGAGGACTCGGCCGGGGTTGGAAGCGAGCTCGACAAGGAGCCGGAACTCGGTCTTTGTGAGATGGGCCTCTTCCCCCGCAACCCGCACGACACCCTCTTCAGGAATGATCTCAAGATCGCCGAACACCATCTGGGGCGAGCCTGGATCCACCGAACGGGCCCGACGCAGCAGGGCGCGGATGCGGGCGCTGAGTTCCTTGGGGGCGAATGGCTTGGTGAGATAGTCGTCGGCGCCGGCCTCAAGGCCAGCGACAACGTCATGGGTGTCGGCGCGGGCGGTGACCATGACGATCGGCACGTCGCTGGCCTGCCTGATCGAACGGCACACGTCGAAGCCATCGATGCCGGGCAACATAATGTCGATCAAGACGACGTCGGCCGGCTCACGGGTAAAGGCGTTGAGCGCGTCCTCGCCGCTCTCAGCCTCTTCGACTGTCCAGCCCTCATCTTCGAGCGCAAGGCGAACCGAGGTCCGGATACGTTCGTCGTCTTCAACCGTGAGGATCCGCGTTCCCATCCGAAGATGCTTGCAGATTCTGGCTCTCGAAGGGCGTAGCGGTGGAAAATCCCCCTCAGTCGCTCAGGCCGAGTGCCTCGAGGAGGTCGTCAAAAATCGAGGGTGAACCGCAGACGAATGGAAGACCAGGTCGGAAGTCACGGCTGAGGCCGCCCGCCTCGTGCACCAGCAATCGGCCGGCGGCAACGTCCCAGTCCTGCACCCCGACCTCGTAGTAGGCGTCGAGGCGGCCGGCGGCAACGTTGCAGCAGTCGATGGCAGCCCCGCCGAAGCGACGGATGTCAGCGATGCGGGGGAGCAATTCGCGGAGGACTTCGGCCTGTTCAGTCCGTACCGACGGTTGATAATTGAACCCGGTTGCAAGGACGGTTCGACTGAGGTCGACCGGTGCGCTCACCTGGAGGCGGTCATCGTTACAGAACGCCCCTTGGCCGAGCACGGCGGTGAAGCGCTCGCTACGAATCGGATCGTGAACAAGCCCGACCGCATCGACGCCGTTGACCCTCGCCGCAATCGAGACTGAGAAGCCGGGAAGGTCGCGGATGAAGTTTGTGGTTCCGTCGATCGGGTCGATGACCCACACCACACCGGTGGTGCCGGGCTCGCTTGCGCCCTCTTCTCCGATGAAACCGTCGCATGGCCGGGCGAGTCGGATCGTGTCGACGATCGTCGATTCGGCCCATCGATCCATGGCGGTGACCATGTCGGTCGCCGACGACTTGGTGTCGATCCCGAGGTCGTCACGCGCGTTGTCGGCCGCCAGTGCTGGTACGACGGCAGTGGCCGCCGCCATCGCGACCGCAAGCAGCTCGTCGAGATCAGCGGTCATCAGCCGTCGTCGGCTTCGTGGGCGACTCGCTGGGCTTCGGTGGCCTCCCACTCGCTCATTGCGCGCAATGTTAGGACCGCCACGATCGCGACGCCTCCAGCGGTGAGCGCGGCGCCGCCTACGCCGGCCAGGCCCGCGTAGGTCGTGCAATCGTCATCGCATTGGAGGTCCATGACGGCAAAACCGATCAACCCACCGCACAGGCCGGCAACGATGATGGCGGCCACGGCACAGATTCGCGCATAGAGCGGGGGAGCGGCTGTGGTTGCAGAAGAAGAGGAGGCGGACATCAGCTCGAAGTCTACCGACGTGCTGATCGCTCGAATCGAGCCGGGCTAGCTCTAGAGTTCACAGGCTGTGCGCACGCTGGTCGTCCTTCCCACATTCAACGAGGCCGGCAACATCGACGAGGTGTTGCGGCGGTTGCGCTCCGCCGTACCCGATGCCAACGTGCTCGTCGTCGATGACTCCAGCCCGGACGGCACCGCTGATCTCGCCGAGACGATCAGCGCCGAGCTCGGCGCTATCGATGTTCTTCGGCGTCGTGAGAAGTCGGGCCTTGGCTCGGCGTACCGCGAGGGGTTCCGCTACGGCCTGACCTCGGGCTACGACGTCATGGTCGAGATGGACTCAGACCTCTCGCACGACCCTGATGCGTTGCCGTCGCTACTCGACGCCGTCAACAAGGGTGCATCGCTCGCACTCGGCAGTCGGTACATCCCCGGCGGCTCAATTCCCGACTGGTCATGGCATCGTCGTGCCCTGTCACGCTGGGGAAATCGATATGCCGCCCGTGTCCTGCGGATGGGTGTCGCCGATGCCACTAGCGGTTACCGCGCCTATACGGCGCCGGCACTGGCTGAGATCGACTTCAACAGCGTCCGCGCCGACGGCTACGCCTTTCAGATCGAGATGGCGTATCGGGTCTTGCGCGGCGGTGGCGCGATCATCGAGGTCCCGATCTCGTTCAGCGACCGGGTGCGCGGTGAGTCGAAAATGTCGAGCCGTATTGTTGTTGAGGCACTAGTTCTGGTGACGGGCTGGGGAATTCGCGATCGCATCCTAAAGTTCCGCCGTCGATAGCCGATAACAACCGTATGCAGACCGAAACGCTCGTTCCGCCTCGCCACTGGCCTTGAACTCGAGGACATTGCTGCTCAGCAACCAGACCTCACCCATGTGGACCTCGATGATCTCGAGCACGGTCGTCGAACCGTTGATGACACGCTGCTCAAGCAGCTGTTTTCCCTCTATGGCGTTGAGGGCGCCGGTCTGCTCCCGACCCGCTCCCAGCTTGTGATCAATCTCAACGAAGGTCGAATCTCGGTTGAGGACTCAGAGGTTTCGACCGAGGGTCTCTCGGGCCCCGACGAGATTCTCGCCCGCTACCTGGCGCTCGTCTATCACCTCCGCAACATGCCGCTTGGTACGGCCGCCCACCTTCGCGACCTCGACCTTGAGGTGCTGTCGACCGCGCTCGAGATCGAGACAACCGACATCAAGAAGCGGCTGAAGCGGCTGATTTCCGACGAGGACGCAATCACTGCCCAACGGCAACGTATTGACCGGCGAGTGCTCCTGCCACTCGTCGGTGTTGTCCTTGCCGCCTGTTCGGACGGCGTGCTCGTCCTCGTCTCGGACTCTGAGAGCACTCCTGAGCCGATTGCGACGTCGACGCAAATCGAGACTGATGTGTCGGTGCCTGCTCTCGCAACGCCTGCCATCGCGGCCGACATCGGAAACGGTGGAGCGGTCGCAGGAGCGGCCAGCGTCGAGCCCCTACGTGTTAGCGCTGGGGTCGAGATCAACCCCGAGGGCTGAACTGGGCGCTGACGAGCGGCTGGCTCTTTGGGCTGTCATGCTTGCGGTATGCGTCGCTGGAAGGTCGCCGGAGGGCTGCTGAGTGATGAGCGCGGGTTGCTGCTCGTCGCCAACCGCCGACGCAACGGCAGTGTCGACTGGACGACCCCCGGTGGCGTCATAGATGACGGCGAATCCGCCTTGGTGGCATTGAGCCGAGAGGTCACCGAAGAGACGGGCCTCGTCGCCGTCGGTTGGAATGAGCTGTGTTGGACTGTCGAGGTCGACTTCATCGACTTGGATATGCACCTACACGTTGAGGTCCATCGGGCCGCTGGTTGGTCTGGAGATCTGGCCTTCGATGATCCGGATGGCATCGTCTACGACGGTGGTTTCCACGATCATGGAGGTGTGGCCGAACGCCTTGTCGGGGCAACCCGCTGGGTTGCCGAGCCGTTGCAGGTATGGCTTGCGGGCAACGGTGACGACCGTCCCCACTTCCAGTATCGAGCGACCGGTTCGCTGGGAGAACTCCGCGCAGAGCGCCTCGAACCGTGACCGATGCCGCACCGGTCGGGCGCCCACCCGACGGCACGCTTGGCTTTATCCATGTCGATATGGACGCGTTCTTCGCGTCGTGCGAGTTGTTGCGGCGGCCCGAACTCCGCGGTGAACCCGTCGTCGTCGGCGGCGTCGGCGACCGAGGAGTTGTCGCTGCCGCTAGCTATGCCGCTCGCGCCTACGGCATCCATTCAGCCATGCCTTCGGCACGAGCTCGCCGCTTGTGCCCGCACGCAGTCTTCCTGCCGGGCGACCATCGCTATTACGGCGAGGTGTCGAGCCGGGTCATGGCGATCTTCGGCGATATCACGCACCTGGTCGAGCCGCTTTCGCTTGACGAGGCGTTTCTCGACGTGCGGGGTGCGCTGCATGGTGAAGACCGTGCTGCTGCCATCGCAGCCGCTATTCGGCGTCGCGTCTTCGAAGCCGAAGGCCTGACCTGCTCGGTCGGGGTCGCCACCAATAAGTTTCTGGCGAAGTTGGCTACCGAACGGGCAAAGCCTCGACCCAGCCTCGAGGGTCCAAGGTTCGGCTCCGGTGTCTATGTGATCGAGCCAGGGCATGAGCTTGACTTCCTGCACCCGATGCCGGTCCGCGATCTCTGGGGAGTTGGCCCTGCGACGGAGTCGAAACTTTCGCGGATGGGTATCGAAACGGTTGGCGACTTGGCCTCCCAATCGCAGGACCGACTCGAGGCAGGTCTCGGACGAGCGTCAGGGCTCCATCTGCACCAACTAGCGCACGCAGTCGATGTCCGACCGGTTGTTGTCGATCAGCGGGCCAAGTCGATCGGTCACGAAGAGACGTTCCCGCGCGATCTCACTGACGGCCCGGCGCTCCGGCGGCAGCTCGTGCGGAGGGCCGATGCGGTGGCGACTCGCCTACGAGCCGCCGGTTTCGCCGGCCGGACAGTCACGATCAAGGTGCGGTTCGCCGACTTTGCGACGATCACGCGCGCCCAGACGTTGCCGGAACCGGTCGATGGCGCGACCCCGATCCTCCGCATCGCCGAGTTGCTTCTCGACAGGGTCGATACCACTTCGGGCGTGCGGCTGTTGGGCCTCAGCGTGAGCCAACTCGTCGAGCCAGTGGCCGAACAGCTGACACTCGACGATGCAGCCGGCCCTGGTTGGAACGAGGCCGACGACGTGATCGAAGAGATCCGGAACCGGTTTGGTGGCGATGCGATCGGTCCTGCGACGCTCGCCAAACCTGGTGGCAGCCTCGACCGTATGGAGCGAGGCCAGCAGCAGTGGGGGCCAAACGACCCTTGACCCGCGTTGTTGACGCGCGCGCCGTGTGAGAGAATGACACTACCGATCAAGGAGGGCCGGAGTGCCGCTCAGCGAGGACGAACAGCGGATCCTCAGCGAAATCGAGGACCATCTCTACGAGTCCGATCCCGCCCTCGCGCGCGAGGTCGCGCAAACCACGGTCTACACGCACGCGTTCCGGAGTTTGAAGTGGGCGGCGCTCGTGTTCGTCATCGGAACGGGCGCGATGATCGCCCTGCTGTCGGTCAGTTTCCTGGCGTCGTTCGTCGGCGTATTGGTCATGCTGGGTGCGCTGCTATGGTTTGTCGATAGCGCGAAGAAGCTCGGCCGGGCCGGCCTCGAGCAGATGACTTCCACGGTGCGTGGCGCCGAGTTGAAGGACGTCGTGGGCGGAACCGGTGCGAAGCTCCGTGACCGCTTCAACCGCGAAGAGGGCGACGAGGCTCAGGCCTGATTCACTAATTGCGGCAGCTAGCGACCGCTGTCAGTTCTGCCGGACGGTGCGCGGATCGAGGGCATCCCCGAGCTTGCGCTGCCAATGAACCTGACTGCGGCAAACCGTGGTGATTGCTGATGCTGCTGCTTCGGCTCGTTGTGCGTGTGGCAGGGGATCGGTGGGGGCGGCGTAACGAAGGATTGTGACGGAGTAGGCGAGCTCGTCGACCGGTCCGACTGGACAGGGAGCGCGGAGGGTGCGCTGGGCGAATTCGTGCGCGGTTTCCGAAGGCTCGGGCCCGATACCAACGAGTCGGAGTGCGGCGACAGCCTCATCCCAGGCGAACTCGCTGCGGCCGAGAGGATCGCCTGCGATACGGGCGAAGCGGCGGCCTCGGACCACAATGCGAATGGCTGGCACGGTCCCGAGGATGACCGCGACACCAATCACAGCGAGGATGAGTCGGATCAAGCGGCTGGATACGCCGGCACCCGGCGCGTCAACTGCCACCTCGGTGTCGAGATCGGCTGGGTCAAGAGAGTCGAGGAAGTTGTCCGGGAGCTGCTGGTCGGGGATCAACGAGTTGCCATCGAGTGTGGGAGGAATTGTGCTCGGGGATGACGCGGCTCCGCCTCGGTTGACTTCGTCATTTTCGTAGAGCTGAGCAGGGGACTGCCCGGTGATATCGGTGTCTCCGGCGGGGGCCCGACCCGGTGTTGGGTCGAAGACGACCCAGCCTGCGCCGGCGAAAAAGACCTCGGGCCAGGCGTGTGCGTGTTCGCCGCGCACGATGTACTCCTGACGAGCATCGTTCCATTCGCCCCACGTGAAGCCGACAGCTACCCGGGCGGGGAGACCGATCGAACGCGCCATCGAGGCGAACGTCGACGCGAACTGCTCGCAGTAGCCAGCCTCGACGACGAAGAGAAAGTCTTCGATGCTGTTGACGTCGTGGCGCTGAGCGACGTTGAGGTCGTATTCGAAGTTGCCGGATTGGAGGAAGTGGTCCTGGAGCAGCCGGGCACGTTCGAAGTCGGAAGCTGCGTTGGCAGTGATCTCCTCGGCAAGCCCGGTAACGGAGTCAGGCCAGCAGCGATCCGCAGACGTCTGACCGGAGCTGCAGGGAGGGGGTAGCGCGGTGTGCTCGGCAAGGAACTGGGAATTGAGGCCCGCGGTGGCGTCGACGGGCAGCGCGGAAGGGGAGTAGTCGGGGACACGGGAGTCGATCACGTAGCTGAAGCCTCGGACGGCGTCGGCTTCGGATTCTCGCGTCACCACGAGTGCCCCGGTTTCGACTTCGTACTCGATGCCGATGCCTTGGGAATCGATGAGGGCGGCGACCTCGTAGGCAGCTGGGAGGTAGATGCCGCCAAGCGACCGGGTCGTAATCTCCTGGCGGATCGTGCGACGTGGGATCGATGCATCGATGTCGGAGCCAACTGGGCTGCGGATGTCGTCGAAATTGCTCGACCGGCTCCATGACCGCCCGTCGAACGTCGTGAGGGCCATCTGGCGCCAGTAGCTGCGATCGGCCGGGTCCAAAACCTTGACCGAGAACATCTCCAACCGACTTTGTTCGACCAGGCTCGCATTGATCTCGACAAGCGGGCTGAGCACGCGGCGGGTTGCAGGACCGTTATCCCACTCGCTTGGGTCGAGGAGTTGATCGCCGGCATCGGGAACCTCGGGGCCGGTAACGACACCGACGACGATCGCAAGCGCAGCTGCGATTACGCCACCCCGCATGGTGGCCGACAATCCCGCATTATCCCTCGAGCCGACCCAGATGTCGTCGCGGGCTCGGCGGGCGAGGCGCGTGGTGAGGATGACCGCCGCCACCGCAGCGGCATAGAGGCCGCCGTGCCAGGCTGGTCGGCTGCCATCGCCGAGGAGTGCAGTGAAGGCAAAGAGGGCAGTGGCTGGCGCAATCGTTTCAAGTTGGCTCCGAAGCCGGAAGGCCGCCCAGTCGGCCAGCGCTGCGGCCCACCAGAGGGCCGCGCCTGCAGCGGCGATGAAACCACGGAGAGGGTCGACCGGTGCAGCTTCGGTCGAGAAGGTGGTCCAGGCAAGGGAGAAATCATCGCCGAGCAGATCGAACGTCTCTTGCGACGGGACAATCTGGCCCGCTGTCTCTGGGAAGAGGACGACGTTGCCGACGATCAGCAGACCGGCGGTGGAGACGATTGCCGATGTGCCCACACCGAACCCGGCACGGCGACACGCAATGGCGAGCAGGTGCGACGCTCCGACGAGCACCATGAGGTCGCGCACATAGGTGCTGGCGGTGAAGAGACGTTCGAGACCGAGCGCCACAGCAACAGTGAGCGCAACGACAGCCAGTTCGTTGAGGACCTCGGTCCAGCGGCGGATGGTCATCGCACCGTTACCTGACGGCGTCTGAGGCCCCAGTGAGCGGCGAGCTGACCAGGACCGGTGAGGTGGATCCAGTCGCCCCCGTTGTAGAGCTCGGCCGTTCCGGTACCCCACGAAGCAGCGTCGACGGTAACGACGATGGCGGCTCGGAGACGGATGGCAAGTCGACGACGAGTAGCGACGTTGGTGGCGACATCGGGGTCGGCGCTCACCACGACAACCGTCCCACCACTTCCGGGCACCGCCGGGTTGAGACGTTCAGAGCCTCCCTCGAGCAGGGCTAAGAACTCGAGTAATCCGTCGAGTGACGCCGTGCCGGTGACCAGCGGCGTGCTGCGGCCATCGGTCGTCTCGATGCGCGTCGCGTCGCCCGACTCGAGAACCGTGGCTGCGATCGAGCCTGCAATCGAAGCGGTGGTATCGATCGCGGTGGTGGTCTCACCCGGGGGGCGGGTGTCGATGACGACCGATAGGCGCCCGTGGCGGGGCGGACGGAACTGACGAACCTGGAGTTCACCGAGCCGTGCCGATGAAGGCCAGTGGATCTTGCGGAGGTCGTCGCCTGGCACGTACTCGCGTAAGCCATCAAACTCTTCGTCGCTGAGTCCGAGGCTTTGGCGAAGGTCTTCGCCGACGAGAGGATCGTCGCCCGCTGGAACTCGGATGAGGGGGAGCGGTTCGATTGGCGGGTGGACGATCAGACGGACCTGCGTCTCGGTGCGGTGCCGGCGACGGGCCAAACCGAGCCCATCGGTGTCCTCGATCTGGATTGGGCCGAGCTCGAGCACGCCTCGGCGCGTTGCGGGAAGACGGTAGGCCCCGTGCACCCTGCCGCCGTTGGCGGCGATCGGCGCCAGCGACAAATTGACGCCGCTCGTGCCGCTCACTGCGTCGTGCAGGGTCATGACCGGGGTGCGGTAGTTCGCGTGGTTGATGATCTCGAGATCAATGCGAGCTGACTCGCCAGCCGGAACCTGCTGGGGGGTGAGCTGGCGGGCGATTGTTACTCGGCTTGGGAGCAGCCGCCGGACTCCCACGGCGATGACCACGGCTCCGGCGGCGGCGATCCCGGGCACCATGAACTCGATTGCGCCGAACAGTTGGCCCGCAATCAGGAAACCGATGCCGCCGATGAGGACGCCCCACCCCGCTCGGGTGGGCATGGTCAGGATCCGCCCGGGCGGGGAACGGGAACGCCGTCAAGGATCTCGGTGACGACGTCAGTGGGTCGGGTACCTCGCATTCGAGCCTCGGGCGTAACGAGAAGACGATGTGGGATGACGTAGAGCGCGAGTTGCTTGACGTCGTCGGGAGTGGCGTAGGCGCGGCCTTCGCTTGCGGCGTGGGCTCGTACCACTCGTTGCAGGGCGAGAAGGCCTCGGGGCGAGAGACCAAGCGACAATGACGGATGTCGACGGGTCGCATCGGCGAGGTCGAGCATGTAGAACTTCAGCGCGGGAGCGAGGTACACCTGTTCAAGCGAGTCGGACATCTCGACCACTTGCGCTGGGGTGACCACCGGACTGAGGAGGTCGGCGGGCTCCTGTCGGTCACCGTGGGACTCCAAGATCTCGAGCTCGGCTTCGCGATCGGGGTAGCCGATCTCGATGCGCATGAGGAAGCGGTCGAGTTGGGCCTCGGGGAGCGCGTAGGTGCCTTCGTGCTCGATTGGGTTCTGTGTTGCGATCACCACAAACGGTGACCCCAAGTGATGAGTGACACCGTCGGCGGTGACCTGCCGCTCTGCCATTGCCTCGAGCAAGGCGGACTGGGTTTTCGGCGAGGCCCGGTTGATCTCGTCGGCCAAAAGGACGTTCGCAAATACAGGGCCGGGGCGAAACTCGAACGCATCGGCGCCGCGGTTCCACACGCTCACGCCGGTGACGTCGGTGGGAAGGAGGTCTGGGGTGAACTGGACGCGTCCGAATCGCCCGTCGACACTGCGGGCGAGTGCTTTGCCGAGGCTGGTCTTGCCGACGCCGGGCACGTCCTCAACCAGAACGTGGCCGTCGGCCACCAGTGCGAGGGTCATCAGGTGGATTACGGTGCTCTTGCCGCGGATCGCCTGCGAGATGTTGTGGGTGAGCGCTAGAAAGTTCTCGGCAAAGCCCTTACTCGCTCCGTGGTCGGTGCTGTCGGTGGCCGGCTTGCCCGTCGCCTCATCGGTTGTCGTCACAGAGCCTCCGCTATTACTCGTGCCCGAGCACGATACGCGAACGACGCTCGTTGTGGCGATCGGTCCGGTCATCGTGGGCGCTCAACCCACACCGTAGGCTCACTGGGATGAACCGGGCCCTTGCGATTGATATCGGCGGCACGAAGGTCGAGGCGGGAATCGTGACCGTTGACGGCACGATCGACCGACGGGCCCGCATTGCGTCGACCGATCCGGCAGATGCCGACGAGCTGTTCTCACGGGTTGCTCAGCTCATTGCGGAAGTGCGGGATGACGGCGAGCCCGAACTGGTCTGTGGCATCGGTTGTGGCGGCCCGATGCGAGGAGGAGGAGCGACCGTCTCGCCGCTCAACATCGGTGCCTGGCGAGACTTTCCGCTCCGCGAACGAGTCCGCGCGGTCACCGGCCTTGATACCTACGTCGACAATGATGCGAAAGCGCTTGCGCTCGCAGAAGGTTGGCGGGGCGCCGCGGTTGGGGTCAGCGATTACGTCGGCATGGTGGTATCGACTGGGGTCGGCGGCGGCATCGTGCTGGGTGGCCGCTTACTCGACGGTGCCGACGGCAATGCCGGCCACATCGGCCATGTGGTCGTTGAGCCCGATGGCTTCGATCTCCCCGGGCACACCCGGGGAGTTCTCGAAGCAGAGGCCAGCGGCACGGCGATCGCGGCCCGGCTGGGCATCTTTGCGGCCGAGGCGCCCGAGGTCGAACGGCGCCGGGTTGGCACCATGGTCGGGCGTGCCGTTGGGTCGGTGGCGAACCTCCTTGATCTGAAGCTTGCGGTCGTCGCTGGTTCTGTGGCGCTCGGGTTCGGTGACACCTTCTTTGCGGCAGCCCAGGCTGAGGTCGACCGCGTCGCAACCCTGCAACACTCGTTCGGCGCTCGGATCGTGCCTGCGGCGCTTGGGTCGGACGGGCCATTGATCGGCGCGGCAGCGGTGGGTCTGCGCAGAATCGGGCAGGATGTGGGGGTCCTATGAGCCCGCTTCGCACCCTACTCGACGCCCTACGTGTCCTGATCGTTCGCCCATCGCTGTGGCCGACGGCACTTGTCCAGGCACGCCGGTTCACCCCTGATGGTTGGTGGCGGCGGGCGCCGTTCCTCCCGATGCCCGACGCGGACCTGCTCGCGTTCCGGGCCATCACGCAATATGGCGATCCAGAGCATCCGGCGTCGCCCGGCGATCTGGTTTCTTGGCTGGAGTGGTGCCGGGCCGAATCCCGGCGATGACGTGACCCGGTGGTCTGTTGCCCGGAGGCTCGGTGATGCAGCCACCCTCCACGCATTCGAGCCGCCCCCCTCTGGTCAACCGACGCTCGTCGTCGCAGACCTCCAACGTCGGGCGCTGGTGCTTGGAAGCACGCAGACGATTGAGGTGGTCGATCACGATCGCGCGCACGCGCATGAATTCGACGTCGTGCGCCGACGCAGCGGCGGGAGCACAGTGCTCCTGGTTCCAGGTGGACACGTGTGGATCGATGTCTGGATCCCCGCCAGCGACGGGCTTTGGGCTGACGATGTTGCCGCAGCGGCGGTTCCAGTGGGAGAGGCGTGGGCGTTGTCGTTGGCGAGGTTTGGTTGGACTGGCCTGACGGTCCACAGCGCCGGAGCGGAAGCGGCGCCGTGGTCTGATCTCGTCTGCTTTGCCGGACGAGGGCCGGGTGAGGTGATCACCGCTGAGGGCCGAAAACTGCTCGGCCTCAGTCAGCGCCGAACCCGCGACTGGATGCGGATGCAGTGTCTGGTGCACCGCCAGTGGAACGCAGTTGAGGCGCTCGCTGGGCTATCCCTCACCCCTGATGAGCGGCGCACAGCTGAGATCTCGCTGTCTGAGGTGGTCGCTGTGATTGGCGAACTCGACGAGGCAGCGTTGATCGACGCCTTGCTCGACACCCTGCGTTAGCCCCCCACTGGCGTCTCCCTTCGCGGAAGGTGGGCTTTTGGCGAGCGACTGCCGCAGCGCGTGGTCACCGAACGTGCGTTCGTTCGCGCAGAACGTGAAATAAATGCTTGCGAGTTGGGGCAAGGTGGAGTAGAGTGGAGACCTGTGGAGGTTCGTGGAGTCAGCTAGTTGCCGAGGGAGGCGACTGGAGCGAACTGCTTCTCCGCGGATTGATCAGCGACGAGGGCACGAGAGGGGGATGAGATGGCGCGGTTCGTCGGCAACTTCGAGCACACAGTCGACGACAAGGGTCGACTCATCCTTCCGTCGTCGTTTCGCCCCAAGCTCGCTGACGGTGCCTTCATCACGCCGCTGGATCACTGTCTTGCGATTCTCCCGGCCGATGAATTTGACCGAATGGCTGACCGCCTCGAAGCGCAAGTCGCCACCGGTGAGGTTGATGTGAATGCGCTGCGCCACTTCGCCAGCCAGGCCGATGAGGTCAAGCCTGATGCCCAGGGCCGCGTGCGGCTACTTCCGCATCTCCGCGAACTGGGTGGTCTCAACCGCACCGTCATCGTTACCGGTGCACTTCGCCGCATCGAGATCTGGGATGCCGAACGCTGGAGTGGCCTCGGTACCGCCGGCGCAGAACAACTCGCCACTGCGATCGAGAAGGGCCACGGCTTCGGCCCCTGAGCGCGCAGGAACTTCAAGAGTCAACGACACCCAAAAAAGAAAGGATCACACCAGCCACCCCAGACCGACACTTCGCTCATCTGCAGTCTTTCGATCAGCAAATGGAAGACCCGTACTCCGCCCGCTTGCCATTAGTCCGACCGGGGAGACATCCCGGCGAACGCCGCCGATCGGGAGACTGCAGATGAGCGAGCCGCACGGCCTAACCCGGCTGGTTTGCCATGACCCCACGAGGCGACAACTCATCGGCCAAAACCCCCGCCGCGAGCTGCGAATTCGAACATGTCTCAGTCATGCTCGACGAAGTTGTCTCGGTTTTCTCTGACGTTCCCCCCGGTGTGATCGTCGACGCCACGCTCGGCGGTGGCGGTCACACCGAAGCTCTTCTCGACGCCCGTGATGAGACGTCGATCCTCGGCCTCGACCGAGACGGCGTTGCCCTCGTCGCTGCCGGCACTCGCCTCGCACCACATGGTGAGCGGGTGACCTTGCGCCATGCCCGGTTCGACAGCATCACCGATGCCGTACGAAGCATCGGTGCAGATCAGATCTCTGGATGCCTGTTCGACCTCGGCGTCAGCTCCCCTCAGCTCGACCATGCCGACCGTGGCTTTAGCTTCCGAAACGATGGCCCGCTCGACATGCGGATGGATCGGAGCCAAGGCTTTACCGCCGCGGACCTAGTCAACGGCGCAGAGGAGCGGGAACTTCTCGTGATCCTTCGACGCAACAGCGACGAGCGCCATGCTCCCCGCATCGCCCGAGCCCTCGTAGCCGCGCGGCCGTTTACCTCGACGGCGCAGCTCGCAGAGGTGGTCCGCGACGCCATCCCAGCTGCGGCCCGCCGCACCGGTGGTCATCCGGCTCGCAAGACATTTCAGGCGATTCGAATTGCGGTCAACGACGAGCTCGAAATCCTCGAGGACGCGCTACGACAGGCACTTACCCTGCTGGCGCCTGCGGGAAGATGCGCCGTTCTTGCGTATCACTCCGGAGAGGATCGCATCGCGAAGCAGGTCTTTCGCGACGCCGCTGGCGAAGGCCCGCGGCCGCGCCCAGATCTTCCCCATCCACCCGGCAGCGAAGCCACAGTTTCGCTGCTGTGGCGCGGGGCGCAGAAGCCGTCGACCGCTGAGATTGAACGCAACCCGCGTGCCGAAGCCGCTCGGTTCCGTGCTGTCCAAAAGCTTGGGAACGCTGCCTGATGGTCGCCGTAACCCCCGCATCGCGTCGACTGGCGGCCGTGGCCGCCCAGCCCCGTCCCTCAGCCAAGCCCCAGCCGCGCCGCGCCCCGCTTCGCGTCGTTCGGCCCGACCGACGTTCGCAGGCACTTGGCCGGATGAGCACGCTCGTACTGATCGGGCTGTTCGCCATTCTGTTTGCGATTGCGGGGTTGCATGCCGCGCTCGTCCAGACACAGGCCCGTCTCGACGCCCAGCGGGCCGACAATGCCGTCGTCGCCGAACAAATCGATGCCCTTGAGGCGAAGCTCGCCTGGATCGAGTCGCCGGCCGGCATCGAAGAGTGGGCCGAGACAGCGGGCCTCGTCCGTGCGCCCGGCTATATCGTCCTCTCCCCGGCGGCCGAAGGGGCTCTTGCCGCTCCTGCGGTGGCTGACCCGTTCGCCTCCAAGCGCCCGACCCCCACGGGCGAGGAGGCAGCAGAGGGATGACCGAACGCCGTCGATCGCGCCCCAAGCCCCGAACCGTCACGGCAGTCCGCCCGGCCATCAGTGCCGGGCGGGTTCGCGTTCTCGGCCTGGTGTTCGCCCTCGTCTTTGGCGCGTTTGGTTATCGCCTCGTCGATCTCCAGGTCACTCCGGATCCAACACTGGCCGACTCCGCGGGTCGTCACATTGAGCGGGTCGAACTCCCAGCCACCCGAGGGGCGTTCGTCGATCGCCACGGCCGCCCCCTGGCGGTCACCCGGCCGAGCGCCACGGTGGTGGTTAACCCCCGCCTCGTGTCCGACGCTCAGATCCCCGCCATGGTTGCCCAGGTGTCGCAGCATCTTGAGGTCGACCCGGTCGGTCTGACCGAGGCGCTGTCATCGGACAAGGCCTTTCGTTTCATCCAACGCCAGGTTGATCCAGCGATCGGCGATGCGATCATGGCACTCGAGCTTCCGGGCGTGTGGCTCCAGCAAGAGCCTCGGCGCGAGTACCCGAACGGTGACTGCTCGGCGCGGGCCTTACTTGGCCGAGTAGACATCGATCACCTTGGTATCAGTGGTCTTGAGTACCTTCACGACGATACGCTGACCGGCACCGATGGCGTGTCACTAGCCGAGGTAAGTGCCGACGGACAGCTCACGATTGTTGGTGGCGACTCGGTGATTCATGCACCGATACCAGGCGAGGACGTTCAGCTGAGCTTCGACCGCGACGTGCAATTCAAGAGTGAGCAGCTTGTTGCGGAGGCGGTGGCAGCGAACGGCGCCGACTGGGGCGTTGCGATCGTCGCGATTCCCTCGACCGGCGAACTCATCGCCTTGGCCGGCGCAACCCGAAACGCCCAGAGTGGCGAGGTCGCCTGCACGACCGAAAACCTCAACTTCACCCGGGCCTTCGAGCCCGGCTCGACCATGAAGGCCATCAGCATCGCCGCCGTGCTCGAGGCCGGCATGAGCAGCCCGCATGAACAGGTGCCCCTCGAGCCATCGCTCCATTTCCCGCTCGATGACGGCGAAACGTTCACCATCTTCGACTGGTTCACCCACACTGAGGAGACGTACAGCACCACCGAGATCCTTGCGAAGTCGTCGAACATTGGCGCAGCAACTCTTGCGGAGCGGATCGGTGGCGAGGCGATGTACGAGGAGTATCTCGACTTCGGCTTCGGATCGACCACCCCGGTCGACCTTCCCGGCGAGACGGTTGGCATCATCCAGCCCTTCACTTCCACCGTTGCGCTCCCGACAGCGAGCTACGGACAGGGTGTGGCCGTGAGCCCGATCCAGCTGTCAGCTGCATACAACGTCCTTGCGAACGGTGGCAGCTACATGGCGCCCACGCTGCTTCGTAATGGATCCCGCAACGTTGAGCGCCAGGTGATCAAGCCGGAGACGGCACAGCAAGTGCTCGAGATGCTTGGCGCCGTGGTTGACACAGGTACCGGCAAGGCAGCTGTGATCGCGGGCTACGACGTTGCCGGCAAGACCGGCACTGCGTGGCAGCCCTGCGAGCACGGTGGGTACAGCGACTGCGGTGGCGGTCATCCCGTCCAGGGTCGTCACTACACCGCAAGCTTTGTTGGCATCGTCAGCAACGAACTCGGAGCAGCGTTCACTGTGCTCGTGATCATTGACAATCCCCGCGGTGACGAGTTCGGTGGCGGCGACGTCGCTGCGCCGGTGTTTGCCGAGATTGCCTCGTACACAGCCCGCCAACTGCGGGTGACGCCTATCGCTGAGGCACAGGTCGACACCGGCCCGGTGCGGGCACCAGTGAGCACCCTCCCCGTCGACGACGCCGACGTTCCAACCGAGGACCAGTGATGGTGCGGGTTGACGAGATCGCAGCCCGTCTCGGCCTGCGGGTGGGACCTGCCGCGGGCATGGCCGGCGTCAACGACGTCGAGCATGACTCGCGCCGTGTCGGGTCGGGAACACTCTTCGCGTGTATCCCTGGTGCCGTTGTCGACGGCCACGACTTTGCCGCTAATGCGACCGCTGCCGGCGCAACTGCTCTGCTGGTTGAGCGTGAGCTCCCGCTCGACGTTCCCCAACTGGTTGTGCCATCGGTGCGGGAGGCGCTCGGTCCGGTCGCCGCGCTGGTGCACGGAGAACCATCCAGCACGATCGACGTGGTTGGGGTAACCGGGACCAACGGCAAGACGACGACCGTGCGGATCGTTGCCTCCTTACTCACCCGACTCGGTTGGACAGTCACCGAGATCGGCACCCTCACCGGAAAGCGGACCACCCCTGAAGCTCCCGAGCTCCAGCGCCAGTTCGCCGCCGCGAGCGCGGCCGGGCATCGCGCCGTCATTATGGAGGTTTCGAGCCACGCACTCGAACAGCACCGAGTCGACGGAACCCGGTTCCGGGTTGCGGCGTTTACCAACCTTGGCGCCGACCACCTCGACCACCACGGCACCATGGAGGCGTACTTCGATGCGAAGGCACTGCTGTTTCGCCCGGAGCTTTCCGACTTCGCAATTGTCGACACCACGACTGAGGCCGGAGATCGCCTCGCCCGCTCTATAGAGATTCCCGTGGTCGTCACCGGGCCTCAGGCCGTCACCGATGTGGTGCACACTGCCGCCGATAGTCGCTTCCGCTGGCGCGGCCGCGATCTGGTCCTACCCCTTGCTGGCGCCTTCAACGTAACCAATGCGCGTATCGCAGCAGAGATTGTGATCGCCTTGGGCTTCGAGCCTGATGCCATCGCTGCTGCGCTGTCCGAGATCGACGGTGTTCCTGGTCGCTTCGAAACCATCGACGCTGGTCAAGACTTCGGGGTCATTGTTGACTTCGCCCACACCCCCGATGGCTTGGAGGCTGCGCTCCATGCCGCTCTAGAGCTTACGACCAAGACGCTCACCGTCGTGTTCGGCGCGGGTGGCGATCGCGACCAGGGGAAGCGCCCGCAGATGGGTGAGGTGGCTCGCCGCCTCGCCGATCGTGTCGTCATCACGAGTGACAATCCGCGCAATGAATCCCCTGAAGCAATCATCTCGGCCATCGTTTCGGGTATGTCGCACCCTCCGGAGCTCATCGAACTCGACCGCCAGATGGCGATCCGTCATGCCATCGTCGGTGCACGAGAGGGTGATCTCGTGCTCATCGCTGGGAAGGGCCATGAGTCGACCCAGACGATCGGCGACGTTGTCCTCGACTTCGATGATCGCGAGGTGGCGCGAGAAGAGGTCGCTCGCCTGCGAGGCTTTGGCGCATGACCCGACTGCTGCTGGCCGGTGCGATCTCGATGATGGTTTCGCTCCTCGGAACCAAGGCGCTCATCAACTGGCTCACCAGTCATCAGATCGGCCAGCCGATCCGAGACGACGGGCCCCAAGAGCACAAGGTCAAAGCCGGCACACCGACCATGGGCGGCCTTGCCGTCGTCGCCGGCGCAGTCAGCGGTTATGTCGTATCCGACCTGATTGGCGGCATCTACACCCGAACCGGCATCTTCGTGATGCTTGCCATCATCGGTGGTGGTGCCGTGGGTCTGATGGATGACTGGATCAAGGTTGTCGCTCATCGCAATCTGGGGCTGAACAAGCGGGCCAAGATGCTCGGCCTGCTTATCGTTGCGGTCGGCTTTGCGTTTATGGTGACCGAGTTCACCAACGTGCCTACAACGTTGTCGTTCACTCGGTGGGACAACCCGGGCTGGGAGCTCGGACGCGTCGGGTGGATGGTGTGGGCGCTGGTCCTCATTGCAGCAACCACCAACGCGGTCAACCTGACTGATGGACTCGACGGCCTCGCCGCTGGCTCAGGAATCTTCGGCTTCTCGGCGTTCACGGTCATCTGCTTCTGGCAGTTCCGCCACCTTGACTTCTACGGTAACCCGCATGCGCTTGATCTCGCTGTCGTCGCCACGGCGATGGTTGGGGCGATCGTGGGCTTCCTCTGGTGGAACGCCGCTCCCGCGCAGATCTTCATGGGCGACACCGGATCGTTGGCAATCGGTAGCGGTCTCGCGGCGCTGGCGCTCACCACCAATACGCAGCTGCTACTGCCGATCATCGGCGGTCTTTTCGTGATGGAGACGGTGTCGGTGATCCTGCAGATCATCGTGTTTCGGCGGTTCGGCGGCAGACGCCTTTTCCGGATGGCGCCGATTCATCACCACTTTGAGCTCTCGGGCTGGCCCGAGACCACGGTCATCGTCCGGTTGTGGATCATGTCGGGCCTGTGCACCGGTGTGGGCCTCGGTCTGTTCTACGCCGACGCGATTGCTGCAGGGATCACGGCCTGATGACGCTCGACGAGCTGCTCGCTTCACCGTGCTCGGCCCTACTCGTCGGGTTCGGTCTGACCAACCGAGCGGTTGCTGCGGCGCTTGTTCGGCGCGGACATGCCGTCGTTGTGGTCGACGACCGTGGCGGTGACCAGGTCGGTGCCGCGGCAGTGGACTTGGGCCTGACGCTGGCCGACGCCTCGGTCGCGATCGACGCGTACGTGTCGGCTGCCGATCTGGTGATCCCCACGCCGGGGCTACCGGAGCAGCATGGGGTCTTCGCAGCCGCTGACGACGCGGGGATACCCATTGCCTCAGAGTTCGACCTCGCGGCGGTGTGGGACGACCGTCCGATCGTGGCGATCACCGGAACGAACGGTAAGACCACCGTTGTCGAGTTAGCGGTGTCGGCGCTGGCTGAAGCCGGCCGAGCTGCGGTTGCAGCTGGCAACACCGACATCCCGCTAGTTACCGCGATCGACGATCCGGCGATCGAGGTCTTCGACGATCCGGCGATCGAGGTCTTCGTCGTCGAAGCGTCCTCGTTTCGTCTCGCTCGGGCTGATCGCTTCCGACCGAACGTCGGCGCCTGGCTCAACTTTGCGCCCGACCACCTCGACGTCCACGAAGACCTCGACGCGTATGAGGCGGCCAAGGCGCGCGTGTTTCAGCTCGTTCCCCCCAACGGAACGGTCGTCGCAAACGCCGGTGATGCTGTCGTGATGCGGAATATTCCTGCTGGTGTCCGCGTCGTTACGTTCGGCACGCCCGACGCCGACTGGCGGGTCAACGGCGATGATCTCGTCGGGCCCCACGGTTCCTTCGCCCAGCGAAGTGAACTCTGGCGATCGCTGCCCCACGACATTGAAAACACGCTTGCTGTTGCCGCAGTGCTCGCCCCGATCGGCGTCGAGCCCGAGGCGATTGCGCGTGCTGGTGCCGGATTTACCACGATGGCGCATCGACTCGTCCCGGTCGGTCAGCTCGATGGTCAGACCTACTTCGATGACTCCAAGGCGACCACGCCCCACGCAACGCTCGCGGCGCTGCGGGGATTCGACGAAGTCGTACTGATCGCCGGCGGTAGGAACAAGGGACTCGACCTCGGCGAGTTGGTCAACGGCGTCCCACACGTCCGTGCGGTCGTGGCAATCGGCGATGCGGCGTGTGAGGTCGCAGCCGCCTTTGCTGGCCATGCCCGTGTCGAAAAAGTCACCACGATGGAGGAGGCGGTCGATGCCGCTCGTGGCCTGAGCGGGGGAGAGGTCCCCGTTTTGCTGTCGCCCGGCTGCGCATCGTTCGACTGGTACTCGAGTTACGGGGAACGCGGCGACGACTTCGGTCGGATTGTTCGCGAACGTGAGGTTGCCTCATGACTGCCACTCAGCCGCGAGGTCGCCAGGTCCGGAACGGAGCCTCGAAGCGACGTCACCCGGCGTCGCGTGTCACCGCCGATGGACGGGGGCCGCGCCGTCCCGCCGGACGCCGGACGCCAGCCTTCCTTGCCTTGTTCGCAACCGCCGTGATCCTTACGGCCCTTGGGGCTGTGATGGTGTTGTCGGCGAGTGCGGCCGAGAGCATTGCCGATACCGACAGTGCCTGGAGCCTGTTCCGGCGTCAGCTCATGTGGGTCGGTTTGGGCGCGCTGGCGATGTTGGTCTTGATGCGGACCGACTATCATCACTTGGCAGTTTTCTCGGGACCACTGATACTCGGTAGCGTCATTTTGCTCACTGCAGTAGTGCTTCCCGGCATGGGCGCAAGTGCCAACGGCGCGACGCGCTGGCTGGCCTTCGGGGGACTTCGGATGCAGCCTTCGGAGCTCGCGAAGTTTGCGATCGTCCTCTTTGTGGCCGAACTGCTCTCGAGGTCAAGTCGGCCGATGGACAATCCGGCGATCACGGTCCGCCCGATCACTGCCGTCACGATGTTCGTGTTCTTTCTGCTGATCCTTCAGCCCCACCTCGGGGCAATCCTCGTTATCGGCGCCATCGTTATGACGATGATGTTCCTCGCTGGTGCCCCGCTCGGTCGACTTTCGATGCTGGCGGGCGGTGGCATCTTCATGGCCGCGCTGATGGTCTGGCGCACTCCATGGCGGCGGGAGCGGTTCTTCGCGTTCCTCGACCCAACCGCTGACCCCAATGATGCCGGGTACCAGACACTGCAGGCGCTTGGGGCCATCACCGAGGGTGGGTGGACCGGGCTTGGGCTCGGCGGCAGCTACGCAAAGTATGGGTTCTTGCCTTTTGCTCACACCGACTTCATCTTCGCGATCATCGCCGAGGAGCTCGGTCTGGTCGGCGCCCTTGCTGTCGTGATCGGGTTTGTCGTGATCGGCGTTTTCGGGATGTGGGCCGCTCTCCATGCCCCTGACCGATTCGGGATGCTTCTGGCTGTGGGCATCACCACGTGGGTCGTCGTGCAGGCCGTGCTGAATCTCGGCGCCGTTCTGTCGCTGCTGCCTGTTACCGGCGTGACGCTGCCGTTCCTGTCGTTCGG
>JAQWLJ010000013.1 GCA_029247365.1 Acidimicrobiales bacterium | reverse complement strand
CTTGCTGAGCCGGCTGATCTGGGGCTGAAGGCCGACCCCGCCGTAGACGGCAAGGATAGTGCGATCGACGGAACGGGCGAGCGGGGCAAGTTCGTCGGCGATCTGTGCTGCGAGCTCTCGGGTGGGTGCGAGCACGAGCGCGATCGGTCGTTTCTTCCGGGCAGGGCCGTTCAGCTGGCATGCAGTGACGAGAGGAATCCCGAACGCCAGCGTCTTCCCCGAACCGGTCGGGGCGCGGCCGATGACGTCCTTCCCGGCGAGCAGATCGGGGATCGTCTCGGCTTGAATCGGGAAGGGTTGGCGAATACGGGCCTGCTCGAGCGCCGCGACGATGGCCGCCGGTACACCGAGCTCGGCGAACGACGTCGTACGAGTCACCGGACCAGGGTACCGGGGTTCCCCAGGGGCGGGACCGGGCGCAACGAGCGTTCGGCTCCTCCCCTTCGCTTATGCGTCTCGGTCGAGGCGCAGGCTGGCGCTGTTCATGCAGTACCGCTGGCCAGTGGGGGCGGGGCCGTCGGGGAAACGATGGCCCAGGTGGGCGCCACAGTTGGCGCAGACCGCTTCTTCGCGAATCATGCCGTGCGAGTGGTCGGTGTGGATCTCGACGACGTCGGGCCCCACGGCGTCGAAAAACGACGGCCAACCGGAGCCAGATTCGAACTTGGTGTCGCTCTGGAACAGCGCTGTGTCGCACACGACGCAGCGGTAGGTCCCGTCGTCGTGGCAATCCCAGTACTCGCCGGTGAAGGCACGTTCGGTGCCTGCCTGTTGCGTCACGGTGTACTGCTCGGGGGTCAGGCGGGCGCGGAGCTCGGCGTCATCGAACGTCTCGGCTGTCGTATCGGCCATAGGTCGACTCCTATTCTCGCCCCGCCGGATGGCGGACGCTTGGGGGGATTGTCTCAGATGAGAGACACAGAGGGAACGAATCGGGTGCCCAAATCGTTCCGAATCTTCCCCATTTTTGTCGTGAACGTCGTTCACTACGATTTCCGGCGCAACGGTGCTTGACCGAACGGTTGTTCGCAATTACGTTGATGTCATTCGTTCGCGCCAGTGTCGAGGACGGTGTGATATGGCCAGTGTCACACCCCCTTCGTAGGTTCGAGCTCAACCCACACCCCCCAGACCCAACAACTCAACCTCACACCAGCAATGAGGCCCGGAGCGTCCGGGCAACGACAGGAGCGAACAGTGGAAGCAAACCGCGGCAAGGCCCTCGACGTAGCACTCGGCCAGATCGAGAAGCAGTTCGGCAAAGGCTCGGTCATGAAGATGGGCGACAAGACCACGATGGCGATCGAGTCGGTTCCCACTGGTGCTCTCGCTCTCGATCTCGCACTCGGCATCGGTGGTCTGCCCCGGGGTCGCGTCACCGAGATCTTCGGTCCGGAGTCCTCCGGTAAGACCACTCTCGCAACTCACGTCGTGGCCGAGGCCCAGCGCAACGGTGGCATCTGTGCCTACATCGATGCCGAGCACGCGATGGACCCCGTCTACGCCAAGGCAATTGGTGTCGACATCGACGAACTGTTGATCTCTCAGCCTGACACCGGCGAACAGGCGCTCGAGATCACGGACATGCTCATCCGCTCGGGCGCGCTCGACGTGGTCGTGATCGACTCGGTGGCGGCGCTCACGCCTCGTGCCGAAATCGAAGGTGAAATGGGTGATACCCACGTCGGTCTGCAGGCCCGCCTCATGTCGCAGGCGCTACGCAAGCTCACCGGCAACCTCAACAAGTCGAAGACGATCTGTATCTTCATCAACCAGCTGCGCGAGAAGATTGGCGTGATGTTCGGTTCGCCCGAGACGACCCCGGGCGGCCGGGCATTGAAGTTCTACTCGTCGGTTCGTCTCGACATCCGTCGTATCGAGTCGATCAAGGACGGTGTCGAGGTTGTGGGTAACCGCACCCGGGTGAAGGTCGTGAAGAACAAGGTCAGCCCGCCGTTCAAGCAGGCCGAGTTCGACATCATGTACGGCACCGGTATCTCCCGTGAGGGTTCGGTGCTCGACCTGTCGGTCGAGGAGGGCATCGTCAAGAAGTCGGGTGCCTGGTACACGTACGACGGTGAGCAACTCGGCCAAGGCCGTGAGAACGCGAAGAAGTACCTGACCGAGAACCCCGAAGTTATGGTCGAGATCTCTGACCGGGTCTGGAAAGCCGTCATGCCCGAAGAGGAAGAGGTGGTCGCCGTCACCGACAGCGAAGAGGACGAAGAGTTCTCCGACGCCGATGACATGCCGATCGCCCTCGACGACTGACGCCAACCGTCGAGGAGCGTCACGCGAACGGGCCGCCTCCGGCGGCTCGTTCTGCTTTTTCCCGGAAAGCTCAGTCGAGCGTGATGATCACACCGCCCGGTTCTGCCGGCAGACTTTGCGCTGGTGATCGGCACCGAGATGGCGTACGCCCTCGTTTCGGTAGCCTCTGAGGTGTGAGCGAGTCCCGGACCTACCTGGTCAAGACCTACGGCTGCCAGATGAACGAGCACGACTCGGAGCGCATCTCGGGTCTGCTTGAGGCTGACGGTCTCACCCGCGTCGATGATGAAGCCGAGGCTGACGTCATTGTTCTCAACACCTGTTGCATCCGCGAGAACGCCGACAACAAGCTCTACGGCGCACTTGGTCATCTCAAGGGACTGAAGGAGCAGAACCCCGATCTTCAGATTGCAGTCGGGGGTTGCCTCGCTCAGAAGGATCGCGATTCGGTGCGCGATCGTGCCGGTCACGTCGACGTTGTGTTCGGTACCCACAACGTCCATCGAGCGGTCGAGCTGCTCGATCATGCGGCCGAGCATGGCCCGATTGTTGAGATTCTTGAGGCGACCGCCCGCGACGACGCAGAAGCGTTCCCGTCGGCCTTGCCCACGGTGCGCGAGGTTGATCATGCCGGGTGGCTGACCATCCAGATCGGTTGCGACAACAGCTGCGCGTTTTGCATCGTGCCAGCGGTTCGGGGGCCCGAGATCTCACGCCCGTTCGGCGAACTCGTGGCCGAAGCAGAGCAACTCGCCGCTGACGGGGTGAGTGAGATCACCCTGCTTGGACAGAACGTCAACAGCTTCGGTCGAGACCTTGCCTTGGGCCGTCGTCAGGTGGCCGCAAGCGAGGGTGGTGCCGATTCCGATGAGGATCTTGGCGATGCCTGGTGGTGCGGTGAACGCTGGACCGATGACCGTCGGGCGCGACCGTTATTCGGGGACCTCCTGCGAGCGGTCGGTGCGATCGACGGCGTGCATCGGGTGCGTTACACGTCGCCGCATCCTAAGGACATGCGTACCGAGACGTTCGAGGCCATGGCTGCGACCCCTGAGGTGTGCGAGCACCTCCATTTCCCGCTGCAGTCCGGGAGCGACACCGTGCTCGCGGCGATGCATCGCGGTTATACGGCCGAGCGCTACCTTGAGAAGCTGGCCGAGGCGCGGGCTGCAATCCCTGGCCTCGCCGTCTCGACCGACATCATTGTCGGTTTCCCGGGTGAGACCGACGCCGACTTCGAGCGCACGCTCGAGGTTGCAGCCGCCGCCGAGTACGACAGTGCGTTCACCTTCGTCTTCAGCCCTCGGCCTGGCACAGAGGCAGCCGAGTTGCTCGAGGCCGACCCGTCGCTTGCTGTGCCGCACGACGTTGTGGTTGAACGCTACGAGCGGCTGCGCACGGTCGTCGAGCGGTCGTCGCTGAAGGCGAACCTGAGCCGCGTAGGCGAAGTTGAGGAAGTCACCGTCGAAGGGCCGAGCAAGAAAAACCCGTCGGTGCTCACCGGCCGGACTCGACGCAACACGCTCGTGCACTTCGCCAGCTCTGACCCGATCAAGGCAGGGTCGTATGCCACAGTCACCATCGTTAAGGGCAACACCAACCATCTGCTCGGCGAGTTGCTCGAGGTCACGATTCCAGCCCGCCACCGCACGCGCATCCCTGTCGCCGCCGGCTGAGCGAAGAGGTTGAGCGTGTCTGCCGAGCGCTTCTCGCTGAACAGTCCGACCCTGCCGGTTGATCCCGAGGCGGTCACCCGATCGCTGGGATCCACCTTGGCGACCCGGCACGGCGTCGGCGGTGCCAGCACAAGAGGGGTCGTAGTCGCTGACTCACCCGTCTTGTCTCTCCACCACCTTGCCGCCCACCTGGTTGCAGCAGCAGAGCAGCGCGGTGGCGTGGTCTCCATCGGGCCGCTCGAAGGTCGCGATCTTCGCGAGCTCGCCGATCTTGCGGAGCGTGCTGTCGACGGCTTACCGATCGAGTGGCCGGTCGTGCCGGTCCGCCCCGGCTTGAACCTTGACCATTGCATGATCTCGACCCGAGGCGATGTCGAGGTGGTGGGGCAGACGGTGTGGGGCGATCGTCATCTCGATCTCGCAGCTGCCGCGGTCGGTGTCGCTGCCCGGTTCGGGAGTGCGGTTGTGGCCCCGCTGGTCGACGCGTACGGTGCCGACGGCGTCGACCTCTTGACCCTCGATGTGTGTCAGCAACTCAACGCGGTGGCCACCGAAGTCGGGTGGCCCGATGTCGGGACGCTTGACCGTGCGTGAACGGGCGGCACGTCCACTGTCGATCCTCGGTCCAACTGCGTCAGGTAAATCTTCGCTGGCGCTCGGAATCGTCGAGGTTCTCGCATCGCAGGGTCAAGTCGCCGAACTGGTGTCGATCGATTCGATGCAGGTGTACGGGGGGATGGATGTCGGCACGGCCACGCCGACGCTCGAAGAGCAGGCGGCGGTGCCGCACCACATGATCAACCTCGTCTCGCCATCGGAAGTGTTTACGGTGGGAGAGTTCCAGCGCCAGGCCAAGGCTGCCATCGCCGCCGTGCGCAGCCGCAACGCAGTGCCGATTCTGGTTGGCGGCACCGGTCTCTACCTCCGATCGCTCATCGACGATCTCGACATTCCGCCCCAGTTCCCTGCCACCCGTGCCGACCTTGAGGCCGAACTGGCTACAGGCACAACGGTCGAGGCGCTGCACGGGCGCCTCGCTGCCCTCGACCCGACGGCGGCGGGGCGTATGGAGCCGAACAACGAACGACGAGTGCTGCGCGCCCTCGAGGTGACCCTGGGCAGTGGACTCCCGTTCTCGTCATTTGGGCCCGGTCTCGAGACGTATCCCTACACGCCATTTGTGCAGGTTGCGATCCGGTGGCCGCGCGGAATGCTCAATGAGCGGATTGCGCAACGGTACGACGAGCAGATGACGGCAGGTTTTCTCGACGAGGTGCAGCGGCTGCGGGAGATCGGGCCGAGTCGCACAGCCGCCCAGGCGCTGGGTTACCGAGAACTGCTCGCATACCTCGATGGCGACACCACACTCGAGGAGGCCCTCGAGCTTGCGGTCACTCGAACTCGGCGGTTCGCCCGTCGTCAGGAGCGCTGGTTCCGCCGCGACCCGCGGATCATCTGGCTCGATGCGCCTGTCGACCCAGCCGATGCGGTGACTGTGTGGGATCAGGCCGTCGCCGGGGAGGTTCGCTGGAACGGCCGCCTGAGTTGTTGAAACGGCCGCCTGAGTTGTTCCCGGACCTGCGACAATGGTTGACATGGCTGAGTCCATCCAACTCTCGAAACATCATGGGCTCGGCAACGACTTCCTGGTTTGTCTCACCGACCGTCTACCCCTCGACGCCGCTCATAGAGCGAAGGCGTGGTGTGACCGCTACACCGGCATCGGTGCCGATGGTCTTCTTTTTGGCCTTCCCGCCGACCCGGCGAGTGGGGCCGACGTAGTGATGCGTCTGTTCAACAGCGACGGCAGCCCTGCGGAGATCAGTGGGAACGGGCTGCGCTGCCTTGCCCAGGCGGTTGGGCGTCAACGCGGCCAGATCGAGTCCCGCATCAACGTCTCGACTCCGGCTGGCATCCGAGCCTGCGTCGTGCGCAGCACCGAGGCCCAGGAAACCGTCGTGGCCACCGTCGAGATGGGCATCGTGAGTCCTGGGCCCGAGCCCGATGTCCACGATCTGCTAGCCGTCGTGGGCGCACCTGTCGCGGCGGTGAAGCGCTGGGAGACTGCCGACATTGGCAACCCGCATGTGGTTTGCGAAGTCGATGAGCCTGAGGCTATCGATCTGCTGGTGGCCGGGCCTGCTGTCGAGTCCCATTTCAGAGAGGGGGCGAACGTCCACTTTGTGGCGGTGTCGGGCCGCGACGAGTTGTCGGTTCGCGGATGGGAACGCGGAGCCGGGGTCACGAACGCATGCGGAACTGGCGCCACCGTTGCCGCCGACGTCTTCCACAGATGGGGCCGGGTCGGCCAGCAGGTGGTCGTGCATATGCCCGGGGGCAACGCGCTTGTCGACCTTGGCACCCCACTCACCCTGACCGGTCCTTCAATCCACGTCGCGGACCTACTCGTGGCTGACGCATGACCGAGAGACGCGCCGAACGCGCAGAGTGCACGCAAAGAGCTCGCCATGGCTGAGCGAGAAGTCCCGCGCCTATGTGAAGACACGGGCCTTCCCGATGGTGATGCCGAATGGTTTGACGATGGGGAGGGTTCCGACGAGGAGTCGCATCGTGGCGCATTCGGTGACTTCGGCGGTGAGTCCGACGGCCTCATCGAGCGGACGTTCCGGGAGCGCATCATTCTGGTTGGTGTCACCACCGCAGGACACGATCCTGAGGAGACCGATGCCAACCTCGACGAATTGGCGCTGCTCGTCGACACCGCCGGTGCGGATGCCGTCGATCGGCTTCATCAGCGCCGCCACGCTCCCGATACTGCAACCTATGTTGGGAAGGGCAAAGCCCAGGAGATCAAGCAGGCTGCAGTGGCCGTCGACTGCGACACGGTGGTGTTCGACGACGAGTTGACGCCTGCGCAGCAGTTCAACCTCGAGAAGATCCTGGGTCGATCGGCACTCGACCGCACTGCGGTGATCCTCGACATCTTTGCCCAGAACGCGTCGAGTCAAGAGGGCAAGGCCCAGGTTGAGCTCGCTCAGCTGCGGTACCGGCTTCCTCGCCTTCGGGCGAGCGGACGAACCTTCAGCCAGCAGGGTGGCGGTATCGGCACGCGAGGCCCAGGTGAGACCCAGCTCGAGGTCGATCGCCGGCGCCTTGTGCGTCGGGTCCACAAGCTCGAGGCCGATCTTCGCAAGGTCCAGGCCCATCGTGAGACCCAGTCGAAGCAACGGTCCCGTACCCGGAACCGAGCCGTCGCCCTCGTTGGCTACACGAACGCCGGCAAGTCGTCGTTGCTCAACCGCCTGACCGAAGCCGACGTACTCGTCGAGAATCGACTTTTCGCTACCCTCGACGCCACTACTCGGCGCCTGGCGTTACCGGGCGGCGAAACGGTGTTTGCGACCGACACGGTTGGGTTCGTTCGGAAGCTGCCTCACCAGCTTGTCACCGCATTCAAGACCACACTCGACGTCGTGCGCGACGCCGACCTGCTTGTCCATGTGGTCGATGGCTCCGACCCCGACCCTGAGGGTTCGATGGCGGCTGTGCGAGAGGTGCTTGAGGAGATTGGTGCCGGGGACGTACCGGAGCTGCTCGTGTTCAACAAGGCCGACAAGCCCAGTGCAAACGGTGTGAGCGGGTCGCATCGCCTGGCCGAGCGATACGAAGGCTCGGTCGCCGTCTCCGCTCACTCGGGTGAGAATCTCGATCACCTGATGGCCTTGATCGGCGACCGAGTCCGATCAATGACCGAGCTCGCCGAGCTGCTCATTCCATGGGACCGGGGCGACGTATTGGCATCGGTCCACCGCGAGGGGCAGGTCCTCACCGAGTCGGCGGAGGAGCACGGCATGCGTTTGAAGGCCCGGCTCGAACCGGCCTCGCTTGGCGCGCTGCGCGAGTATCTGATCAACCTATCGCAGGCCCCCACTGATCCGGAGACTCCGTGACCCACCCCTACGAGACGCCGTACGTTCCTCCGCCGTACCCGTACGACCTGCTCGATGAGCTTCGCAACGAGGCGCGGGAGCGATTCGGGTCGGTGATCGACTGCTCGATCGGTGCCCCGGTCGACCCGCCGACACGGGCGGTTGTCGCCGCCCTGTCGACATCGAATCTCGAGCGGGGGTATCCACCGTCGATCGGCACCCTGGAATACCGCCAGGCCGCAGCCCGCTGGTTAGCTCTCGTCGCTGGCGTCGACATCGATCCGGTAACCCAGATTGGCGCAGCCGTGGGCACGAAGGAGTTCGTGGCGATGACGCCGCACTTCCTGCGGATGCGGACGCCTGATCGAGACACGATTCTCTATCCGGAGGTCGCCTATCCCAGCTACGAGCAGGGTGCAGTGTTCTCTGGTTGCCGGGCGGTTTCGGTACCCGTCGACGAGTCGTGGAAGATCAACCTCGCCGCAATCGACCCTGCCGACGCGGCTCGTGCCGTGTGTCTCTGGATCAACACTCCGGGGAATCCGGCCGGTGGAATTGACGACCTTGAGGCTGCTGCTGCGTGGGGTCGGGCCAACGATGTCTTGGTGCTTTCCGATGAGTGCTACATCGAGTTCACATGGGATGGCCCACCCCGGTCGATCCTGCAGCACGGGGTCGACGGTGTGATCGCAGTGCATTCGCTGTCGAAGCGGTCGAACTTCGCCGGTGCTCGCGCCGGCTTCTACGCCGGTGACCCCGAGGTAGTTCACTACCTCAAAGAGGTCCGGAAACACGGCGGTCTGATCATCCCCGGGCCGGTGCAAGCGGCCGCGGTCGTGGCATTCGACGACCAATCGCACGTCCATAGCCAACGCGAGGTCTACCTCGAGCGGCTCACGATTGGACTGAACCTGATGCGCGCGGTCGGAGCGACGGTCGAGATGCCCGGGGGCGGTTTCTACCTGTGGGCGCAAGCGCCCGACGGCGACTCGTGGGCGCTCGCCCGGACCCTTGCGGAGTGCTCGGGGGTTATCGTCAGTCCCGGTGAGTTCTACGGCGATCGGACCGACTACGTCCGGTTTGCGGCGGTGCAGCCCACCGCCGACTTGCAACTTGCGCTCGAGCGCACCCAGAGCTGACTGGCGGCGACGAAGCGGGGGAGCTTTGGAGTATCCCGTCGGACCTGCGACATGCCGGCTGGATCGGGCCAGTCGGTTGCTCGGGCAGACCTCGAAACGGGCGAAAACGTGGTGCTGGTGGAACCCAGTACCGCCGTGATCGCCATGGGGCCATCGCCGTTACCGGATTTCGGCAGCTTCTTGCCTCTGGTCCTCATCGCTGGTCCGTTGGTCATGGTCGGTCTCGTGCTCGCCTTGATCTCCGCGATCCAGCAGAGTCGGCGACGGAACCAGGCGACTGGGTCGACGCTGCCTCCGCCACCGCCGATGGACGTCCCGGCCTCCGATGGTGACCGATAACCTGCGGCCCATGGCTGACACTTCTCCTTCGGCAACCGCTGATCTCCAAGCCCGCATTGAGGCGCTCTGGGACGATCGCGACTCGATCGAAGTCAACGATCCGGCGATCATCGCGACGGTTACTGAAGCGATCGACGCCCTCGATACGGGAGCGGCCCGGGTCGCAGAGTGGGACTCCCGCGGTTCGGTCACTGTGAACCAGTGGTGCAAGTACGCCGTCCTGCTGCTCTTCAAGACCGCAAAGATGGACACCATCGAGCACGGTCCATTCGAGTACGCCGACAAGATCCCGCTGAAGACCGACTACATGGCCCGCGGCGTGCGGGTCGTGCCCGGTGCCCAGGCCCGCTGGGGCAGCTATCAGGCCCCCGGCGTCGTGATGATGCCGAGCTATACCAACATCGGTGCATACGTGGGCGAGAACACCATGGTTGACACCTGGGCGACGGTTGGCAGTTGCGCTCAGATCGGCGCGAACGTGCATCTCTCCGGAGGTGTTGGCATCGGCGGAGTGCTCGAACCCGCGCAAGCAGCACCAGTGATGATTGGCGACGACTGCATGATTGGCAGTCGCGCCATTGTGGCTGAGGGTGCCCGGGTTGGCCGGGGCACCGTTCTCGGCGCAGGTGCCATCCTGACCAGTTCGATTCCAGTGATCGATGTCGAGACCGGTGAGGAGATCAGCCGCGGTGAAGTGCCGTCGTGGTGCGTGGCCGTCGCTGGCACCCGCCCCAAGTCGTTCCCCGGTGGCGACTTCGGTCTGCCCTGCATCCTCGTTCTGAAGCGCCTCACGGAGGGTGAGCGCCATGACAAGGGTGCGCTCAACGACATCTTGCGCGACCACGGCCAGGCCGTCTGAGGCATAGCCGAGGGTAGCGAGGGTCACCAATCACTATGACGGCACTTCCGAGCGGTGATGTCTGGTCGCTCACAGCAGCGTTGGTTGACATCGCGTCTGAGAGCTTCTACGAACAGGAGATTGTCGCGGTTCTCGAGACTGAGCTGCGGGCGTGCGGCCATCTGACGGTCCACCGGATTGGTGACAATCTGGTCGCCCGGACGAACCTTGGTCGGGGACGCCGCCTCGTGCTCGGTGGACACACCGACACCGTGCCTGCCAACGACAACGTGGGCGCCCGGATCGATGGCGAGCGAATGTACGGGGTTGGCAGCACCGACATGAAAGGTGGGGTTGCGACGATGGTCGAACTTGCCCGCACGGTCACCGAACCGGCAATCGACATCACTTATGTGCTGTATGCGCGAGAAGAGGTCGCCGAGATCCACAACGGGTTGCGCGAGATTGAAGCCGAACGGCCTGATCTCCTCAATGGCGATGTGGCTCTGCTCGGCGAGCCGACCCATGGAGCGCTCGAGGCCGGTTGTCAGGGCACGCTGCGGGTAGAGGTGACCTTACGCGGTGCCCGAGCTCACACGGCGCGCCCGTGGATGGGTCGCAACGCCATTCACCGCCTTGGCGACCTTCTGGCGGTCATCGACGGGTACGACGCACGTCGACCGGTTGTCGAGGGCTGCGAATACCGCGAGGCGCTGCAGGCCGTGCACGTCGAAGGTGGGGTGGCGGGCAACGTCGTGCCCGACTTAGCAATGGTGCGGATCAATCATCGTTTCGCCCCCGATCGTTCGGCCGACGAAGCCCTCGCGCACGTTCGAGATCTTGTGGCGTCGGTGATGGAAGAGGACGACACCTTCGAGGTGACCGACCTGTCGCCTGCCGCAAGGCCGGGCCTCGGGGATCCATTGATCAACGCGCTCGTGGAGCGAAACGGCCTCGAGGTGCGGGCCAAGCTCGGTTGGACCGATGTGGCGTTCTTTGCGGCGCGAGGCGTGCCCGCATCGAACTTCGGTCCCGGCGATCCGACGATTGCACATACCCAGGGTGAGTACCTCGAACGGCAGTGGCTGATCGACACTCACGCCGCATTGCTCGACCTCGTGACCAATGGCGTTTGAGCGCCGTCAGCCTCAGAGCTTGCGCATCACGGTGACGACCTTGCCGAAGATCGAGACCTCGGAAGGATCGAACACCATGTCGGTGAGCGATTCGTTGTGGGGGACGAGAACGATTTTGCCGTCACGCTCGTCGTAGGTCTTGACCGTCGCCTCCTCGTCGGGGATGCCGGCGATGACGATGTCGCCTTTGTCGGCGGTGATCTGGCTGTGGCAGACGACGAAGTCGCCGTCGAAGATGCCGATGTCGATCATCGACTCGCCGCGCACTCGAAGCATGAACAATTCGCCGTCACCGGTGAGGTCGGCTGGCATCGGCACCACTTCTTCGATGTTCTCCGTGGCGAGAACATCGGTGCCGGCGGCAACGTCTCCAACCAGGGGAACGTGACGAACGGGGCGACGTTCCACGTTGGCTCCGGAATTGCCCTCGTAGCGCACCTGGATGGCGCGGGGCTTGGACGGGTCGCGGATGAGGTAGCCGGCGTCCTTGAGGTTGTCGAGGTGCGACTTGACTGTGGCGGGAGACTTGAGGCCGACGGCTTCGCCAATCTCGCGCACCGACGGCGGGTAGCCCCGCTCGTTCTGGTGCTCGACGATGACGTCGAGTATCTGACGTTGGCGGGGGGTGAGCGTGTCGGACATGGTGCCTCGCTGTGCGGTGATGGGCCGAATGACCCGGGTTGTGGACAGGCTTGTGGATAGTGCTGGGGACAAGCTCGGAACTGCCCTGGGGGCAGACTGTGGATTTCTTTCCATCTTCGGTTGACAGCGAACAGGTGTTCGGTATTAACTATTCGAACGGGCGTTCGCCGCACATATGTTCGCCAAACATTCGTTCGGCGTCAAGTACTTGGGAAAACAATTTTCCCGGCGAACGCCCTGGCCGGATCAACCCGATCCGTGTCACACCCCCTCAGCAGACTGAATCCCATGACCGCAGCCTTCGCTCCCGCCCCGCAGACCACGTTCGCTCCCCGCACCCTCGCGCTCGTCTCCGAGCCCGCCCTCTCGCCCATCGACAGCCGTTCGATCACTCCCGTGGTTGATGCGGGCGGCGATGAGGAGGCCCCCCTCGCCACAGTCCATCAGCTACCGGTTCGGCCGTCAGCTGCCGATTACCGCTGGCGTCGCCTGCTGGCATTGTCGGTCGTGCTCGGCGTACTCATGGGCATCGCCTCGTTCGTCCAGCGAGCGGACGCGACGCCCACCCCCGAGGGGCAGCTTGCGGAGTCGATCACCGTCATCGTGCAGCCCGGCGACACCTTGTGGGGCATCGCCTCCACCCTCGACCCTGAAGGCGATCCTCGTCGTCTCGTGGGCGAACTTGAGCAGATCGCCGGCGACAGCGTGCTCTTGCCGGGTCAGCAGCTCATCGTTCCCGGCCACATCATCGGCGGCTGAGGGCGCAGCGTTCAGGAGCGGATGTAACGGGCGAAAAGTGCGTTTTCGTGCTCGAGAAGTCGGTCGAGTCGCATCTCCTGGTTGAGCCCAGCGGTTGCACTGTGGGCTATCCGAGCACTGCTACCGCTCACCAGATGCGGCGAAACCGACAGGCAGAGTTCGTCGACGAGCCCGGTATCGAACAGCTCGCCGTTGAACGATGGCCCGCCCTCAAACAACACGATGCGGGCGCCGTGCTCGGCGAGGGCATCGATCACGGCTCCGGGGGAGGGACGATCGCTGGCGAGGTGGGTCCACTCAGCCCGGTCACCGAGCTCGGCGACCCGGTCCGCTGGCGGTGCGTTTCCGGTGATGACCAGTGGGAGTTTGTCGGTGGGCTGTTGATCGGCGAAAAGCGGCAGGTCGGCCGCAAGATCGACCGATGCCGTTACGACGGCGAGCCGCGCCACCGGCGACCGGCCGGTCGCTTGCCGCACGGCGGCCACTTCGGGGCTCGGCCGGGGGATGCGGTAGCGCTCGGCTCGCACGGTGCCTGCCGCAGCCACAATCCAGTCACAACTGGCTCGGATCGCCCGGAAGGCCTGCAAGTCACCTTCGCCGCCCAAGCCGGCGCTTGCGCCGTCGACCGCAGTGCCGCCGTCCGCACTTGTCACCATGTTCACCATGACCCATGGCCGGGCAGCTGTTGCGGGTCGCTCATCGAACGGATACAGCGTCAGTGGGTCGACGTCGCCGATCGGATCGGGCAGGAGTTGGCGCACGAGAAGAGACCGTATCGCCTCGACGTTGTGGAGGACTGTGGAGAACCCAGGCGAAATCCCCGCGGAATCCACATGCGGTCCACTTTTCGTTCACATGCCTTTGTTCGTAGATTGGTCTTCGCTGTGGCGGACGGATGTCCTCTGGATGGTGGTGGTCAAGTCGTCTCGGTGAGTCGAGGAACGCCTTGGGGGCCCTGCGCCAAGGGGGTGTGGGGATGTCACGTTCTGTGAACCCTTTACCCGGAGGGATCCGACCGCCACAGCCATTTCGCCAGCCCGCGAGGTCACGAGAAGCGGTCGAGGAAGCATCCTTTGCGCTGAGTTGGTGAAATCGCATTACTGTCGTTAGCCGCTCAAAATCTCACCATAGGAAGAAAGGTCAGTCGCCATGGCGATCGCTCCACAGCACTCCGGTCTCGGGATGACCAGACGGTTCACGTCCGTGGCTTGCGATCCGTACGACGACATCACGTGGGAACGCCGCGACGCTCGCCTGACCGACTTCCGAGACGGCTCGATCGCCTTCGAACAGCTCAGCGTCGAGGTTCCCGCCGACTGGTCGCAGAATGCAACCAACATTCTTGCCCAGAAGTACTTCCGCGGAACGCTCGGTACGCCCGAACGTGAAGGCTCGCTGCGCCAGGTGATCGACCGCATCGTCGGCGCCATCGCCACCTGGGGCCGCCGTGACGGCTACTTCGTCGATGACGCGGAAGCCGAGATATTCGGTGCCGAGCTGACCCATCTGCTCATCACCCAAAAGGCTGCATTCAACTCCCCGGTGTGGTTCAACATCGGCGTCGAGGGCGTTCCTCAGCAGGCCTCGGCGTGCTTCATCCTGAGCGTCGACGACCACTTGGACTCGATCCTCAACTGGTACGCCGAGGAGGGCCGAATTTTCAAGGGCGGCTCTGGCGCCGGCGTCAACTTGTCGAACATCCGCTCGAGTAAGGAACCGCTCGACGGTGGTGGCACTGCGAGCGGGCCGGTCAGCTTTATGCGCGGTGCCGATGCGTCCGCTGGCACCATCAAGTCGGGGGGCAAGACCCGCCGTGCCGCCAAGATGGTCATCCTCGACGCCGATCACCCAGACATTGAGGAGTTCATCTGGTGCAAGGCGCTCGAAGAGCGTAAGGCGAGGGCCCTCGAAGTCGCCGGGTTCGATATGAGCCTCGACGGCACCGATATTCACTCCATCCAGTATCAGAATGCCAACAACTCGGTCCGGGTTACCGACGAGTTCATGCAGGCCGTCGTCGATGACGCCGATTGGGAGCTTGTCGCCCGCACGTCGGGTGAGGTGATCGAGACCATCAAGGCTCGCGACCTCTTCCGTCAGGTCGCCGTGGCCTCCTGGGAGTGCGCCGACCCGGGAGTGCAGTTCAGCACCACGATCAACCACTGGCACACCGCCGCTTCTACCGGTCCCATCAACGCCAGCAATCCGTGCTCAGAATACGTCCACCTCAACGACTCGGCGTGCAATCTGGCGTCGCTCAACCTCATGGCGTTCCTCACCGGCGAGGAAGCCGACGGGGTCGACGGTTTCGACGTTGACGGCTTTATGCACGCAGTGCGGGTCGTGTTTACTGCGCAAGAGATCCTCGTCGGGAATGCTGACTACCCCACGGCGCAGATCGGCGAGACCACCCGGGCGTTCCGCCAACTCGGTCTCGGCTACGCAAATCTCGGGGCGATGTTGATGGCACTTGGCCTGCCCTATGACAGCGAGAGTGGGCGGGCCGTCGCTGCCAGCGTCACCGCGCTCATCACCGGGGAGGCATACCGCACGTCCACTCGGCTCGCTGCGCGCATGGGCCCCTTTGATGGGTTCCAAACCAACCGCGAGCCGATGCTTCGTGTGCTCGACCAGCATCGGGTTGCTGCGGCCGAAATCGATGAGGAGTTGGCCCCTCCGCTTATTCTTGACGCCGCTCGCCAAGCGTGGGACGAGGCCTGCGAGAACGCCCAGACCAACGGTGTACGCAATGCGCAGGCGTCGGTGCTTGCGCCCACCGGAACCATCGGTTTGCTCATGGACTGCGACACCACCGGCATCGAGCCCGATCTTGGCCTGGTGAAGTTCAAGCGCTTGGTCGGTGGTGGCACGATGAGCCTCGTCAATCAAACCGTGCCCCGGGCCCTGCGAACCCTCGGCTATGGGCCCGATGCGGTCGCAGCCATCGTCGAACACATCGCCGAGCACCACACGGTGCTCGGCGCACCCGGACTTCTCGCTGAGCACGTCGACGTGTTCGCCTGCAGCCTCGGCGACAACCCGATTCACTACCTCGGCCATGTGAAGATGATGGGCGCCGTCCAGCCGTTCCTATCGGGCGCCATCTCCAAGACCGTCAACATGCCTGAGGCGGCGTCTGTCGAGGAAATTGAGCTCCTCCTGATCGAGTCGTGGCGCCGCGGTCTGAAGGCGGTCGCGCTTTATCGCGACAATTGCAAGGTTGCGCAGCCGATGTCTGCCGGAACCGCCAACTCCACGTCGACCGATGGCGAGACGAGCGCGAGAGCCGTCGGCGCAACCGAGGTGGTCGAACGGGTCGTCGAGAAGATTGTCTCCCAGCCGGTTCGCGAGAAGCTTCCCCGCAGTCGGAGCAGCCGGACCTTCGAGTTCCGAGTGGCCGATTGCAAGGGATTCGTCACCGTTGGCGAGTACGACGACGGCCGTCCCGGCGAGATCTTCGTGCGGGTGTCGAAGCAGGGTTCCACATTGGCTGGAATCGTCGATGCCTTCGCAGTGTCGCTCAGCCACGGCCTGCAGTACGGCGTGCCGCTGACCGCCTTTGTCGAGGCCTACGTCGGGATGCGTTTCGAGCCAGCGGGGATGACCGACGACCCCGACATTCGGATCGCCACGAGCCTGATGGACTACCTGTTCCGCAAGCTGGCGATTATGTATCTCGATTTCGAAGAGCGGGCTGCGCTCGGCATCCTGTCGA
>JAQWLJ010000008.1 GCA_029247365.1 Acidimicrobiales bacterium | reverse complement strand
GCATTGGAAGGCCATCGCCTCCTTCATCGCTTTCTGGACGGGATGCATCTCGTCGCCGTCAGCGAGGCCTTCGATCGTGGTGATCTCGGCGCCATCAGCCTGGACCGCGAGCATCAGGCACGCTCGGGCCGGCTGCCCGTCGAGCAAGACCGTGCAGGCGCCGCACACCCCGTGCTCACATCCGAGATGCGTGCCGGTGAGGCCAACTTCCTCGCGAATCACATCGGCAAGCGATCGTCGGACTTCGACGGTGAGGGGATGGCTCGCACCATTGATCGTGAGGGTGACCTGCTGTGCGCTCATGCGTAGGCTCCGATCGTGGCGGTGGCCTCAGCGAGGCCCCGGCGGGTGAGGACTCCGGCGATGTGCTTGCGATAGTTGCTGGTGCCATGAATGTCGGACAGTGGTTCGAGTTGGTCGCTCACAATCTCGGCTGCCGCTGCGAAGGCGACCTCACCGGGTGCTTGGCCGACAAGCGCAGCTTCGGCCTCGCTGATGCGCACCGGGGTGCTACCAGCGCCGAAAAATGAGAGCGCTGCGCTGCTGATCGATCCGTCTCTGACCTCGGCGGTGCAAGCCAACCCGAGAAGGGCGTAGTCGGCGTGGCGGCGACTGATCTCGACAACCGTTCCTCCGGCATCGGCCGGCCAGGCCGGCAAGCGGATCTCCGTGAGAATCTCGTTCGGTTCGAGTGCGGTGGTGAGGTAACCCTCAAAGAAGTCAGCGGCCGCGATCGCGCGGGTCGAGTCGAGCGAGGCTGCGACCATCGTGGCGCCGAGTGCCAGACACACCGCCGGCATTTCGGCGGCCGGGTCGGCGTGGGCGACGCTGCCGACCAGGGTGCCGCGGGTTCGGATGGCGCGGTGACCGATATAGGGCGCGGCGGCCGCAACGAGCGGGGCGTAGGCGGCGATGTCGGCCGAGCGTTCTGCCTCGGCATGACGCACGAGCGCACCGATCGTCGTGCCTCCGGGGCCGGCGACGAGCTTGGAGAACTCAGCGATTCGGCCGATATCGATGACGTGGTCGGGGCGACCCAGCCGCAGGGCCATCACTGGCAACAGGCTCTGCCCGCCGGCAAGGACTTTCGCGTCATCGCCGTACCTGGCCAACAGCGAAAGCGCGTCAGCCAGCGCCTCCGGCCGGTGGTAGGTGAACGGGGGATTCTTCACGCGGTCTCCCAGCTGAAGCGGATCGTGCCAAAGACGACCAGAACGTAGTCGGAAACCTCAGACCTCAGCGATGAGGCGGTCGATGGCGGCGATCGCGTCGACGTCAAGGATACCGGCGATGGACCGTCGCAACAGCGTATCGAGCACAAACTGACCCTCACCGGGAAGGTGTTCGAACTCGGCGTACGATGCGACGCCGTAGATCAGGCACCACGCGACCGACACCTGGAAGTCGAACCAGACGTCATCGGGATCGCGGTGCACTCCATGGTTGGCGAGCGCTGCGGTGTAGGTGTCGACCAGTTCGCGTTCACGGCCGCCTCGAACCTCCCGTTCAAGCGACTGGCTCACGAAGTACCCGAGGTCGTAGGCGCCGACGCCCACGCCGGTGAGCTGGAAGTCGATCATCACGATCTCACCGTTGTCGTCGATGAACATGTTGTCGGCGCGCCAATCGGCGTGGATCAGTGTGAGGTCCTTGTGAAAGTGCTTTTGGAACACCGGGAGCAGATCCGTCCATCGATTGCCGAAATCGACCACCTCAGGGGTCAGATGCTCGACCCCGTACTTTTGGCAGTTCTCCCACCCCCCGGCCATGAACTGGGGAAGGATCACGTTGTAGACCGGATGTTGGATTGCGTAGAAGACGTCAGACAGACGGTCGAGTTCGGGGTGCTCGTGCCAGTGCGCGTGCCAACGGGCCAACGTTTCGACCGCGGTTACCGACTCGTCCCATGTCATCCCGTTGATGCGGTCGCCTTGGCGCATCGAGCTGAGATCCTCCATGACGATGACGCACCGGCTCTTGTCGTCGGTGATCATCGCAGCGTGGATCGTGGGGACGCGAAGGGGCGACTCTTCGGCATGGTCGACGTAGTAGCGCACCTCACGCTCGTAGGCGTTCAGTGCGTCGCCCATCCCCCGCTGGGCGGGAACATCGATCGGCCACTTGATGATCACCGTTGCCGGGCCTTCCCCGTTGTCGTAGGTCATCGACGCCCGTCCGAGCTGGCCAACGAGGCCAACGCCAACCTGGAACGGCTCGACCGTAAGAGCCGCGACTGACGTACCGGCAGTGATCGCCCCGCTGGTGCGCAACACCGCCGTCATCCATTCAGTCCCCGGATCAAGCATGTCATCGGGGATCCCGACCTCGAGTCCTGCGATCTGCGCCATAGTTTTCTCCTTCACGTGTGCGCATCCACACTCTCACATCGCGCCTGTTCGTCTCCTGCGCTCGCCGCCATGTTGGGCATGACAAACGAGCAGGTCATCGAATTCAATCGCGGCGTGATCGAGACATTCCGGGCCCATGAGGGCGTTATGCCAGAGGGTCCGTTCCACAACAACCCGACCCTGTTGCTGACGATGACGGGGCCCGATCGGGGCGGCATCTCACGACGGCGCTGGCCTACACCACCGATGAGGACGGCGCGTTGATCGTGATGGCGTCGGCGGGGGGCAGCCCGGTACTTCCGGCGTGGGGCCAAAATGTGCGAGCCAATTCGCCTGTGACCATCGAGTGCCTCGGTGAGACCTACGAAGCGAGGGCCGTCGAAGCCGTCGATGTCGAACGAGATCGGGTCCTCGGCCGGATGGTGAGGGCGCTCCCCCGCTTAGGCGAGTACCAGACAACCGTTGAGCGGAAGATCCCACTGTTCCGACTCGTCCGCGGTTGATCTGCTACGACCTCGGCATGGACATCACGCCCGTCTCCAACGCTCTCGGGGCCAACGTCAGCGGTGTCGACGTTCGCGACCTCAACGACACCGACTCCGCAACCCTTGTCGACGCCTGGGCACAGCACGGCGTGCTGTTCTTTCGTGATCAGGACCTCACCCCCGACGAGCACCTTGCATTCGCTCGCCGCTTCGGCGGCGTCGACGTCAACCGCTTCTTCACGCCCGTCGACGGCCACCCGGAGATCGCGCAGGTTCTGAAGGAACCCGACCAGGAACACAACATCGGTGGTGGCTGGCACACCGACCACTCCTACGACCCGGCACCCGCCCGAGGCTCAATCCTCTACGCGCGCGAAATCCCGCCGATCGGAGGCGACACGTTGTTCGCTGGGATGGGTGCCGCCTACGACGCACTGAGCAAACCGATTCAGGAGCTTCTCCGTGGTCTCAGAGCGGTGCATTCCAGCGCTCATGTGTTCGGGGCGCAAGCGAAGCATGCTGAGGCCACCGCTGGTCGGATCGGCAACCCCGATGCCGTGCGCGGCGACGTCACCCACCCGATCGTCGTTGCGCATCCGCACACCGAGCGACCACTGCTCTACGTGAACCCTGCGTTCACGACATCGATCGACGGCCTCACGGTCGCAGAGTCGCGGGCCCTGCTGACGTTCCTGTTCGAGCACGGCCGCCGCCCCGAGTTCCAGATCCGCTTCCAGTGGGGGCAAGGTTCACTCGCCATGTGGGACAACCGTTCAACGTGGCACTTTGCGCTCAACGACTACCACGGTCACCGGCGGCACCTGCACCGCATCACGGTCGCCGGCGATGAGCTTGCTGGGGCTGCCTGAGCCGGCGCGCCAGAGCGACGAACGCCAGTCGTTGTGCTGCGGCCGTAGTGACTGCGGATGACATATGACAGGACTCGTCACGCTGCTAACGCCGACACCTCCCCACTCGGCGGAATGCCTACTCGGCCCATCGAGGTGAACGTCACGGAGATGACCTTGGGAGGGTCCAGAGCTTCGTGGTGCTCGTCCGCATGCTGCGTGGCGCAGGGCGATTCCCAACCCTAGGGTTCGGCCCATGACGCTCCGAATCGGCATCCATCCACCCGGGGCCGATCCACGATCACTCGAGTTTGTCCGCGACGCCGAACGGCTCGGCGTCGATTCGGTGTGGGTCGCAGAAGCGTGGATGTACGACTGCCTCACCCCACTCGCCTACCTCGCGTCGATCACCGAGTCGCTGCGACTGGGCAGCGGCGTTGTCCAGCTCGGCGCGCGATCACCCGCGATGCTGGCGATGTCGGCCCTTGCACTGCAAGAGATGTCAGACGGTCGATTCATTCTCGGCATCGGAACGAGTGGTCCTCAGGTCATGGAGGGCTGGCACGGCGTCCGGTTCGACAAGCCGATCACCCGCACACGCGAGACCATCGAGATCATCCGTCGAGCCGCGTCGGGCGACCGACTCGAGTACGACGGCACGATCCATCAACTTCCGCTTCCCGACGGGCAGGGGCGGGCGATTCGCTCTCCGGTTGCCGGGGTGGAAATCCCGATCTACAACGCAGCACTAGGGCCGGCAAACCTTCGCCTCACCGGCGAGCTGTGTGAAGGCTGGATTGGTACCGCCTTCATGGCCGAAACAGCTGACGCCTACTTCAATCCCATGCGAGATGCCGCTGAGGCAGCAGGCCGGTCGTTTTCCGATATTGAGATCACGGTCGCAGCCGGCCTTGAGTTCACCAATGACATCGAGGAGGCGGGTCGGCGCCATGCCGCCGGCTATGCGTTCACAATCGGTGCGATGGGCTCGTCGTCGACGAACTTCTACAACCAGTCCTACATTCGGCAGGGTTTCGGCGATGCAGTCGACGAGGTGCAGCGGCTCTGGCAGGCCGGTGACCGAGAGGGGGCCGGCGCCGCGGTCCCAATCGAGATCGGTCTACGCACCAACCTTGTCGGTAACGATGACGAGGTAACCGACCGCCTTCGCGCCTACCACACTGCGGGCGTCGACACGCTGCGGCTTGGCATCAACGGCGACGGACTCACCGACAAGCTCGACCACCTCGCTCGCCTCATGGATCTGGTCGCTGCCGTCAACGCTGAGATCCAGCCCAGCTCGCCGTGAGGCCGGGGGGCGAATCGCCACCCAAATCGGTGGCTGCCATCACGTCTTCGGCGCAAGGCTCGGCGGGAGACTGAGCATGGTGGTGCGGGCGCCGTCGACCACGACAACCTGACCCGACACGAAGCGCGCATCGGTGCTCGCCAGGAACGCGACCGTCGACGCCACGTCGGCTGGGTCACCGATGTGGCCGACCGGGTGCAGCACCGCCAGTTCGGCAACAGCCTGATCGCGGTTCGGCAGTCGATCGATGTACTCGCGATTTAGTGCGGTGTCGATCCAACCCGGCGCGACCGCGTTGCATCGGATCCCCATCGGACCGAGGTCGACTGCCATTGCGGCGGTCAAGCCGTGCACGCCGCCCTTCGACGCGGCGTAGGCGGTGTGCTGCGGGTTCGAGCCGATGCCCTCGATCGAGCCGACATTGACCACCGACCCTCCGCCTCCCGCCTGCAGTTGTGGGAGCAGCGCCTTGGTCATGAGCCAGGGGCCGCGCAAGTTGACAGCCATCGCCATATCCCACTGCTCGACCGTCTGGTCGGTGATCGATGCTTCGAACATGATCCCCGCGTTGTTGACCACGACGCCGAGCGAGTCGTCCACCTCGGCGGCGAACGCGACGGTCGACACCTCCGACGTGACGTCCAACTCGACCCATCGCTGGCGGTCACCGAGGTCACCTGGGTCACGGAGATCGCCGACGATCACATCAGCACTATCGGCCGCCAACCGGTCCGCGATCGCCCGGCCAATTCCCTGCGCGCCACCGGTGACGACAGCTGTAATTCCTGAGAAGTCGGTCATGCGTCGTTCACGGTCACTGCGCCGTGTACCCGCCGTCGAGGCTGAGGTTGGCGCCATGGAGGTGGCGAGCAGCGTCAGAGCAGAGGAAGAGGGCGAGGTCGGCGACCTCGGACGGTTCGGGAATGCGACCCTCGGGGATCGACGCGAGGTTGCGGGCGAAGACCTCGTCGGCAGTCGTTCCCTCCGGGTGCTCAGAGACGAGCATGGGTGTGTCAACGGAACCAGGGCAGATCGCGTTGATCCGGATCCCTTCCGATGCATGGTCGAGGGCCATGGCCCGAGTGAGGTTGGTGACTGCACCCTTTGATGCGCAATACGCAACGAGTCCGGCCGAACCGACCAGCCCGCACGTCGAAGAAATATTGACGATGACCCCGCCACCCTGTTCGCGTAGGACAGGGACCGCCGCTCGGGACAGGAAGAAGGTGCCGTCGACATTGACCGACATGACGCGAGCCCAGTCGTCGTCAGAGGTTCCCAGCGCGTCGGCTCGGTGGATGACCCCGGCTGCGTTCACCACGATGTGGATGCCACCGAACGCCTCGACCGCGATGTCGATCAGCGCAGCAGCTTCAGCCGAGTTCGCGACATCGCCGAGGCCAGCAACCGCTCGCCCACCACCTGCGTGGACCAAGTCGACGACCGATGCCACTCGTCCCTCGTCGCGGCCGCCGACGACGACCGCAGCACCCGAGGCTGCCAGCCGCTCGCAGATCGCCGCGCCCATTCCCGACGACCCGCCGGACACGACAGCGATCTTGCCGTTGAGGTCAACCTGCATGTGGGCTCCTACTCCTCGATCCCGGCCTGAGCGCGCCGCCAGCGAGCGTTCATCATCACACCCCACCGGTTGAACGGGTCGGGAAAATTGCGACTCGGCTGCGCGCCACTGGTGAGCAGATCCATAAGCGGGTCGGTCTGCCCCATCATGTGCTCGGCGAGGAACTTGCCGGAGATCGTGCCCTTCGCCATGCCGGTGCCTTGGTAGACCATGGTCGCCCACACGCCTTCGGCGACCGGACCGCACACGCCGGCGCCGTTGCGGCTGAGGCTCAGCGCACCACCCCACGAGTACTCGAGTTCAACCTCGGGAAGCATCGGGTATCGGTTGCGGAAGCTTTTCTCATGCGTGCGTTTGACCTTCTCGATGCCCGTCACGATGTCGCTCTTGCGACTGAACGTGTACTGATTTCGGATCAGGATCCGTCGGTCGGGGCGGCGCCGCACGGTCGTGCCGGCCGGGTGCGCCGGAATGATGCCGTAATTGTCCTCGCCGCCGAGACGGTCAACCTCATCGTCGGTGAGCGGCCGGGTCATCGACCCCCACGTGATGAGCGGGATCAGCTTGTTCGTGAAGAAGCCAAAGCCCTCTCCAAACCCGTTCGCGGCGAGCACGAGCGACGGGGTTCGCACCGAGCCTTGGAGGGTCTTGAGGGTGTGAGGCAGCCCGAAGTCGACGTCAACGACCATAGAGTCTTCGTAGACCTCAACGTTGTGGGGCATCGTCTTGGCCAGGCCGATCACGAGCTGCGCTGGATTGACCAGGACACTGTGGGGAGCGTGCAGGCCCGACCGGTAGAAGCCGGTGCCGAAGCGACGCTGGCACTCGGCCGCGTCGTACATCTGGTATTCCTCGTCCACTGCGTCAAGCGACGCCGCAAAGCCGGCGAGGGTCTCTTCTCCCTTCTTCGAGGCGGCCGCGTGGATCTTGCCTTCGCGGCGCCAGTCGCAATCGATGCCTTCGCGATGAACGATCTCATCGAGCCAGTCGACGCCCGCCCGGTTCAGGGCGATCCCCCGCTTGGCATTGGCGGTGTCGTCGTTGAAGCCCTTCGCTCGGATGTTGTGAGCGTGGTCAATGATGAACCCCGAACAGCGACCGGCAGCATTGTTGCCGAGCCGATCGGCTTCGAGAAGCACGATCGACTGGTCTGGGTTGAGTTCGGCCAGCCGACGAGCCGCAGCGAGCCCGCCATAGCCGGCGCCGATGACCACATGGTCGGCTTCGATGTCACCGGTCAATGAGACCGGCTCGGGCTGTGGCCCGAGGATCTCGAGCCACCCGTTCTGGTCGTCGTACGACGGGAGGAGAGAGACACGAGTCATGATTTGGGAACCTCGGCCTCCGTGCCGAACGGGAACCACCTTGGTAGTTGGGTCGCCGTCACGAGAGGTCGAGCCAGATGGTCTTGGTCTCGGTGTACTGCTCGTGAGCGTGGACACCATTGTCGCGGCCACCAAAGCCGGAAAGGCCATAGCCGCCAAACGGGGTGGTCATGTCTCCCTCGGAGTAGCAGTTGACCGACACGGTGCCTGCCTTGAGCATGCGGCTCGCAAGGTGAGCACTGCGCACGTTCGACGTGAAGACGGAGGCGTGCAGGCCGTAGTCGGTGTCGTTCGCCATCGCGATGCCCTCATCGGCGTGGGCGAACGTCGACACCGACAGCACCGGCCCAAAGACCTCGTCGCGGGTGACGGTCATGTCGGCCGTGACGTCGGTAAAGATCGTCGGCTCGACGAACCAGCCGCCCGAGTCGGTGCGGGTCTGGTTGCCACCACAGCGAAGCGTCGCACCCTCGTTCTTGGCCGTCTCGATGTTGGAAACAATCTTCTCCATGTGGACGGGCTCGATGATCGCTCCCATACGAGTGTGAGGGTCGAGAGGGTCGCCGAGCACCCACGCATGCATGGCCTCGTCGATTCGGGCGAGCGTCTCATCAGCGATCGACTCATGCAGCAGCAGCCGCGAGTTCGAGGAGCAGTTCTGCCCAGCGTTCCAGAAGATCGACTCGCATGCGTTGGCCGCAACCTTGTCGAGATCTTCGGCATCGCTCATCACGACCATCGGCGACTTGCCACCACACTCGAGCAGCACACGCTTGAGGTTGGAATCAGCCGAGTAGCGCAAGAACATCCGGCCGACCTCGGTCGAGCCGGTGAAGCCGACGCAGTCGACCTGCGGGTGCAGGCCGAGCGCCGCACCAACCGTCTCGCCGAAGCCGGGCACGACGTTGATTACACCGTCGGGCAGGCCGGCCTCGGTCGCGAGCTCAGCAATGCGGATCGTCGACATCGACGTCTGCTCGGCCGGCTTCAGCACCATCGTGTTGCCAGCTGCGAGCGCCGGGCCGATCTTCCACGATGCCATCATCAGTGGGTAGTTCCATGGCAGTACTGCGCCGACGACGCCGACCGGCTCGCGTACAACCGTGGACACGACACCAGGCCCCGACGGCGTAGCCAGGTCGTAGACCTTGTCGGCGAGCTCGGCGTGCCACATCAGGCACGCAAACGACTCGGGCAGATCGATTGTCGATGAGTCAAAGATCGGCTTTCCCGCTTCGAGGGTCTCCATGACCGCAAGTTCGTCGGCGTGGGCCTCGATGAGGAGGGCGAACCGCTTGAGCAGCGCGCGCCGATCCGCCGGTGCCATGCGACCCCATGGGCCGTTGTCGAACGCATCACGCGCCGCTGCAACGGCACGGTCCATGTCCTCCTGCGACCCCTCAGCAATCTGGGCGAGTTCCTCGCCCGTTGCCGGGTTGTACGTTGCGAACGTCTTGCCGCTCGCTGACTCAACAGAGCGGCCGCCGATCATCATGCGGGTCGGTGGGGTGACGGATGCGGCAAGTGCCGCCGGATCGAATTGGAGGGTCATCGCCCGCCTTTCACTTGTTTCCGGCACGGCCGGAAGTCTTCGCTCGGCTCACGCCGCTGGTATGGGTCATCTGGACGAGCCAGTCCTTTTCGTCGTCCCACTCGCGGAACACGAGGGTGTCGCGGTTCGTGCCGTTGACCGGCAGCGTCGACAGCGCCGTCTGCAGCGCAAGGCGACCCTGCCGAGTCATCGGCATGACCGGGCGTCGGCAGGGCCCAACGGGACGGCCGACCATGTTGGTGGCGGTCTTGACCGCCGAGTTGTACTCGGCGTCGACGTTGTTCTCCCAGAAGAACATGTTCGCCGGAAGCATCTTCGCCCAGAGATCGAGCGCACCGGCATGGTCGCCCTTCTGGATGAGATCCCACAGCTGAACACATTCGTGGGGCATAACGTTCGCTGCGCCCCAGATCCACCCGGCGGCACCGGCCATGGCAGCGAACGGCGCCAGCGGATCGGCTCCCGCCAAAACGTTGCCACCGATACCGATCAGTTTCTGAGCGCGGATCAAGTCGCCGGTGGAGTCCTTGATGTACTCAATGTTCTCGATCGCCATCAGTTGGCGGTACAGATCGGGATGGATGTCGAACCCGCTGTTGACTGGGATGTTGTAGAGCACGATTGGAATATCGATCGCCTGGGCGAGCTTCTCATAGTGGAAGAGCACACCGCGCTCGAAGGGTCCCTCGAAGTACGGAGGCAGCACCATCGCCGCCGACGCACCCTGGTCAGCGGCCTTGCGAGTCCGCTCGATCGCATCGGTCGTGGTGATGGCCGATGTCTGGGCGATCACGGGGATACGGCCGTTGACGATCTCGCAGCCGAGTCCGATGATGCGGTCCTTCTCCTCGTTGGAGAGAAAAGCAAACTCACCAGTGCCGGCGCACAACACGAGACCATGAATGCCGGCATCGATCAGGCTCTCGATGTGGTCGCGGAGACGGCCCTCATCAAGATGCTCGCCCGTGTCGTCGAATGGCGAACACATCGCGGCGCACACGCCGTGCAGAAGTGGTGTGGTCATCGGGCTCATCGCTGCTCTCGCTCTCGTTTCACTCGCTGCTCTCGCTCTCGTTTCACTCGAGTGCCTCCGGAATCTCGCGGACCCGACGCTCCATGAAGTCGCGCAGCGCTTCGTCGATGTCGTCAGGCAGTTTCGGCTCGTCGTAGTCAGCGAGCAACTGCTTCGCCTTCTTGGTGCCGCGCATCTCGGCGTCTTCACCACCGGCAGCGAGCCACTGCTCGTAGCCGTCACTGTCCATCAGTTCCGGCATTGCGAACGCGGACTCGAAGTTGGCAAGCGTGTGCGCCGTCCCGAGGAAGTGGCCCCCAGGCTCGACCTCGCCCATGGCGTCGAGCGCATCGTCAAGCTCATCGAAGTTGATTCCCTCAACGAAGCGGCGGAACATCTCCGCCTGCTCGCCGTCGATCGCCGCCTTGGCGTAGCTCTGGCACAGCGCCGACTCCATGTAGCCGGTGGTCGACAGCACGAAGTTTGCGCCAGCGAGCGCCACCCCGAACATGTTGCGCGCTGCTTCGTAGCCAGCCTGGGCATCGAATGCCTTCGATGCCGTGCACATGCCCGAGCAGCGCCACGGCAAGTGGTACCGCCGAGCCAGTTGACCGATCAGCAGGTTCATATGATCAATGTCGGGTGTCCCCGCCATGGGCGCACCCGATTTCATGGAGACGGTGGCGAGCCACTGGCCGTAGACCGCTGGAGACCCCGGCCGCACGATCTGACTGAACGCCACACCGGCGAGCGCCTCGGCGTTGATCTGCACGACCGAGCCAATCGTCGACGCCGGCGTCGACGCACCCCCGAGCACGAATGGCGAGAACAGCATCGCCTGGTTTGCGCTGCTGAAGACCTTGACCGCGTCGAGCATTGAGGCGTCCCACACCAGTGGCGAGTTGCCGTTGGCCAGGCTCGTCATGACGGTGTTCTGGTCGACGAACTGCTCGCCAAACAGCATCTGCGCCATTGTCAAGGAGTCTTCGGCCCGCTCCCGACTGGTAACCGCACCCATGAACGGCTTCGTCGAGTGCTTCATGAGCGAATAGGTCATGGATAGGTGCCGGTGCGGCACAGCAACATCCATCGGCTCGCACAGCACCCCACCCGACATCTGCATCGCAGGGGTCATGTGGGCAATCTTGGCGAAGTTGTGGAAGTCGTCGAGGGTGGCATTGCGCCGTTTTCCTTCGAGGTCACGGACAAACGGCGCGCCGTACGCGGGCGTGAAGACACTCTTGCGCCCACCAAGCGTCACGGAGCGCTCAGGATCGCGCCCGACCATCGTGTACTCGCTCGGTGCGGTGGAGATGAGCTCCGTCAGGAGTTCGCGGTCGATACGTAGGCGGTGGCCATCGATCGATACGCCGCCGCCCGAGCCGGCCTGACGCCACATCTCAATCGACTCGTCATCTCGGAACTCGATACCGGTCGTCTCAAGCAGGGTCATCGTGCGGTCGTGCACGATGTCGACCTGTTCGGGCAGAAGCGCATCAAGGTAGGGAATGCCCCGCTCCATCTCGGGCAGGTACCGCTGGGTGTACGCGGTTCGGGCATCGCGGCGAGCGCCGCGGCCCCGCCGTCCGGTTCGGGCTGGTGCGGTGTCGGTCACGAGGAAGCTCCTTCGAACGCAGAAGCAAGATGCGCGCACAGCGCGTCGACCGCATCGCCGGACTCGCCGGACTCGCCGGCTCGGCGTAAGACGAAGGCCACGGACGGGAAGCCAAGCTCAGCCCCGCGCCATAACCGCATATCATCGGTGATGTTCGGCGTGTTGAGCACGGCGACGCCCAGCCCAGCGGTGACCGCAGCCTGGACGCCCTGGATGCTCGTGCACTCCATAACCTGGCGGTAGCTGCGACCGGCGGCGGTCATCGCCGAACCGAAGAACGGCTCGTAGAGACACCGCTCGCCGAACGAGATCAGCGGAACATCATCGACTTCGTCGAGGTTGGCGTGTGCAGCCTGAACCACCGAGAGTTCATCGCGGCGCCAGACTTCATCGCCATCGCGCAGGGCGCCTGGCGTGTCGAGCACCTGAATGAGGGCGACATCGATCTCACAGATATCAAGCCACTCGGCAACGAAGGCTGAATCATGCACCCGGATCGCCAACGAGACGTCGGGGTGGGTGCGGCCGAACCGCTCGGCAACTTCGGCGAGCGCAGTGGCGGCAACTTCCTCGTTGCAGCCGAGCCGGACCATGCCGGTGACCGCGCTGCGCTGCAGCGCATCGACGGCTGCGTCGTGCGCAGCGACGATCTCGTCGGCATGACCGAGCAACTCTCGCCCGTCGGCGGTCAGGACGAGCTGCTGGCCGTCGCGCCGAAGGAGTTCGACACCAATACGTTCTTCGAGGCGCCGGATCTTGTGGCTGACCGCCGACTGAGTGACGCCGAGACGCTCGGCCGCCGCCGTGAAGCCATCGGCTGCGACGAGTTCGCGAAAGACGCGCAAGGACTCAACGTCGAGCCGAACCGCCCCGTCATGGTCTGTCATGGCCACATAAAATACAATGACAGTGTGTCATCCCGAGCGCAAGGGCAAACCCAAGCCCAAGATCGGCGCAAGACGAATGGCGTCCTAGTCGCAGAACGACAACTGTTAGGTGATCTCGAAGAGAACGCTGTCGGGTCCGTCGATCGAGCCGACTGCCACGATCTGCCCATCGGTGACCGCGACGTCGCCCGCAAAGAGGGCAGACCCCGTGCCGTCGTAGATCGTGCCATTGCGAATCACCAAGCCGTACATGGCCGATCATCGTACGACCCCAGGGTTCGCCGTCCCAGCCGTCAGCTGATGCCGGCCCATGACCGACGAGTAGGGTCCGCCCATGCTCGCCGAGGACATCAACCAACTTGTCTGGGCCTCCGATCCGCAGCTCTCACCAGACGGATCCCAGGTCGCTTACGTCGTCACCCGCGTCGACGCAGCCGCCAACCGGTACCGCAGTCGAGTCTGGCTCGTGCCGTCCGACGGCTCCGCTCCGCCGCGACCGATCAGTGCCGGCGAAGACAACGACGCATCGCCCCGCTGGTCGCCCGACGGCCGACTGCTGCTGTTCACCTCGACTCGCCTTACCGACAAGGCGGGTAAGACCACGTCATCGCTGTACGCCATGGCCACCGACGGCCCGGGCGAGGCCTCGCTGCTGGCCGATCACGACGAAAGCATCTCTGGGGTCACCGTCTCACCAGACTCGCGAAAGGTCGCCTACGCGTGCCGGGTCCGCGGTGAGCACTACACAAGCGACGACATCGACCGCCGCCCCCCTCGCAAGATCGACCGGCCGATGCACCGGCTCAACGGCACCGGCTTCACACTCGACCGGCCGATCCATGTCCACGTTCTGGCCCTCGACAGCGGCGGGGGCCCCGACGATGTCACGCCCGGTGACGCAGACTTCAGTTCGCCATCATGGTTCCCCGATGGACAACGCATCGCCGCCGCCCGCACCAACACTGCCGAGCGGATCCTCGCTGGCGATATCGCAGTGATCGACCTCGGCACCGGGTCGATCGAGGTCGTCACCGACGGCACCGGCGTCTACAACTCGCCCTCGGTCGGTCCCGACGGAACGATCGCCTTGGTCGGCTTCGACGACGCCATGCTGTTCCCGCACAACGGCAAACTCGGTGTGCTTGACGACCGCGCTTCGGTTCGTTGGCTCACCGACCGACTCGACCGCGACTGGAACACCTTCCCCGTCAGCGCCGCGCCGACCTGGAACGCGAGCGGGAGTGGGCTGGTCGGCATCGTCGCCGACCGCGGCGCCGTCCACCTCCGACAGGTTGACCTTGACGGCAAGCTCACGCCTCTGGTCACCGGCGACCGGTGGGTGACTGGCTGGTCGGCTGTCGCCGGCACCATCGCGTTTGTCGCCGAGCACTCAGAGTTGCCGGGCGAGCTGTACGTGCTTCGCAACGGTGAGGAAACTCGCCTCACCAGCGTGACTGACGCCTTTGTCCGTCAGGCGGCTCCCGCTCCGGCCACCCGCTTCACTGCGCCTGCACCCGATACCGACGACGAGGTCGATGCCTGGATCGTGACGCCCCACGACCTCGACCCCAACGCGTCGTACCCAATGCTGCTCTTGATCCACGGCGGCCCCTTCACCCAGTACGGCGACTACTTCTACGACGAGGCTCAGATGTACACCCGGGCCGGGTTCGTCGTCGTCTACGCAAACCCCAGAGGTGGCTCCGGCCGCGATAACGAGTGGGGACGCAGCATTCGCGGTGCAGCGCTCGGTGGTCCGGGCTGGGGAACGGTCGACTATCACGACCTCATGTCGGTGGTCGATACCGCCCTCGACCAATTCCCCTTCATCGACGTCGGCCGACTGGGCGTCATCGGCGGCAGCTACGGCGGCTACATGACGAGCTGGATCGTGGGCCACACCGAGCGGTTCGCCGCTGCGTGCTCCGAGCGGGCGGTCAACAACCTGTCGACACTCGACATCGGCTCCGATATTGCGGGTGTCGCCAAGTTCTGGTTTGGCATCGACGCACTCGACGATGGTGGACTCAATGAGCTGATGCGCCTCTCCCCCATCACCTACGTCGACGAGATGACCACGCCGATGCTGATCATCCACTCCGATGACGATCTGCGGTGCCCAGCCGATCAGGCTGATCAGCTCTACTACGCCCTACGCGACCGGGATCACGATGTGGAGTACTACCGATTCCCGGGCGAGAACCACGAGCTGAGCCGCTCGGGATCACCGATCCACCGCGTGCAGCGAGCCGACATCATCATCGACTTCTTCACCGATCGTCTCGGGATCGACTAGCCCTCGGCTTCCCACGACGTCACTGCGCCCACGCTGCCTGGGCGCGGGGTCATCAGCTCAGTCCGGCCCCCGGTCACGATGTCGTTCTCGACCTCGGCCCACGCCAGCAGATCGGGATCGGCCATACCCGACTCATCGAGACCGCGGCTCGTGTCGAAGTCCTTGCGAAGCTGCACCCAGTTCTCGAGATGAGTAGCCCACACTACGATCACTTCGCGGTTGTTGTTGATGACTTCGAGCAGGTTAGTGAGGTGGATACCGCGGGCCTCGAGCTGGGGCACCCGTCGCTCGACGACCTGGCCGAGATAGTCGATCTGGCTCCCGGGCCGGACCTGAAGCACCTGATGGACGAAAACGGAGCTCCGGAGGTCACGGGCATCGAGCTCCTCACGAGTCGGGCATCCGGGCACGCTGCCGCCGATCCGGTCGAACCCGCCACTCCGGCACTGCAGCGCCTCGTCCCACCAGTCGCCATAGAACGTCGCTCGCCGCTTCAGGTTGAGCCGGTCGAGGTTGCGGGTCCACGCGTCCCAACCGTCGGCCCCACCATCGTGGATGTTGATCACCTGCGGCCATCGGCCACCCGACGCCCCGAGCACGAAGAATGTGCCCTGCAAGCGAAAGAGCCCAGGCATGTCATGGACCGGTTCGGCTGCGGCAGCGTCCATGTAGTCATACTGTCCCTGACCAACGATGTCGATCGTCTCGTGCAGGTAGAAGCGGCGCGGCATCTCTCGAGTCTGCCCGACGGATCAGCTGGCCTGCATCTCCACCTCGCGACGCACGACGATCGACAATGCAGCGAGCGTGATCGCCATGCCGAGAACCTGCACCGCATTGACGGTTTGGTCGAGGAACACGACGGCACCGACGCTCGACATCACTGGAATTGCCAGCGTGAGCATCGCAGTGATGACAAGTCGCACGTGGTTGTGGGACCAATTGACCAACAGATGACCGGTGCCCGGAACGGCGAGCAGCGCGAAGAGCCAGATCCACTGCGTGGCCGAGGGCCAGTCGACACCTCCCGCGTCAACAATCGACACTGGCAGCAGGGTGATCGATCCTGCAATCCAGAGGCAGGCCTGAAACTCGAGGATTGAGACCGTCTCGCGGCCTCGCTTCGCAAGTGAAAAGTATGCGGCGAAGAACAACATCGCGATGAACGAGAGCACGTCGCCGAGCGGCGACCACGTCGTGTGTTGCGTTGATCCGAACACCACGAGCACCACGCCCACCATCGACACGGCTGTCACAACGATGAGAAGGCTCGTCACTTTCTCGTTGAACGCACGAGAAGCGATCGCAAGGAGCACAATCGGTGTGAGGTTCGAGATGACTGTTGCGTTGGCGATCTCGGTCTCCCGAATCGCCACGAAGAAGACCGCGATCTCAATCGAGATGACGATTCCGGCAGGCGCAACCGCCTTCAACATCGCCATCGTCAAGCGTCGACCAGACCCGTACACCGCAGCGGTGTAGACAACGGCACCCAGCAGGATCCGCCAGAAGGCGATCTGCAGCCCGTCCATCGGCGCCTTGACGACCATCACGTTGCCGGCCGCCCAGCACGTGACACCAAAGACAGCACCGGCGAGACCGGCGCGTGTCGAACGTTCGGTGGTCACACCCGCTCGATACGGCGCTGCACGTGAGGCATGAAGTAGCCGGCGTAGCGCGCTTGCACGTCGGCGCGTTGCCAGTCGGTCTCCCGGACGGTGCCCCGGCACGCAGCGGTGCCACACAGGCAGTCGAGCGAATACGGTTCGACCCGCGCCATCGCGTAGTCGTGGCACAGTTCCTCACCGGCATCGATGTCGCGCACCGCCACATAGGCGACGTTGCCCTCGAAGCCGACGTTCGCGTCGCAACTGTGGTTGATGTGCACCACCATGGCGTCGTACTCGTCAGCGGACCGGGGCGAAAGGAACAGGCCCTCAGCGATTTGCAAGCTGAAGTCGCCAATCTCCTGAGTCAGTCGCTGCACCTCGTCGAAACCAACTACGTGACCGACCTTGATCGCGACCGGTTCGTCCTTTGCGATTGACGCGTTCGCGAACACAGCACGTCCGCCGAGATGACTCTCCCGAACGTCGACCTTGGGCGACCGCCAAACCGATACCGACTCCATCCGCGGAGTATGGCAGGCTGAGCCCTGATGACCGCGTTGGGGCCTGACACCGCTGCCGAGATCGACCTCCCAGCTCTCCGTAAACGGACCCGCTGGGCGCTGATCGGGTCGGTCTTTCCAGCCGGCATGGGTATGACTGCCACGTTTGCCGCCACCAGCCTCGCCGCGAAGGAAATCACCGACAACGACGGTCTCGCGACGCTCGCTGCGACCATGACTGCGATCGGCGGGGCCATCGCGGCAGTGCCCCTAGGCCGCTATATGAACGAGCATGGGCGCCGCCCCGGCTTGATGTGGGCCTGGCTTATCGGTGCGGCTGGCGCCGCAATTGCCTTCACCGGTGTGGTCACCGAGCTGTACATCCTGCTCGTCATCGGCGGCATCGGCGTTGGGATGGGTCAGGCAGCCAGCCTGGCCGCCCGATACTCCGCAGCCGACCTCGCTCCACAGGATCGCAAGGCGAGCGAGATCGGGCTCGTGATGTGGGCTGGTTCGATCGGCTCGGTGCTCGGCCCGACGATCGCGCTCGGCGGTACGGGTTGGGTCGCCGCGAACCTTCTCGGGCTCGACGAGCTGGCCGGGCCTTACCTCATGGGGACGCTCGTCTTCATCGCCGCCGCAATGATCATCAACACGTTCCTTCACCCCGATCCGCTGCAGGTTGCAAAACAGCTCGGCAACGCCACTGAGACAAAGCGCCCCACGCTTGTGGAGTCGTTTCAGAAGCTGTTCACCAATCGCCTCGCCACGATCGCCGTCTTTGCCACCGCAGTCGGCCAGGGCGTGATGGTCTCGGTCATGACCGTCACACCGCTGCACATGGACGACGGCGCCCACGAAAAGACCGTCATCGGCCTCGTCATCTCGCTGCACGTCGTCGGCATGTACTTCTTCGCTCCGGTCGTCGGCTGGCTTGTCGACCGGGTTCGCACCGAACTCATGGTCGCTGCTGCGGGCCTGATCCTCTTTGCTGGCGCCGAGCTGGCGTCGCACACCGACCCCGAGGACAGCCTCGGTGTGTTTGTCGGATTGTTCCTGGTTGGGCTTGGCTGGTCGTTCAGCATGATCGCCGGCAGCGCATTGCTGTCATCGGTCTTCCCCGTCGACGAGCGCGCCTCCGTGCAGGGCGCAGCCGATTTCACCATGATCACCTTCGGTGCAACGGGCGGCATTCTCGGCGGCATCGTCGTCGAGGCAACCGACTACCACACCCTCTCGCACTACGCTGCGGTCCTCGCCCTCTCACTGATCGCGGCGGCGCTCTACCCGATCGCCACCAATGTGAAGGGCCCCAAGAAGCCCGAACCTGCTTCGGCCTGACTCAGCCGAAGCAATCAGGGCGGTACCGGTGATGGCCCCCGCACTACCGACCGCTTGCCACCAGCGCATCGGATGCCCCAGGAAGCGGTACAGCAGGTACCCGGTGATGGCCGGGAACAGTGACCCGGTCAAGCCGACGATGGCGAGGTCGTAACACTGGCTGACCGAGACGTAGGCGCCGAAAAGCGCGCCCATCAGGAGATGCCGACCAGGGTCACGCCGGCGATGCACCCACCGATGCCGACCAGTTGCCACCAGCGCATCGGGTGAGCGTCGAACACGGTTGAAAGTACGGCCGTGACGGCGGGGAACATCGTCGAGGCGATGGTGATCTCTGTGAGTGATCCGCCCTGGGCCCCAACTGCGAACGCTGCGATTCCTGTTGCGCCAATTGCGCCCGAGAACCATGCCCGAGTGCGCAGGTCGGTCGGGACGGCGATCGGCTGGCGCCGCAACGTCGCCGCCGAGGCGAGCACGAGAGCCGCGGCGCCTCGCTGCCCGAC
>JAQWLJ010000074.1 GCA_029247365.1 Acidimicrobiales bacterium | reverse complement strand
ATCGTCTTCAGCACAACCGGCGGTGACGTAAACGTCGTGACTGACTCCAGCGGACACGCAGCATGGCCAGCCGACGCTACGGCAGCGGCTGTTGAGGCACCCGGCGACACCTACATCGGCGACTCGACGCTTGCTAATCCCAGTGCAGACATCCAGGACCTGTTGGTCACCTTCGGTCAGACCCTTCAGGTGCAGTTCACCGACCCGCCCGCCACGACGACGACCACGACGACGACCACGACGACGGCCGCGCCGACAACTACGACCACGATCGTGGTGGAAGCACCCGAGCAGACAACGACGACCACCACACCAGCGACGACCACCACCGTTGCGGTCTCTCCGCCCGATGTTTCGCCTCCACCGGACGCGAAACCTTACGATCCGACATTTACGGGGTAACTAGATGGCCAGAAAGCAGTTTCCGATGAAACGTTCTTGGCTGGCTCTGCCTGCGTTAGCAGTCGCAGCGGTGTTGATGTTTGCGTCAGCGTCGAGCGCTGTCGTGGGCACCGACCTCGATGAGGGCATGGAGCTGAGTGTGTTCACCATCACTGGCAACTCCACGCAAGGCGGCCACATTGACGCGTGGGTGAACGAGATGCCAGACGGGGATGATTACAGCCAGATTGGTGGCATCCCGCTGATCTCTGGGGCAGCGGAAGGATGCGAGTACGACTCGGCCGACCCGTTTGCTTGTTACCAAACGTTTATCGGGTACTGCAGCGAAGCGGACGTGGATCTGGTTCTGGATCCGATGCCGTTCTCGCAGGTCGATGTCGACGGACGGGTGCAGTATCTGACCTGGAAACACGACTACGAGTGGTGGAACCAGAACTGGCAGGCCGGCTTGGCGAGCGCCCCGATGGCGGCCACGCAAGCTCTCGTGTGGGCTTGGCATTCAGACCCAGAGACCGGTTCGACCGTGTTCTCCAGTGTCGCTGGCGGGTTGGACGACCCGCTCAACTGGGACGGCCTCACCCCGTCAGCGCACACTGACACCTCGCCTCGTGTCGGGTTCCACTCTGACGTTGACCTGGACGACCCGTACTGGACCGGAACCGACGCCGAGCTGCTTCAAGCAGCGACTCAAGCTGTCTACGACCTCGCAGTGGAGGCAACTGCGAAGGCTGGGCCTTGGACGCTCGAGCAAGGTGTGGGCGCGACCGGTGTTGTCCTCACCGGAAGCAACGGGCCGATCCAAGGCGAAACCGTCAACTTCAAAGACGGCACAGCCAACGGCGTCGACGTGACCACAGACGCCAACGGCTTTGCTGCCTGGCCAGCAGGTGGAACAGTTGCGGTGATTGAGGGGCCAGGTGAGACCTGGCGAACACCGGGCCCTGATGGCGGGGGACAGGACGTCATTTTGACGATCGGCGAAGAGCTCACAGTGAACGCCAACGACCCAGCACCCACCACCACAACGACGACCACCACCACCACTACGGCCGCACCGACGACTACCACAACGATTGTTGTCGAATCGCCGAACCCAGAGATGCCCGAATCTGATCCGGCTGACCCGATCGTCGATTCACCAAGCTTCACCGGATAGTCGGCCAACCCTCCCCCCCCTTTAAGCAGAAAGCCCCAGACCGATTGGTCTGGGGCTTTCTGGAAGGGAGCTCCCTGTCAGAATCGAACTGACGACCTCCTCCTTACCATGGAGGCGCTCTACCGACTGAGCTAAGGGAGCGGGACGCTGGCGGTGCCAGCGGCATAGATAGCAGTTGTACAACGGGATAAAGGCGCCAATATCGCCTGAACAGCTCGGGATTCCTTACGCAGTCGCTACCGACCTCGTTCTGCGGCGCTGCTTGCTCGAGGGCAAGACGAACATCAGCGGTCTCTCGAAGGCACTGGCCCTTCACGCGTCGCTCGTTGACAAGATCGTGCAGGAACTCCGCAAGAAGAAGGAGATCGAGGTCTTCGGCATGGATGGCCGCGACATCTCGCTGACCCTGACTTCGCTTGGGCAGAAGCATGCCAACGACCGGCTCGTTCAGTCGCGCTATGCGGGTCCTGCGCCCGTCTCGCTACAGATGTACAGCGATGTCGTCGCAGCACAGTGCCTCGCCGTGCATGTGGACGGGGAGATGCTCAAGCAGGCGTTCTCGGATCTCGTCATCCCCGACGAGGTCCTCGATGAATTGGGCCCCGCCCTCAACGCCAATGGCGCCATGTGCCTATGCGGCCCACCCGGCACCGACAAGACATCGATCGCCGAGCGCAATGTCCGTGTCAGCCCCGATACCGTCCTCGTCCGCACGCGGTAGAGGTCGATGGTCAGATCATCAGCGTGTCCGACCCGGCCGTGCATACGGTGGCTGACCAGCAACTTGAGGACCTCGATCTTTGCTGGGTTCTCTGCCACCGACCCCGCATCAACGTCGGCGGTGAACTTACTGGTTCGATGCTCGACCTCACACACGAACGCACGAGCGGCGAGTACCTTACGCCGCTGCAGATGAAGGCGAACAACGGCGTTATCATCATCGATGACCTTGGTCGCCAGGCCTCACTGCAGAGCAGTTGCTCAACCGCTGGATCGTGCTGCTGGACCGGCGCATCGACTTCCTGTCACTCGCCTACGGCGTGAGCTTCGAAGTGCCGTTCGACGTAAAGGTCGTCTTGTCGACAAACCTCGACCCGGCCGACCTTGGCGACGAAGCCTTCTTTCGGCGCATCCAGACGAAGATCTTGACCGGTCCGATCACCGACGAGCAGTTCGGCTGAACCCTGGCCCGGGTCGCGCACGCGATGGGTGTGGGATGTGACGCTGAGGCGGCCGACTACCTGCGCTACTTCTGCCGTCAGCAGGGCGTTGACCTCCGTCCATACCTATCGGCCGATGTGTGCAAGCTCATTATTGGCGCTGCGCAGTACGAAAGAGTTGCTCCGGTGCTAGAGCGTCAATCGATCAACCGGGTGCTCGCGCTCTACTCCACCAAGGTTGTCGGTGGACCTGGGGGCTACGGCAAGGTCGCCGGGCTCGAACCGGCACCCCCGGGGGCGATCAGCACCTTCGGAGCCTCTCGCACCAGTATGCGTGCATTATCCACAGGAGTGCCCACAGGAACGGCAGTAGTTGTCCACATGCCTTGAAATTCCGTGGGTTTTCCACAATTCGAATGAATTGACACTTGTGAAATTTGCCCTAGGTTGACGGTGCACTATCTGGGAAGGGATACCCATGCAACGCCAACTTCGGCTCTTTCTTTCTGTCCTACTAGCGTTCGTTCTTATCGCTGCCGCATGTGGCGATGATGATGACACCACGGCTGACGCCGGGTCCGATTCTTCGGCCGATGACTCGGCGGGTGACGGCGCCTCTGACGACAGCACTGCGAGCGAGTGTGCTCCGATCAAGCCCGATGACACCACGAGCTCTGTCGATGCGTCCGATGTCACCGCAGCCTTCGTCTACCTGACCGACCCGGGTGATGCCGGCTGGACCTGGGCCCACCATCGTGGCGCCGAGCAAGCCGCCGAGGCCACCAGTGCCAACCTCCTGACGGTCGAGAACATTGCCTAGGGCAGCCCCGAGTTCGAGCAGTCGGTTCGTGACTTCATTGCCGACGGTGCCGATGCCGTATTCGCCACCTCGTTCGGCTACATGGATGCAATGGAAGCCCTGTCGGCCGAGTTCCCCGACGTCGAGTTCTTCCACGCCACCGGCTACAAGAGCAACGACACCAACTTCGGTAACTACTTCGGCCGGATCTACCAGGCTCGCTATCTCACCGGCCTCACCGCCGGTGCAGCTACCGAGTCCAACGAGATCGGCTACGTCGCCGCCTTCCCGATCCCCGAGGTCATCCGGGGTATCAACGCGTTCACCCTCGGTGTGCGCGAGGCCAATCCCAATGCCACCGTCACCGTCAACTGGACCAGCACCTGGTTCGATCCGGCGGTCGAGGGTGAGGCTGCCCAGGCCCTGCTCGACGGCGGTGCCGACGTGATAGCGATGCACCAAGACTCCACGGCCGCCGGTGAGCGCGCCGAAGCCGCTGGCGCCCGTTGGATTTCCTACAACTCCGACATGTGTGAGTACGCGCCGAATGCCTACCTGTCGTCGGCCATCTGGAACTGGGGTCACTACTACGCTTTGGCCATCGAGTCTGTTGCCGACGGTTCGTTCGCCGGTGGCGGTACCTGGCCCGGCATGGAGACCGGCATGGTTCAGATCGGCTCGCTTGCCGCAGACGTCTCCCAGGCGACCCGCGATCTCATCGATCAGCGGAGCCAAGAGATGATCGACGGGAGCTTCGATCCGTTCACCGGTCCGATCAACGATCAGGAGGGTAACGAACTCATCGCTGCTGGCGAGACCCCACCGGACTTTGCTCCTGAGGGCCTGAGCCTGCTCGGGATGGGCGTCTTCGTCGAAGGCGTGGTCGGGTCGGCCGAAGGGTGACCCACCCTGCCGTCGAACTCGACGGCATCTGGAAACGATTTCCTGGTGTGATCGCCAATGCCGGGGCGGGCCTTACCGTCCGCCCCGGCACGGTGCACGCCGTTCTCGGTGAGAACGGTGCCGGGAAGACCACCCTTATGAATTGCCTTGCCGGGGTGTATCGCCCCGATGAGGGCCATGTCCGAATCGATGGACAAGAAATGCGCTTCTCGGCGCCGGCTGACGCGTTGGCGGCCGGCATCGGAATGGTGCACCAAGAGTTCCGCCTTGTGCCGACGTTCACCGTTGCAGAGAACGTCGTGCTTGGGGCCGCGCCGCGCGTCCTCGACCGAGCAGAGATCGAACGGCAGGTCGGTGAACTGGCTGTCCGATTCGGCTTCGATGCAGAGCCCGACCGGCCGGTTTGGCAGCTGTCGATGGGGGAGCGGCAACGAGTCGAGATCCTCAAGGCGCTGTGGCGTAACGCCCGCGTCCTCATTCTCGACGAGCCCACCGCAGTGCTCACGCCGCAAGAAGCAGTCGAACTCGGTGAGGTTCTTCGGCGTATGGTCGCCGACGGCCGTTCGGTCATCTTCATCTCCCACAAGCTCGACGAGGTCGTGTCGTTCTGCGATGAGGCGACCGTCCTGCGCGGTGGTGAGACGGTGGCTGCCTCGATTCCCGTGGCCGATGTCGATGCCGCTGAATTGGCGCGGCTGATGGTCGGCGATGTTGCCGTCGAGCCGGTACCCGTTGCGGTCGCTATGCCCGGCGATGCTGCGCTTACCGTGGACAACCTCTCGGTTCGCGACGCCCGAGGCCTGCTGGCCGTTGATGGCGTCTCGCTCGAGGTTCGGTCGGGTGAGATCGTCGGTATCGCTGGTGTGGCCGGTAACGGTCAGCGAGCGCTCACTGATGCCATCGCCGGGCTCGAGCGGGTCGAGAGCGGCACGGTTACGGTGATGCGGACCGACGTCACCAACGCGCCGCCCCAGCGGCGTTTCTCCGCCGGCCTTGCCTACGTCCCCGAGGACCGACTCGGCGTCGGCCTCGCCCCGAAGCTCCCGGTCACCGAGAACGCAGTCATGCGAGAGTACCGAACGTTACGGCGAGGGCCGCTCCTCAACTGGTCGACCGCCCGCGAGTTCTGCGACCGGATCGTCGAACAGTTCGACGTCAAGGTCGGCAAGCGCGAGGCACCACTGGCCGGCCTCTCGGGTGGCAATCTGCAACGTCTCCTGCTCGGTCGCGAGCTCTCGGGGATGCCTGACATCGTGGTTGCGTCCCAGCCGACGCGTGGGCTCGATGTTGCCGGTGTGCGAGCTATTCAGCGCCTTATCGTGCAGCAGCGCGACGAGGGCACCGGGGTCCTCATGGTGTCGGAGGATCTCGACGAACTGCTGTCTCTGGCCGATCGCATCCTCGTCATGAATGCCGGTCGTTTCGTCGGTGAATTCAATGCCCGCGAGGCAACTCGCACCCAGATCGGTGAAGCGATGATGGGCACTGCGGCGGAAGCGCAGTCGTGAAGCGCCTCATCCTTCGCCGTCGCGAGGAAGCGGTTCGAGGTGGTCAGCCACTCGCATTCTTCGCTGGTCTCGTCTTTGCGCTCATCATGGGCGCAGTCCTTCTCACAATCTCCGGCGACCCGGTGTTCGACACCTATCAGCGCATGTGGGATCGCAGCTTCGGGACTGCGGACACTCTCTCGGCAACGTTCAATCGGGCCGTACCCCTCGCCCTGGCCGGTCTGGCTGTCTCGATCGCTGCCACCATGGGCCTTTGGAACATCGGCGCTGAAGGCCAGATCATGTTCGGCGCCACCGCAGCCACGCTGGTCGGTCGTGTCGGAGCTGATTGGCCGAGCCCGATTCTGATCGTCGCCATGCTGATCGGTGCTGCCCTCGGCGGCGCACTCTGGGCGCTCGGCCCCGGCTTGGCGAAGGCCGAGATCGGTGTGAGTGAGATCATCACGACGCTCATGCTCAACGAGGTTGCTGTCCGTCTTATCGTCTACCTGCAGACCGGCCCATGGAAGGATCCCGATGGCTTCGGGTTCCCACAGATCACGGCGAAGCCCGAAGGTTCCCAGCTCGGCATTATCTGGGAACGGTCGCATCTCGGCGTGCTGGTTGCGCTTGCCGTCATCGCGGGGTTCGCCTGGTTCGTCAACCGCAGCGTGTGGGGTTACGAGCTCCGCATAGCGGGAGCGTCGGCCAAGACGGCGGCCTTCGCCGGTATTTCGATGCGCAAGAAGGTTCTCGGCGTCCTTGTTTTGTCGGGGGCGGTCGCCGGATTCGCCGGCGGCATTGAGCTCACCGGCACCGCAGCCCGACTCAACGAGAACATCTCCAACGGTTTCGGTTTCGCCGGTATCATCGTGGCCGCCCTGGCTCTCATGCGGCCGAGCGGCGTCGCACTCGTCGCGGTGTTCTTCGGTGCCGTGCAAGTCGGCGGGCAGTCGATCCAGACGCTCGGCGTCTCGCCCGCGGTGGCCGGGATTCTCCAGGCCCTCATTCTCTTCGGGGCCATCGGTGCTGCTGTGCTCTCCACCTACCAACTGGCGTTCATTGAGCGAAAGGTGGTGACGACATGATCAACCAACTCGCAGCGCTCGACATCAGCGAAGCGGCATTCCTTGGTCTCATCGTTGCCACGATTCAGTTCGCCACGTTGCTGTACCTCGCCGCGCTCGGTGAGGCCATAGCGGAACGATCGGGCGTTCTCAACCTCGGGGTCGAAGGCATGATGGCCGTCGGAGCCGTGAGTGGGTATATCGGCGCGGTCAGCACCGGCTCTCCCTGGCTCGGGTTGTTGATTGGTGCGTTTGGTGGTGCGTGTGCGGCGGGCGTCCATGCGGTCATTGCAGTGGGTCTCGGTGCCGACCAAGTGGTGAGCGGTCTGGCGCTAACGATCCTTGGGCTCGGCATGGCCAATTTCATTGGAGACAGTTACACCGACGACCCCCGCCGTTCTCAGTTTGCCGAGGTCGACATCCCGGTGCTGAGCGACATCGCATGGATTGGTGAAACCGTGTTCTCGGCGACCCCGGTCACCTATCTCGCTGCACTGCTGGGGGTCGCAACGTGGTTTGTTATGAACCGCACCGCTCTCGGCCTTGGTGTTCGTGCCGTAGGGGAGAGCGCGTCGACCGCCGATGCGGCCGGCCATTCGGTGGTGGGCACTCGAGCGGGTGCAGTACTGGTGGGTGGAGCCTTCGCCGGCTTGTCTGGGGCCTACCTCACCACCACGGCAATCGTTGGTGCGTGGAGCGAAGGCCTCACTGCTGGCCGGGGCTGGATCGCAGTTGCGCTTGTCATTTTCGGAGCCTGGCGGGCCGGTCGGGTTGCCACCGGTGCGGTGCTCTTCGGCTTCACGCTGGCGCTGCAGACCCGACTGCAGCCCTTCGGTGTCGACTTCTCGCCGATCCTGCTGTCGATGCTTCCCTACATACTCACGGTTATTGTCCTGATCGTCATTTCGATACGGGCCCGGCACCAGCCTTCACCTGCTCCCGCAGGGCTCGGTATCGCCTACCGCCGTGAGGAGCGCTGATGGAGTTCTCGTACTGGGCCAACCCGTCGCAGACCTGGGACCAGATTCTCGAGGGAGCGCAGTTCGCTGCCGAAGCCGGCTGGCGGGGTGTTTGGGTCCCGGATCACTTCATGCCGTCGGCGGACCCCAGCAACGGTCCGGGTCCGACCGGCGCCGAGATGGCGCCGTTCCTTGAAGGCTGGATGCTGCTTGGTGGCCTCGCAACCGCAGTTCCCGACGTGCGCCTGGGGCTGATGGTCGGCGGTAACACCTACCGGCACCCGGCAGTTGTCGCCAACATGGCGATCACGCTCGACCACATTTCGGGTGGTCGGGCAGTGCTTGGGCTTGGAGCCGGCTGGCAGCTAAACGAGCATCAGCGGCTCGGCATCGACCTCCCGTCGCTCAAGGAACGTTCAGACCGTCTCGAAGAGGCGGCGGCACTGTGCCGGGCCATGTTTGAGGCAAATGGGCAGCGGGTCGACTTCATCGGTGAGCACTACACGCTCACCCAGGCACCTGTCGAACCCGGGCCTGTGCACGGATCACTCCCGATCCTGATCGGCGGCGCGGGCGCCAAGCGCACGCTGCGCACGGTTGCTCGGCACGCCGACGAGTGGAATGCCTGGGGGCGTCCCGACACGATTGCGAGTCATCTCGAGAACCTGCAGTGCCACTGCGACAACGAGGGCCGTGACATAACGGACGTGCACATCACTGCGGTCGGGCTGCTGATTATCGTCGACGACGCCGAGAAAGCCGCGCAGATGCGCGAGGGGCTCGCTCACCGCTCTGGTCTGGTCGGTACCGTTGACGAACTCAAGGCCGTAATCGAGGAGTACGAGTCGGTTGGCGTCGACGAGATCGTGGTACCCGACTTCGCCATTACCGGTCCCGACAAGATGGCGACCCTCGAACGCTTCAACCACGAGGTGCTGGGCAACTCACCCACCAGTGCCGCTCCGCAGCCCACCACCCGCTGAATGTGCAGATCGTGTGTCGGTCGCCGACGCACGACTCCACGAGCTCGAAGCGATGATGGGCGGCGAAGGGGTTGCTATGCGTCGAGCACCTTGTGCCGAGCGTCCTCGGGGCTGACCACCGGTTCGTCGGTGGACCAAGGGAAGTTGATCCACTGGTCGGTGCGTTTCCACACGTACTCGCATTTCACGAGGGAGTGCGATTTCTCGTAGAGGACACCGGAACGGACCTCGCCAACCCGTTCGGCGCAGTGGTCGTAGACCATCTTGAGCGTGTGGCCGGTGTCGGCGACGTCGTCAGCGATGAGGACTTTGGCATCTTCCATGTCAACGAAATCGACGTACGGTGGAAGCATGACGGGCACGGGAAGGCGCTCGTCGACACCCGTGTAGTACTCACAATTCATCACGTAGATGTTCTTGACCGACAGCGCGTACCCAAGTGAGCCCGCCACGAGGAGGCCACCGCGAGCAATCGCCAGGATCATCTCCGGCCGGAAGCCGTCGTCGGCCACCTGCTGGGCCAACTCACGTACCGCAGTGCCGTACGTCGCATAGTCGAGGATCTCGCGGTCAGTGCTCATCCGTGTGACCATAGCGGGCGCGTGCCGTGACATGATCGGGCTCCTATGAGCAACTCTGATCCGATCTTCACTGTCATGGAGCGCTGGTCCCAGCACCTCCGTGGTGAGCTGGCAGGAGGCCTCGATTCGCTTCTTCACAAAGACTGCGTTTTCCTCTCGCCGGTGGTCTATTCGCCGCAGAGAGGCCGCGAGATCAGCAAGCTCTACCTGTCGGCGGCTGGCAATGTTTTACCCGGTGAAGCCGACGGTGATGCGCCGTCGAGTGGCGGCCCATCAGGCGCGTTTGGTTATACAAAACGCATCATGCAGGGCAATCACGCGATGCTCGAGTTTGAAACCACAGTCGACGGCATCTACGTCAATGGTGTCGACATCATCACGTGCGACGACGACGGCTGGATCACCGAGTTCAAGGTGATGATGCGCCCTTACAAGGCGTTGGATGTCGTCAAGGAACAGATGATGGCGATGATGGACGAGCTCTCCGCCGGCTAAGGCCTACTCGTGCCCGTCGAGGAGGCCGGCCACCAGCGCGGCGACCGGGCTGCGTTCGCTCCGGGTGAGCGTGATGTGGCCGAAGAGCGGATGGCCCCGTAGGTGATCGACCACTGCGCCGATGCCGTCAAAGCGGCCGACCCGCAGGTTGTCGCGCTGGGCGACGTCGTGGGTGAGCACGACCTTCGAGTTCTCGCCGATACGGGTGAGGGCGGTGAGCAGCACGTTGCGCTCGAGGTTCTGGGCCTCGTCGACGATGATGAATGCGTCCGTGATCGAGCGGCCTCGGATGTGAGTGAGCGGCATGACTTCGAGCAGCTCGCGGTGGGTGACCTCGTCGACGACTTCGGGACCAGCGATGGCCTCAAGCGCGTCGGTGACGGCCGCAGCCCATGGCGACATCTTTTCGGTTTCCGAACCGGGCAAGTAGCCGAGGTCCTGGCCACCGACGGCGTAGAGCGGCCTGAAGACGATCACCTTCGAGTGGGTGCGGTGTTCGAGCACCGCCTCGAGCGCGGCTGCGATCGCCAACACGCTCTTGCCGGTGCCGGCTCGGCCGCCGAGCGACACGATGCCGACCGAGTCGTCAGTTAGGAGATCGAGGGCGATGTGCTGCTCTCGGGATCGGGGTCTCACGTCGAAGACCGACCGGTCCGGGATGCGGTGGATCCGCTTGTCGTCGCGCACCCGGCCTAGGCCGGACTGTGATCCGGCGACGAGGGTGATTCCCGTGTTGACGGGAAGCTCGCGGGCTTCGTAGAGATCGACAACCCCTTCGTCGTAGAACTCGTCGATAACGGAGCTTTCGACAACGAAGTCGGTGTAGCCCGTCCACGATCCGTCAGCGACTTCGGTGTCGCGATACTCCGCAGCATCAAGGCCGACGACGCCGGCCTTCAGGCGCAGAGGGAGATCCTTCGACACGAGCGTGACCGGGAGTCCCTCTATCGCGAGGTTGTTGGCAACCGTGAGGATCCGATGGTCGTTGGCATCGACGCGAAACGCCTCGGGTAGCGGCTCGGTGCTCGTGTGGTTGAGCTCGACCCGGATGGAGCCGCCGTGCTCGTTGACCGGCAGCTCCTCCAGCAACGATCCGTGACGCTCGCGCAGTTCTTCCAGACTTCGTAGGGCGGTCCGAGCCGCCCACCCGAGTTCCGGATGGTTCCGTTTGGCCTCCAGCTCGGTCAGGACGACCAGAGGAAGAACGACTGCGTGTTCCTCGAAGCGCCTCAGGGCCTGCGGTTCGCTCAGCAGGACCGAAGTGTCGAGGACGTAGGTCCGACGGTCACTCGTCATGTTGCCTA
>JAQWLJ010000029.1 GCA_029247365.1 Acidimicrobiales bacterium | reverse complement strand
GGACGGTACGTGCGTTGTGTGCGATGCAAGAAAAGGCGCAATGACTGGACTGAGCCTCCAGATCAAATGGTCTACGTCGACTGAACCTCCAGACCAACACGACGGACAGACCGTAAGCATTGACAGATCGTTTGTACATCTTGCTGGGGCCGGTCGTTTTGCGGGAAGCGATGTAGTCTCAGTAGTGCGTTGCTAGGAGTCTCGCTAATGTCTGACCAGATCTTCGATACCACTCCCTTTATCCCAGTTCTCAACGACGTGATGAAGGCAGAGTTGGCGGGTGTCGTGCGATACACGCACTACTCGCTCGTGATCACTGGCCCGAATCGTTTGCCACTCGTTGACTTTATGAAGATGCAGGCGACGGAATCGCTCCTCCACGCCCAGCAAGTTGGCGAGATTCTCACTGGTCTGGGAGGGCACCCAGAGCAGGGAATAGCCAGCATCGAAGAGAGCCACGACCATTCGCTCGAGACAGTGTTGCGCGAGTCGATCGAGCACGAGCGCCGCGCGCTTGACCTGTATCGGCGTCTTCTCGAACATGCGGAGGGCGTCTCGATTTATCTTGAGGAATTTGCTCGAACCCAGATTGGCGAAGAAGAGTTGCACGTCATCGAACTCAACAAGCTTCTGCGTGACTACACGATCGGCTGACCCTCAGACCAACATCACCGACAGACCGAGCCTCACGGTGTCGTGAACTACGGTTGTGGCCATGAAACAGGTTGCGACATATGTGGTGTTGGCGGTCGCGATGGCCGGCTGCGGCTACGTTTCCTCTTCAAATTATCCCAATTCCATAGCCTCATCGAAACAAACAGCGTCATGGGAGCCTGCAACGATGCTTTCGGGGTTGGAAGACCACCTCCCCTAGGCCGAATCGTGCGCGGCTGTGGCCCACGGTTGAGGCAATGAGACGGGTGGCGGCAGGCCTGGTTCTGGTGGTGGCATTGGCGGGCTGCGGTGGCGGCTCTTCTTCTAACGAGTTTGTGTCAGCGCAGCAGCGGATTGAGGAACTTGGAGCGGAGCTCGCCCAGGCCAATAAGCCGGCACCTACGAGCACGACCGAAGCGCCTACGGGTCCGACGACCACCGTTCCGACAACAACTACAACGGTCACCACTTCGTCGACGATTACTGCCGCCCCGACCGGGCAGCCTGCCGAAGTGCCCGACCCCGCCGCAGCGCCAGAAGCGTCTGGAACACAGGCGCTGCTTGACTCGCTTCTTGTTGAAGCCGAGCCGCCGCGTGTCGGCTACAACCGTGACCTGTTCGACCACTGGTCAGATCTCGACGGCGACCGTTGCAATACCCGATACGAAGTCCTCGTCGCAGAGTCGCTTGAGCCCGTTGAAACGAGCGATGGCTGCCGGCCGACCAGTGGCCTATGGATTTCGGCCTTCGACGGAACAACAACAACGAACCCGCAGTCGTTCGATATCGACCACGTTGTCCCGCTTGCAGAAGCATGGGATTCAGGCGCAAACAGTTGGAGTTCGTCTCAACGAGAAGCGTTTGCAAATGACCAAACGTCACCGCTGACGCTGATCGCCGTATCAGCATCCTCGAATCGCTCAAAAGGCGATCGAGACCCTGCGGAATGGCTGCCAGCGGTTGTTGAGTACCGCTGCGAGTACGTAGCTGGGTGGGTTTCTGTGAAAGCCCGATGGGAACTGAGCATTGACCCGGCGGAGAAATCGGCGATTGAGTCGGTGCTTTCCGGCTGCTTCGACGCAGCGACACAACCGGCCACGACGCCGGTACCCACAACTGCGCCATCTACAACTGCGCCGCCGACGAGCACTTCACTTGCGCCCGCTCCAACCACAACGACATCACCCGCAACCGCTCCGCTTGAGAATCCTGGCGACGTTATGAACTGCGGCGACTTCGCAACCCAGGCAGAAGCTCAAGCCTGGTTCAACCAGTACTTCCTCTCATTCGGAGATGTGGCGAGACTCGATGGAGATCGAGACGGCGAGGCGTGCGAATCGCTGCCGTAATTTGGAGATGCTTCCGCCAGATTTTCTGCCGTCATCGGTGGCTCATGAGGCCCTGTCGGCACGCCAAGACCGACTCACGAACGCTCCCGTAGGCAAACGTTGCGTGTCCCTGGCGCCTTCACAGGGCCACAAGCTCGACCAGAACCAAAACAAAAACCCCTCTGAACAAGGGTTTCTCTAGTCGGGACGGCGGGATTTGAACCCACGACCCCCTGCTCCCAAAGCAGGTGCGCTACCGAGCTGCGCCACGTCCCGTGAGGGCCTAAGGCTACCGAGGCGCGGGCACAGACTGGTCACCATGCTCCTTCTCCACCACACTTGCCGCGATGGGGACCAACGACCAGAACCCGAGAATCGAAGACGTCGCCCGCGCCGCGGGCGTATCGGTTGCGACCGTCAGTCGGGCGTTGCGCGGACTCGACAACGTGGCGACCAGTACTCGGGAGAAGGTTCAGGCTGCTGCTGACGAACTCGGCTATCGAGCTCACCCTGCCGCAGCGAAGCTCGCGGCTGGCAGTTCTCACACGATCGGCGTGGCCGTTGCGAACATTGCAGGCTGGTATTGCGCCCAGGTTGTCGGCGGCGTCGAGGCCGTTCTGGCCGAGTCGGGCTACGAGGTCCTCGTGGTTGGCGTCGCCGGCGCTGAGGCCCGGCGACGCTTCATCGCCGACATCGATCGTATGCACCACCGCGTCGATGGGCTGGTGCTGGTCGACATCCGACTCGAGCATGACGAGGTCGAGCGCCTTCGCGAGTCGGAGCTTCGGGTGGTCACGATTGGCAACAGCTACCCGGGTCTGTCATCGGTGCGGCCAGACGACATCTCGGCGGCGCGGCTGGCGGTCGACCATCTACTCGCTCTCGGGCACCGCCGGATCGCGCTAATCGAGGGGATGCGAGACGACCCGATGCGAACTGAGGTCTCGTGGCGCCGGCGCGAGGGCTACACCCAGTCCCTCACCCGATACGGCATCGTCGTCGATCCCGATCTTCTGGAGGGGGGAGACTTCTCGGTCATTGGCGCGCAGGAGGCGACCCACCGCCTACTCGACCTCATCGAGCCCCCGACCGCGATCTTCGCGATCTCTGACGAGATGGCGATGGGAGCGCGGGGCGTGGCCGTGGAACGGGGTCTCAACGTTCCCGAAGACCTGTCGATCGTCGGGATCGACGACCACCCGTTGGCGCAGACCGTGGCCCTCACGACCGTGCGACAGGATCCGCCGGCCAGCGGTGCGACGGCCGCTCGTTGGATCGTCGAGGATCTCCAGAACGACCAGTGCGTACTCTCCACCCAGGAGCTTGAGACAGAGCTGGTCGTACGTTCCACGACCGGGCTGGCGAAGCGTTAGCGAAGGAACTCGGCGATCTCGACCGGACGGTTCTCGTCGATCGAACGGTGTGCAGCTGCGCCGATCGCGACGGACAGCAGCCCGTCGTAGAGGCTGACCTCCGGCGTGGTGTGGCCCAGCACGGCCTCCTTGAAACGAAGGTGCTCGATATACGACGATCCACTGTGGTGGCCCTGGTAGGGGATCGAGTCGTCGATGATGTCGTGTTGTTCGACCCCGCCGATCCAGTGCTTGCCGCGACGACCGACGCGAAGCACGTCGTCGGGAATCAGGGCCTCAACCTTGCCCTTCTCGCCAATGACGGAAAGCTCTTCTTGGTTGTGAGTGGCCTCGGCGAACATGCAGAGGTCGAGCATCCCCCGAGCGCCGCTGTCGAAGTCGACGATGACAAACGCGTTGTCGAGGATGTCGGGGGTGCGGCCGGCGTAGGACTCGTGGAGATGGTTGACGTCCTGGGCACCGCTCGCGAAGACGCTGATCGGCGCCCCGGGCATGATTCGCGCCATCAGGTCGAAGAAGTGGCAGCACTTCTCGACCAGGGTGCCGCCAGTGTTCTCCGAGAACCGGTTCCAGTCACCGACTTTTTCGAGAAACGGAAACCGGTGTTCGCGGATTGCCACCATTTGTGGGGTTCCGACCGCACCGGCGTCGACCTGCTCGAGCAAGCGGGCGATCGGCGGCATGTAGCGATACTCGAGTCCTACCCAGGTGATGGCGCTGCGTCCCTCGGCGAGGTCAAGCACCTCGTAGCAATGCTCGACCGTCGTACAGAGTGGCTTTTCGACGAGGATGTGCAGGTCGGTGGCGAGCAAGTCGCGCAGCACGTCGATGTGGGTCATGTTTGGCGATGCAACGACCACGGCATCACACAGACCGTCCTCGATCAGTGCCTGGTGGTTCGTGTAGCGCGTGGCCTGAGGGACTGCGGCACCGGCGAACTCGCGGCTGCCGGGGTCAGGATCGGCGATCGCGGTGATCTCGGCGCCGTCGATGTGCTTCAGGTTCTCGATGTGCTCGACGCCCATCATGCCGCTGCCGATGATTCCGTATCGAAGACTCATCATGTCGCCGTTGTACCCAATCTAGACCATGTAAGCGCTTTCAGCGTGGGGCTAGCATACGACCATGAGCGACTCTCTTGTACGGGCCGGCGCCCGCGCCCTTCCCGCTGGCCTCGATGCTGTCGGCCCCCTCGGATTCGGCTGCTGGCGACTCACCACCGGCGAGACGGCCCAGGCCCAGGGGCTGGTCGAGACCGCACTTGATCTGGGAATGAACCTGGTCGACACCGCCGATGTCTACGGCCTCGACTACGGCGGCTCTGGCTTCGGCGGGAACGAAGAGGTTCTCGGCAACGTCTTGGCCGTCGCACCCGATCTGCGCGACCGCATGGTGCTGGCCACCAAGGGTGGCATCATGCCGCCAATCCCTTACGACTCGAGCGACAACTACCTGCGTTCTGCGGTCGACGCGAGCCTGCAGCGACTCGGTGTCGACGTGATAGATCTCTACCAGATTCACCGGCCCGATCTGTTTGCCCACCCGATGCAGGTGGCTGACTCGCTTGGCTCGCTTGTCTCAGAGGGGAAGATCCGGGCCGTGGGGATCTCCAACCACACTCCGGCACAGCACGATGCCCTCGCGGCCCATCTCGATGTCCCGCTCGCCACGAGCCAGCCTGAGTTCTCGCCGGCGTTCCTCGGCCCGTTGCGAGATGGCACGTTTGACCTCTGTATGCGCGATGGCGTCGTGCCACTGGCCTGGAGCCCACTCGGCGGCGGAAGCCTCATGTCCGGCGACGGTGTGCGACCCGAGCTCATCGCGACTCTCGACACGTTGGCTGAGCGAGAGGGTGTCGACCGTGCCGCCATCTGCTACGCCTTCGTTCTTGCGCACCCGTCGGCACCGGTAGCGCTGCTGGGAACCCAGAACCCCGACCGACTCCGCTCAGCCGCTAACGCGTTGAACGTGCGCCTCGACCGCAGCGACGTGTACCGGATTGTTCGGGACAGCGAAGGAGTGCCGCTTCCGTGAGGTCGCCCGTCGAGATCTCGTGGTTCGGTGCGCTCTGTGACGACGACTACGAGTTCCTCGGAGTGCCCGACCCGGCGCTCATCAGCTCGTGGGGCCACTGTCGAGACATCGTCCAGAACGCCGACCGCAAAGGGTTCGACAACATCTTGTTGCCGTCGGGCTACCAGCTCGGGATCGACTCCACCGCGTTCGCGTCGGCGATCGCGACCCACACGGAACAGATCCACCTGCTCCTCGCTGTTCGCGTCGGCGAGATGTGGTTACCGCAGCTAGCGCGACAGCTCGCCACCATCGACCAGCTGGCCAGAGGTCGGCTCACGATCAACATCATCAGTTCCGATATGCCGGGCCAAGCACTCGAGTCCGAGCCGCGGTATCGCCGCACGGTCGAGTACATGCACGGTCTGCGAGCGCTGCTCAACGGTGAACGACTTGAGGTCAATGGTGAGTTCGCTGCGTTTAATCTCGACCCACCCCGCATCGCCACGGTTGACCCGGGCTGTCCACCCATGTACTTCGGTGGATTCTCCGAAGCGGCCAAGGCGTGTGCCGCTGAAGCAGCCGACGTGTTCCTCACCTGGCCCGACACGGTTACGTCAGTTGCCGAGACCATCGACGACATGCGGTCGCGAGCCGAGGGCTTCGGCCGCACCCTGGGCTATGGGCTGCGTGCGCACATGATCGTCCGAGAGACCGAGGCCGAAGCTCGTCTCGCCGCCAACCGGCTGATCGCGCGCCTTGATGCCGGCGCGGGCGCTGCAATCAAGGGGAGGTCACTCGACACGCAGTCGGTCGGTGTCTCCCGTCAGAACGAGTTGCGAGCGGGTGCCGACGACGACGGCTATGTCGAAGCGAACCTGTGGACCGGTGTGGGTCGCGCCCGCTCGGGCGCGGGTGCAGCAATTGTGGGTGACCCCGATCAGGTCGTGGCGAAGCTGCAGGCCTATCAGGACGTCGGTGTCGACGCGTTCATCTTGAGCGGCTACACCCACATCGCCGAGTGTGATCTCGTGGCCGAGCATGTCCTGCCCAACATCGAGCACAGTGCGCTACGCCCGAGGTGGAGCTGAGCACAACGACGGAGAGGCGAACTCGCAGCAGAGCGTCAGCGGGCCCGGGGCATGCCGAGGTGACCTTCGGCGACAACATTGCGGTTGATTTCGCTGGTGCCGCCGTAGATGGCAGTAACCGGGGAGTGGCGGAGGTTCTCTTCGATCCGGCCGCCGAGATGGGCGTCGGGTGATTCATGGGTGAGGAGACCTTCCGCTCCCATCATGTCGTGGAAGTCGCGACAGTGCCGCTTGTAGGTCTCGCTGGCGAACAACTTAGTCATTGAGCCCTCGACGCCGAACATCACGCCTTCGTTGGCGAGGTCGGCGCAGTGGTAGGCGAACCCTCGGCACACCTCCACGTCGATGAGCGCCCGCATGAGCTTTTCTCGGACAGTCGGGTCGTCGATCGGCTTGGTTCCGTCGGGGCGAGCGTGATTGTGTGCCCAGTCGGCCGCTGCGTCGATCACTGGTGGCGAAGGGAACTGGCCACCAGCGATGCCGCGCTCGTACTTGAGCGCAGTTTTCATGACAGCCCACCCGCCGTTCACATCGCCGACTCGCCACTCGTCGTCGAGTCGGACATTGTCGTAGAAGGTGGCGTTCGAACGTTCGGTCGCCATCGTCGGGACCGGCTGGATCTCGATGCCGGGGGTGTCGAGCGGGACCAGGAAGAACGTCAGGCCCTTGTGTTTTGCCACGTCGGGATCGGTACGGGTCAACAAGAGCACGGAGTCGGCGATGTGGGCCATCGTCGTCCACATCTTTGCTCCATTGATCAGCCATTCGTCACCGTCGCGTTCGGCCTTCGTCTTGGCCGAGGCCACGTCACTTCCAAATTCGGGCTCGCTGTAGCCAAAGCAGCTGAGCGAGCTGCCATCAAGAAGGCGAGGGACGACGTTCCGCTTCAAATGATCGTTGCCATGCTCAAGCAAGATGGCAGCCACGATGACGGTGACGGCCATTGCGTCGATCGGGGCACGAGCGAGCTGCATCTCTTCGTTCAGGATCACCGACTCCAGGGCGCTGCGGCCACCCCCACCGAGTTCGGCCGGGACCGGACCAGCGAGCCAGCCCCTGTCGGCCATGGCCTGGTGGAGCGCAGGAATGTGCATGGTGCCGTCGTGGGTTGCCTCGATCATCTCTTCGGTGAGGTTGGCGGCAAGGAAGGCGCGGACCTCGTCGCGAAACGCTTCGGCTTCGGATGAAAAGGAGAAGTCCATCAGGCCGCCTCTCCGTCGGCGCGGGGTCCGAACTCGGCGTCGGCGAGACGGGCGTACTCGACGCTGGGGTCGCCGAGTTGCAGAATCCATGCCGTGGCTCGTCGATGGTAAAGCTGGACGTCGTACTCCTCAGAGAAGCCGTAGCCGCCGTGGTACTGCATTGAACGATCGGCGGCGAAGCGAGCCGCTTCAGCCGCGAAGAGCAGCGCCATCCCCGCAAGTCGGGAGGCGTCGGCCCTTTCGGCTTCGAGCGCCCATGCCGCCCGGTGGGCGAGGAGGTGGGCGCCTTCGACACGAGTCGACGCGTCGGCGTACCCCTGCTGGAGCGCCTGGAAGGTTCCGATCGGGACGCCAAACTGGATGCGCTCTCGCGAGTACTCGACGCCCATCGCGATCACCCGGCGCCCGAGTCCCACGTAGGCCGCCGCGGTCAGAGCCCGCCATTCGTCGACGGCACGGTCCCAGGTCGCGTGATCGGTCGAGACGATGTCACCGTCGAGGCTGCGGTGAGCGAGAGGCAAGCCACCGGTGTTTGGCAGGGCCTCGCTCGGGGGAGTAGATCGACTGAGGACGATGCCGTCGTCGGTGTGTGCGAGCACGACGTCGGCCACCGCACCGGCCGGGACGAATCGGGTGACCCCGTCGACCGGAGCGCGAAGGGCCATGGTTGCCACGGGTGTCCCGTTCGCCAGGGCGCCGACGAGTTCGTCATGTCCACCGATGGTTGCGAGGAGGCGGGCGGCAACTGCGTGCTCGATGAGGGGCACGGGGGCGAGGTTGGCACCGTAGGTATCGGCGACCACGGCGAGATCGCACAGCGTTGCGTCGCCGCCGCCGAGGGAACCCGGGAGGGCCATCCCTGGGCCACCCATCGCAACCAGGCCGGCCCAGAGGTTGGGTGAGAAGCCACCGGATTGTTCGGCTTCTCGGACGACGGCGGACGGCGACTCGTTCGCGAAGAAGGTACCGAACGCGTCCTGGACGACGAGTTCGTCCTCGGTGAGTCGAGTCTGCATGGTGTCATCCTGGCCGCTAAGCGTGTCAACGAGAAAGCTCTGCCGCCGTATTTCCCTGCATCGATCCGTTGTCGACATCGGGATCGTTGCCTGTTGCTCCCTTTGTGCGGGTGCGAGGTCGGCTGAGTTGGTCTCGAGATGTGTTGGCCCGACTGTCCGCTCTCTGAATGCTGCGCCTCCGTTCGACTACCCCTTGCCATTGGCAACGTGCGACCCACTCGTCTCTCGCGCCGGGTGCAGTGGCGGTGCCGATGTGCCCGCTGGTTGTGCCAACGAGACAGCGCTTGAGGTGCCCCTCGGTGAGTAACCCCAGGGGCTGGCTCCCACCGGGGTTGTCGGAGGCCTTGCGCTTCCCTCCCGTTGGGATCTCACATCAACAAATCGATAGATATCGATACGACTAGTGCGATGCTGTTCGGGACCTCAAGGAGACTCCTATGCGTCTGCAGCTCGCCCTTGACGTCAGCGAAATCGACGAGGCTGTCGCGTTCTACTCGGAGCTCTTCGATACCCAACCGAACAAGCGAAAGCCTGGCTACGCAAACTTCGTCATCGAGAACCCACCTCTCAAGCTCGTGCTGTTCGAGAACACCGACAACGCCGGCGGAATCAACCACCTTGGCGTCGAGGCCGAGACGTCGGCGCAGGTCGAAGCCGCAGAGGCTCGCCTTGATGACTCCGGCCTCGACACCACCGGCGTGAACGACACCGTGTGCTGCTATGCCGGAAAGACCGAGACGTGGGTCATCGGCCCCGACCAGGAGCGCTGGGGGTGGTACGTCAAGACCTCCGACGAGGCCGACTTCGGCACCGACGAGATCGCCGAGTTCAAAAGCGCCGTGAAGGCCGGCGTCGGTAACGACTCCGGGAGCGCCTACTGCCCCTAGGCCATGGCATGACCACCGGCTAACGGGGAATCTCCCGCCAGGGCTGGTCCTTACTGAACCCCGGCTCCCGAGGAAGACCGAGGGCTCGTTCCCCGAGGTTGTTTCGCAGCACCTCATTGGTGCCCCCGCCGATCGAGATCGAGAAGCGGCCGAACAACTCAGCCTGAGACCACAGGGTTTCCGAAGTCTCGCCAGAACCCCCGGCGGGACCTCGCAGGGTCATGGCCAGATTTCCCGTTCGGACCTTGTTCTCAGCAGCCATCAGCTTGATGAGGCCGGGGTCCATAGGCGGCATCTCGCCCCGGTGGATCGCTTGTTGGATCTGTTCCCCCATCCAGCCGACGATCCGCTCGCGACTGATAACGGCGGCAAGTTCCTGACGAACGGTGGGGTCGTCGGAGCGGCCCGCTTGCTTGGCGAGGGTACGGAGGTTCTCGCTCGCAGGTGTCTTCGGGCCGCCTCCGATGAAGGCTGCCTCGTTCGCGAGGACCGTACGGGCGACCCCCCAGCCGCCGTCGATCTCGCCGATCACGTTCGCGACCGGGATCCGGACATCGCTGAGGAAGACCTCGTTGAAGTGTGCCGATCGGTTGATCTGCACAAGCGGGCGGACCTCAATGCCGGGCGACGTCATATCGACGAGCAGGAACGTGATGCCGCGGTGCTTCGGCGCGTCGGCGTCGGTGCGGACCAGCAGGAACGCCCAGTCAGCATGCTGAGCTGCGCTGTTCCAGACCTTCTGGCCGTTGACGATGAACTCAGCGCCGTCGCGGTCGCCTCGGGTTGCCAATGATGCGAGGTCGCTCCCTGCCCCCGGCTCGCTGAAGAGTTGACAGAACGTCAGCTCAGCCCCGAGGAGTTTCGGAAGAAACTCGCGCTTCTGTGTTTCGTTGCCATGGCGAAGTAGGGCTGGACCGATCATTGCTGTGCTCGCACCGACGAAACCGGTCCACTCCTCGTAGTCGCGCGCAATTTCGCGTTCGATGCGACTCATCCACGACGCGCCGCCAGCACCGCCGTACTCGGCCGGCCAAGCGATACCCATCAGGCCCGCCTCGTGGAGGCGACCTTGCCACGCTCGGCAAGCGTCGAAATGGGCGGCCGCCTCGTCGGGGTCGGTCTGGACATTGACGGCCCACGGGTCAGTCGTGCCCCGCCGGGTCGCGTTCGCCTCGTACCAGTCGCTGACCCGTTGCCGGAACTCGTCGGTCTCGTCGGCCATAGCCGCGGACTGTATCGGTGTCGGCGGTATCGGGTTGTTTTGAGCGGGCCGGCGAGCAGCAGTGGCGATGCGTTGCGGTCTCCCCGCATCGTGTGGCGCAATCTCCGTAACCGGCTGCTTGGGGCGGGAGCAAGTGTTTGGCACACTGGCGTCATGCCTGAGGCCTACATCGTCGACGCGGTTCGAACTCCCACCGGGAAGCGAGGAGGCGGCTTAGCGCATATCCACCCCGCCGACCTCGGCGCAGCCAGCATCTCTGCCCTGATGGATCGCACCGGGGTCGACCCCGCAGCGGTCGAAGATGTGATCCTCGGCAATGTTGACTCGGTCGGGGGCCAAGCGGGCGATATCGCCCGAACGTGCTGGCTCGCTGCGGGTCTTCCGCAGCACGTTCCGGGTACCACCGTCGATCGCCAGTGCGGCTCCGGGCAGCAGGCCGTCTCGTTTGCGGCGATGGGCATCATGGCCGGCGTCCACGACCTTGTCGTCGCTGGTGGTGTGCAGCAAATGTCGCAGATCCCGATCTCGTCGGCGATGACCCTCGCAGCCGACCTCGGGTTCGACGACCCCTTCAGCGGCTCACAGGGGTGGGTCGATCGATATGGAACGCAAGAGGTCTCGCAGTTCCGAGGCGCTGAGCTGATTGCCGAGAAATGGGACATCAGCCGCGACGACATGGAGGCGTTCGCGTTCGAAAGCCACGAGCGGGCGATCCGGGCGATCGACGAAGGTCGCTTCGACAACGAGATCGTTGCGGTCGGCGAGTGCACGATGGACGAAGGGCCCCGGCGGGGCGGCTCGATCGAAAAGATGCAGCAACTCCAGACCTTGATCGCAGATGGGCGTATCACGGCGGCAGTTGCAAGCCAGATCAGCGATGCCTCGGTCAGCCTTCTGCTGGCTAGCGAGCAGGCCGTGGAGGAGCACGGGCTCACGCCTCGAGCCCGGATTCACCACATGAGCGTGCGCGGCGATGACCCGATCTACATGCTCACCGGGCCGATCCCCGCAACTGCGTACGCGCTCGAGAAGACGGGCATGGCCATCGACGACATCGACCTGTTCGAGTGCAACGAGGCCTTTGCCAGCGTCCCGCTTGCCTGGATGATCGAGCATCACATCCCCCACGAACGGGTCAATGTCAACGGTGGAGCCATTGCCCTCGGTCATCCGCTCGGCGCTACCGGAGCCAAGCTGATGACCACGCTGCTCAACGAGCTTGAGCGCACGGGCGGACGCTATGGACTGCAGACCATGTGCGAGGGTGGCGGGCAGGCCAACGTCACCATCATCGAGCGGCTCTGAGTCGGTAGGCGCACGATGGTCCAGCTCGCAGCAGGGAAGGTTGTCTTCGTCACCGGAGGCGCGAGCGGAATCGGTCGGGCCGCCGCAATTGAGTTCTCGGTGGAGAGCGCGGCGCATGTCGTTGTCGCCGACATCGACGTCGAGGGCGCGGAAGCAACCGTCGTTGCGATGCGCGGGTCCGGTTCATCGGTCCAACTCGACGTCACCGATGATGATGCAGTCGCTGAGGCGATCGACCAGATCGTGAACGAGCACGGACGCATCGATATCGCGTTCAACAATGCCGGCATCAACGACGTGCCGCATCAGTTCCACGATCTTCCGGTCGAACGTTGGGATCGGATGCTCGACGTCAATCTCGGCAGCGTGTACTCGTGCATGCGTCACGAACTCCGCCACATGGCCTCCGCTGGTCGCGGGGCGATCATCAACACGTCGTCGGGTGCCGGCATCGTTGCCGCCCCTGGACTTCCGCACTACACGGCGGCCAAACATGGGGTGATCGGCCTCTCGAAGGCGGCCGCGCAGGAGTACGCCCGGCAGGGGATCCGCGTCAACGCCGTGCTCCCCGGGTCGACCGACACGACCATGCTCCAGAATTTCATCGCCGGTGACGAAGGAATGGCCTCGATCATCGCCAAGTCCAACATCCGTGGTGAGCTCATCCGCCCTGAAGCGGTTGCAGCCGCAGTGGTCTGGCTCGGCTCTGACCATGCCGGCATGGTCAACGGGCAGTCGCTCGTGGTCGACGGCGGGGGGCTCGTCCGTTGAGTGCTCAGCCCGGTGGCAGATCATTACGACCGCGCTGCTTGCGCCGGCACTCGGTCGCGGCACCGGCCACCAGCTTGCCCAGATGTGGTCGTGGGCGTTTTGGGAGCTGGTTTTCGCCTTCTGCACGATCTGGTTCGTCGCCGCGTTGGCAGGCCGGCGTAGTCGCGAGAGGGCTGGAAGTAGTGGCTGAGTTCGAGCGCTTCGCTGGCGCCGATGCGTTGGCAAATGGTGTGGTCGCGGATCGTGCCGGTCTGAGCAACCTGCTCCGGTAGGGCGCCTTGGAACGAAGCGCAGAGCTGAACGCTGGCCGAGGGTCGGCGGTGTACTGCGCCGATGGCTCGAGCAGGATCAGGCCGGTATCGGCACCAGGATCAGCTATCGGGGCGATCTGAAGATCAGGGACCGCCTAACGCACCTCGACAACGAACTCAAGGCTGCGTTGGGCGGCGTGGGCAACAGCGTCGCCGACGGTACGAGAAAGGAGCTCGGCGGTTCACGTCGCGAGATCGGGTTGGCTCAGACGAGCGCGCCGTCGACCTTGGCCATAGCGTCGTCTTCTTCGACGTCAAGGGCGAAGGCAAGCTCGCTGACCAGCACGTTGCGAGCCTTGGTGTAAAGCGACTTCTCGCCGGCAGAGAGGCCTTTGGCCTGATCGCGTAGCGCAAGATTCCGGACGACTTCCGCCACCTGGTACACGTCACCGCTCTTGAGTTTTTCCTGATGGTTCTTGAAGCGGCGCGACCAGTTGGCGGGTTCGCGAACATCCCGCTTGGCGAGTACCTCAAAGAGATCTTCGACGTCTTCTTCGCTGATCGGCCATCGCATGCCGACTTCGTCGGCCTTGTCGACAGGGACCGCAAGCGTCATCTCGCCATGCGCCATGCGGAGCACGAGGTATTCGGTCTCTTCGCCGAACGCCTTACGCTTCTCCTTCTTCTCGACCACCGCTGCGCCGTGGTGGGGGTACACCACTCGATCACCAGGCTTGAAGGTCAACTGATCCGTCCTCGAAAGTCGCAAGCACCTCTGCAACAAGGATGCCAGGCAACGCCTCATTCGCAAACGCGGAGACCGAACCGATCCGGCCGAGTCGGACGCCTACGATTCGACGATGCATCGCGACACGATCCTCGCCTGGCTCGCGGTGATCGCCTTTGTGGTTGGTGGCGCGGCTTACATTGCGGCGACGAGCGGCACCACCCCGCCGCCGCTGGCGGTGTCGGCCGCTCCATTCGTGGTCGACCTTCGCGACGGTGAGCTGACTGTTGCAGCTGCGCCGCAGCGCACCATCGACTCGTATCGCGGGTACGGCACGTGGGTTGACGTGTTTGATTTCTCGCCCCCGTACTCAGGCCTGACACCCTCCCTGGAGGCCACCGAACTGCAGGACATGGCCGATGCCGGTGTGCGAACGGTATACCTCCAGGCCGCCCGCCTCGACGATCGGTCGCCGTCGGGGCTCGAGGACCGCTGGCTACTCGCCGAGTGGCTGTTGGCTGCCCACGAGTTCGATATCGATGTGGTGGCTTGGTACTTGCCTCGTTTCGGGGAAGGCGCTGCTGACCTCGAACGGGTTCAGGCGATGATCGACTTCGAGGTGCTAGGCCAGCGATTCGACGGCATCGGGATCGACATCGAGTGGACGGGCAACGGCGTCGACAACGAGACCCGAAGCACCCGACTCATCGAGCTTGGGCAGGCGATCGCAGCAGCTAACCCTGACGTGCCACTCGGCGCGATCGTGTTGCCACCGGTGTTGATCGAAGTGGTCAACGAAGACTTCTGGCCGGGTTTTCCGTGGGAACAAATTGCCCCCACCTACGATGTGTGGCTGCCGATGGCGTACTGGTCATTCCGCTCCGATGCGTCGGGCTACGGCGATGGCTACGCGTACGTGGAGGAGTCGGTGCGCCGGTTGCGCACCAACATCGGCGATCCGAACGCGCTCGTGCACCCGATCGGCGGCATCGGGGGGATCGATGGCATCGATGACCCAGAAAACCCGGCCGAGCCGCTGGCCACCATCACCGAACTCGACAACTTCGCGTCAGCGGTTGCAGAGACAGCGGGGATCGGTGCGTCGATGTACGACTGGAACACGCTCGACGGCACAGCGCGGGCGAGGTTGGCCGAGCTCTTCGGGGGCTGACCGGCTGCGTTACGCGACCATCACCGATTCGATGCGGGTGACGTCATGAGGCGAGAGCAACTCGCCGAGTTCGGTCTGGATAGTTTCTGGCTCGGGGAGGAGAGAAAAGAGGTGACGGCACAGCGAGCCGTGGTCGAACCAGACGGCGAGGGCGCCCGTGATCGGCGGCCAGGAGATGGCGCGGTCGACGAGCGAAGATCGAAACGTCAGCCAGCTGAGGGAGTTGGCCCGGGGTCGGTGGACCAGGCATTCTGGGCTGGTGAATCGAAGTCCGGTGGGTGCGCACGGGTGAAGCGCCGCCGACTCACCCCACCGAGGAGGCTGCCCGAGCGGAGCGGCGAGTGTCGCAGCCAGCGCGCGATCGAGCCACACCGTGTCGAGGAACGTCGCCACGGGACGATCGGGTGCAGGTGTGCCGAGGAGCGGGTCAACGAGCACGGCCTCGCCGAAACGGTCGACGGCAACAACCGACGGTGGGCTGTGGGGTCGCCCAAAGCCGACTGGCGACGCGACCGCGTCGACTGATCGACCGAATCGGACGCCCAGGAGCGGCAGGCCGCCGATGAGCGGATCGTTGACCGACACGACCGCTCCGCCGACCAGCCGGGTCGGCAGTCCTCGCCGCGACGCTTCGGTCGCCACGGCCATCAACGGAAACGACACCACGTCATCCTCCAACCATCAGTGTTCGATGGTCGGGCATCCCGTCCGACGAGGGGTCCACATCGTCATAGCGGGGTGTGACACCGTCCAGATCACAACATCGTGGCGACCTGTCAGGGCGGGGAAAGCGGGTGCGAACTCGGCAACAGCTGCAGGGGTGCTCGAACCGGGTTGCGCTCTCTCGACACCGTGCCGAGCGAACGCACTGTCACACCCATTCGGCACGATCTTGGGCAGAAGCCCGGGGCTTGTCTCGGGCCCGCCTAGGATCGCCTGTCGACTCGGAGGGATCGTGACCGAACGCCGAAAATCAACCGCCACCACCGCGTTCGGGGTGGGGCGTCGCGAGAGCCATGACGCGTCCGATTTCTACGCCCGTTTCACGGTGCCGGAGATCAGCACCGACGACTCCGTGCATCCCATTCCTGACTCGTTGGGGCCGATCCACAACCGTGACAGCCGCGACATCTCGCAGGTGTTTCCGGCGAATTCAGTAGCGCTGGTGGTGACGTCGCCGCCGTATTTCGTTGGCAAAGAGTACGAGCTTGCCGTCACCGGCGATCCACAGACCCGCGGCGCAGTGCCGGCGGTGCCCGAGTCGTACCTCGACTATTTGCAGATGCTGCACGACGTCTTCACGTCGTGTGTCGAGGTGCTGGAGCCGGGTGGTCGAATCGCTGTCAATGTCGCGAACCTTGGTCGCAAGCCGTACCGGAGCCTTTCTGCCGATGTGATCTCGATCCTGCAAGACGATCTCGGCCTCCTGCTGCGGGGTGAGATCATTTGGCAGAAGGCCGAGGGTGCGACGGGTTCGGTGGCATGGGGCAGTTACCGCAAGGCAACGAATCCGGTACTGCGCGATCTCACCGAGCGTGTCGTGGTAGCGAGCAAGGGCCGGTTCGATCGGGTGCAGCCCAAGGGTCGCGAGAGCACCATGTCGGCCGACGACTTCATGGAGGCAACGCTCGACGTCTGGAAGATCAGCCCTGAGTCGGCTCGTCGGGTCCAGCACCCTGCGCCGTTCCCAGTCGAGTTACCCCGCCGGCTGATCGATCTCTACACCTACGAGGGTGACGCAGTTCTCGATCCCTTCCTCGGCTCGGGGTCGACATTGGTCGCAGCGGAGCGAACCGGCCGTCGGGGCTTCGGCTTCGATCTCGATCCGGAGTACTGCGAGATAGCGCAGGCCCGACTCGATGCCGAACGTGAGCGGCCCAAGATCCGCGCGGTCGAGGTCCTCGGCGAAGATCCGCTCTTCGAACTACCTGAGGACGACGAAGATCGCCAGGAGTTCTTCCAGCGCCGCGCTACGAGCGAGGGGAAGAAGGCTGCCGACATCGCCGAGCGGGTACTCACCGACGCCGGGTTTACCGTCGTGAAGGATCCGGTCAAGATCCCGAAGGTCGGGGTGCAGTTCAACTTCCAAGTCGAGGATGCCGAGGGCGGCCAGTGGTATGTCGACGTGTCGGGCGCGTTCACCACGGTGCGCCCGGGTCTCATGCGCACCGACACGCTCTGGAAGACGCTCGGCCGGATTCACGTCCTCCGAGCGACCGACGAACCGCAGAACCCAAGCAGGGTTCTGGTGCTGACCTCCAACCTGCCGAAGTCGAACAGCGAGGGTGATAAGGCGCTGCGTGCTGTTGGCCCCGATCAGGTGTGGGACGCGATCGAGATGTTCGACCAGGCGGGTGTGGCCCGGCTGCGTGAGTACGCCAAGGGCGACTTGGTGCTGCCGATTCCCGGTTTTTGGGCCGAGTCCGACATCGAGACGTTTGAAGCGCAGCAAGCTCGGCCGTCGTGACCGAGGTCATTGCCTACGCAGTCGTTCACACCGAACCGCCGTCGATCTTCCTGGCCGACGACATCGACGTGCTGCACCGCGTCTTGGCACTGGAGGTCGTGGCCCGCACCGACCCCGCCCTGTTGGGCGCTGATGCTGAGTCGGTGCGAGAAGCGCTGCTCATGGAGCGGTGGGGCGACGCAGTCGTTGCGTGGATCCGGTCCGTAGGCACTGGGATCGACGTCTACGACGGGAAGTCGATTTACACCAGCGAAGACCTTCCGGCCGATCTGATCGGTGCGCAGCTGCAGTTCACCCGTCTGTTCGACGGCTCGACGCAGCCCCGGTTGCGAAGCCTCGGCTGATGGCCGACACCCGGACCGAGATCTCCGAGATCGTCACCGGCCTCGGCCTGTTCGGGTTCCGCGAACTCCCCCGGGCACTGGCGGCACGACCCCGGTTCATCACCAACGTCGATGACGCGGTGTATGACCGACTCGACGAAGCCTTCTCCGCCGGCGACCACGCTGCTGTTTTCGACGTCGCTTGGCGGAACGGCCAGAAGTTTGCTCGAGCGGCGGAAGGGCTCCGGGGTCGCCCACCGTGGACCGTTGAGTGGAAGGGGCCGCACCGGCCCCCAGCCTATGAACAGATCCCAGCCGATCTCCGAGTCGATCATGTCTACCTGATCAGCTGTAAGTACGGCTCGAAGATCTTGCAGAACGCCTCACCGTGGAACCTCTTCGACCGGGCGCTGAGCGAGAGGGAAAAGCGAGGCGACGACTGGTTTGCCGAGGTGGCGCCCCAGTCGTACCAAGAGATCTATGACGAAGTGCTTACCTATCTCAAGGACGGGTCGCTGCCCACTCGGGTCGATGCGCTCGACGGTCCCGATCGAGAACGGCTGCGCCGTGCCCTTCCGGGCCGTTGGCCGGCTGAGCTCCGCGAGCAGTGGGAGCTCGTGGCGTTCGAGATCGCTCGGGCGAGCTCGGCCCGTTTGCTCGCCCGACTCGGCACCAAGAGTGGGCGCGAAGCGTTCGTGTGGCGAGTCTTGCGCCTGCAGGCAGCGCCGTACTTCGTGCTCGGCGCCGACCGGAAAGATCGACCTCTGAGCTATCGGGTCACCACACCGTGGGATTTCCGTACTCGCTATGCGCTCCACTCCGTCGACGTCTGGGGTGAGCATGCCGGCCAGCCGCTCGTTCGATGGCGCGTCGACCTTCGCGACCGCGAATGCGGTGTCGACCGAGTAATCGAGGGGCACGTCGAGGTGCGCTGGAGCCATGGGAAGTTCGGTGGCGCGCCCGAGGCGAAGATCTACCTCGACACCCCTCACCACAAGGTTGCCGGTTACGAGCCGCTGACGGTCGACACCTGATCGACCCAGCGCATGGCATCAGCTCGCCGCTCGACCAGAACGCGGGCGAGCATCGCGTCGGAGGCGACGTAGGCCCGCCGCTCGGCCTCGCTCAGGAGATGGATGGCGCTCCGGTCGACCTCGACGGCTGGAAGTCCAATCAGGCGGGCGAGCGACTTCAGGCCACACGACACCGGCAGGACACGGCCGACGTCGGACCGGTACGCCTGGTAGCCGTCGATATGGCCAAGTGCGTGCCATCGCCCCCGAACGCGTCCGGCATGACCAGGCAGGGGATTGTGGCGGCCCGGAATGGAAGGGTCATGGCAAATGAAGAGGCCCAGCGGCACGTCGAGTGTCTGTGCCCGGGTGGCGATAAACGGCAGGTCGAACCCCGACCCGTTCCACGTAACGAGGACACCACCACACAGCTCCGCAAGGATCGCGTCGAGTTCGATGAGCATGGTGCGCTCGTCGGGACCATCGAGCACAACGTCGGTGCCGGCTCCGGACACGGCGATTGCAACGATGGGTGCCACCGTCGGGTCGAGTCCGTTAATGGTGGTGTCGGTCTCGATGTCGAGGCCGAAGAGGGGAGGTGGTGTCAGCGTGATGTGCTGACTGTACGCACGCGTGCTGACAGCGTCTCGTCCAGCGTCACTCGGTTACCAGCCGAACCCGGTAGAACGTTGGCCAGCGCTTGCCCCCGAGCAACAAGGTGCCGTCGCCGAGGTCGGCGACGCCGTTGAGCACGTCGCCGCTCATCTCGACCGGCGTGTTGGTCACGAGTTCGCTTGCGTCGATCGTCGCCACTGCGGCGCCATCGCCCCGGATCACCACGAGGAAGTCACTGAACCAGACGTTGGCGATGACGTGATCGTCGATGCACTCGAGTTCGTTGAGGGCCGCGACCGGTTCGCCTCGCAGTTGCACGGCCACAGTCTCAAGCACATCGAACGTCTGGGGGTCGCGCCACTCGAGGTCCGATGATCCGTTGCTCATCGCCAGGCGATCGTCAGCAAGGCAGAGACCCCAACCTTCCCCGTCGTAGGCAAACGGGTCGAGCGGTGTTAGGTCAGGCAGACGCCAGCGTCGAGCCACCTCTTCTTGCCAGGTCAGCTGGATGACCGTGTCGCCAACCCGGGTCGCCCCTTCGCCGAACTCGGTCGTAGTGAGCTCGGCACGTGCTAAAACCTCACCGGATTCAAGGTCGACAAGCCGGATCGTGCTGAACCCACGCAATCCAGTTGATTCGAGAACGGTTCCGTCGGCCAGCAACTCGAGCCCCTGAGTGAACGCCTCTGGGTCGTGGGGGTAGGACTCGATGATCTCGACCGTCCACATCGGCGGAGCATCGGGGTCAAGTGTGGACGGATCGACAGGCCACAGTGACCGTGCCGGGTCAGCGGATTCAGCTACTGATTCTGGGTCGTCGTCGGTCGAGATTGCGGCTGGGTCAGAGACGCTGTCGTCTGCTTGACCCTCTGGGGCCAACGGTGGCGCGATGGCGACCGAGGGTGGTTCCCTGTCGCCGTCGCTGCTGCAGGTGGAGCTCACGAGAGAGACGGTGAGTAGGGCGACGAGGACGGACGGCAGGCGCATGTTCGTGCGCATTCTTGCAGCCTGGTGGCGCATCCCGGGGTGGGAGCGTCGACGAAGAGCAGAGGCAGCACGGTCGCGTGTTTGTTAGAGGGGTTTTCCGATGGCCGCAGTGCTCGGGTTGAGGGTCAGTCCCCGGGCGGGTCGAGCAAATCGTCCTCGAGGTTGCCGAAGCTCTCTGGGCTGATCGAGGGCTGATTCGGTAGCTCGATCTGACACAACGTCGCGATGAGACCGCGTGATGTCTGGAGGCCTAGAGCCGGTCGTGTGACGAGCTGCTCGAACTTTTCCTTGTCGCCCTCGAGAATGATTTTCGCGGTATCGAAGTCGAACGGCGCCGCCGTGTCGAGATAGCTCTGGTAGTAGGCAACCACTGCGCCGAGTTCGGTCGCGGCCCCCTCGGGGGCAATGAGTTCAAGGTCGGACCAGAACGACAGAGCGAGCCGAGCGAGAGACCCAGGGCCCGAGTTGTTCGGGATCAGTGCTACCTCGGCGTTGAACTCCGCAGCGCGAATGCATGTCGCTTCGATGGCTTGTGCAGGTGTGGTGCTTGTGGTGGCGGCGAGGGTGGTGCTGGTGTTGACGGTTGTAGTCGTCGAGACGGTGGTCGTCGCGTCGACCGGGCGCGATTCGATGTACCGCCACGAGAACACGATCGCAGCCATGATGGAGACGAACGCAAGAACGCCCCGGAGTTCGGCCCAACGCACGGATCAGGCCTCGATCTGGGATAACTCAAGATCATGACGGAGCTGTCGCACCCAGCACCTTCGAGACATGGCGTCAGTCTGCCGCAGGTTCGCCCACTGTTCGTTCCGCAAGCAGCGATTCGATCTGATCGGCGCGGCCGAGTTCGGTGAGGATCTCGCGGGTGTGCTCGCCTAGGTCCGGGGCCATACCTCGTGGCGACCAGGGCGTAGCCCCAAAATCAGCAGGGGTGGCGATCATGTTGGTCGTCGTCTTGCCGTCGGGAACCTCAACGAGCGCACCACTCGCGTAAAACTGCGGATCGGCGAGCAGATCGTCGGGAGACTGCACCGGCGCCCAGAAGTGCTCAGGCTCACTCGCAAAAACGTCGATCCATTCGTCCATGGTCTTGGAGGCGAAAATCTTGTCGAGTTCGGCGATCAGTTCGCGGGCGTTCTGGCGGCGACCGCGGGCGTCGGCATAGCGCTTGTCCTGCTGCCACTCGGGATGGCCGACGATTCGCGTCAAGGGCGGCCAGTGTCGAGCCCCTTCGAGGCCCACGATCCAGAAACGCTTCCCGTCACCCGAGGTGTAGTTGTTCGTCGTCGGATTCCCCATCTGCTCGCGCTGACCGACCTCGAGGGTGAGCCCCCAACCGAGCAGGACCGAGAGGTCAAAGCTGATCGTGTAGAGGCCCTCGCGCATGAGCGACGTCGATACGACCTGGCCTTCGCCAGTCTTCTCGCGGTGGTAGAGCGCAGCACACACCGCCGCAGCTGCGGCGAGCCCGGTGTTGTGGTCGCCCATGCCCCCGCGCTGAAACGGCGGGTCACCGCCCGGGGGTGTGAGGAGATGAGCGATACCGCTCCGCGCCCAGAATGCAGCGATGTCGAAGGCGGCCCGGTCTGCGTCCTCGCCCTCCATGCCGAAGCCGGTAACGGCTGCATAGATGAGCGTCGGGTGACGAGCCAAAACGCTGTCTGGATCGAGGCTGAGTCGCTCCAGTCCACCGAGGCGCACGTTCGTTACCAGTACGTCGGCATCGGCGATCAGCTGCTCGGCGATCGCCGCGCCGTCGTTGATGGTCAGATCGAGGGCGATGCTTCGCTTCGAGCGGTTGTCCATCTCGAAGATTGGGTTGTTCGGCATCTCTGCCCCGAGCATCGTGCGAAACGTGCGGCACGGGTCGCCACCGAGCGGTTCGATCTTGACGACTTCGGCGCCCCAATCGGCGAGGATGCCGCCGCATGCCGGCCCGGCGATCCACACGCCGAGCTCGACAACCTTTACACCATCGAGCGGTCCAGGCATCGTTCCTCCTTGCCGGCGAACACTATGTGCCGTGGGGGACGCAGGGCGAGATGGCCGACCGAGGCGGTTCGACCAGTTCTCCACTCTTTCGTACGCTGGAGACCATGTTCGATCTCCTCATCCGAAACGGCACAGTCGTCGACGGGACCGGTGCCGACCGGCGGGTCGCCGATGTGGCAATCACCGAAGGTGTGATCGTTGCGATTGGCGAGAGCCTCGAAGGCGATGCCCATGAGGTGATCGACGCCGCCGGGCGGCTCCTCACCCCGGGCTTCGTTGACGTCCACACCCATTATGACGGCCAGGTCACGTGGGACGACCTCCTTGAGCCGAGCTCGCTGCACGGCGTGACCACAGTCGTGATGGGCAACTGTGGCGTTGGGTTTGCTCCGGTTCGGCCCGGGTCGGAGGAGTGGTTGATTCAGCTGATGGAAGGCGTCGAGGACATCCCTGGAGCCGCGCTCAGCGAGGGCATCGCCTGGGAGTGGGAGACGTTCCCCGAATATCTCGATGCGCTCGACAAGCGGCGATGGAGTGTCGACATCGGCACCCAGGTTGCGCACGGTCCCGTCCGCGCATACGTGATGGGAGAGAGAGGCGCCCGCAACGAGCCCGCCAATGCTGCCGAGATCGAAGCGATGGCCGACATCGTCCGCAGCGCCGTCGCTGCTGGTGCCCTTAGTGTGTCTACCAGCCGAACCATCGTCCACCGGGCGATGGACGGTGAGCCGGTTCCTGGGACCTTCGCCGCTGAGGATGAGCTCTTCGCCCTCGGCTACGGCCTGCGCGACGGCGGTGGTGGCATCTTCGAACTTGCCCCTGCGGGTGTGGCTGGCGAGGACGTCGTCGCCCCGATGCAAGAGGTCGACTGGATGGTTCGGCTGAGCGCCGAGACCGGCCAGCCCGTCTCGTTCGCAATGCTTCAGGTGAGCAGTGCTCCTGACCTCTGGAAAGACATCCTCCAGGCATCGCTCGACGCAAGTGGCGAGGGCGCCAACATCCATCCGCAAGTTGCGGGGCGGCCTTTCGGCGTGCTCGTAGGTTGGGAGACCGGCCACCCCTTCCTGTTGCGTCCGAGCTATCGAGCCATCGCAGATCTTCCACTGACTGAACGAATCGTTGAGCTGCGTAAGCCTGAGGTCCGTGCCGCGATTCTCGCCGAAGCCGACATCGAAGGTAGTGGGCTATTGATTGAAGGCCTGGCCGGCCTTGCTGCCGGGATGCTCGACAACATCTTCATTCTCGGCGACCCGCCCGACTACGAGCCGACTGCCGATCGTTCAATCGCTGCGATTGCGCAAGCTTGCGGCGTCGATCCCCTCGAGGCCGCCTACGACGCGTTCTGTGCCGAAGACGGGCATGCGCTCCTGATGTTGCCGCTGCTGAACTACGCCGACGGTGACCACGAGGCGATCCGTGCTCAGCTGATCCATCCGCAGTCGGTCAGTGGCCTCTCCGACGGTGGTGCGCATTGCGGGATCATTTGTGATGCGTCGCTCCCGACCACGATGTTGACGCACTGGACGAGAGATCGCACCCGCGGCGAGCTCCTGCCGCTCGAGTGGATCGTGAAGAAGCAGACGCACGACACGGCTGAGCTGTACGGCATGTCCGACCGCGGCACCGTCGAGGTAGGAAAGCGGGCCGACCTCAACGTCATTGACTATGACCGGTTGCGGCTTCAGACGCCTGAGATGATCTACGACCTGCCCGCGGGTGGTCGACGGCTCATCCAGCGCTCAGAGGGTTACGTGGCCACGATCGTGGCGGGCGAGGTCACCCGACGTGACGGGGTCGATACCGGCGCTCGGCCGGGGCGCCTCGTGCGCGGTCGTCGCTGAGGTGCGATTCGGCCTCGGGATCCCCGTCGGCACGCATCCGATGCCGCAGTGGATTCAGTCGGCCGACGCGATCGCGGCGGTCACTCGGACTGCGGCTGCCAGCGGGTTCGACCACGTCTTCGTCACCGACCATCCGGCCCCGCCCCGCCGGTGGCTCGTGGGGGGTGGTCACGACACGTTTGATCCATTTGTTGCGCTGACAGCGGTGGCGCTCGCCGATCCCGAGATTGGCCTGCTGACCAACCTTGTCCCCTTGGCGTACCGCCACCCACTCGTGCTGGCAAAGGCGGCCGCATCGCTCGACACGCTGGCTGGTGGTCGGCTCACCCTTGGCGTCGGTGTGGGCTATCTCCGAAGTGAGTTCGCGGCGCTCGACGTCCCGTTCGACGAACGCAACACCCGCTTCGATGCTGCGCTCCATGCACTCGGGCGGCTGTGGGCCGACGGTTCGGTGGAAGTAATGGCCGGTGGTGACCGCGTCGACGAGGTCGTTCCGCGCCCTGCGGCCCCACGTGGGCGGATCCCGATCTGGATCGGTGGCAATGCAGCGCGCACCCGACAACGGGTCGTCGACCACGCGCAGGGATGGATGCCGATGCCGAATCCGGCTGCCTATGCCCGCACTGTTCGTAGCCCTTCGCTCGAGGGTCCTGATGATCTGGCTGTGATGCTTCGCGACCTTTGGCGCCGAGCCAATCAGGCCGAACGGTCCGAACCGATCGAGATCGTGTTCGTCGTCGGTGAAGGGGGCAACCCGGCGACCCGTGACTTCCAGCCCAGCGAACACCTTGATGCGCTTGGCGCCTACGCCGAGCTGGGAGTGACTGGCAACAATGTCACCATTGACGGTCGTGATCTGAGCGAGACGCTCGACCGTGTGGCGGCCTACGGTGCCACGGTCATCGAGGCGTTCGCGCAGCTAGGGGAGTGACGGTGGCGAAGACAAGTGGCGCAGAACGGTTCGTTTTCGCGGCGCGCGAGCTTGGGATCGATGTCGATGCCGTGGTGTATCCAGAAGGTACGCGCACGGCAGCGCAGGCTGCGGCAGCCATCGGCTGTGAGCTGAGTCAGATCTGTAAGTCGTTGCTAGTGATGGGGCCCGATGGGCCGGTGCTCGCACTTACCGCCGGTCACAACCGGGTCGATCTTGAGGCGCTCGGTGCGCTCGTTGGTGGCGAGGTTCGAATGGCTGACGCCAGCGAAGCGCTTGCCTCGACCGGCTATGCCATTGGGGGTACGCCACCGTTCGGTCATCCCACCGCGATCCCCACGCTGATCGACACCGCCTTGCTCGAGCACGAGGTCATTTACGGCGCTGGTGGCACGCCCGATCGCTGCTTTTCGATCGGCCCCCAACAGCTGCTCGAAGTGACCGGCGCCGAACCGGCCGGGTTTACCTGCTGAGGCCGAAGCGAGACGGGTTCGGGCCGAAAAATTCACGTCTGTGCTTCGCCGTCTGCCCAGCGAGGGGCGCGACGGGCAGGTTTGGCCTGAACGCCGATAGTTGTCTTGGCGTCGGTATAGCCCTTGCTGGAGTTCGGTTCCGTGCAGTACCAATCCGACTGGCCAGCCGATGCGTTGACCGAGAAGATCGGTCTCGACGCAGCACATGATTCTCGCCGGTTCCCGGTCGCCGCGTAGGTTGGGCGGTCATGGGAATCTGTGAAGGACGAGTCGTCATCGTCACCGGTGCAGCCCGCGGCCTTGGTCGTGCGCATGCGCTCGCGTTCGCCGAGGCCGGCGCCCGTGTCGTGGTCAACGATCTGGGTGTCGATCGTGACGGATCTGGTGGCACATCGAATGCGGCCGAGGAAGTCGTGGCTGAGATCCGCACTGCTGGTGGCGATGCGATAGCCAACGCAGCCGATGTTGCCGACTGGAGCCAGGCCGAGGCGATGGTCAGCCAGGCCGTCGACGAGTTCGGTCGACTCGACACGCTCGTGCTGAACGCTGGCTTTCTCCGCGACCGGATGCTCGCCGGGATGTCAGAAGACGAATGGGACTCGGTCACCCGCGTGCACTTGAAGGGCCACTTTGCGCCGGCGCGGCATGCGATCGAACACTGGCGAGAGCGAGCAAAGTCGGGCGAGGACGTGGTGGCCCGCGTGGTGAATACCTCGTCGGGTGCCGGACTCAGCGGCTCGATCGGCCAGGGCAACTACGCAGCAGCGAAGGCGGCGATCGCCCAGCTCACGATCCAGCAGGCGGCTGAGTGGGGCCGGTACGGGGTTATGGCCAATGCGGTTGCCCCTGATGCCCGGACCCGAATGACGGCTGGGATCTTCTACGACGCAGAGGCTCCCGACGGCTGGGATCCGAAAGCGCCCGACAACGTCTCACCTCTCGTCGTGTGGTTGGGAAGCGGCGCGTGCGATTTGACCGGTCGGGTCTTTGAAGCCAGTGGTGGCCAGCTCAACATGTGCGACGGTTGGCAGAAGGGGCCGGTCGAGTCGGTTGGCGAACGACAGATGTCTGCCGAGGAAGCCGGCGATCTCGCTCACCGCTCGATTGCCGCTGGGCCCGATCCGGCCCCCGTGTACGGCGCCTCGTGACGTGGACTTCGACGATACGCCCGAAGAGGCAGCGTGGCGGCTTGAGTGCCGCGCCTTTCTTGAACGACACGCATCGCGTCGTGACGGTGCGATTGACTGGTCCGAGTCCCACTGGGCGATCCATCCGACTACCGACGAGGCCGAGGCAGCTCGGGTAGCAGCTGCGAACTGGCAGACAACCAAGTTTGAGGCGGGTTGGGCGGGGCTGACCTGGCCAGTCGAGTTCGGCGGTCGGGGCGAGTCAAGCCACTTCAATGCGATTTTTGCCGATGAGGAAGCTGCCTATGACGTGCCGCTCGGGGGGTACTCCCAGTCCATCGGCATGGCCGGTCCGACGATCATCAGCCACGGCAGCCAAGTCCAGAAGGCCCGCTACCTCGAACCGATGCTGCGAGGGGTCGAAACCTGGTGCCAGCTCTTCAGCGAGCCCAACGCCGGCTCCGATCTTGCCGGGCTTCGCGCGGTGGGCATCATCGATGGCGACGAGATGGTGGTGACCGGGCAGAAGGTGTGGACATCCAATGCGATCGAGGCGGCTCATGGCATGTTGCTTGTCCGCACCGATCCTGACGCCCCCAAACACAGCGGCATCACGTACCTGCTCGTCGACATGACCTCGCCTGGCATCGAGATCCGCCCGTTGCAGCAGATCGACGGCCGGGCTGAGTTCAACGAGGTGTTCCTCGACGAGGTCCGAGTTCCACTCGATTGTGTCCTTGGCGACGTCAACGCCGGTTGGGGACCGATCCTCACGACGCTGTCGAACGAACGACAGAGCATCGGTACCTCCGGTCGCTTCGGGTTCGCCGATGTCGTCGAACTTGCCCGCGCCTTTAAGGTCGACCATCGTCCAACGGTCCGCCAGCAGTTGGCCCGGCTCGTCGAGATGGAATCGACGATCCGGTATCTGTCGTATCGGGTGCGAACCGCCGCCAGCCGCGGCGAGATGCCCGGGCCCGAAAGCTCCGTGCTGAAGCTCGCGGCCTCGCGTCGACTCGAACTGCAGGGTTCGCTGGTCATGGAGATCATGGGCGGAGCGGCGATGCTCGTCGGCAGCGATGCCCCCATGAATGGCTTCTGGCAGAACGCCGGCTTCCTGTGTCAATGGATGTCACGGATCGGTGGCGGCACCGACGAGGTCCAACGCAACATCGTGGGCGAGAACGTGCTGGGACTGCCGCAAGAACCGCGCCCCGACAAGGGTGTCGCTTTTCGCGACATTGCGACCTGATCGTCTAATCCACGCCGGTCGGCTGCGGGCAGATCATGAAGAACAACCTCCCTCCAGGGGACCGCGCGATGCCCGCCTGCTCAAGGGCGGGCATCGTCGCGTACGGCCTCGGCTACGGCGGTGGCGATGTCGGCCTCTGCGACCCCGAGCTGTTGCATGTCGAAGACGTAACGGAGGGCCGCGGTCCGCAGCCGCTCGCGGCGTTCGCGGAGTGGCTCGCTGTGGGGTGGTTCGTCGGCCACAAACGTTCCTGCTCGGCCGCGCGTGACCACAACGCCATCGCGTTCGAGTTCGCGATACGAACGAGCGACAGTGCCTGGCGCCAGGCCCAGCTGACGGGCGAGGTCGCGCACGGTGGGAAGTCGGTCAGCGGGAGAGAGGCGACCGACCGCCACCATCACGGACAGTTGAGCCCGGAGTTGCTCGAAGCGGGGGACGCCACTGCGGGGATCGAGACGGATGACGAGTCGGCGGGGCTCGCCGGCCCGGTCGGTGTACTCGATAACGGGGTTGAGGTCGGGCTCGGTGTCACTCATACGAGTATTGTATTGATACAATATACAGAATTGATGCCAAAGTATGTCTGCTTTCTTGCATGAATTGCTGATCTAGTTGGCACACAAACCGTCACGAGTGCATTATGTGTCATGTCGGGTCAGAGTGATCCGCTGCATCATCTCGATACTCAGGAAGTGAGTTACCCATGAAGCTCGTCACCGCTGTCGTCAAGCCGTTCAAGCTCGAAGACGTGAAGGCCGCCCTCGCCGAGGTCGGGGTGCAGGGCATGACCGTCTCCGAAGTCCAAGGCTTTGGTCGACAGGGCGGTCACAGCGAGACCTACCGGGGTACCGAGTACCGTGTGACCTTCACGCCGAAGACCCGCATCGAAGTGCTGGTCGATGACGCGGCGGCCGATTCCGCAGTCGAAGCGATCATCAACTCTGCCCGCACCGACAAGATCGGTGATGGCAAGGTCTGGGTCACCCCGGTGGAGAGCCTCGCCCGCATTCGCACCGGCGAGCGCGACGCCGACGCGGTCTGATCGACTTGTTGCTCGGCACCGGCGGCTCACAGCCGCGCCAACCGGTGCCGATGGAGCACGGTGATCGCCCCGCTTGTCCAGTCGTCGCCTGCCGATACGGCAGAGCGAACGGTCATCGGTGTCTTGAGCGAGGCATGGTGGACGCCATTGCTACTGATCGTCGTCGTTGTCGCTGTTGGCCTGTGGATGCTGCCGTCGCTGGCGAAGTGGCGTGGCCGGTCTGAGCAGATCCAGAAGGCGGCGCTGGCGGCTGGTCACCGGTTCCAGGAACAGGACGGGCCCGGGCTTACCCGCAACCACTTTCGCCTGCTCGCTCCCGACAGTCGATCAACATGGATTGGAAGCAACGTTGTCACCGCTGAACCCGGGCCGGCGATCGTGCACGTCTTTGACGCGCACAGGTACACCGAGCACGAGGTCAACCAACGCAGGGGCCGATCCAAGACCACCCGCCGGGGCCGGGGTCGAAGGTAACTGCCACAATCGTCGGTCGCCTGATCAATTCGCCTCGCACGCTCATCACGTACGAAAACCTGGTCTCAAAGCGGTTCGCCAACGCAACGCGCCTCAACCTCGACGTTTAGTCCGATCTGTTCAACACGACGTATCACGTCATTTCCGAGGATCGACGCTTCGCCCGCCGTCTCCTAGAGGCCCGCTTGATCGATCTGATCGTGCGCAGCGAGGGACGGATGGCCTTCGAGTTCCTTGGAAGTCGACTGCTGGTCAGCGACCGCTACTCGAGCCCGAACTCATGCCCGGCCTGGCCGGTTACATGCAGCAGTTTCCTGGTGTGATCGGTGCGGTCGTGGCCGACCGTTGGCCCAACGCGACCGGTATCGAGAACTGAAAAGCCTGACGCCGGCTTGGTGCTCTAAGGTGGCGTCACGATGACTGCGATCTATCACAACCCGCATTGAAACTCGTCTCAGAACGCCGTGGCGGTCGCCACGGAGAACGGTGTCGAGTTCGAAGAGATCCGTTACACGAAGAACCCGCCCGACGAGGCGACGCTGCGCGCGCTGATCGCCAAGCTCGAGGATCCCGTCGAGAATCTCGTTCGCAAGGACAGCCAGTTCAAAAAGCTCGAACTCAACGAAGACGACTATGTCGGCAACGTCGACGCAGTGGTCGAGGTACTGGTGCGCTACCCGCGGCTGCTGCAGCGGCCCATTGTCGTCACCACCAAGAAGGCGATCATCGGGCGGCCTCTCGATGGCGTGAAGGCGAAGGACCGGCTCGCCGAGATCTTCAGCTGATCGCGACGAGCGCCGCTTTCATCTGACCGAGCGCCTGGTCAGAGGCGTTGTGGGTTGTGAGTGACATCCGGTCGGCGAAGGCGCCGTACTCCTTGTGGAGTCGAGCCGCGCACTGCACCGGCGTGCCACGTATTGCGAGGAGATCGAGCAGCTCATCATCGAGTACCGACGCCATCTCGGCCCAGCGGCCGGTCTTGGTCATCTCCTTGAGCTTGGGCTGGATGTCCCCAAGGCCGTGGTGGTCGAGTGTGACCCGGTAGGCAGGTGTCGATGCGTAGAACGCGAGGTTGTTGCGCATCGACTTCGATGAGCGCTCGAACTCTTCGTCGGTGACACTCGGTGAGCAGATACAGCCGACGTTGAGCGTGAGCGACGAGCGGTCTCGTCCGCCGGCGGTGAGGCCTTCGTCTATGAGCGGCATCGTGATGGCGTCGAGGAACGAGCCCGTGTTGAACGGGTGGATGATGATGCCGTCGGCATGGCGAGCCATCGCCTTCGTCATCTGGGGCCCGAGTGCTCCAGCCCAGATCGGTGGGGGAGCGATGTCGTCGCCGAGTGGGGGTGGTACGAAGGTCGGAACCATCAGGTCGAAGCGGTGGAAGTCGCTCACGTGGTCAAGCGGTGTGTCGTCGGTCCAGTTCGCCCAGATCGCCTTCGTGGCTTTGATCATGTCGACGAACCGACCCACGGGGCGGTCCCACGTCGACGAGTAGCGGCGCTCGATATGGGCTTTGACCTGGGTGCCCAACCCGAGCGCGAACCGCCCGCCAGACGCCCGCTGCAGGTCCCACGCCTGGTAAGCGAGATGCATTGGCGAGCGAGGGAACGCGATTGCCACGTTGGTGTAGAGGTCGAGCCCACAGCCTGCAGCAGCGGCGAGGGGGAAGAACACATCGCTGTTCCCCTCGAATGTGAAAGCGCCATCGAGCTCGGCGGCGAGCAGCGATCGCCCTCGTTCGGCTGCAGCCGTCAGGTCCCCGCCCAAGCTGACATCGATCTTCATGGACGGCACCGTACCGGCGGGTCGGTCGAGGTGACCAACGTCATGAACCGGTGAGTTGACCAACGATTCTGTTTCACGTCCTGCAGGTCTGCGCCGATAGAGAGGTATGAGGTGGTTCCCTCCCACTTTGGACCCAACGATTCAGACACTGCACTGAATGGTGGAACAACAGCCAAGCCTGGCTGCCCTGGGGCGCGTGGTCAGCGAAGTACCCTTGGCGGGTGTCCAGCGCCCGCCGTCTCACTGATCGCCAAGCCGAACGGCGAGATGGGGTGCTCCGGGCGGCGATCGAGCTTGCGGCGCAGGGCGGCTACGACGGTGTACAGATGCGGGCGGTTGCAGAACGCGCCGATGTCGCCCTCGGCACCGTCTATCACTACTTCTCGTCGAAGGATCATCTGCTCGCCGAGTCGATGAGTGAGTGGCTCGACACGTTTCGGCGGGGGGTCGAAGCTAACCCGGTCAACGGTGCCACGACGCTCGATCGGGTGCTCGATCTGCTGCACCGCACGATCGACAGCATGGGAGCGCACCCGAAGGTCACCGCAGCGCTGATCAGCGGCTTTGTCGCCGAAGGTGAGGAGGTCGCTGCGTGCCAAGAGGCGTTGCATGTCACCTTCGCTGGCCTGCTCGGCACCGCGTTCCCACCCGATTTTCCCGCCGATGACCAGGCTCGGATCATCCGCTCACTCGAGCATGTTTGGTTCTCTGCGCTGCTCGGTTGGAAGAACGACTGGCTTACGTATGAGCGGGCCAGCGACGATCTCGAAGACGCAGCGCGGATGCTCCTCGCTGGCCGTTCCTGACGATTCGTCAGGTTTAGGATAGGCCGCTACGGTCGCCCCCAAACCACCCACCGGGAGGAACGATGGCAGACGAAGTTCTCACCGCGCCGTTGGTGCTCGAATACCCCTTCACTCGCACGACAGGACCCGTGATCGGGGCCTTTCTGACCGGGCTGCGCGAAGGCGTGGTGCAGGGGGTGAAGCGCAGCGACGGGTCCGTCATGTGCCCTCCGCTCGAATACGACCCGATCACCTCGGAGTCGCTCAGCGAACTGGTGCCGGTGAGCACGCTTGGCAGCGTGCAGACGTGGACGTGGAACGGTGATCCCCGGCCGCAGCAGCCCTTCTCGCAACCGTTTGCCTGGGCGATGATCACACTCGATGGCGCCGACACGCCGATGCTTCACGCAGTGATGGTCGACGGCCCGCACGAGATGGAGACCGGCATGCGCGTCGAGGTGGTCTGGCGCAAGGAGCGCGAGGGCCATATCACCGACATCGCAGGGTTTGTCCCTGCCGTCGCCTCGGCCCTAGGCGAGCCCGGTGTGGTTCCGGCTGGTGTGGAAGAGGTGCGATCGGTGCGCACACCAATCCGCATGGAGTACACCTACTCGCCGGGACGGGCCCTCTCGCAGTATCTGCGGGCGATGAAGGACAAACGAATCCTCGGTGACCAGTGCCCTGAGACTGGGCAGGTGTTCGTGCCGCCTCGAGGCGTCAGTTCGATTGCCGGGAGGTCGACCTTGCCTGACCTCGTCGAGCTTCCCGACACCGGCTACATCGAATCGTTCAATATCACCCGAGTGCCGATCAAGATGCGGCCCGATCTCACCCCGCCGTACGTCTCGGCGTGGATTGTGCTCGATGGCGCATCGGTTGGCTTCATGGGTCTCAGCATGAACATCGAGCCCGAAGATGTCCGGGTTGGGATGCGGGTCCGTGCGGTGTGGAGGCCCGATGACGAGCTCGAGATGAGCGCGCAGAACATCCTCGGATGGGAACCCACCGGCGAACCCGACGAGGTGATCGAGGACTACGCCCGAGTTGGTCGACCTGACGAGGAGGCAAGTGGGTCATGAGGGACATCGCGGTGGTTGCGTTTGCGCAGCGACAGGAATCGAAGATCAACACCGAGTCCGAAGTCGAGTTCATGGTTCCACTCATGAACCAGGCCAAGGATGCCGTCGGGCTCACCCAACAGGAGATGGGGTTTACCTGCTCGGGTTCATCGGACTTCCTTGCCGGTCAGGCCTTCTCGTTCGTCATGACGATTGACGGCACTGGCCCGGTTCCGCCGATCAGCGAGAGTCATGTTGAACAGGACGGTGCCTGGGCGCTTTACGAAGCGTGGGTCAAGCTGCAGTGTGGCGAGATCGACACAGCGTTCGTCTACAGCTACGGCAAGTCGTCGCCGGGCTCGTTGCGCGACGTGCTCGCCACTCAGATGGACCCGTACTACGTGGCGCCGCTATGGCCCGACGCGTTTGCGATCGAGGCGATGGCAGCCCGCCAACTCCTCGACCAGGGTGTGGTCAGCGAGCAGCAGTTAGCCGAGATCTCGAGTCGGTCTCGTGAGCACGCCGCTTCGAACCCGCATGCCATCCGCACGACGCCAAAGACGGTCGCCGACATCCTCGCTGAGGACTACGCCATGCAACCTCTCCGGCCGTCGGATCTCCCTGCGTCGTCTGACGGCGGGGCGGTCATCGTGCTTGCCGCCGATGACAAGGCCCGGGAGTTGTGCGAACGACCAGCGTGGATCCGCGGCATCGACCACCGGTCCGACGCACACACGCTTGGGGTTCGCGACCTTACGCAGTCGATGTCGGCTCGCATTGCTGGTGAGAAGGCGGGCGTTGGTGACGACAAAATCGACATTGCTGAACTCCATGCGCCGTTCTCGACAAGCGAGGCGGTGCTCACGGCGGCGCTTGGCTTGGGTGACGACACCGTGATTAATCCCTCGGGTGGCGCTCAGGCTGCGCACACGATGATGGCGTCGGGTCTCATCCGCATCGGTGAGGCCGCGCAGCGCATCAGTCGCGGCGACGCCGACCGAGCGGTCGCCACTGCGGCGTCCGGCCCGTGCCTGCAACAGAATCTTGTCGCCGTGCTGGAGGGGGAGTGATGGGAACGCAACGTGCGGCCGTCCTCGGTGTTGGTCAGACGAAGTACGACACGACCTACCCAGGGTCGATGGCCGGAATGCTGCGCGAAGCGGCAACGAACGCGCTCGAGATGTCGGGCAAGAGCTGGGCCGACATCGACGCGGTGATCATGGGCAAGGCGCCCGACTTCTTCGAAGGCGTCATGATGCCGGAGGTGTACCTCGCCGAGGCGCTCGGGTGTGTCGGCAAGCCGATCATGCGGGTGCACACGGCCGGTTCGGTCGGTGGGTCCACGGCGTGCGTGGCCACGTCGATGATCCAGTCGGGGGTGCACGAGACGGTGCTTACGATCGGCTGGGAGAAGCAGTCCGAATCCAATGCAATGTGGGCGCTGTCGCTGCCGCAGCCGTTCGCAACATCGGTGAACGCGGGCGCTGGCGGCTACTTCAGCCCGATCATCCGTCGCTACATGATGATGACGCAGGCACCCGAGCTGATCGGCTGCATGGTGGCGTTGAAAGATCGCAAGCACGCACTTAACAACCCGTACGCGCACCTGCATCAGCCGGACCTCACGTTCGAGCAGGTGGTCGAGTCGCCGATGTTGTGGGACCCGATCCGCTATAGCGAGACGTGCCCGTCATCGGACGGTGCGTGCGCGATCGTGCTCGGGAGCGAAAAGGTTGCCGACGCTCACGACGGCCCAGTCGCCTGGATCAAGGGCGTTGCGATGCGTTCGGAGTCCGGTTCGTTCGGCGGTCGCAACATGGTGTCGCCGGCCGCGTCCGAAGCGTGCGCTAACGATGTGTTCGCCCAAGCCGGCATCCACGACCGCCGCAAGGAGATCGACGCGGTCGAGATGTATGTGCCGTTCTCCTGGTACGAGCCCATGTGGCTCGAGTCGCTCGGGTTCGCCGAAAAGGGCGAGGGCTGGCGCATGGTCGAGGAAGGCGCAACGTCGATCGACGGTGGCGACCTGCCGGTCAACTGCTCGGGTGGTGTGTTGTCGTCGAACCCGATTGGGGCATCCGGCATGATCCGATTCGGTGAGGCTGCCATGCAAGTTATGGGGCTCGCCGGGGCTCATCAGGTCGACGGTGCCCGAACTGCGCTGGGCCATGCGTACGGCGGTGCCGCGCAGTACTACGCCATGTGGATCGTCGGAGCCGGCAAAGACTGAAGTACCGCACATTGATCCGTGAATCGACCGTTGGGTCTTGCTGACATCCATCTGCCCTTGCCGATCTGGGCGGTGCTCGACGTCATTGCAGTCAACCGTATGGTCGCAGAGATCACGCTCGGTCGGTGTGCAGCTAGGGAATCCGCTGGAACCAGCGAAGGCTGAGCGCGCTCGTGAGGAGCGCGAGCACCAGCGCCGCAGAGGTGAACCACACGCTGATGTCTTCATCGACCTGCTCGAAGCCGACTGCGGAACCGATGTCGCGGTAGACCGCGGCAAGTTCCTTAGCTGACGCAGTGGCGAAGAAGCTACCGCCCGTCGCCTCGGCAACGGTGCGCAGCGTGCTCTCGTTTACCGGCACGTCGACGTCGAAAAACGTGCCTGGAAAATCGGGATCCTCAACGGTGACCTCACCCAACGCTGTGCCGAGGGCAACAGTCGAGACGGGGATGCCGGCCTGGGTCGCTTCAGCGATTGCGTCGTCGATCGGTCGCCCGATCGTCGGTTCGCCGTCGGAGAGAAGCACAACGACTGCCGGCGGTGCGGAGTCATCGATTACCTCAAGCTGTTCCACCGTGCGCTTCAGCGTGGTGATCGAGGCGGAGAGTGCGTCGCCGGTGTTGGTAAACGGCCCGAGTTCGAGCGCATTGATGGCGTCGAGCACCGCACGTCGATCGGGTGTGGGCGGAACTTCGATGATCGGTGCCTCGTGGAACGACACGAGGCCGACGTCGACACCGACCGGCGCGCTCTCGAGGAATTGTCGGGCCGCTTCCTGGGCCGCGCCGATTCGAGTGGGGTCGACGTCGATCGCGCCCATCGAGAACGACGTGTCGATCGTGAGAATCACGATCGCCCGCTCCCGTGGCACTTCGCGTGAGCGTGCCGGTCCTGCCACCGACACCACGAGCAGCGCGATGACGGTAAGAAAGCAGCTTGCAACCAGGTGCCGACGCCAGCCGGGTCGGCGTGGCGCAACCGAGTCGAGGAGTGACGCGTCACTGAACTGCAGGGCGAACCGGCCACGCCGCCGTTGCAGCAGCGCGTAGGCGATGGCCAGGCCGAGGATGACCAGCAGGAGGAGAAGCACGAGCGGGCGGGTGGTGGTCACCGGTTGGGCCGCCTCACCCGGTGACCGCGCCGGCGGCGGTCGACGAAGCGAGCGAGGTCGATCACCCAGTCGCGATCGGTCCGCAGGACGAGGTGGTCGGCTCCCGCCCGACGGACCCGGTGCGCGTGGTCGGCCAAGCGCTCGCGCCCCGCCTCTTCGTAACGAGCTCGCACCTTGTCGCTGCGCGTGTTGATTTCGGTTACGGCACCGGTCTGTCGGTCTTGGAGTTCGATGATGCCGACGTTGGGAAGCGTGAGTTCGCGCGGGTCGACAATCTCGACCACCAAGGTTTCTTGTCGCCCGGTAACGGCCCTGAGCGGATCGTCCCAGCCAGGCCGGAGAAGGTCAGAGATCACGACCGCAAGTCCGGTGCGATGCCCGGGTCCGGCGAGTCGGCGGAGTGCGTCGTTGAACACGGCTGGGTGAGGGTGGGTGACGGCCGACGCAGGGCCGTGCGTGGCGATGTGGTGGAGGAGCGCCATCAGGTGGCGGCGCCCGCTGCGGGCCTGACGTTCGCGCACGCCGTCGGCGGTGGCGAGGATCGCGCCCAGGCGGTTGCCGCTTCGGTCGGTGAGGATCCCGACCGCCGCCACCGCCGCCATTGCGAGATCGGCTTTGCGAAGCTTGGTGGTGCCGAAGTCGAGACTGGGGGAAAGGTCGATGAGCACCGAGGTCTCGAGCTCGCGGTCGGCGATGGTGTCGCGGACGTGGGGCCCACCAAAGCGGGCAGTGACGTTCCAGTCCATGCGGCGTACGTCGTCGCCCGGTTGGTACCTGCGGGTCTCGCCGGGTTCACTACCGAGGCCAGACACGAGGCCTCGGTAGTCGCCTTGCAGCAGGCCGCCGAGGCGGCGTTCGACGTCGAGTTCGAGCCGCCGGAGAACCTCACGGGTGCGGTCGTTGGCCGTGGCGGCCGGAGCCGTCGTCACGAGTCGGGCGTTGGAGGCTGCGCGGCTGGGATCCAGGCCGCTTCGTCGATTCGGCCTGGATCCTGTGTCGATGGCGAGATGATCGGCGCCGGCACCGTCGACAGGATCCGCACGACAATTTGCTCGATGTCGAGTTCGGCGGCCAGCGCTTCATATGACGGCACGATGCGGTGGCGCAGCACATCGGGCGCAACGTCGAACACATCTTGGGGAACCACATAGTCGCGGCCTCGCAGCATCGCCAGCGCCCGACCAGCGGCGACGAGTCCGAGCGAGGCCCGGGGGCTGGCGCCGTAGTCGATCATTGGTGTGAGGTCGTCGAGGCCGTAGGCCGCCGGGGTGCGGGTCGCGAGCACGAGGTTGACGGCGTAATCGAGCACTCCCTGATCGACGATCATGTCGAGGGCCCGCTCCTGCCAGGTGACGATGTCGTCGATCTCGAGCATTTTTTCCACCGTGGGGGCAACGGTGCCCATCCGCCGGACGATCTCCATCTCCTCGGCGCCACTGGGGTAGTCGATGAGCACCTTCATCAAGAAGCGGTCGCGCTGGGCCTCCGGCAGGCTGTAGACGCCCTCGGACTCGATCGGGTTCTGGGTGGCGAGCACGAGGAACGGCTTCGGCACCTCGAAGGTCTCGCCGCCGATGGTGACCTGGCCCTCACCCATCACCTCCAGCAGCGCCGACTGCACCTTTGCCGGCGCCCGGTTGATCTCATCGGCCAGCACGAAGTTGGCGAACACCGGACCAAGTTCGACGTCGAACTTCTCGGCAGAAGCTCGGTAGATGCGGGTGCCGGTGATGTCAGCTGGCAGGAGGTCGGGGGTGAACTGCACCCGGCTGAACGTGCCGCCGGTGGTTTCGGCGAGGGTGCGCACCGACAGTGTTTTGGCGAGCCCGGGTGGGCCCTCGAGCAGGCAGTGCCCTCCAGCCACGAGCGCCACGAGCAGTCGTTCGACGAGGCGTTCTTGCCCGACGATCACGCGGCGCAGCTCGACCAGCGCCCGCTCGAGCGATGGCGGATCGGAATCATCGGTCATGGAGGGGCTCCGGTTCGTGGCTTGATGCGAGCTTTCGGCGCAAAATGGTGCCGTGAGCCCGTGACAGTCAACGTGGCGCACCATACGCGCGACCGAACGCATTGGGTGAGCGCTCTCCCGGCTAGTTTCCGCACCATGCGGATTCTCGTGGTCGACGACGAAGTCGAACTGGCAAAGGCGGTTGCCCGGGGGCTGCGCCGCGAGGGCTACGCAGTCGATCTCGCCCACGATGGCGAAGAGGCACTCGCGAAAGCCGAGCTGACGCCGTACGACCTCGTCTGTCTTGACCTGACCATGCCGGGTGTTGACGGACTCGAAGTCTGTCAACAGCTTCGGGCCAATCCGCCCGAGGAGGGCGACCCGCCACGCATCCTCATGCTCACCGCCCGCGATTCGATCGACGAGCGTATTGAGGGTCTCGACCATGGCGCTGACGACTACCTGGTCAAACCGTTCGCGTTCGGCGAACTCACCGCTCGTGTGCGCTCGCTCCTGCGACGTGAGGCCGGTCGTTCGGCATCGGTCGTTGTTGTCGGCGACATCGAACTTGACGACACCAAGAAGCGGGCCCGCCGCAACGACCGCGACCTCGACCTCACTGCGAAGGAGTTCGCGCTGCTGCGCTACTTCATGGCCCACGTGGACGAGGTGCTCAGTCAGGAACACTTGCTCGAGCATGTGTGGGACGAGCATGCCGACCCGTTCACCAACACGGTTCGGGTCACGGTTGGCACTCTTCGCCGCAAGCTCTCTGAGGACAACGAGGAGCAGGCGATCGAAACCGTCATCGGACTGGGCTACCGCCTTGTCCCGCTCGACGCTGGTGATCGTGGCTGAGGCGGCCACACCCCCGATCACTGTCCGAGCTGCGGAACGGCTCCCAGGCTGGGCCGGGTCGATTCGTTTCCGGCTGATGGTGCTCTACTCGGTCCTGCTTTTCGGCCTTGCCACGGTGGTCGTCGGCGGTATCTACGCCGGCCTTGCGCAGGAGTTGCGCGACCAGGACGTCAGTCGCACCGAGGAAATGGTGCGGCTTTTTCAGCCCGAGGAGGACGGCCCGATCATCGGCGTTCCCATCGAGGTCGAGTTCGTCGACCAACTCGCGGTGTTCGAGCGTGAAGTGAATCAGCAGGCACTCGACCAGCTTCGGACGTATGCGTTTGGCGCGCTTGGTCTGTTGTTCATCGGCAGTCTCGGCGTCGGCTGGTTCGTTGCCGGCCTCGTGCTGAGACCGGTCGGACGGATCACCCTGGTTGCTCAGGAGATTTCCGGCACGGATTTGTCGCGCCGCATCAAGCTCGAAGGCCCTGATGACGAACTCAAACAGCTCGCCGACACGTTCGACGACATGCTTGGCCGCCTCGACCATGCCTTCGAGAACCAGCGTGAGTTCATCCACGAGGCCAGCCACGAGCTGCGTAACCCGCTCGCCGTGATCCGCACCAACCTCGATGTCGTCATGTCGGACCCCGATGCCGATGAAGACGAACTCCGGTCGGTTGGCGAGGTGGTTGGTCGATCGGCCGAGCGCATGTCGCGGCTCGTTGACGATCTGCTGGTCTACGCCCGGCACGGCACCCGAACGATGCGGCAAGAGGACTTCGACCTCGTCGAACTCGCTCGCGATCTCACCGAGGAGTTCTCGGCACCGGCCGAGGCCGCCCACCTCCAGCTTGCAATCCAGCTCCCAGAGGAGACGCTGCCGGTCTGTGGCGACAACTCTGCGGTTCGGCGTTCTGTGGCCAACCTGCTCGCCAATGCCGTGCGTCTCGCGCCCAACGGCTCAACGGTCACGGTGTCAGCGGACCGGTTCGACGACTGGAACTTCATCGCAGTCGCCGACGAAGGCCCCGGTATCGCCCCGGAGAACCATCTGCGGATTTTTCAGCGCTTCTGGAAAGGTGACCGTGGCGAGGCTCGGCAGGAAGGTCGCTCCGGACTGGGGCTTACGATCGTGCGCCAGATCGTCGAGTCACACGGCGGCCGCGTCGACCTTGCGTCCGATGTCGGCCGCGGTTCGACATTCGTGCTGTGGTTCCCCCGCAGCATCAACTTGCCTCTGCCGAGTTGAGCACAGCAGTGGCAGGGTCGGGAAGCATCCGAACACCCGCATCGTTGCGTAAGACTATCTAGCAGGATTTTCTCCGGTCTTTCCCAGCGTCTTACCGAAGCTTTCGCCCAACCACCGTACTGTCTCCACATGGATCGATACCCGATCGACAATTCGCCCGGTGAGGAACCCCCCGCCTCGCCGGCCCGGCCCGCCGATGAGCGGTCCCTGGCAGGCCCAAACCCGTCGTCCCCCTCGACGGTGTCTGCGACCGACCGCCCGGCGGGCCCCTACTCGACCGCCCCAGTCCCACCGCCACCGCCTCCTCCTGGTCGGGGTGCGCAGGGACTGGGCGCAGGCCCTCCCACCGCTCCCTGGATGACCCCTCCGGTGTCGAGCGGTGCCCCTCGTCCGGCTGGTGCGATTTTCTCTCCCCCCTCCAGCCCCCCGGCCGGACCCCCCACGATGTCACCTGCCCCGGCCTCAGCCCCGCCGCCGCCTCTCGGCGCAGCTCGTGGTCGGTGGCGGGTGGCGGTAGGTTTCGCTGCCGGCATGGCGCTCAGCGCTGCCCTGGTCGGTGGCGGTGTCTTGATCGGCACACAGATCAACGATGACCCAGTCGTGATCGAGCAGGCCGACACGCCCACGACGATCGCAGCGCGGGCCGAGTCCCGCACTGATCTCACTCCCGCCACGACGCCACCCCCAGGGGTTGGCGACAACCCAGATGTCGAACCGGTCACGGCAGTAGCGCGAGCTCTTTCGCCGTCGGTCGTGTTGATCAACACGGGTATGGGCCAAGGATCCGGCATTATTTGGGATGCAGAGAACGGCTACATCGTCACCAACGATCACGTCATCGGAAACGCCGCCACCGTGTCGGTCTTATTCGACGATGGCGCACAGGTGAGCGGCGTGGTTGTCGGCGGCGACTCGGCTCGCGACATTGCGGTCGTGCAGGTCGACCCCGAAGGCCTTGACCTCGTTGAGGCGGTTTTTGCCCCGACCGAGACGGTTGTGGTCGGCCAGCTTGCTGTTGCGATCGGTAGCCCGTTTGGCCTTGACCAGAGCGTCACCGCTGGCATCGTCTCCGCCGTCAACCGGATCAACCAGTTCGGCGGCTCCGATCCGTCTAACCCGGTGACTGTCGAGATGATTCAGACTGATGCGCCCATCAACCCGGGCAACTCTGGGGGTGCGCTCGCCAACAAGGATGGCCACGTGATCGGCATGAACACGTCGATTCGTACCGACGGTGTCGCCACCGCGAATGTTGGCGTTGGGTTTGCCGTGCCGTCCGACACCATCCTCATCATCGCCGAACGCATCGTGGACGGCGAGTCGCTTGAGCTGGGCTTCCTCGGTATCAACGGAGCGACCCCTACCGACGGCACGTTCGGTGCTTTGGTGAGCCTCGTGGTCGATGGATCGCCCGCCGATGACGCGGGACTCAAGGTCGGTGACCTGATCATTGGAGTCAACGGCGAGCTGGTAACGACAATGGAGCAGCTCTCTGCTGATTTCAAGTTCTTCCGGCCGGGTGACGAAATCGAGATCGAGGTGGTCCGCGAAGGTGAGCGGGTCATGCTGCAGGTCACCGTCGGCAGCAACTAGTCCCTTCTAAATCGTCACCTCGGGTGGCGTGCGGGATGGATCCGGACCAGCGGGGCCTCTTCGGGTCCACCGGTAGGCTGCGCTCGACATGTTGTTCGCAGCTATCATCGCCGTTGCCGCCCTTGTCCTCATCGGGGCATCGTTCATCGTTCTTCGCCGTGACCGCGAGGCCGGTCTCACCATCGATCCGCCCGACCTCACAGAGGTCGTCAACATCGCCGACGTGGTCGGCGAAAGCGGCAGCTCTGCTGTTGTGACCGACGTGCTCGAGCCTCTTGAGGCCGAGGTGCCATCGGTTGTTGAGGACGCCGCTCGGCCCAGCTTTCGGGAACGTCTCGCCGGCGCCCGCGCGTCGCTCACGGGCTTCTTCGGTGCTGTCTTCTCCGGTGGGATCGACAGCGACACCTGGGACTCGCTTGAAGAAGCTCTGATTCGGGCCGATGTTGGCGTTGCGACCTCCACCTCCATCATGGAAGCAGTGAAGGCGAGTGCCGAAGCCGACGACATAGCGGACGCGGCTGAGATCCCGGCTCTCGTGCAGGCCGAGTTGGTAAAGCGGCTGGGCGGTTTCGACCGCTCGCTGTCGGCAGATGTCGCGGCCGCCGGCGGTGAGCCCGGTCCGGCGGTTTGGCTGTTCGTTGGGGTCAACGGCGTCGGCAAGACCACCACGATTGGCAAGCTCGCCAAGCGTGAAACTGACGAGGGCCGCAAGGTTGTTCTCGCCGCCGGCGACACTTTCCGTGCCGCAGCGGCTGAGCAGCTCACCATGTGGGCTGAGCGCTCCGATGTGCACATTGTGCGGGGTGGCGAAGGCGCCGATCCATCGTCGGTCGTGTTTGACGCCGTCGAGGCGGCCAGCGCCCGCAACGCCGACATCGTGCTGGCTGACACTGCCGGACGCCTGCAGACCAAGACCAACCTCATGGAAGAGCTGTCGAAGGTTCGTCGCGTGGCCGAAAAGGGTGCGGGCACTGTCACCGAGACGCTGCTGGTCATCGATGCCACCACCGGCCAGAACGGAATGAGTCAGGCCAAACAGTTCGCCGAGGCCGTCGATGTCACGGGGGTTGTGCTTACCAAGCTCGACGGTTCGGCCAAGGGCGGCATCGTCGTGGCGATCCACGACGAGCTCGGCGTACCGGTCAAGCTGGTCGGCCTGGGTGAAGACATTAACGACCTCATTGAGTTCGACGAGGTCGAATTCGTCAGCGCCCTATTTGAGTAGCCACCAGCACAGGCACGACAGATTTGCGGGCGGGCCGTCGATCCCGGCCGCGATTGGGATGACATCTGCGAGTGAATCGCTGAGCGAGCCAGCGAAGTCGTAGCCCACAAACCGCTGCTTGTTCGTGAACCGTTGGTCAAAGCCGGCTCAGAACACGAAGGCATCCGAGGGGGGGTAGGGTGTCGTCGCTGCCGGGCCTGTCACCTCCAGCGGTAAGGGCGCCGGTTGCAGTCGCTTCTATGCGGCGACCTGGCGGTGACTCAACTCCGGGGCATCGGCCCTCCCGCGAGGGCCGACCGTAGTGCTCAGGCGTCAACCGGGTTGTGGCCGCAGGCCCTGAGGGCGTCGTCGAGTGCTGCGATCGCCTGTGCGACGCGTTCGGTGTCGACATTGGCTTGGGCGCTGGCGAGTCCGGCGGCGAGATCGCCCTTCGCCTCCTCGCCTTGCTTGACGAGCAGCGCAAAATCCTGCAGCCGCGCGATCTCAAAACTCAGCTCTTGGGGGGCGACGAGGCGCCCGTCGGCGAGGGCCTGACGCAAGTTGCGGACTTCGTTGACCGAATCGCCGTCGGCGGAACCGTCGAGAATGCTTGACCACCGGCTGATCGCGTTCGCCGCCTCGCACCACACCGCCTCGTCGAATTCGGCCGCGTTCTCGTCGGCGATAGGACCGTCGCTGCTGCTGATGAGGATGGCGGCCCCAATGAACCCGGCGACCATTATGACGATGATGGCCCACTGGCGAAGCGTGAAGTTCACGCCGCCGACGCTAGCCAGAGCGAGCCGCTCAGGCCGGGTCGGGCCGATACCCTGAGCGGACCATGTTCGAGACACTCTCCGACCGGTTCGACGGGATCTTCAGCCGCATCCGCGGCCGTGGAAAGCTCAATGAGGACGATGTCGATGACGTCTTGCGCGAGATCCGGCTGGCGCTTCTCGAGGCCGACGTCAACCTCGACGTCGCCAAGAACATGGTCGGTCGTATCCGTGAGCGAGCCGTTGGTGAAGAGCTGAGCAAGGCGCTCAACCCGGCCCAGCAGGTCGTCAAGATCGTTCTTGAGGAGCTGACGACGAGCCTCGGTGGCGAGGCGATGAAGATCACCTACGCCTCCAAGCCGCCCACGGTCGTGCTCATGGCCGGCCTGCAGGGTGCTGGTAAGACCACCAACGCCGGCAAGCTCGCGCAGTGGTTCAAACGGCAGGGTCGCAATCCGCTGCTCGTCGGTGCCGACCTTCAACGTCCGGCTGCGGTCGAACAGCTCCGCACCCTTGGCAGCCAGATCGGCGTGCCGGTCTTCTCCGAGCCGACCGACCCGGTCGATGTCGCCAGCAAGGCGATCAAGGAAGCCGAGCGCACCGGCCGAGACGTCGTCCTCGTCGATACGGCGGGGCGTCTTGCGATCGACGAAGAATTGATGGGGCAGGTCCGCCAGATCAGCGACGCAGTCAGCCCCGACTACACATTCCTGGTCATCGACGCCATGACCGGTCAGGACGCAGTCAACACGGCCCAAGCGTTCAACGAGACCCTCGGACTCGACGGTGTCATCATCACCAAGCTTGACGGCGACGCCCGCGGTGGCGCTGCGCTGTCAGTCAAGGAGGTCGTCGGCAAGCCAATCGCCTTCGCCTCGACCGGTGAGAAACTCGACGACTTCGACACGTTCCACCCCGATCGTCTCGCCAGCCGCATCCTCGGCATGGGCGATGTCGAGACCCTCATCGAGAAGGCCGAAGAAGTCTTTGAGCAGGAAGAGGCCGAGGCTGCTGCCGCCCGTCTCATGGAGGGCACGTTCACGCTCGAGGACTTCCTCGAGCAAATGCAGCAGATCAAGAAGATGGGCCCCATCGGCAACCTGATGGGGATGATGCCGGGCATCCCGAAGGAAGCCCGCGACGTCGAGATCGATGATCGCCACATTGCCCGCCTCGAAGGCATCATCCGTTCGATGACACCCCAGGAACGGGCCAAGCCCGAGATGATCGACGGCAGTCGCCGTAGCCGGATAGCCGCTGGCTCTGGCACACAATCGAGCGACGTCAAGCAGTTGCTCGATCAGTTCGGGCAGATGCGCACGATGATGAAGCAGTTCGCCGGGTTCGGCACCAAGAAGCAGAACACATCGAACCGCAAGGGCAAGGGCAAGAAAGGCAAGCAGAAGAGTGGGCGCCGCAAGGCCTCCGGCGGGCGGGTCACCGAGAAGGGCCCGGCGAAGATTCCGAAAGACGCCCTCACCTTGCCTGGTCTCGACAGCGACGGGCCCCCCGACCTCTCTGACTTCCTCGGCCGGGGTTAGGTAGACCGGCGCGAGCCCGCCAGGGTCGCTTCGGGTCTCTGCAGTGTGTTCCATGCCGGAAGTCACACAGAACTCGCCGAGTTGAGGTGTAGCGGACCGGACCCCTTCCTGAGTCATGGTCCTCGTTAGTCCTTGCTCGCAGGTTGGTTCGGCGCCCTCGTCCAGATTGAATGGGCGAGTTGTTCCGGGCCTCCGTCGCGCCCGAGCGAAGTTTCACCCAGCGATCCCAGAAGAAGAGATTCACCTCATGGCCGTCAAGCTCCGCCTAATGCGGATGGGCAAGAAAAAGCAGCCCACCTACCGTGTCGTCGCCGCCGATTCGCGTTCCCCGCGCAACGGCCGTTTTATCGAGATCATCGGGACCTATGAGCCCCGCCAGGACCCGTCGGTTATCAACATCGACAACGAGCGGGCCGTTCACTGGCTCTCCAAGGGCGCCCAGCCGACCGATCGGGTGGAGAAGCTCCTGAAGATCTCCGGCGCCTGGACCGAGCACACCGGCGACGCCGTCGATGCCGCGGTTCCCGAGCGTGCGCCCCGCAAGTCCAAGAAGCAGCTCGAAAAGGAAGCTGACGCTGCCGCAGAGGCCGAGGCCCCAGCGGCCGACGAGAGTGACGACGAAGCCAGCGAGGGCGACGAGTGAGCGCTGACGCCGCGGTTGCGGTCTGCGAGTACGTCGTCAAGCAGTTGGTCGACAACCCCGACGCGGTGAGCGTTGCCCAGTCCGAGACCGAGGGCGGTATCCGCCTCGACGTGACGGTCGGCGACGGCGACATGGGTCGTGTCATCGGCAAACGTGGCCGTGTGGCCGGTGCGATCCGCACCGTCGTGCGCGCCGCTGGTGTCGACGACGACGTCACCTCGATCGAGGTTGAGTTCGTCGACTGACGTGCTCGAGATCGGCCGCATCACCCGCCCGCACGGCGTGCGAGGCGAAGTGAACGTGCTGCTCACCTCCAATCGAACCGAGCGCCTCGACCCGGGGTCGGTGCTCGACGCAACGAACGGAACTCTTGAGGTTCGTTCGTCGCGTCCGCACAAAGGCGGCTGGCTCGTGCAGTTCGTTGGTGTGAACCATCGTGACCAGGCCGAGGCGCTCCGCAACGTGGTGTTGTCGGCTGAACCGATCGACGATCCCGATGAGCTGTGGGTCCACGAGTTGATCGGTGCGACCGTCATCGATCAGGCGGGCGTTGCGCACGGCGCGGTCGAACGCGTGCTCGACAACCCCGCCTCTGATCTGCTCGAACTGGACTCTGGTTCGCTGGTTCCGGCCCGCTTCATCGTGTCGCACATCGCCGGTGAAGAGATCCGGGTCGACGTACCCGTCGGCCTTTTCGATCTTGACGAAGCGGCCTCGGAACGAGACGTCGACGGATGAGGATCGACGTATTCTCGATCTTCCCGGAGATGGTCGACCACAACGCCGACCAGTCGGTCATCGGCCGCGGCCGCCGAGACCGTCACCTGGACATTCGGGTCCATGATCTGCGTCAGACGACTATCGACGTGCACCAGACCGTCGACGACGCGCCCTTCGGCGGCGGCGCCGGCATGGTGATGAAACCCGAACCGCTGTTTGGCGCGGTCGAGGCTGTCGACCCACCACGCCCGCTCTACTACCTGTCGCCGGCTGGCCGCCGCTTCGACCAGACCATGGCCCACGAGCTGTCTCAGCTCGACGGATTCTCGCTGCTCTGTGGCCGTTACGAAGGTGTCGACGAGCGCGTCCGCGAGCACCTCTGCGATGGCGAGATCTCGGTGGGTGACTTCGTTCTCGCCGGGGGAGAGATCGCCGCCGCACTCATTATTGAGGCCGTCGGCCGACTGGTTCCTGGCGTGCTTGGAAATGCAGCGTCCATCGATGACGAGTCCTTCGCTCAAGGCCTGCTCGAATACCCGCACTACACCCGCCCAGCAGAGTTCCGTGGCTGGGACATCCCCGATGTCTTGCGGTCTGGTGATCACGCGAAGGTCGACCGCTGGCGGCTTGCCAAAGCCATTGAACGCACAGCGCGCAAACGCCCCGACCTGCTCGACGCCCGCGGCGGCCTCACTGACGCCGAACAGCAGGTGCTCGACGAGTTCGAGATCGAACTGTCGTAGCGTCCATCGCGAGTGGTAGTCGGGATCTGTGCCCCTAGACTCATGCTTCGGTCCGGGTCCTGTGACCCCGCCTTCGAACGTTCGCATCATCACACCGAGGCAGCCATGCAGCCCACCGATCTCGTCGACAACCTCAGCCTCCGGGACGACATCCCCGACTTCGCGCCGGGCGACACCCTCAAGGTGCACGTCCGCGTGATCGAGGGCAACCGTGAGCGCACCCAGGTCTTCGAAGGCGTCGTGATTCGTCGCCAAGGCGCCGGTGTGCGCGAGACCTTCACCGTCCGCAAGCTCAGCTTCAGCGTCGGTGTCGAACGCACCTTCCCGCTGCACACCCCGATCGTCGAAAAGATCGAGGTAGGTGCTCGAGGCGACGTGCGTCGTGCCAAGCTCTACTACCTGCGCGACCGCATCGGTAAGGCCGCCAAGGTTAAGGAAAAGCGCTTCAGCTGATCGGCGGGCTCCGCAGCGAGTCGAGCCACGCATCAGCCGTAGCGTGTGAACCAAACCACCCCTCGTTGGCGTGGCTCCGCGCACCCGTCCGCTTGGGTTCTCGAATCTTCTCTCTCCGCCGGAGATCGAAGCCGACGGTGGTGTTCTTCACCCCCCCCGAAGGGTGTCGTACCCGGCTCGTAGCTTCGGCACCATGACGGCTCGAGGCGAAGACAAATCACGGGTGGCGCGGCACTACGAGTCTGCCGGCTACGTCGTGCTCGACCAGAACTGGCGGGTGCGCGGAGGCGAACTCGACCTCGTGGTCGCAAAAGACGACGAGATCGTGTTCTGCGAGGTGAAGACCCGGTCGAGCGACCGGTTCGGCTCTGGACTCGAGGCGGTCGACAGCTGCAAGCAACGATTCTTGCGCCGTACCGCTATGTCGTGGCTCGACACCCACGACCGTCGAGGCCGACTCCGCTTCGACGTGGCGACCGTCAGCGGTCCATCGATCGAAATCGTCGAGGCGGCCTTCTAGACCGTAATGTCGGGCAGTGCCCAGCCCCGCCCGCGAGCTCCTCGCCGATCGCGACTTTCGCGGCTTCTGGTTGGCGCAAACCTGCCTGGCCGGCATTGGTGGAACCATGCGTTTCACCTTCGTATGGCTGGTGGTGACACTTACCGACTGGACTGCAGCCGAGGGCATTGTCGCGGGTCTGCTCGGACTCCCTGCGATGTTGTTCTCCGCGGCGGCGGGGGCGTGGTCCGACCGGGTCGACCGCAAAGGGCTGTTCACCACCTGGACGACTGTCACGGTCGTGCTGCTCACCGCGTTCACGATCATG
>JAQWLJ010000015.1 GCA_029247365.1 Acidimicrobiales bacterium | reverse complement strand
TGAAGACGAGCACAGCCCACATTCTCACCACCCAACCCGGTTTCCTGCTCTGTTGAACGGCTACTGCAGCTGGGTCCGGCTAGGCGTTTGGCGCGTCTATCCCTGTCGTAGCCCATGTGCCAGAATAAAAATGCCTTGGTTTTGTTGTCGATCTGCCGAGAGAAATGTTCGGCAAACCCATCAGAACTTCTGGTTCAGCGGCTCTTTGTGATCTGTGTAGTGATCGCCTTCAGTCCAGCGCTCGCACTCGGCGCGACCGGGGCTGGCTCGTTCTCCAGCCCACGGGTCATCGCTGGTGTGATGATCGGCTCTCGGCAAACTGGTGAGTTGTGGCCCTCGAGACACGCGAATCGTCGATGGGCGCAGCATCCCAGTAGTGAAGCGCCGCCATCGATTATCGCCTCGTCGGAGAGACGGTCTTCGTTTCCGCCGTCAGTAGCTGCCGCGAGTGAAGGTCAGTTCGCCGCTGACCTTGGGGACCCGCACGATGACGGAATGGGCTGTGTGCTCGAGCGTGGCGCCGTCGATGCCGGTCATTTCCCAGACTCGAGGCTCGGCGCCGACGATCCGGAAGGTAGTCCTCGACGCTGGGTCCTCGTCGCGCACGTCAAGTTCGAGGTGGAGCGAGCCGTTGCGCCACTCGGCGACCCGCAGCGCGACGTTTGGGAAGTCGACGCCGACGACTTGTGGTTGGCGCTCGAGTGGCGCCGCGGACAGACGCTCCCATCGGCCGGGCCCCGCAGCTTCGGCCGCGGCGAGGAAGGCGTTGTATTGGCCGCGAGGGTGCTCCTCCCCGAGCCCGAGGCCCCAGGTGAACTCACCGGACAAGGTGTCCCAGGTCGGTTCGTACGACGCTTCGATCGCGGTAACAAGCCGATTTTCGAGATCATGCATCCCCCACTCACGGGCGAGCACCAGCGACGAGCCGTAGCCCCGGGATGCACGGATTGGAAGCGAGATATCGCCGCCGAGCGCTACGGAGGCGAAGGCGGCCTCGAACAGCCGGCGGGCGTCGTCGGGGGCCTGGGGAGCGGCGTAGTACGCAGTTGTCAAGGCCATCGACACCGGTAGTCGATGGTGCACGTCGAGAATCGGGTCGTAGTAGAGCGTCGTTTCGGTCGGCGGGTCGCGGTCAAGGTCGAGGTAGTGCTCGCGGGCGTACCGCCACCAGGGTTTGAAGGCCTCGGCGTGGTGGGTGGTGCCGTGTCGGTTGTCATGGAGCCTCAGACCGAGGCCCGCTCCGGCCAGTCAAAATGGCCAGATCTTGGTGTTCTCTCAATGGCAGCCAATCGGTGCGGCCAGCCACTGCTGGGTGAGGTGCTCGGCAATGCCGGAGTGCGTCCACGTGAATGTGTTGTCGCCATCGCGGATCATGTCGAACGGCTCGTTCCAGCGATCATCGTCGGCGATCATCGATCGAATACCGAGCAACACGAGGAAGAAGCCCTTGTAGAACAGCATCCCATCAGCGGCCACTGGATCCATCTGCACGCCCCAGGGTTCAGTGCCGTTCGCCGTCCAGCCGGGGACGTCGTAGTCGCCCCAGAGCTGCGGCGGGATCAGGCCGCGGAAGGCGTCGGGGTAGTCGGCACGATCGGGATCGGGGCCGAACTGGGTGAGCCAGTCGGCAGCAGACCACCAGCCGGTGTGACGCTCGATCAACTGGTCGAGAATGGCGACATAGGGTTCGGTCCACGCCGGTGTGCGGTGGGCAAGCAATCCCATGGCATACGACGAGTCGACGAGATCGAACCGATGCCAGCTCGCCATCGGCGGGTCGGACCGATCGTCCCAGTGTAGGTGTGGGTGTCCGCCCCGATCCCAGTTGTCGGACGTGTTCGCCTTGCGGTGTAGATACCGCAACCACCCGATCGACCGGTCCGAGAGTGTCACGGGTCGAGACTGTAGCTGGGTGGGCTGCAGCCGGCCTCGTTCGCTTCGAGCACGGCGCTACCGACTACGCCTCGCTGGCGTGCTGACCGCCCTCGTGCTCGTCGAGGATCGGGCCGGCAACCCGAAAGCCGTCGATCGCAGCCGGCAGACCCGCATACGGCCCAATGTGGAGCAGTGCCTCCTCGATCTCAGCGGGGCTCAGACCGTTGTTCAATGCACCAGAAATATGCAGTCCAAGCTCGTGGGGCCGGTTGAGGGCGGCAAGCAGGGCGACGTTGATGAGGCTGCGGTCGCGGCGCGACAGCTTGTCGTCGCGTGCCCAGACGGTGCCCCAGGCGGCGCCGGCCACCAACGCTTGGAGTGCGGCGCGGGCTTCGGTTTGCGGTGCGCTGACCGAAGTGACGTAGTCATCACCGAGCACCGCGCGGCGAACCGATTGGCCTCGGGTGACTCGCGGGTCGGCGCCGTCGAACTCGGTCATGTGTTGTCCTCCCGGAAGCTGCGTGGAGACTACCGCCGCTCTGAGCGCCGCAACCGCTCGCACGTTGCGGCCGCGTCGAACTGGGCGGGAGTGCTCAGATCGCGAGGACACCGTCCATCGCCACAAGAACGCCAACCGCCACTCCTCCAGCACCGGTAGCGGCCAGAAGTGGTCGAAGGCCGCGGAGACGGGGACTGCAAAGAGCGGCCAGCACGACCACGAGAACGCCCGCCAAGACGGCGACAGCGAGACCGACGCCGCGGTCGGCTCCAGCCGCGATCATCAGCAGCGCGGTGGGCGGGGTCAACGCTGCGGGAAATGCCACCGGGACGATCCCGGTTCGATGTCCGACGAGAGAGGGTTTGGGTTGCGGCACTGGACCGATCGCATCCCTGACCGAGACCACGATTAGCGCAACACCAGCGGCGATCCGAGCCGACGACACCGACACGTCGACGAGGCCGAGCATCGGGCCTGAGAGCAACGCGAACGCGGCGCCCAAGGCAAGCACAGTCGCGCTGGCGAAGGCGAGTACCTGAGGTGTAACCACGCCGGGCCGCACCGCGTGGACCCGAATCGGGTTCGCCGCGGCGAGGAGGGCGAGGAACAGCAGGGTGGTCGTCATGGGGTCGCTCCGATCGTCGCTCGTACATCGAGCAGAAGCAGCAGGGCACTCAACGCGTGCTGCTGGTCGTCCATCTGGGTATCGCCGAGCCGAAACCACGCGCCGAACGTGCGCTTCGGCTCGAGGTCGGTGGTCGATGCGTTCGCATTAATCTGGCGATCGACCAGCAATCCGGCAGCGCAGTCGGCCCGCTCGACAAGCTGCGAGAGGTCGTCGAGTCGTGCGGCTCGTCGGTGCAGATCGAGCGCGTGGTTCCCGAGTCCCTCGCCGAGGGTGCCGACGCCGGCCGCCAGCGCGATCGGACCACGGGTCAGCCCCGTGACGCCCCCCTGCCGCTGGCTCTCGTAGCGAACCTGCAGCCCGAACAATCCGAACTGGCGGTCGAGCCAAGCCTCCTCGGCCTCGGTGACCGGCGGTGGTGAGGGCCAGCGTCCCATCGTCTCGAAGCCGTACGCCCCCCAGTGGTCTGAGACGATTGGCCATGGCTGCTCGGTGCGGTCACGGTCCTCGACGAGATACCGGCGGATCCGAAGGGCCGCCTCGTCGAACCCTTTGTCGGGGAAGCTCAGATGGAGGCGTGCGAGCGCCCACATCACCTCGCCGGTGAAGAACGGCGACCGAGTGTCGTCGGGGCCGTCCTCGACGTGAATGCCCGCACTGACCGACCCGTCGGGGTTGACCACGCCGATGAGCGTCTGGCCGAAGTCCACGATCAGCTCGTCGAGATCGGTCGCGCCCGTCACACGTCGTCGTTCGTCCAACGCGGAGGCGAGCAGTGCGGTCGCACCGCTTCGCACCGATTCTCCTCGCCCGAACGCCGGGCCGACCGGCGTGTCCACGATCAGCCGCTCCACGCGTTCGAACGCGAGCTCGGCTGTTTCTGCGGCGCCGTCGATGTCGCTACCGGCAGCCTGCCACAGCGAGAACATCACGCCGGCGTGGCGGGGATCGTTGTACCCGGCCTCTTCGGTTGCGCGGTCGCGGTCGTAGCGGTAAACGAAGCGGCCGTCGTCGCCGAGGTTGGCAGCGAACCAGACGACCGCCGCCTCGGCTGACGTGCGGATTTCGTCGTTGGAGGGTCGGCGGCATCCCTCCGGGTGCACCGCAACCACGACCAGGCCCAACACCAGCACCCACCCCAATAGCGACACTGCCACTCTCGCTCCGACGGAATGCACGCCCGCACGCTAGCGACCTGCCAACCTACGATGCGGCTGTGCGCTTCCGCCTCCGAATTGCTGGTCCGGTCGTGGCCGCGGTGGTCGTCGTATCGCCGATGCTTCGAGAGCCCACCAACGACACCTACCCACTGTCGACCTACCCCATGTTTGCGTTCGATCGTGGCGTCGAACACGACATTGCGACCGCGGTGGAGGTCGATGTCGACGGCGACGCTGTGCGCCTCTCGCCGAAGTTGATCGCCGGCACGGACGAGGTGATCCTCGCCTCGGTCACCGTCAAGCGTTCGATCGCTCTCGGTGAAGCCGAGCTGCTCTGCGGAGAGATCGCCGAACGACTCGGTCCGGGTCGAACGGTCGATGTGCGGGTCGAGACTGTCGATGTTGTCGCCTTCATCACCGCCGGCGTCGAGCCGAGCGGCATCGACGTGAAGGCACGCTGTGTCGGCTGACGTCACCGAGCGCCGACTTGCCGTTTTGCGATTCCTTGTCGCTGCCTACGCCGCAGTCTGGAGTGCGGTACGGGCACCGGCCCTACTCGACCCGCTCGCCTTTGCCGACCGTCGGTTCGATCCGGTCGGCCCACTCGGGCTGCTCGACGGCCCCCTTCCTGATTTGGTGCTGATCGGCTTGGTCATCGCCACGCCGGTCAGCTGCGCCGTGTTCGCGCTGGGTCGTTTCCCGACGATCAGCGGCCCGGTCGCGGCGTTCGCGTTTCTGGTGGTGACGACCTATCGGAACTCGTGGGGTCAGCTCTTCCACACCGAGAACCTCGTGGCGCTCCACTTGGTGGTGCTCGCCGTCGCTGCGTACACCCGCAGCGACCGGCGTTGGGCGGTTGATGCAATGGCCGTCCTCACCGTGGGGACGTATGTGGTCGCGGGCGTTGCCAAGCTCCGGATCAGCGGCTTGGCCTGGCTTGACGGTGATGTGCTGCGCCATCAGATCGCGTTCGATAACGCCCGAAAGGAGCTGCTCGGCGATGTCTCGTCGCCGTTCGCGGGCTGGTTCCTTCGCCAGGGTTGGCTGCTTGGTCCCGCTGCGGTCGCCACAATGGTAGTCGAACTCGGCGCCCCGCTTGCCCTGCTCGGCCGCCGTTGGGCGTTGGGCTGGAGTGTGATGGCGTTCGGCTTCCACGTCGCCATCACCGTCTTCATGGCGATTCTGTTCCCGTATCAGCTCCTCGGCGTTGCGCTGGCGCCGCTGCTGCCGATGGAGCGCCTCGTGCAGTGGCTGCCCCGGCGCTCACGGGACCTGACCGAGGCGCCCGAGATCAAACCGGTGGAGTGAGAGTCTCGCTGACGAGACCGCGGACCAGGGCCTTCGATCTGGTAACCGACAGTCGTTGCCAACGCCGGAGTCGTTCCCACGTGTCCCAGCTGAGGTAGAGGTCGAGGATCTCGAGCGTCTCCGCCCTGAGGTCGTCGTCGAGCTGCGAGAGTTCGGTGTCGAAGGTGGTTGCCACCTGTCGACGAAGCCGGGACGCCATGCCGGCTTGGCTCTTTCGCATGCGCGCCGACCGGTGCATGTTTGCGAGGGCTGCTCGACGGACCGGTGCAACGAGCTCGAAGAGCTCTGCTCGCTGAGCGATGAGACCCTGGACGCGAGCGTCGAGCGTGCCCGAGGGCTGGGCGGCGAGGTGCGGCGCGATCAAGGGACGTTGATGTTCACGCAACGCTTCAGCGATCGCCTCGTGGTCCGCGAAGTGGTGGTAGATCGTCCTCGAAGTCATGCCGACGCGTGACGCGATGTCGTCGATAGTCGGCGTGAGGTTGTTCTCCTCGTAGAGCGAGAGGAGCGCGCCTACCACGGCCTTCCGTGTGCGTTCGCCGCGAGCGATACGTCCGTCGACACACGTCATGTCGCCCCGAGCGTGGAGGCCAGCAGGTCGGCCATACGGGCGAGATCATCAGCTGCACCGGGATCGTCCACACGGTTAGTGGCCTCATCGGGATCGTCGACGAGATCGAACAATTCGACCGCCGCGCCGGTGTCGGCGCTGAACGTCGCTCGCCATCGACCATTGGTGACGGCCTGCCACGTCGTGAGGTCCGGCCGCATGCGAATCATGCTCACCGCGGCGTCTCGGGCCGTCGCCGCATTGCCGCTGACCATCGGGGTGAGTGACCGGGCGGTCGAGCCGTCGAGTGGGGTCGCTCGCCCTGCGTCGAGCAGCGTCGCGGCGACGTCGAATGCCTGCACGGGCGACGTCTCGACCCGGCCGTCGGTGCCCCCGGGCGGCCGGATGATCAGCGGTACCCGTACCGACGATCGATAGAAGTTCATCTTCGCCATGACGCCGTGGTCGCCAAGCATTTCGCCATGATCGGCGCAGTAGATGATCCAGGTGTTGTCGAGTTGACCCGAGCGCTCGAGCTGAGCGATCAGATTGCCGATGCGCTGATCGATCAGCGAGACCATTGCGTAGTACTGGCGGGCTCCGGCGAGCACGAACTCGTCGGTGAGGAGGTCGCTGTGGGAGTGGCGACGCATGAAGGCGAGTTGCTGTGCCCAGGCTTCGTTTTCGGTTGTGGGTTCGGTTCTCGCAGTCCGCTCAATCTGTGCTCCCGCGTAGTGTTCGGCCCAAATCGGGTCGCCGATCAGCGGGACGTGGGGCTGCACGAACGACAGTTGAAGGAACCACGGTTGGTTGGCTGGTCGCGTCGCGAGCCACTGCTCGGCTTCGTCAGCGAGAAAACTGGTGAGATCGAGTTCTTGGGGCAGGGGAGAGGTGATGGCGTTCCAGTGCTTGTCACCGGCGCGGAAGTTGTCGCGAATGACGTCCTGGTACAGCTCGAGCGCACCATGCCTGCGCAGGAACGACATGTACGGCGTGTCGACGTCGAACAGGTGGACGTACCGGTCGAACTCCTCGACAACGTGGTCGAAGCCGAAGCTGCCGATCCACTCCTCGGTGGGCGCGGGTGTGCCAGGCTCGGCGCCCATCGGCCACGAGTCGAAGTGGGTTTTGCCGATCGAGGCCGTGGTGTAGCCGGCCTGCTGCAAGCGGCGAGGGAAGACGTCCCAGTCGGGCTGGCAGTCGCCGGCGAAGTTGCCGAGTACGCCATGGTCGCTTGGGAAACGGCCGGTGAGAAGCGACGCACGCGCAGGCTGACAGATAGGGCTCTCGGTCCACGCCTGATCGAACCGCACGCCTTCGCCCGCCAGGCGATCGAGGTGCGGTGTGACGACGATGTCGTTGCCGGCGCACCCCATCACGTCGGCGCGGTGCTGATCGGCGTAGAGGAAGAGCAGATTTGGCTTTCCTTCGCTCATTCGATGACGCCTTCCCAGGAGATGACGCCTTGCTTGAGGCGGATACCGCTCGACTTGTAGAGCCCCTTGCTCGGGTAAGGGGCGATCTGCTTTGACCGGGACCGGCACAGGTCAGACTTGACCGAGCGGGCCCGGACCACGGCGGGCTCGTCATCGGGGCCGAGCGCGACGAGGTCGATCACGTGCATGGCCAGTTGGGGGTCTCCGCGCTCGGCCAGCGCCTCTGCTTGCGCGATGACCGCGCCCGGGTCTGCGATCGCATCAAAGGTCGCCCGGGCAACATCGGCGGGGGCCGACGGGTGCAGCGTGGTCGGGTTCCGATCCCACCAACCGCTCTCCTCCCGAACGAGATCACGGACGATGTACTCGGGACTGCCGTAGGCCCAGGTGAGCCATGGGTAGCCAAAGACCTCGTCGGGGTAGTCGAGGTCAGCGAGGATGTCGCGCTCGTTCAGCCCACGGTTGAGGCGGTCGACGACCTCGCGTCGAAGCCAGCGCAGTGCGTTTGCGGTCGTGGAGAGCCGCTCCTGAATGAGATCTTCGCCGGTCACGAACGGACCAAACTCGATGACCAGGACCTCGGGACGAAGCTCGATCAATCGGTCCAACGTGTTGGCCCATCGGCCGGTCAGTCGAAGCGACCGCTGCGGAGTACCGACGTTGGGGATGAAGTCGGCGGGTACCGCAGGCCCCGTGTAGAGCGTGCGGGTCTCCGGCAGCCACACCGAGATGGCATCGTCGGTCTCTGACGGAGCCCACAATAACTCAACGCGGGGTGACGCCGACACAACGAGGTGGTCGTCGAATGTCTCGGTGGGGTCGATCTTGCGTGGGTCGAACCGCTTACTGATGCCGGGGAACTGCATCTCGTTGAGGATCGCCTGGTAGCCCTCGGTCTCGCGGTAGCGGTCGTAGCGCAGCGGCAGGTTGCGGTGGGCAATGATGCGAGGCGGCGCATCGCCCCGCTCGGCGTTGTGGTCGACCCACTGGGGCAGACCGGCGTTGTAGCCGACATGGCCGTGTGAATAACAGATTGTCGTTACGGGCGCTTCGGTGAGCGTGCGCAGCTCGGCAATCATCCCAGCGGTCATCTGTCCACCCCGTCCGGAGTCGACGAGCACCACGCCGTCGGCGGTCTCGATTGCGAGCGCGTTGCCTTGCGCAGCGAGTATCCACACGCCCGGGCTGACCAGCACGCTGGCCGGGGCCTTTGGCAGGGACGCAAGCTTGGATGGTTCGTGCCCCGGTTGCGCCGAGGTCGTTGGAGCGGGGTTTGCTTCTGCCATAAGTAATTGCGTAGTGTATGAAAATACTCCGCTTCGTTCAACTCGGGAACTACCCGACGTGAACACGAGAACTCGACGCGATGATTAATCGAGGAGCACAACGATGACGCAGCTGACGATCACGAAGGCGGGGGTCAACCTCGGCGCCCGAGTTGAGGGTCTCGACCTCCGCACGATGGAACCTGACGAGGTTCGCAAGTTGCTCCTGCCGATACTGCTCGAGCACCACGTCCTTGTGATCCCAGGCGAGAAGCTTGCCATCGACGAACTCGAGCGCTTTGCACGCGCCTGGGGTGACCTGCTCGAACACCCGGCAACCCGGGTCGATCAGACACCGTTCATCCAGCTCATCATGTCCGAAGGCGAGGGTGACGATCGGCTCGGCTTTTGGCACTCCGACATGACCTGGCACCCAACCCCACCGAAAATCACGATGCTGCAGGCCCGAAAGCTGCCATCAGAAGGTGGTGGGACGATCTTTGCCAACCAGCATCTGGCGTACGACGCGTTCCCCGAACATCTGCGATCGCAGCTCGACGACGCGATGGCATGGCACTCCGGCAAGGTCTTCAACCCCGACATGCCGGTAACGCTGCACCCTGCGATCCGCACCCACGACGAGACGGGTCGCAAGGCGTTGTACGTCAACATGCCGTTTACCAAGACGATCGAAGGGATGGACGACGCCGCCGGCTGCGAACTTATCCTCCGCACGGTCCTGCATGCCACCCAGCCCGAGTTCACGTACCGCCACGACTGGGAGGTCGGCGATTTGGTGCTGTGGGACAACCGTTCGGTGATGCATGCCCCGATTCGTGACTACAGCGAACGGCGCGTTATGTACCGCGCCGTGGTCGCCGGCGACGCACCCGCCTAGCTGTCCGTCGATCAGGCCACCGGTCGATTGCGGTTTCGATCGACGAACGCCACCAGCGCGCCCACCGCAAGGATCGCGGCGGATGCAGCCAGTCCGAGTTGAAGGCCGCGACTTGTGTCCCCCAGTGAGCCGCCGAGGAGCGGACCGAGCATCTGGCCCACGCCGAACGTTGCTGTGAGCCGCCCGATGGCCCCACCCCAGCTCTCGGGCTGCACTCGATCGCGCGCAGCCGCGTTCACGCCGCTCACCACGGCCAGGGCACTGACCCCGAACAGCGATGCCGACACGAGGGCGCTGATCGTGGAGCGGTCGATAATGATCAACGCCACGCCTGCTGCACAGACGACGAGTGTGATTGGGTACACGGCACCTGCCGTGTAGTGAGCAAAGAGCGCCGGCCAGACGAACGAGCCGACAACGGTTGCCGTTCCGAGTGTCGCCCAGAATACAACAGTCGACACGTCGGCGTCCCCGTCGCGAACGAACGCGACGACAAACGTGGCATACGAGATATAGCCGAGCCCAAACAGGGCATAGGAGATTTCGAGGCCCCGAATGCGGTCGACGAGCGTCGCCGTCTGGACCACGTGATCAGCGCGGTGCTCGGGGACGATGGTTGCGAGAATCCCTGTTGCGACCAATGCGACGCCGCCGAGCACGAGCCAGCCCGATCGCCACCCGCCGAACGCGTCCTCGACGGGCGGGAGGCCGAGCGCAGTAAGCAAGATCGCAAGGCCCGCGCCACCCGGGAACCAGACGAGAGCCGAGGGCACGGTTGTCTTCGACAGCTGCGTGGCCAACGTGCCGCCGGCGACGAACGCCAACCCGCCGAACAGACCGGCACCGAACCGGAAGATGAGGATCGCAAGAAAGAGGTCGGTGGCCGCAGTAGCGAAGAGTGTGAGCGCCATACCGGCACTTCCCCACACGATCACCGCCCGGTCGCCGAAGCGCCGAGCCGCTCGTGCGCCAAAAATCGCTCCTGCAAGGTAGCCGGCAGCATTAGCGGTAGTTGCGAGCCCGCCGTCGAAGTACGACCAGTCCAGCTCGTCTCGCATCGCCGGCAACACCAGGCTGAATGCGAACCGGGCCAGACCGATCGAGGAGAACGGGACAAGCGCGAGTGTCAAGGCGATCATTCGGTCCGAGACGGGGCGGGTCACCGCCGGAGGGTAGGTGGGCATACGGCTCGCGAACGAAATGGCTGTCAGCAGTGCCGAAAGGGCCAGACATCGTGGGCACATTTTTGGTGTAGCTGTCCACGAATTCGCTTGTGGGCTACCGCTTGATCATCAGCGGAAATGCGATGATGAAGCAGTTGTGACAAAGAGCACGGTGACGGGACGGATTCCCGCTCTCGATGGACTGCGAACGGTCGCAATCGCGATGGTTGTCGCATATCACGTCGACAACCAGGTGGTTCCGGCAGGGCATTGGGGTGTTCCGCTGTTCTTCGTGCTGTCAGGGTTCGTGATTACCAGCGCGATTTGCGCCGAGATGGATGCGACCGGCGGCCTCAATCTGCTGGGGTTCTATCGCAAGCGTTTCGTGCGATTGGTGCCGGCGGTTTTTGTCGTCTGTCTGGCGATGTTGGTGATTGGGACGGCGTGGTCGCAGGTGCAGCCGGCCATCGGCTTCTACGCCAACTACGCCCGCACCGAGGGGGTCACCCTTGGCCGCCTGACCCACACATGGTTCATCGCCGTGATTTTCCACTTCTACGTGCTGTGGCCACTGGTGATGAAGGCCATCCCGGCCAACCGTCGAGTCCATATCATCGGCGGTCTCGCCGTCATCGCCATCGTGTGGCGCGCGATCGCGATCGAGGTGATGTCGCCAGGGTGGGTGTACAACGCAAGCGACACCAACGCGGCCGCACTCATGGTCGGCTGCTTCTTGGCGGTGGCGAAGCTCCCAAAGCTCCCGCTAGCCGAGTGGTCGATTCCGGCGTTGCTCGGCCTGATGTTGCTGCCCGTGTTCGGCAACACGGGCAGCATGATTTTGTGGGGCGGCTTCCTGGCACTCGGCTTGTCCGCCGTTGCACTCGAGTACGCAAAGACAGCGCCTGTGTGGTTGGAGAATCGCATCCTGCTCGCGGTCGCCGAGGTCTCCTTCGGGGTTTTCCTTTGGCACTACGTGTTCGTTCGCTCTGATATCCCGCTATGGAGTGCGGCGATTTTTACGGTCATCGCCACCCTTGTCTCTTGGCACCTCGTCGAGCGCCCAATCACGACGTTTGATGCCAACCGCAGGGCTCGGTCGAGCGCTGCCGGTGACGAACTGCGCTCCAGCGCAACGGATGCCCTCCTGAAGAAACTTGTTTTCTCTGTAGGCGCGCTCAACATCATCGTGCTGATTGCGCTCGCCGTCGTGAGGGTCGGCGGCGGCGGAGACCTAACCGCCTCCGGTCTCGAGGGTGATGCTGCCGTCTTGGATCAGCCTGCCCCTACCAGCAGCATCCTCGAGACACGCGACGAGGATTCCGACGACGACGTCAGTGGATCCGACCAGCCCGTCGAAGAGCCCCCGTTACCCGCCTATCCCGAGCCATTTGAACCTACTGCCAATGAGGTTCAACCCGAAGCGAAACACCTTGGGGCACTGGTGACGCAGATCATCACTACGTACGAGGTCGATTCGTCGCTCGACGACGTACTGGCGACCGTACCGCCGGTCGAGCCGGACTTTTTTGACGCGATGGTCGTCGAGGTGCAGGCGGTGCATCACCCGGGTATGTGGTCGCGCGGCACGGTCGAGTACGTCCAGATGGGCGGTCATCGCGACGGTCGGATCTCGATGATCGTCGTGATCCGCCAGGATCTCGGTCGCGAGGGCAGCACCGCCCCAGAGCGAGTTGAGACCCGAACAATGGAAGTCCGCCTCGCTGGATCTGCAACGAAGGGGTGGGAGCTCGAAACGATCGCTTCTACCGGTGGCAGCCCGGTTGAACGGCCCGCCGACCTCCATCCACTCGCCGCAGCTGTTGTCGATCATCCACGCATCGATCTGCCTGATACGGGTGCCTGGGACATCTACAACGGCTACATCAATCTGCAGTTGTTGCAAGTGATGCTCGACATTGCAGACCGTACGCCCTACGCGGTCGTCGTGCTCCAGACCGGGCACTCCTACAACGTCTTCGGCACCAACCGGGTGAGTAACCACTCGGTTGGGCGTGCCGTCGATATCTACAAGCTCGAATCCGAGCTCGTGATCGACTCGCACGAGCCGTCATCGTCGTACTTCTACGTACTTTCGGAGTGGGTCGTGTGGCGCTATGACATCAAGGAGTTTGGGAGCCCATGGCTGTTCCCGGACGCGGTTGCCCGCACCTTTACCGACGAGGTGCACCACGACCACCTGCACATTGGTGTGTTGCCGTATCCCTCGTCGCCTGAGCCGCCGCCGACGACCACGACGTCTGAGCCGCCGCCGACGACCACGACGTCTGAGCCGCCGCCGACGACCACGACGTCTGAGCCGCCGCCGACGACCACGACGTCTGAGCCGCCGCCGACGACCACGACGACTCTCGTGGAGGAGTAGCGGCGACTAGGCCTCGAGATCATCGAGCAGCACGGTGGCGCCTTCGATGAGGTCAGGAAGCCGAGCAGCGACGAACTCCATGCGCGGGTCGGTTGATGCTCCGACCAGCCACCGGTGGTGGAGCTGTTGGATAACGGTGGCCGTCTTCCACTGGGCAAACGCGTCGTACCACGGAGCAAACGAGACATCGAGCCCGCTCTGTTCGCCGTAGCGTTCGGCGATGTCGGCTCGGCTCGGCAGGCCCATCCGCTGCATTCCGTCGTGGCTGAGCCGAGGCGAGTCGGGAGCGTCGTCGGCCTCGGGCCAGTAGTTGAGGAGTGTTCCGATATCGATCAGCGGGTCGCCGAGGGTCGTCATGTCCCAGTCGAAGAACGAGATCAGCTCGTTTGGCTGACCGGGGGCAAACATGCAGTTGTCGAGCTTCAGATCGTTGTGCACGAAACTCACGCGTTGCGGGGCTGGCATCGAGCGCTCAAGGCGGGCATGAATACTGCTCATTGCTGCGTCGTAGCGCGCATCGGCGACCAGGCCCCATCGTTTCTTCCAGCCCGAGACCTGGCGGGCCACGAAGCCGTCGGGTCGGCCAAGGTCACCTAACCCGACCTCGTCAGGTTCGAGCAGATGAAACTCGGCGATCGCGTCGACCAGCGCAAAACCGACGCGACGGCCGACATCGGGTTGGTCGCGCATCGACTTGGGAATCACGCCACGGATCACCTCACCGCGGCAGCGCTCCATTACAAAAAAGTCGGCGCCTGCAATCTCGTGGTCATCGCAGAACAAGTACGCCCGGGGTGCCTTGTCGAAGACCTGCCACAGGACGGAGAGCACCTTGTGCTCGCGGCGCATGTCGTGTGCTCCCGGCGCAAGGGTGCCGTGCGGTGGTCGGCGCAGCACCAACTCGGTGGTGCCGAACCGAATCATGTACGTGAGGTTCGCAGCGCCGTTGGGAAACTGGAGGACTCTGAAATCACCGTCAATGTCGAGGTCGTCGGGTAGCTCGGCGCGAAGGTAGGCCTCGATTCGTCCCCAGTCGAGGTCCTCCCCGGCACGGATCTCGTTGAGTTCGGGCGGGGTGTCGGCGGCGAACGGGTCGACCGTTGCTTCCGGCGTTGTCACATCCGACACTGGATCGAATCGGGGCGCAGCTGTCAAGCTTTGGGCGCGAGGCAGCGGTCGTGAGTCCATCGGGCTAGGGCCCGCTCGGTGAACTGGTCGCTCGCTTCTCGGCTAAAGAGTGGCCATGACCGACACCGTCCTGATAGAGCGGCGAGGCGAGATCCTCGTCGTCACGATCAACCGCCCCGAGGTCCGCAACGCGGTCAACTCGGCTACGGCCCGCAAGCTTGGACAGGCCTTCGTCGAATTCGACAAGGACGATTCGCTCAAGGTCGCAGTCCTTACCGGAGCGAGTGGCACCTTCTGTGCCGGAGCAGATCTGAAGTCGGTCGGCGAGGGCACGTTCGATCCGACTCCACCGCCAACCGCGCCGATCGATCGCCACAATGCGCAAGGTCCGATGGGGCCGTCGTACCTCCGACTCGATAAGCCTGTGCTGGCCGCAGTGGCAGGCCACGCCGTCGCCGGCGGCCTCGAACTGGCGTTGTGGTGCGACCTGCGCGTCGTGGAGGAGGACGCCGTGTTCGGTGTCTACTGCCGACGCTGGGGCGTGCCGCTAATTGATGGCGGTACGGTCCGGCTTCCTCGGCTGATCGGTCACTCGAACGCGATGGACATGATCTTGACCGGTCGGGCGGTCGGTGCCGACGAGGCGAAGCAGATGGGGCTTGCGAACGCCGTCGTTCCAAACGGCACCTCTTGTGTGGCAGCGATCGAGTTGGCCGAACAGATCGCTCAGTTCCCGCAGACCTGTATGCGCAATGACCGGCGTTCGGCGTACGAGCAATGGGACCGTGACTTCGATGTGGCGATGCACAACGAGGGAGTGCTTGGTGATGCGACCCTGCGGTCTGGCGAGAGTCGTGAAGGAGCCCGCCGGTTCAGCTCCGGCAAGGGCCGAGGCGGCAGCTTCGACGACATCTGAGCCGACTCAGGCGCGCAGGAAGGGAAGAACCGGCTTTATCGCAACCTCGCTGCGGTGGAGGACTGAGCCGTGCTCGGGCAGTGGGAGCACCGCGAGTCGGCTGTCGGTGACGTGTTTAGCCCGCTGGGTTGTCGAGGTCCTCGAGGCGCGCCAGGGCCTGCTCGACGAGTTCGTTGAACCGACCGGCCGGCCACGAGACTTCAGGGCGCTGGGCCTTCCAGCCGATCAACGCCATCAATCGGACCGTTTCGAAGAACGGCACCCAACCGAGTTCATCGTCGGTGATCGGGCGGGTGGCCCGGTAAGCCTCAAAGAACGCAGCCCGGGCCTCGCTGGCATCGGGGGCATCTTGCATATGCAAGAGCGCAACGGCCATGTCGTACTGGTGCCATCCGTAGCCGGCATCGTCGAAGTCGATCACGCTCAGGGCGCCGGTTGGGTCGACGAGGAGGTTGCCTAGGTGCAAGTCGGCGTGGATGACGCTGAACCGGTTGACGGGTTCACCCCACTGCCGGAGACGGTCGAGTGCAACGAGACGAGCCTCGTCGAGCGCTGTTGCTTGCGTCGGCGTGAGCTCGTCGGCCTCCCAGAATCGACCCCAGAACGGCGCCTCGCCGACGAGTCCGTCGGCATCGAGTCGTTGGCGGATAAATCCAGCGGGCGGATCCCAGGCAACCGCCTGCGAATGCATCTGCGCCATGAGAGCGCCGAGCTGTGCAAAGGGGACGGTCATCGACGCGTGAACGTCGGTCGAGTGTTGGAGGTCGGCGACAACGTCGCCCTCTCGCCAGCGGGTCAGGCCAGCGAGCCGATCATCGCCCGGTGCCACCGCAACGGAGATGAAAAACCGGCCGTCTGGGGCGCTGACGGGCTCGGGCACACTGATACCCGTGTCAGCGAGGGCTGCGAGCCAGACCCGTTCGGAATCGAGTTCCTCGAGGCTGTGGTAGCCGGGTCGGTGGAGTCGAAGGACGTAGGCCGAGTCGGGCCGATGGGCGCAGTAGGTGACGTTCTCGCCGACGACGATTAGATCGAGGTCGTGATCGTCGATGTCGAACGCAGCGCGCGCCAGCTCGGCGGCTGCGAGATAGAGGTCGGGGTCAGCCATCGAGGTCGGCGAGCACGCGATCGAACGCGGTCAAGAACTCATCGGCATTGGCATCGGAGAAGACGAGCGGTGGACGGATCTTCACCACGTTGCGGCGGGCACCTGCGTTCGACGTGAGAAAGCCGGCGTCCTTCAGGCGGTTGACGAGGTCGACCGCCCGATCAGCGTCGGGCTCGAGCATGTCGCCCGGTTCGACGATCTCGATGCCGATGAAGAGCCCGATGCCTCGGATCTCGGTCATCCAGGGGCGGCGGTCGGGGTCGATCCGCTCCATCAGTGCAGCCTTCAGGGCGGCACCGACTCGCTCGGCGTTCTCTATGAGCTTGCGCTCCTCAATCTCGTCGAGGACGGCGAGCCCTACCGCCCCCTGCAGAGGGCTGGAGGCAAACGTGTTGAAGTAGCGGGCCTGCGCCCGCCACCCCGAGACGATCTCGTGGCTGGCGGTGGTAGCCGACAGCGGTAACCCGTTACCCATTGGCTTGCCGGTGATGACGATGTCGGGCTCGAGACCGGAGATTTCGTATCCCCACCATCTGCCGGGCCGTCCGTAGCCGGCTTGAACCTCGTCGGCGAGCACCAGACCGCCGGCCGCCTTCACCATCGCCGACGCGCGAGCCATGAACCCGGCCGGGATATTCGGTAGACCCTCGTTGGCCTGGATCGAGCAGAGAACGACCCCAGCGACGCCATGGCCAGCGGCATTGAGCGATGCGATCGCTTCGGCGAGGTGGGCGAGGTGGGCGTCAGTCAGTTGAGCTTCGGTGAGTCCGGGCTCGATGGGGCGAAGCGTCTGGGGGAACGCGACGGTCCGGATCGCCGGGAACGCCTCTGGGTTGCGGGCCGCCTGTCCGAGGCCACCGACCTCACCGATGTTGCCGTGGTAGGTGGCGTCCGTTGCGATGAAGCCCCGGTTGCCCGTGCTGACCCTTGCCATCTGCATTGCGACGTCGACCGCTTCGGTCCCGGAACAGGCGAAGCTCACGCTCTCCATGCCGGGCGCTGAATGGAGGCCTGTCAGCCGTTCCGCAAGTTCCACGATCGACTCGTGCAGGTAGCGGCTGTGCGTATTGAGCGTCGACTGCTGCGCTCGCATCGCTTCGGCGACCCGGGGGTTCGCGTGCCCGACGCAGGGCACGTTATTGTACATGTCGATGTAGCGGCGGCCGGCAGGATCGAACAGTTGGACACCGTCGCCGCGGACGAGGTGGAGTGGCTCCCGGTAAAACAGCGGTGCCCCAGCTCCGAGCGCACGCTCTCGTCGCGCACCGAGCGGCTGGGCAGTGTCCATGGTCGCCATGGAGCGACCGTAACCGCGGCGCGGTACCTTGCGCCTCGTGTCCGACACGACCTACGACGCCATTGTCATCGGTACCGGCTTCGGTGGGCTCTATGCGCTTCACCACCTCCGCGACCAGATGGGCCTCGAGGTCCACAGCTTCGACGGGGCAAGCGATGTCGGCGGCACCTGGTGGTACAACCGCTATCCGGGCGCGCGAGTCGACGCGCCGAGCAGCCCGTTCTATGCGTACACGTTCAGCCAGGACATCGTCGACGAGTGGGTCTGGCCCGAGACCCAGAGCACTCAGGCCGATGTGTTGCGCTACGTCGAGTTTGTTGCCGACCGGCTCGACCTTCGCCGCGACATCACCTTCGATACCTTCGTCACCGATGCCCACTACAACGACGAAACCCAGCACTGGACGGTCGAAACTGATCGGGGTGAGAAGGCGACCGCTCGCTTCTTAATCTGCGCAGTTGGGGCGTTGTTCGTTGCAAACAAGCCCGACTACCCGGGGATCGACGACTTCGCCGGCAACATCTTTCACACCGGCCGCTGGCCCCATGATCCGGTCTCCTTTGAGGGCAAGCGGGTCGGCGTGATCGGTACTGGATCATCGGGCGTCCAGGCAATCCCTCAGATCGCGATGACTGCGAAGCACCTCACCGTCTTCCAACGCACACCGCAGTACGCGTTACCAGCGCGCAACCGGCCGCTGCCAGCCGAAGACCTCGCCGAGTACCGGTCCAACTGGGACAACCTCCGAGGGTCGATGCGACACCGGGGTGGGTGGCCGTTCCCGACGAGCAAGTTGAGTGCCGCTGACCACACCCTTACGCAACGGCACGCCCGCTACGAGGAGATGTGGGAGCGAGGCGGGATGCATCTCGCCATTAACAGCTTTCAGGGTGTCTACTCCGACGAAGCGCTCAACGACGAGATCGGCGAGTTCGTCCGCGGCAAAATCTACGCCATCGTCGATGATCCCGAGACCGCTGCGAAACTGATGCCGACATACCCGTTCGGCACCAAGCGACTCGTCCTCGACAACGGCTACTTCGAGGCGTACAACCGTTCGAACGTGACGCTCGTCGACCTGCGAACCGACCCCATCGAGCGATTTACCACCAATGCAGTGCATACCGCCGACGCCGAGCATCCGATCGACATGCTCGTGCTTGCGACCGGCTTCGACGCAGTCAGCGGATCGATGTTGCAGCTCAACCCGAAGGGACGCGGAGGGCTATCGCTGCGAGACAAGTGGGCGGATCGGTTCGACACCAGCCTCGGGATGACCGTGGCTGGATTCCCGAACCTCTTCATGATCCACGGACCTGGCTCGCCCGGCGTGTTCTTCACCATGCCGCTCGGCGCCGAGCTCCAGACCAAGTGGATCGATTTGTGCATTCGTCACCTCGAGTCCGAGGGGCTGGGTGCGATCGAAGCCACCGCAGCGGCCGAGGCCACCTGGGATGCAGAGATCCAGGGAATCGCAAACCGCACCCTCTATCCCAAGACCGACTCCTGGTACATGGGTGCGAACATCCCGGGCAAGCCCCGGCAGTTCCTCGGCCATCTTGGTGGGTCGATGTACTTCAATCGCCTCACCGAGATCGCAGAGGCCGGGTTCGAAGGGTTCGTCTTCGAGGGGCGGCGCTAGGCGTCGCTGGTTCGCCCAGAGCTGATGGATCCGATACAAGAGGACCCGTGTCCGCAATGATCGATCATGGGTTGACCACCAGGCAGATGGCCGAGTTCGTAACCAACGGGTTCCTCCGGTTCGACGCCATTGTTCCCGATGAGATCAACCAGCGAGCTGCCACGGAGATTGAGCAACTGAACCGGGAACGCCTCCAGCCCGGCGGCATCAAGCCGCCGAGCACGGGGACACCGCTCTCCGAGTGCTATCCAGCACCGTCAGCGATCGGCGACTACCTGCGGCTCCCTGCGGTGCGCGGCATGATCGAGTCGCTGGTTGGCCCCGATCCGGGGTTTGACCACGACTGGACCCACCACGTTCCTGCCGGTTCGACCTACAACCAGCCGCTCCACGTCGACGCAATCACCGACACGACCGCGCCGAGCTTCGACATCCAGCTGTTCTGGTTCGTTCACGATGTCGCCCCTGGCGAGGGCGGGACCCGGTTCGTGCCCGGAAGTCACCTTCATCGGGTTCTGCCGTCGCTCGACCGCTATCAACACATCAAGGGCGAGCAGCAGTTCGCGGGCCCGGCTGGGACCGTCGTGGTGTTCCACCACGGTCTTTGGCACGCAGGTCAGCCCAACCCGGGGGCTGGCGACCGGCTGATGCACAAGACGCGGCTCAACCCGACCGTCCCGCAGGTGCGGTTATGGAACACCGCCGACCTTGATGAGCTCCACAACGACCCGTCCGACCACATGTTCGCGACGATGCAACCCGACAGCGTCGCCCGCATCTTTCGCACGCATCATCCGTGGCACGGTGTGACCGAGTCACGAAACGAACAGATGCAGCGGGCGCTGCTCTGGCGCTATCTGACCGGCGACGACACCTACGACGTCGACCATTACCTGACCCGCATCGCCCATCGTGATGGTCTGATCCAGTGACCGGGCGGCAACAAGTTCTCTATCTGTGGGGGAGTGGTTCGTCGCTTGACTCGGGGGTCGTGGCGTGGGCGTTCCATGACGGCTCCGACGGTGCTGGGCCGGGCCTCCCAGGCGCCGACCCGCCCTACGACACGGGCACCGCCGCGCTTCGCGACGGCTGGTTCCTCCTGCAGAGCGCTCAGCTCATCGCACCCCCACCGGGCCTCGAACACACAAACTCGTACCTCGAGCACGAGTTTGTCTTCGAGCGGCGGGTCGAGGTCTGAGAGTACGGTCGGCTCGTCTGAGGGGAGTCGGCATGAGTGAACTGTGGCAGCGAACCGCCACTGAGTTGGCGGCCGGAATACGAAGCGGTGACCACACGGCTACCGAAGCTCTCGAATCGGTGCTTGAGCGCGTCGACGAGAGGAATCCGCACCTCAACGCGATCACCTACGACTGCCGTGAATCGGCGCGCGTTGAGGCTGCGGTCGCCGATGCGGCAGTAGCCGAGGGAGCTGAGCTGGGGCCACTTCACGGGGTGCCGGTCACGATCAAGGAAAATGTCGATCAGGCGGGTACGCCGAACACCAACGGCGTCCCGGCGTTCGCGGACCTGATGGCGTCCGAGGACGCACCACTCGTGTCGAACCTGCGCAACGCCGGTGCTGTGATCTTCGGCCGGACGAACACGCCGGAGTTCTCGATGCGGGCGACCACCGACAACCCGCTTCGCGGTCGGACGCGCAACCCGTGGGACGATGAGGCGAGTCCGGGTGGTTCGTCAGGAGGGGCCGGCTCGGCGTGCGCAGCAGGGATGGGGCCGCTGCATCACGGCAACGACATTGGTGGCTCGCTCCGCTTCCCGGCTTTCGCGAACGGCACCACCACCGTGAAGCCGAGCAGCTTCCGGGTTCCGGTCTTCAACGCAACAGCCACTGCTGAACGGGCGTTGCTCTCCGCCACGATGTCGTGTCAGGGCATCATCGCCCGCACGGCGGCCGATGTTCGCCTCGCCACCACGGCGATGATCGCCCGCGACCCTCGAGACCCGAACCACGTGCCCCTGCCCTGGGACGGTCCTGCGGTTGACGGACCGGTCACCGTCGCGGTGACGACCGAAAGCAACGGGTACGACATGCACCCGGCGATGGGCGAACTCGTCGAACGCAGTGCCGAGATGCTGGCCGATGCCGGGTATCGCGTGGTTCACGTCGACCCACCGTCAATCCTCGGGCCGGCCAAGGAGTGGTTCCGGGCCGGCATCACCGAACTCAACGTCTCGCTCGGGCCGGCCATGACCGCCTATGGCAGCGAGACGATCCAACGGATCTTTGAGTGGTACTACGACCTTGGCGAGATCCTCGATCGCAACGACTACATGCAGGCGTTGGGTGACCGGGCTCGCTACCTCCGTGAGTGGAGCCTCTTTCTTGACAAGTACCCCCTGCTCGTCACGCCATTCCTCATGCGTCCGCTCTACGACTGGAACGACGACGCCCAGAGTTTTGCGCTCCTCAAGGACGTGTTCGACTCGTCCATGTACAGCAGCGGCACCAACTATCTCGGGCTGCCAGCCGGTGTGTTCGGTGTCGACTTGGTCGAAGGCCGGCCGGCCGCAGTGCAGATCGTCGGACGTCGCTACCGCGAGGACCTCATCGTTGATGCGATGGAGGCCGTGCAGGAGCGGAACGGCATCCTCACCGATCAGCTCTGGGCGCCGGGCTAGCCGACGAGTGGCTTCTGGTGTCGTGGTGCCTGGGATCAGCAAGTCATCGAGTTAGAAGATCGGGAAAACGTTGTGAGGCGCGCGTTCGGTTCGGGCGAGCGCGCTCAGAACGCCCCAGACCCCGTGGCGGTCGACGCCGATCCCCATACAAATGTCGATGACCTCGGCCGGACCGCGCGGGTCAATGTTGGGCCGGTCAGCACCGGTACTGGCCACGAGGTCATCGATGTGGAGCAGTACCTCGATCAGTCGTGTGCGGCAAAAGTCGTCGAGAGTGAGCATCCGTCCGCCAAGTGCTGCCAGCAGGCGATCGTCTGGCTCGTCCGCAAGTCTCGAGGCCATGTCGTCGGCAAGTTGCCGGCACGTGGCGGCCATCGCCTGGTGGCCGATCGCGGCCTCGTCAGCAGACACGCTCTTGATCTGATCGTGGATCGGCGCCTCGAGCGCCGCACGGAAATAGGTGACCGGCGTGAGCAGCTCGTCGTGTGGTCGTCGGTCGGCGGGTGTGCGGTCGAGATACGCGATCGTCGCCCCCGCGGCGCGGACGAGATGGGCAGACAGCCCGCCGACCGTCATCCCCTCAAGAGACGAGGGTTCTTCCCAACGATTGGCTGTGGCTGTGTCGGCGATGACAACGGCGGCAGCCTCGACGGCCTCAATGACGAGGGAACGGATGTCAGCGGAGGACAACGAACTCATCGGGTCAACCTAGATGACGGCTTCGAGCGGCTCTCGCTCCATCGCTAAGCTCTGCGAATGGCCATTCGTGCAGAGGAACGCGAGATCATCCGTCAGCTGCTCGACCACGTCGAACACGCGTCGACGCACATGTTGCCCGAGGTTGGCGTGAACCCAGTCTCGAACTACACCGATCCGGCCAAACTCCAGCAGGAGATCGACGTTTTATTTCGGCAGTTTCCCATCGCGATTGCGCACCGCTCCGACCTTGCAGCGCCCGGTGGTTTCATCACCCATGACGACACCGGCGTGCCGATCCTGGTGACCCGTACGGAGGGAGGCGAGGTAAAGGCCTACCTCAACGTGTGTCGCCACCGTGGTGCCCGCATCGAGGACGAACCATGTGGTCATGCCCGCCGGTTCACCTGTCCGTACCACGGGTGGACCTACGACCTCGATGGCACCCTGCGCGGTATGCCGCAACCGGTGGGGTTTGACTCGGTCGACCGAACTGAGCGTGGGCTCATCGAGTTGCCGGCCTATGAGCATCACGGACTCATCTGGGTTGTCCCGTCACCCCAAAGCAACGACATTGACATGGCCGCCTGGCTGGCGCCCCTGGACGAGCAGCTCACCGATCTCGATCTCGGGACGTATGTCGTGTTCGAGACGTGGGCGCTGCATCGCACCATGAGTTGGCGTCTCGCACTCGAGGGGTTCCAGGAGTCGTATCACTTCTGTTCCGCCCACCGGGAGAGCGCGTGCGCCAACTACCTCGACAACCAGAGTGTGTGGGCCGATTATGGGCCCCACGTGCGCCATTCCGTGCCGCTGCCCTCGCTTGTCGACCTGCGTGAGGTCCCAGAAGAGCAGTGGGAGTACCGGTGCCACTTCATGACGCAGAATTTTGTGTTCCCGGCCAATTTTGTCCAGGTGATGACCGACCATGTGTACGTCCACACAATCATCCCGACGGGGCCGGGGACGTGTGTGTTTCAGTGCATGATGCTCGTTCCAGAGGCGCCTGCTACCGAGAAGGCGGAGCGGTATTGGCGGGCCAACCACGACGTCGTTCGGCGAGTTTTCGACGAGGACTTCGCGATCGGCGAAGGTATTCAGCGAAACTTCGACGCCGGTGTCAATGAGACGTTCGTGTTTGGCCGCTACGAGTGCGGGCTGCATTTCGGCCAGCGGGCCATTGACGATGCACTCAAGGGGACCATCAGTGCCCCACGTTGCTGAACGACAACTTGTGCCACTAAGTTTGCCATATCTTCAGAGGTTGGCGGTCGAGGAGTGGCATGACGGAAGTACGTGAAACCATCGAGATCGGCTGCCCGCGTCGTGAAGTTTGGGTGGCTCTTGCCGACTTTGGGACGATCGCCCAGTGGGCGTCGAACGTCGATCACTCGTGTTTGACCACCACCGCAGGTGAGGGCCTCGGTGTGACCCGGCGCGTGCAGGTCGGGCGCAACGCGTTGTTGGAACGGGTTGTGGAATGGGCCCCAGGCGAGGCGCTTGCCTACGCGCTCGAAGGGCTCCCGCCCGTGGTTCGCTCGGTGACCAGCCGATGGTTGCTGGTCGACGCCGGAGCTGCCACGAAGGTCACGCTCACCAGCACGATCGACACTGGCCCCCGCCCACCGCAGAAGGCAATTGCGCGCGTCGTCGGCCGAACCATGAGGAAGGCGTCGCGGCAGATGCTCGACGGGCTTAAGGCTCACGTGGAGGATCAGCGATGACTCGTCCCGACGTGATTGTCCTGATGACTGATCAGGAACGGGCGACGCCCCCGTACGAGACCGACGAGGTCAGGGTCTGGCGCCGCGAGACCCTCCGGGCCGAGGCGTGGTTCGACGATCACGCCGTCAACTTCCGCCGTCACTACACCGGTTCGCTTGCGTGTGTGCCGAGCCGGCCGACGCTCTTCACCGGCCAGTACCCCGACGTCCACGGTGTGACCCAGACCAACGGACTCGGCAAGATGGACGACGACACGCGCATGCGGTGGCTACGCGAAGGCGAGGTCCCGACGCTTGGCCACTGGTTCCGGGCCGGTGGTTACGACACGCACTACGTCGGAAAGTGGCACATCACCCACGCTGACCTCACCGACCCCGAGACGGGCGGCGTGCTACTCAGTCACGGCAACGACGGCACGATCCGGCCCGAGGCTGTGCAGGCCTACGTCGATGCCGATGTGCTCGACCCGTTCGGCTTTTCCGACTGGGTTGGGCCCGAGCCGCACGGCGGCGAGCCCGCGCTGTCGGGCATGATCTGCGATGGCATCTATGCCAATCGGGCGATTGAGTTCCTCCAGAGCCGGTACGCACGGCGAGCCGAGGGCGACGAGGCGGCGTTGAGACCGTTTCTGCTGGTGGTGAGTTTCGTCAACCCGCACGACATCGTGTTCGCGCCAGGGTGGCTGGGACGCTTCGGGCCCGACAACCCGTTTGTCGACGATCCGCTCAGTCCGCCCGACATCCCCGAGTCGCCGACTGACCGTGAAGATCTCTCGACCAAGCCGGCTGCTCAAATCGCGTTTCGGGCCTCGTACTTGAGCACGTACGGACCGGCGCCCATGGTCGAAGCGGCCTACAAAGGCAAGGCCCAGGAGTACCGCAATCTCTACTATCGGCTCCACGTCGCCTCTGATCGTCAGCTTGACCGAGTGCGCGAAGTTGTCGTGACCGGCGGGGGTGACGCCCTGCTCGTTCGCACCGCCGATCACGGTGAGCTCCTTGGAGCCCATGGGGGTCTTCACCAGAAGTGGTTCAACCTCTATGACGAGGCAACACGGGTACCGTTTGCGATCGCTCGCACTGGCGCACAGCCAACGGCCGCACGCGAGGTTGTCGAGGCGCCGACGTCCCACGTCGATCTGGTACCGACATTGCTCGGTGCCGCTGGGATCGACGTTGAGATGGCCGGCGCAGCGATTCGCGACGACTTCAGCGAGTTCCACGCCCTTCCAGGCCGCGATCTGATGCCGGTTGTCGATGGCGACAATGCCGATGTCGACCGAATCGTCTACGCCATCACGCGCGACAACATGCCCGAGGGTGATACCGGGGCGAGCGCCATGGCCCGCCGCATTGGCCGCGTCGACAAGCAGCCGCCACCACTGCGGATCCAGGTTCCGGCTCACGCTCCCGCCAACTTTGAGAGCATTGTGAGTCGGGTCGCCGAGGACGATGCTGCTGGCGGTGGTGACCGGCTCTGGAAGATCGTTCGCAGTTTCGACGATCCTGACACCTGGACCGAGCCCGGTGTCCGCCACCTGGCGAGCACCGGCGTGGGCGGTGACCTGTACCGCACGGAACCCCTGCCCGATCAGTGGGAACTGTACGACCTTGACGCCGACCCGATCGAAGCGGAGAACCGCTGGAACGACCCCGACACGGCGGCAGTGTTTGCCCTTCTCGTCGACCGGGTAGCAGCCGAACGGACTCGCGCCGTCCCCACCCGTAACAAACCGTGGCCCTACGCCACCCGTGCCGAAAGAACCCGGATGAAGACCCCACCGGCCCCCGCCCGCGCCCTCCGCAAACTGCTGCAGCGGGCTGGCATGCATCCCGAGGACACCGAGAGTATTGACGTCGATCTCGCCGGTCGTCGGGCCCTCGTGATCGCTACCAACCGCGGTGTTCTTGATGTGGGCAAGCCGACGGGTGTGTTCGCCAGCGAGATGACCGTCCCCTACTACGCCTTCCTCGACGCCGGTATGGATGTCGATGTGGCGAGTCCTGCAGGCGGAACAATCCCGGTGGATCCGCAGTCCCTCCGAGCACCGTTGCGCACTGAGGCGTGCGACCGGTTCCTGGCCGACGACGAGTTCCGGGCCAAGACGCTCGAGTCGCTCGCAGTCGCCGACGTCGACATAGCGGACTACGACATCTTGTGCCTCGCCGGCGGCTGGGGCGCCGCATTCGACCTCGGCTTCTCCGACGAACTCGGTGCGCAGATGACCCAGGCCAACGCGAACGGGGCGATCATCGGCGGTGTGTGCCACGGGCCGCTCGGACTCCTCAAGGCAACGGCATCCGACGGCTCACCACTCGTTGCAGGGCGAAAGGTCACCGCAGTGACCGACAAACAGGTTCGCGAGCTCGGCATCATGTCGACACCGCATCACCCCGAAACGGAACTCCGCAAGCTTGGCGCCGAGTTCGAGAGCCAGACCCGACGGCGTGACCCCTTGGCCAACCACTGGGTGGTCGACGGAAACCTGGTGACCGGTCAGAACCAAAATGCAGCGCCGATGGTCGCTCGCGAGATGCTCCGACTTGCAGCGGAGCGCGCCAGCTAGGTTCGTCGCTGATGAGCGAACATGACCAGACGAATGAGCCCGTCGACGGTCGGGTCGCTCGGCGCGAGCGCAACATTGGGTCGGTACTAGACATCGTGATCGAGATGTTCGTCGAAGACGCAATGTTTCCGTCGATGGAACAGGTGGCGAAGCGTTCTGGCTTGTCGCTACGTTCGCTCTACCGTTACTTCGCCGATCCTCATGCGTTGCGCGAGGCAGCAATTGCTCGCAACTTCGAGTTGGCCCGGTCGATGTCGAAGTTGCGCGCCATCGGCGAGGGGCCACTCGAGCGGCGCATCGACGACTTTGTTGCGATGCGTGTCGGTTTGCACCGCGCCCTTGCGGCAGTGTTCCGTGCGTCTGCGGCCAACAGGCATCTCCCCGTCGTGGGAGAGGTGCAGGCGCGCAACCGGGTAATGATGCGTGAGCAGTTCGAACTGCAATTCGCTCCCGAGTTGTCGGTGATGTCAGGCGAACGCCAGACGATGACGATCGCCGTCGGTGATCTGCTGCTCCAGATCGAATCGATCGAGTTTCTCCGTTCGGGCCGAAGTTTTTCCGAGGCAAAGACTCGCAACGTTCTTGTCATGAGTCTTGCGTCGCTCCTGGCCCCGTAGTCGCCCCCAACTACGGCGTCGCTGACCAAGAGGGCCTCGCGGTCGAAGGAGACAATGCCAAGCGAGACGAACCGGGGATGTTGTCGCGCTGTTGATCACGATTCGCGGTCGTCATGACACGGGAACGTACGAATGGTACGAGAGGGGCCGCTGCCTATATATTGCCAGTTTGTATGCCAATAGATATGCTGCGGAGTGTGCCCAGTTACGGACAAATTGACCACGACTACGGAATCACCCTCGCCACGACTGCGTCTGCGGATGACGGCCCCGTGTGGATGGTCAACCTGATGCGCTACAACGACGTCGCCGAGTACCGAGACGGACGAAAGACCACGCTCACGGGCCGAGAGGCCGACGATGAATACACCCCAACTGACTCGTTGAGGGCCGTGGGGGCCGAACTTGTCTTCGTCGCCAAAGTCGAAGATCGCTTCCTCGGCGATGGCATCAAGTGGGATCGCATCGCCATCGTGAAGTACCCGACCCGTCGGGCGTTCATCGAGATGCAGGAGCGTGATGACTTTCGCGATTCGCACAAGCACAAGGAAGCGGGTATGGCCGAGTCGATCGTGATCGGTTGCCTGCCACTTGCTGTGCCCCAAGCGCCCGATGGCGAGGTCGTCGACTGGAGCGATGTACCGCACCCGCCCACCGCTGAAGATGGGCCGTACACGATGATGCACGTCATCCGCTTCCACGAGGAGGCTGGTGCCACAAAGACCCCCGACCATATGGAGACGTACACGAAGGTCGCCGGATCCGTGGCCGTGCCAAACGGTGTGCGAATCGAGGGCTGGTTTTCGGCAGAGGGAACCATCGTCGGCGACGGGCGGTCATGGCATCAGGTGCGTTTCAACACGTTCCCGAGCAAGCGGGCCTTCATGGCCGTGGCAATGGATCGCAATCGGATCGACGCCCACAGCGATCACCGAGACACCGCAATCGCCGACACCTATGCACTCGGTATCCGGTCGACCATCAACCGGCTGGCCGTATCGGTCGACGCAGCGCAGTGAAGATCCTGCAAAGCCCAGCCGACGCAGTTGAGGGCCTGCGCGGGTACCCGGCCGAACGCAGCTGGGTCAAGATTCCCTCCGGCGAGGGCCAGATCATTCGCATCAATGTGATCGACGCCGGTCTGCCGTTCGCGCCTCCGGCCGTGCTGCTCCACGGCAATCCGTCGTGGTCATACCTGTGGCGCCACCAGATTGGCCCCCTCGTGGAAGCCGGCCACCGGGTGATCGTCCCCGACCTCGTGGGCATGGGCATGTCCGACAAGCCGTCCGAGCTCGACGACTACTCCGTGGAACGCCACGTCGAGTGGATGCGTCGCCTGCTCGTCGACGAACTGGCCCTTTCGGGGTGCACCTTCGTATTGCACGACTGGGGCGGCATCATTGGCATGCGACTTGCCGCCGAGCAGCCCGGGCTCGTCGACCGGATGGTCATCTCGAACACGGGCCTCCCATGGCGCGATATCACTGAGCCGCTTCCCGACGATCTCGATGCCTCGGGCCCATACGCCGACTTCCAAGAGATGGCCCGCACCGTCCCAACGTGGGAACCATGGACGCTGTTGACGCTGGTGTTGCACAAGGACCCGACCGAGGAGCAGGTCGCCGGCTATCACGCGCCCTACCCGGATCCCGCGCTCACCATCGGGAGTCGGGCGTTCACGCAGCTCCTGCCCACCCGCCCCGACAATCCGATGTACCCGGCCAACTACGAAGCGTGGAAGACCCTCGACGACTGGCACAAGCCCGTGCTCACCATCTTCAGTGACCACGACACGGTCGCCCCAAATGGCTGGGAGATGATCGTCGATCGCGTCCCTGGCGCTGCTGGCCAGCCCCACGTGATCCTCGAAGGCGGTGGTCACTTCTTGCAGGAAGACATTCCCGATGCCTACAACGAGGCGCTGCTCTCGTGGCTGGAGGCGACCTCGTGACCTACACCCTCTACGGCGCCCCAGTGTCGCTCTACACCGGCAAGGCCCGCTCGTACCTTCGTCGTCAGGGCATCGACTTCGTCGAGCTGGCACCCGGCTGTGATCGATACCTCAAGGAGATCGTCCCCCAGATCGGGCGCTGGATCATCCCGGTGATGGAGACACCCGACGGCGAAATCGTCCAGGACGGCGCCGACATCATCGACCACTTCGAGAAGGGGCCGGGCCGAGGACTCCGGGCGTTCGAGAGCTACCCCGACGACCCCACGCTGCTCGCGATCAGCCACGTGTTCGAAGTCTTCGGCGGCGAGGGGCTCCTGCGGCCAGCGATGCACTATCGCTGGAACTTCGACGACCAGAACCTCTCCTTCCTCAACGCCGAGTTCTCCGTCGTTGTCCCGCCGGGTAGCCACGACGAGGAGGGCTTCCTCCACAACAGCGGCCGGATGCGTAAGGCGGCGGTGGCGTTCGGTGTCGTTCCCGAGTCGATGGAGCTCATCGAAGCTGCGTTCGAGGAGTTCCTCGACCTCTTCTCTGCTCACCTTGAGCAGCACCCCTATCTGCTCGGCGGGCGTCCGACCATCGGCGACTTCGGGCTGATCGCCGCTCTGTGGGCCCACCTCTATCGCGACCCGGCACCCGCCATGCTGATCAAGCAGCGCGCGCCGCGGGTTGGCCGGTGGGTCGACCGGATGACCACCTCGGAGCCCTACCTCCACGAGTTCCCCGGCCACGACGGCTCGCTGGTCGATGCCGCCGCGCTTCCGGAGACGCTGCTCGACCTGATGCGATTCGTCAGCGTCGAGTACCTGCCTGAACTTGTGGCCCACGTGGAGACTGCGAACGAGTTCCTCGCTGCGAACCCCCAGATCGAGCCGGGCACCAACGGTCTCGAACGGCCCGGTGACCGCGGCCTACAAGGAGGTAGGGGGCTCGTCGGCCGAGGCACGGCGACCTTCACATGGCGGGGAATGGAGTTGACCACCGGCGTCATGCCCTATCGCTTCTGGCTGATGCAGAAGCTGCACGACGATTTGACGATGGCCTCGCCCGATGCGCAAACGCACACCCGCGAAGTGTTCGGATCCGGCGGTCTTGAGCCGTGGCTCGACCTGCGCACGATCCGCCGAGTCGAGCGCGTAAACAATCTTGAAGTCTGGGGACCAGGGGAGAAGTGATGGCCAAGATCCCGATCATTGCGATACTTCGCCAGATGTTCGGCCCTGTCGACAACGACGAACTGGCAGGCCATGCCCGCCCTCACGACCCCGCCGACTACCAACTGCCCGACCTCGACGGTTCGGGACCGGCCGCGGCCAACATCCCGCTCGACAGCACGGCCGCCGGTGCGACGTGGACCGACTGGCCGGCTCGCACGCTCGACGGCTGCCACGAGCCGCTGGCGGCAGGCGCGGCTGATATCCGGGGAGTGTGGGAGGTCTACGAGGGTCGCCTGAAGGGTCACGTTGAGCGGGTCGAACAGGCCGGTAACCGCGTCACGATCACCACCGGCGGTCTCGTGCACGACATGTTCTGCGACGGCACACTGGAGGGCGGTGTCGACGACACTGCCGGCATCGGTGGGCAGCGAATCCGTGTGGCTGCGACATGGGAGGACGGTGTGCACAAACTGCGGCCGGCCAACAAGAAGTTCGTCGCTGTCTCCCGTCGCCTCGAGAGTACCGGGGACGATGCCGTGATGGTCTGGCGCTACGGTCCATGGAAGAACCGCCTGCGGCGGCTCAGCGGGCCGCCGCTCGAGCACCCCGCAACCAAAGCCGCTCACGACGCAGCAAACGAGGAGCTCTGATGGAGATCATCCTTACCGGAACCGGCTCGCCGATTCCCGACCCAAACCGGGCCGGGCCGTCGACGCTCGTCAAGGCCGGAGGCTCGCACATTCTTGTCGATGCCGGCCGCGGCGTCGTCATGCGCCTTGCGGGTGCAGAGTCCGGTCCTCCCTTTCTTGCCGCGATCCTCATCACGCATCTCCATTCCGACCACGTGTGTGCACTCAACGACGTCATCACGACGCATTGGATCCAGTCGCAGGAAAGTGCGACGCTGAAGATCTTCGGTCCGGTCGGCACCGAGGAGTTCGTCCAACGTCAGATGCACGCGCTGGAGCCAGACATCTCGTACCGGGTCGAGCATCACGACTTCCTGACCAACGGACCCCAGTACGAGGTCAGTGATCTAGAGCCTGGTGACTCGTTCACGGTCAACGACGTGCAGATCACCACTGCAGCTACCGAGCACTCGCCGGTCAAACCCACCATCGGCTTTCGGCTCGAACACGAGGGATCGGTTGCGGCGCTCGTCGGCGACACGCTGCCGTGTGATGGCGTCGATGAGCTCGCCCGCAATGCCGACGCGTACGTCCAAACTGTTCTGCGGCGTGACATCCTTGAGCCGATCCCGATGGAAGGGGTCCAGGACATCCTCGAATATCACTCCGGCGTCGCTCAGGCTGCCGAGACGGCTTCGCGGGTCGGCTCCAAACGACTGGTGTTGACTCACATGGTCCCCGCCCCGCAGCCCGACGACTACCCCGACTGGATCGCACGAGCTGCAGCATTCTTCGACGGTGAGATCGTCATCGGCGACGATCTCACCACCATCTCTCTCTGATCGCTGAAGGAAAGCACATGACCGAGTTCCAAGGCACGATCGGCCGGACGTTGGCCGACTCCACGCCGCACTTCATCGAGCCCACCCACCCCGGCGACGACGCGCCGAACGTCGTGATCGTGTTGATCGACGACCTCGGTTTCGCCCAGTTCGGCTGCTACGGCTCCGACATCGACACGCCGAACGTCGACGCCCTGTGCGCCGGGGGAGTGCAGTTCAGCAACTTTCACGTCACGCCGCTGTGCTCACCGACCCGCGCTGCGCTCCTCACCGGCCGTTCGCAGCACGCCGTCGGCATGCGCGGCGTTTCGAACTGGCGGACCGGTTTCCCGAGCCAGCTGGGTTACATTTCGAACTCGGCGTCGACGATCGCCGAGGTGCTCAGCAGCGAGGGCTACGCCACGTTCTGTGCCGGCAAATGGCACCTCGCTCCCACCCAGGACACGTCGGCGGCGGGTCCATTCGACCACTGGCCGGTGCAGCGCGGCTTCGATCGATTTTACGGGTTCCTCGAGGGCGAGACCGACCAATTCCACCCCGAGCTGGTGCAGGACAACACCCACATCGACCCACCCGGGAAACCCGAAGACGGCTATCACGTCAGCGAGGACCTCGTCGACAACCTGCTGTTGATGATTAGTAACAGCAAGGGCGTGCGGCCCGACCGGCCGTTCTTCGGGTACCTCCCGTTTGGTGCGACCCACGCACCCCATCAGGCTCCACAGGCCTACCTCGACAAGTATCGCGGCCACTACGACGAGGGATGGGACGTTGTCCGCCAGCGGTGGTACGAGCGTCAGATCGAACTCGGGGTCATCGATCCTGATACCGAACTCGCGCCCCGTAACCCGGGCGTCGCGGCATGGAACGAGATGCCAGAAGCCGACCGCAAGCTTGCGTGCCGTCTCCAGGAAGCCTTTGCCGCGTTCCTCGACCATACCGATGACCAGATCGGCCGACTGATCGACGGCCTGCGCGACATGGGCGAGCTCGACAACACGATCATCGTCGTACTCGCCGACAACGGAGCGTCCCAGGAGGGCGGCCCATTCGGGGTGATGCACGAGATGAAGTTCTTCAACGGGATCCTCGAGACCCCCGAGGAAGCGGTTGAGCGGATCGACGACATCGGCGGTCCGCACAGCCACACCAACTACCCGTGGGGTTGGGCACAGGCCGGGAACTCACCGTTTCGCTGGTACAAGCAGAACACCCACGAGGGAGGTGTGCATGTGCCCATGATCATGCACTGGCCCAACGGTCTGGGTGATGCAGCGGGCACGATGCGAAAACAGTTCGTCAACGTCTCCGACGTCACGCCGACGCTCTACGAACTGCTCGGGATCACCGCGCCCGAGACGTACAAGGGCATTCCTCAGATGCCCGTCACCGGTCAGTCGTTCCGATCGATCCTCGATGACGCCGACGCGCCGGCCGCCAACACACTCCAGTATTTCGAGAACGGAGGCAGCCGCGCGCTCGTAGCCGAGATCGAAGGCGTGTGGTGGAAGGGCGTCACCAAGCACAACCAAGGCGACGATTTCGATAGCGAGCCCTGGGAGCTGTACCGGATCAGCGAAGATCCATCCGAGCTCCACGACCTCGCCGACACCGAGGCGGAGATGCTGGCGACGATCGTCGATCGCTGGTGGCAGGAGGCTGAACGCAACGGGGTGCTGCCACTCGATGACCGCGGCTTCGAACTCTTCACACCCCACCTCAACGAGCACTCCCCGCACCGACCCGACCGCCGCTACGTCTACCGACCGCCGATGTCGCCGATGCCGTCGCAGCCGTCAGCCGCTGTCGGTGGACGCTCGTTCGACCTCACCGCGCAGGTGACCATCGAACCCGGCGACGAAGGCGTCCTCTGGGCGACCGGCACCAAAAACTCCGGGTTCTCCGTCTTTGTTCAGAACGGCAAACTCGTCGCCGACTACAACTCGTTCAACGACCACACCGTTGTCGAGTCGACGCTCAATGTGCCGGCGGGTGAGGTGGAGTTGCATGTCCATCTCGAACGCAACAGTCGCACGACAGGGTTCTGTGAGGTCTCGATCAATGGGGAGACCTGTGGTCGAGGCGACATCGGCTTCTACATGCGGATGGTGTCGTCAGTGGGTTCGTCCCTCGGCCAGGATCACGGCTCTGCCGTGTCTGGTCGCTACGAGGCACCGTTCGCCTTCACTGGCACACTCCATGAGGTCGAGATCCAGCTCCCGGTCCGGCGCAGCGAAAGCGAGACCAAGGCGACCGCAGCCGCGGAGATGTCGCGACAGTAGGTTCGGCGGTATGCACTACCGCTCCATTGGTCAACTTGATGCCTCGGTTGTCGGGCTTGGCTGCAACAACTTCGGGATGCGTATCGACGTCACCCAGACCAAGCTCGTCGTCGACGCTGCGATCGACGCTGGTATCAACTACTTCGACACGGCCGAGGGCTACGGCGCCGGCCAGTCCGAGGAGTACCTCGGAGCGGCCCTACGCGGCCGGCGAGATCAGGTGCTGATCGCCACCAAGTGGGGGGATGCTCCCCACCCCCGACGACGATCCACCGACGGGGTCGGCGTCAGCTGTGCGCGCCGCGGTCGAGGCCAGCCTCGCCTGGCTCGGCACTGACTACATCGACCATTACCAGTACCACCGCCCCGACGGCCCGACACCGATCGCCGAGACAATGGGCGCGCTGGCCGAACTTGTTGCACAAGGCAAGGTTCGCGAGATCGGTTGCTCCAACTTCGACGCGATCCAACTCGATGAGGCCGAGACGGTGGCCAGCGACACGGGCATCCCTCGGTTCCAGACGGTGCAGAACCACTACAGCTTGCTCACCCGTGATCCCGAGACCGATGGTGTCCTTGATGTCTGTGGCCAACAGGGTGTCGGGTTTGTCCCGTTCTTCCCACTCGAGTCCGGCGTCCTCACCGGCAAGTACACGTTTGGCGAAGCGGCACCTGAGGGCACACGCCTTGCGTCGATGGGCGACCGGGCTGAGCGCTTCCTCAACGACGAACGAGCGCCTCGGGTCGCGGCGATGAAGGCATGGGCCGAGTCGACCGGACACACGCTGCTCGACGCGGCGATTGCCTGGCTGGTTGCCGACCACCGGGTTAGCTCGGTGATCTCAGGCGCAACGAGGCCTGAACAGGTTGCTGCGAACGCGGCGGCTGCAGCGTGGGCGATGACCCCTGCACAACGAGCAGAACTCAGCGCACTGTGAGCCTGGCAGCTCAACAGCTGCCCGATTAGGTTCCGAAACCATGAAACTCCAAGGTAAGACGATCGTCATCACGGGCGGAGCGAGTGGGATCGGCAAGGCACTCGCAGAGCGCGCCCATGCCGACGGAGCGGCCCATGTGGTGGTGGTTGACCGCGACGAGCGAGGAACACAAGCAGTCGCGGCCTCGGTTAGCGGTACCGCCGCTGTGGTTGACGTGACTGACGCGGAAGCGATCAAGGCGCTCGTTGACTCGACCGAGCGCGACATCGGACCGATCGACCTGTTCGTCTCGAACGCTGGCTATGTCACCCTCGGTGGGCTCGAGGCGCCGGTCGAGGACATGAATCGCATGTGGGAGGTCCACGTCCTCGCCCACGTGTACGCGGCGCAGGCGGTCGTGCCCTACATGGCCGACCGGGGCCACGGCTATTTGCTGAACACTGCGTCGGCCGCCGGACTGCTTTCCCAGTTCGGTTCGATGCACTACGCCGTCACCAAGCATGCTGCGGTCGCGCTCGCCGAATGGATCGCGATCACCCATGGCCACCAGGGGATCAAGGTCTCGGTGCTGTGCCCCCAAGCAGTGCAGACAAACATTGTTGCCAACAGCCCTGACGCCGCGACCATGCAGGCCCGAGGCGCTGATGTCGCTGGGGCTGACGGTCACCTCAGTGCTGAAGAAGCGGTAGACGTTGTCGTACAGGCGTTGCACGAGGAACGCTTCCACGTCCTGCCGCATCCTGAGGTCGAGGAGTACGTGCGACGCAAGGGCAACGACGTCGATCGCTGGATCACCGGTATGCAGCGGTGGCAACAAAAGATGTTCGCCGAAGGCATGCACCCGGCGACCTGGCTCACCGGTTCCTGAACGCAGCCGGAATGCCGCGCCTAGGGCGATCCGCCAGCGTCAGGTAACACGCGCCCTGAGCGCAGCGACATCAGTGTCTGAACCCAGAACCACGAGCACCGCTCCCGGGCGGACCACCGTGTCGAGGGCTGGATTCGCGGTATAGCCGTGGTCTTGATCGCGAATCGCGATGACAAGGGGCTGACCTGTCACGCCGAGCAGTTTCCGCAAGGTGTGGCCACCTGCCCGAGAACCGGTGCCGACCTTGATCTCGTCGACGGTGACACCGTGACTTTCGTCGTGGAGGACCTCGTCGAGGAACTCGGCGAGGTTGGGGTGAAGCGCGAGGGCCCCCATGCGCGAACCGCCGATTTCGTGAGGGTTCACGACTCGGTCGGCCCCGGCCTGGAAGAGTTTCGGTTCGTTTGACTGATGGTTGGTGCGAGCAACGATGTGCAGGTCGGGGTTTAGTCCCCGCGCCGACAGGGTTACGTAGAGATTGGACGCGTCGGTATCGAGCGCTGCAATCAGGGTGGTAGCTCGCTCGACGCCCGCGCGGCGCAACGTCTCGTCATCGGTGGCGTCGCCGAGCACCGTCAAGAGGTCGGAATCGCTTGGTGTCTGGTCGATGATGACCACCTTGGCACCGTGGCGGACGACGTAATGGGCGATCGAAGCGCCAACCCGGCCGGCGCCGGCGACGATCAGGTGACCAGATAATCGATCAATCATTCGTTGTTCCTTCCGAAGGCGAAGGCCGTCGTTCAACGAGCCTTCGACGTAGGCGTCGACCATGACGCCGAGGGTGTAGAGCGCGCCGCCCACGCCGAACAGTGCGAGGAAGAGGCTGAACCAGCGGTATGAGCGGTCAATGTCGTCAGGGTCACCGATCTCGCCATATCCAACCGTCGTGACAGTGATGACGGTCTGGTATAGCGCGTCGAAGAGACCGAGTCCGAGCAAGCGGTAGCCCACCACCCCGAGGGCGACGATGAAGCCAAGGATGCCAAGACCGACGCGAACCCGCTGCCAGGGGTCGGTGGCGAGAGAGCTCTTCTGGCGGCCACGACGGAGGAGTGGGAGGTGGACTTTCACTCGCCCCACACGAAATCGGTTTGCCGCATCGCCCATGATTCGGCGAGTTGACTGTTCTCGGTTCGGTAGTGCGCAAGCCAGCCGATCGAGACCGGCTTGCCCGTCGCGAGGTTGATGCCCAGAAGCGTGAACCGAACGTACGTCATGTCGCCGGCGTGGTTCAGGTGATCGACGACCACCTCGGTGCCCTTGATATGGCGGGTCACGGTACAGACGTGTTGGGCGTAGTCCGTCGGTGATTCGATCTGCCGTCCGTCGGTCGTGTGTCGCACGTA
>JAQWLJ010000009.1 GCA_029247365.1 Acidimicrobiales bacterium | reverse complement strand
CGCTGCCGAAGCGGGCCCCCGCGGTGGTGTAAAGGTGGCATTTGACATGCGTGACGAGAGGCGCCGCATCCCCACCGACTGAGGTGGCCGCTAAATCCAGGTGCTGGAGAGGTCGTGAGTTCGACATCGAGCAGCCAGACTATGCGCATGGCCGAAACCGACACCGCAACGGCGCTCGACGATGAGACCTCCGCCGCACTGACGCTCTTCAACGAGTACGTCGATGCCAATCGCGAGCGTACCCGTCGCGAAAAGCGCATCAAGAAGGCCGAGCGGGCCAAGGACGACGCCGCCGCGCTCGTGAAGAAGCTCGCCAGCGGCGGTTCCGCTGAGCGGAAGGCCGAAGCCGAAGCCGCCTATCGCGAAGCCTCCGAGGCATGGAAGCGCATCCGCGATGGCCAGGAGCCAGAAGCCAAGGCAGAGCCCGAGGCAGACCCAGAAGCCAAGGCAGAGCCCGAGGCTGAGGTCGAGACCCCAGAGCCCGAGACGGCAGGGCCCGACGGCGAGACCGACCGTACCGACGACGACGCAGAAGACGCCGCCGGCGACAGCCCGGTTGCTGAAGCCCCGCCCGCGGACGCACACGACGAAGCCGAGTAGGCCAGCCGCCACTGGCAGACGCCTCAAGCCTGCCCTGTGGACAGGAAAGGCTCACACCATCGGCCGAGATCGCACAGCCGAAGTAGCTGGGCCTGGTCGTTCTCCGACAACGTTGGGCCAACGTCGCCAGATTCGGTAGCCGGGTCACAGATGAGGACTCGGCAAGCTGCGGCTCACAGACCCTTTTTGCGGCCAGGAAGGCCACAGCTCTCGCGCCGGCGCTAATCAGTGATGAACTGAGGCCATGAAGGCCATTCGAATCCTCGACGGAACCCCGACGCTGGTGGAGGAAGCCATCCCGCATGGTGACGGGGTGCCCATCCAGATCACCACGTCCTCGATCTGCGGTTCCGACCTTCATCTGCTCGAAATGGGTATCGCCGAGGGGTCGGTGATGGGCCACGAATTCTGCGGCACTACCCCTGATGGCACTGCGGTTGCGGTCGAGCCGATCATCGGCTGTGGAACGTGTGCATCGTGTCGGACCGGGCATCTCCCGACCTGTGAGTCCGGGCCCACCTTTCTCGGGATCGCCGCACCCGGTGGGATGGCGGAGTCGATCATCGTTCCGCCGGAGGCTCTCGTGGCGTTGCCGAGCGGTGTGCCCCTATCGGCGGGTTGCCTCGTGGAGCCACTCGCCGTCGCCCACCACGGACTCCACCGGGCCCGGGTCACGCCAGATGACCGCGTGCTCGTGATCGGTGCAGGGCCAATCGGTCTTGCCACGGTCGCCATGCTCCGCGCTCAAGGAATCGCCTGCGACATTGCGGCCCGGCATCCCCATCAGCAGGAGGCGGCCACCACCCTCGGTGCCTCCCTTGATGCCGTCGGCGCCTACGACGTCGTCATGGACTGTGTCGCCACCACCGCATCGCTGGGCGAGGCAATGACGCACGTGATCCCCCGCGGCAGGGTCGGCCTCGTCGGCACGTTGTGGGACGCTGCCATGTTGTCCATGGCAGCGTGCATCAAGGAGATCGAGTTGCTGCCCGCCATGGCGTACCGCTGTCGAGTACCTGCACGCGACTTTTCTGCCGCCGCGAAGGCCCTTGCGACACAACCCGACATCGAAGCGGCGATCATTACCCACCGCTTCCCCCTCGATGGCTGCGAAGAAGCATTTACGACCGCGGCCGATCGAGCGGGCGGAGCGATCAAGGTCGCATTCGACCTCTGAACCCCACCATCTCGACCACGCCAACCACCAGCCGTAAGCTCACCGGCCATGGCAGGACCCATGGCTGGCGTATCAATCCTTGACCTCAGTCAGGTGGTCGCTGGCCCACTGGCGACACAGATCCTCTCCGAGCAGGGCGCCGATGTGATCAAGGTCGAACCAATCGGCGGGGAGCTGACCCGCACCACCGGCCCCGACCACATTCGCGGGCTCTACGCGAACTGCAACCGCGGCAAGCGCTGTATCGGCGTCAATGTCACCATCGCAGCTGGTGCTGAACTCGTCCTCGACCTCGCCGAGCGCGCCGACGTGGTAGTCCAGAACTTTCGACCGGGGGTCGTCGAACGCTTGGGGATCGATTACGAGGCGGTCTGTGCCCGCAACCCCGAGGTAATCTACGCCTCGGTGACCGGCTTTGGCACTACCGGCCCATACCGCCAGCGGGCGGTCCTCGACCCAGTCATCCAAGGGCTGACGGGAATGGTTCACAGCCAAGTGAGTGAGGCGTTGCCCTTCCCGGACCTGATGCGGACTCTCGTTGCCGACAAGGCCACCGCCCACACCGTGGCGCAATCGATCACCGCAGCATTATTCGCAAGCTCACAGGGCGCCGGTGGCCAGCACATCGAACTGGCGATGCTCGATGCCGCACTGTCGTGGTTCTGGCCAGACGGGATGGCAGACCTCACCCACACCTCGGGCCTTCGCGTCCACCGGCCCCAGGACCTCTACCAATTAATCGACACCGCCGACAGCCAGGTCGTCTACTACATGGCGACGGCAAGCCATCTCGAAGGCATGTGGCGGGTCATCGGCCGCGACGATCTTCTCGCCGACGACAACTACTGCAAGCCCGGCAAGCTCACGGCCGAGCCCGAGCGAGCCGAGATCGCCATGACCGCCATCAGGATCGGATTGGCGGCGATGACCACCGCCGATGTGGTCGAGAAGATGGCCGAACACAGCGTGCCGTGTGGACCGGTTCTGACCCGCGAACAGGTTCTGTCCGATCCGCAGGTCGTCAATAACGGCATGATCCACGAGTGGAACCATCCAACTGCTGAGGGCCTCAGGCAGGCCGGTCCACCTGGCTTCTGGTCGGCGACCCAACCCGAGTTCATTCCCCAGATCGCTCTGGCTGGCGAGCACACCGACGATGTGCTGCACGAGCTCGGCCACGACGACGCCACCATCGCCGCGCTCCGAGACAAAGGCATCGTCGGTTGACGTTTGGGGAAGGCAGGTGGCGCTCGTAACCTGCATGCCTTGTCATCTCATCCCCTCTACCGGTGGCAGCACGACGCGTTGACGGCCTGGCACCGCTGCGGGCGCCGCGGCGTCATCGAAGCTGTGACCGGTTCCGGCAAAACCGATGTCGCACTTACCGCCATTGACGACGCGGTCAGCCGGGGGCTCTTTGCGCTGGTGATCGTGCCGTCCCGCGTGCTGATGGAGCAGTGGCACGAGCGACTGTGCCGGTGGATGCCCGACGCAGAGATCGGTCGCCTGGGCGATGGTTTTCGCGATCGACCGATCGATTGCGACGTGCTCGTCACGACTCGCCATTCGGCTGCGAGCCGGGTGCCCCTGCCGACATCTGAGCGCGGTGGCATCCTCATCGCCGACGAGTGCCATGGGTTCGGCGGTGCGGTGCTGCGCAAGAGCCTGCTTCCTGAGTACCACGAGCGACTCGGACTGACCGCCACCCTTGAGCGTTCCGACGATGCGGTCGAGACGATCCTGCTCCCGTACTTCGGCGGCATCTGCTACCGCTACGACTTCGGCGCCGCAATCGACGATGGCGTGTGCGCCCAGCCCCGAGTCGGATTCATGGCGGTGCCGCTCACCAGCGAAGAACGCACCGAGTACGACTCGACCGAGGGGCGGATCGTGGCGGCTCGCCGCCAGATCAAGCAGGTCAAGGGCGTGCCGCATGAGCCGTTCGGCGACTTTCTTGCCGCGGTCCATCACCTGGCAGCGAACGACGCCGGCCCCGACGGCCGCGCGGCCAACGAGTACCTCAACGCGTTCTCGTTGCGCCGCGAGATCGTCGCAACCAGTTCGGCGAAATACGACGCCCTCGGCAAGTTCGCCGATGCCATCAAGGGTGCGCAAGGCGCACTGCTCTTCACCGAAACCGTCCGAGCCGCCAACCACGCAATCGTGCGGCTCGACCCCCACGTCAATATCGAGATCATCACCGGCGACACCGGACGTCGCGACCGGGGTGAGATCCTCGGCGATCTGCGCGACGGCACACTCGACGCAGTCGCTGCGCCGCGGGTGCTCGACGAAGGTGTCGACGTGCCGAATGCGAACCTCGGTCTGGTGGTCTCGGCAAGCCGGACCCGTCGCCAGATGATCCAGCGAATGGGTCGGATCCTGCGCCGTAAGCCGTTAGGCAGCGGCGCCCGATTCGTGATCATTTTCGCAGCCGACACACTCGAGGACCCGCGCTTCTCCGAGGACCGCGATGGGTTCCTCGAGGAGATCGAGATGATCGCCGAGTCGTCGCGCATCTTCCGGCCAAGCGAGTTCGACGAACTCGCAACCTTCCTCGACTACACCGGCCCATCGGTGCTGAAGGATCCCGACACGGTTGGTAAGTTCGTCGCTCCCGCGCTGGCACCTGAGGAGATCACCGAGTGGACCGCCGAGGCACAGCCGTATCTCGAGATGGTGAGCCCAGAACTGCCAGAGGTCCGTCAACCGCGGCAAGTGAAGGAAAAGCCTCGCCTGTCGACGGGTGAACACCCAGTCGCATTGCAGCCCGTGGGAGAGAAATGGGCGCTGCGGTGCACCGGTTGCGGCGTCACCTCCGAGCCGCGTGCCTACAAATGGCAGGCGATGGAGGACAAGGTCACGTGCACGTGCGTGCGTTGACCCCCATGGCTGTCGCTTAACCGTCAAAAGTGAGATGATCTCCTCGTGAATGGTTTGGAGGAGGCGCAGGCACGGGCGGAGGCTGCGCGCGACGCAATGTACGCAGGGGACCGGGTCGCCCATGAGCTGGGCATGGTCGTCTCGACAGTTGGTCCGTCGATGGCGATCGTCGACATGACGGTGACCGAGACGATGTGCAACGGGCTCGACGTCTGCCACGGCGGCGTGATCTTCTCGCTGGCCGACGCGGCGATGGCGTTCGCAAGCAACAGTCTCGGTGGCACGCATCTGGCATCGGACGCATCGATCGACTGGCTGGCTCCGGCCCGAGTAGGCGACCAGTTGACCGCGACGGCGATCGAGAGCGCCCGTCGCGGCCGTACCGGCTTGTTTCATGTCGAGGTGCGCGGGCCCGAAGACGTGATCGCAGTCTTCCGGGGCAAGACGAAGATGGTGTCGACCGACGGCCCTGCGCCCGCGCCATCATGACCACGCGCCGTGTCCGCGTGGGCGACTTCGAAGATGACGCCGCTGATCACGTGGCCGCACTGGGCCTCGACGTAGTCACGTTCCGCGCCATGTTTGGCGTGTTCCGGCTTGGCGGCCGGATGTTCAGCGACCTCGAGACCGAGATCCATCGCCCCGCCGGCTGGTCGCTCGCCGGCTTCCGAGTCATGTTCATCCTGTGGGCGATGGGCCCGGTGGAGAGCCACGAGATCGCCCGCCTTGCCGGACTGAGCCGAGCCGCAATCTCATCGGCGGTCAACACCCTCGAGCGGGACGGACTCGTCGACCGGCGCCGCGAGTCGGCCGATCGCCGCGTCGTCACCGTCTACCTAACCGACGACGGGGCGAAGCGACTCGAGGAGGCCTATGTGCAGCAGAACGAACGCGAGCGGCTCCTGTTCGGCGACCTGTCCAACGGGGAACTCGCCACGCTGACCGACCTCATGCGTCGGATCAGCTCGGTTCGCCTGCCCGACGACGTTAGCTGACGACCCGCTGGGCCTTGCCCTGACTGCGGGGCACCTCACCAGGCTCCACGACCTCGACCGCGGTCGACACCCCGACCATGGTCTTGATCCGCTGTTGTGCCTCGGCCGCCAGTACCGCTGATGCCTCGCTGACGGAGTCCTCGGCCCGCTCGACCTTGACGGTGAGCGTCGCCAGGTTGCCGTCGGAGCCCTTATGCAGCTGGTAGTGCGGCGAGAGCCCATCGATCTGCAGCAGTTCGGCTTCGATCTGCGAGGGGTACACGTTGACACCGCGGATGATCAGCATGTCGTCGCTGCGACCGGTAATTCGTTCGAGGCGACGCATGGTCCGTGCGGTTCCGGGAAGGAGCCGGGTGATATCGCGCGTGCGGTAGCGAATAACCGGTAGCGCCTGCTTCGTGAGCGAGGTGATGACGAGTTCGCCCTCCTCGCCGTCGGGGAGAACCTCGCCCGTCTCGGGATTGATGATCTCGGGGTAGAAGTGGTCTTCCCAAATGGTCAGGCCGTCCTTGGTCTCCGCGCACTCCTGGGCTACGCCGGGACCGATGACCTCCGAAAGGCCGTAGATATCGACCGCGTCGATTCCTAGTCGGGTCTCGATCTCCTGGCGCATCCCCTCAGACCAGGGTTCGGCACCGAAGATGCCGATCTCGATGGACGATGCCGCCGGGTCGAGGCCCGACCGCTCCATCTCGTCGATCAGGTTGAAGCAGTACGACGGGGTGACCGTGATAATCCGGGGCCGGAAGTCGGTGATGAGCTGAACCTGCCGTTCGGTCTGACCACCACCGAACGGAACGACCGTGCAGCCGAGCATCTCAGCGCCGTAGTGAGCACCGAGGCCACCGGTGAACAAGCCGTAACCGTAGGCGTTGTGGAGCAGGTCGCCAGGCCGACCACCGGCGGCATAGATCGAGCGGGCGACGACCGTCGACCACGTACGGATGTCGTCGATGGTGTAGCCGACGACCGTGGGCTTACCCGTAGTGCCCGACGAGGCGTGCACTCGCACGAGCTGCTCTCGGGGCACGGCGAACATGCCGAACGGGTAGGCGTCGCGCAGGTCGTCTTTGACGAGAAATGGCAGCCTCGACAGGTCGTCGAGACCGCCGATATCGCCGGGAGTCACGCCCGCTGCGTCGAAGGCCGCCCGGTAGTGACCGATGTTGTCGTACGCGTTCGTGAGCGTTGCCTGGAGCCGCTCCGTCTGTAGTGACCGCAGATCGTCGATTGACGCTGTCTCGATCGGTTCCCAACCCATACGTCGCCCCCCTGGCGGTTCTAGCCGTCGAAGTCGACGATGACGGCACTCGTCGTCGGCACGGCCTGACAGGTGAGGATGTAGCCGGCGTCTTCTTCGCCGGGTACGAGGCCGTAGGTGGCCTCCATCTCCACAGTGCCCTTGGAAAGCGACGCTCTGCAGGTGCTACACACTCCGGCCTCACACGCGTACGGCACGTCGGGTCGCACCCGCTGGACTGCGTTGAGGATCGTGTCGCCGTCGTAGAGCGAAAAGTCGGTGCTTCGGCCGGCCAGCTTCGCCGTGCCACGGCCAACCGGCGCGACCGAGTCATCAACCGGGCCCGATGCCCGGGTGCGGGCACGACCCGACTGAGCGGTGGTGAACAGCTCGGTGTGCACACGTTCGTCCACCAGACCGTGCATCGCGTAGACCTTCCGAACAATTTCGACCAGCGGTTCTGGGCCGCAGAGAAACACGTGGTCGGGTTCGATGTCGAGCAACCCCCGTTGAAGGCATTCGGTGAGGCTGTCCTCATCGGGTCGACCTTGGAGCAAGTCGAGGCCAGATACCTCTCTCGTTAACTGTCGCCAGATCTGGAATCGGTCGAGGTGTCGGTTTCGGAGTGCTTCGATGTCATCGAGCAGCATGATCGATGACATGGTGCTGTCGACTTGGAGCAGGGCAACCCGCGACGCGGGCTCTTCGACGAGCACGGTGGCCGCAATGGAGTAGATGGGGGTAATCCCACTGCCACCGGCGACAAGCACGTAGGAACGGGCGGCCTCGGGAACGAGATCGTGGGTGAACGAGCCCATCGGCGGCATGGCCTCGAGCACGTCACCAATGCGCACTGCCGACGTGGCCCATGTACTGAACGCGCCACCGTCGACCCGTTTGATGCCAACGCGAAGGACGCCGTCGGGAGCGGCGGCGCAGATCGAGTAGCTCCGCCGGAGTTCGACTCCATCGACTTCGTGGCGAAAGGTGAGGTACTGGCCGTGCGCGAACTGGAAGGCAGGGTCGTCGCCAGCATCGAGCGTCAGGACCACCGATTCAGGCGTGTCGCGATCGACGGACACAACGCTCAGCGCAGAGAAGCTGGATGCGGCCATCAGATCGCCTTGAACGATTCGAAGGGTTGGCGGCAGGCGGCACACATGTGCAATGCCTTGCAGGCGGTGGCACCAAAGGCCGACGTCAGTCGGGTGCGACGCGATCCGCATTGGGGACATTCGACCGGCAGGTCGAGTGTCACCGGTCCGTCGCCAGCCGGCGCTGGGGGTGCGATCCCAGCGGCGCGCAACTTGGCGCGGCCCTCGGTGCTGATGTCGTCGGTTGACCACGGCGGGGCCATCTCGAACTCGACGTTGGGCTCGTAGCCCGCCGCCACCACCGCGGCCTCCACGTCGGCACGTATCTGCTCGGTTGCGGGACAGCCGGTGTACGTCGGCGTAATGCGGATGTGTGCGATGCGGCCATCGAGAGCGACCTTTCGCACCATTCCGAGGTCACCGATCGTGACGTGCGGCAGCTCGGGATCGTCAATCGATCGCACGATGTCGAGGATGGCAGTCACCAGCTCGCTCCTGGATGAGCGCGGGCAAGATGCTGCATCTCGTGGAGCAGGGGTTCGAGATGTTCGGAGTGGACCCCATGAATGCCACCCGCGCACTGTTCAGCATCGATCGGTGCGTGGAGCCCAGCGTTGAGCAGCGTGTCGGCAACAGCCTCATGCCAGGCGGTCTCGATCGGCTTGCCGATCAGGCCGGACGAGCGAAGCTCACCCTCATCGTCAGCATCGAGCAGCTCGGATGTATAGGGCCACAGCGCGTCCACACCCGCCTGCGCTCGCCGGTGACTCTCGTCGGTGCCGTCACCGAGACGGACCAACCAGCCCGTCGAGTGCTGGAGATGAAAAGCCGTCTCGTTGCGGGCCCGCGCCGCCAGGGCGCCGAGCGTGACATCGGCGCTCTCGGTCATCGACTCCCAGTACAGGAGCGCTGCGTGGTCGTGGAACACCTGTCGAGCGATCGTGACAGCGAAATCGCCATTGGGCTGCTCGACGAGCAGCGGATTGCGGAACGCAGCCGCATCCCGCCAGTACGCGAAATAGTCCTCATCATTCCCTTCCCCTTCGAGCTCACCGGCGTAGGTGTAGAGGTGGCGGGTTTGCCCCAGCAGATCAAGGCTGATGTTCGCGAGCGCCATGTCTTCCTCGAGAGAGGGGGCATGCGTGATCCACTGAGCCAGACGATGCGACAACACCAACGCGCGGTCGCCCTGGCGGAGCACGTGGTTGAGGAGTTCCGTAGTCATCACATTTGGTCGACTTCGGGCGGGAGTTCGTAGCTCGTGGGGAAGCGGTAGGCCTTGTCGGCGGCCGGTTCGAAGAACGCATCGTCGTCGGCCGGGTCGGACGCGACGATCTCGCTCGACGGGACAACCCAAAGGCTCACGCCCTCCTGGCGGCGGGTAAACAGATCGCGTGCGGCCCGCAGTGCAGTTTCGCCGTCAGGTGCGTGCACCGAGCCCGCGTGTTGGTGGTCAATGCCTCGGCGAGCGCGAACGAAGACCTCCCAATGCGGGAATGAGGTGCTCACGCGGCGCTCCGCTCGGCCTGCTTACTCACGTACGCCGCGGCCGCCTTGCGAACCCAGTCCCCGTCGTCGTGCGCGGCCCGACGAACCCCGATCCGCAGATCGGGGATCTCGCCCTCACCTCGCACCATGCGAGCAAACTCGTCCCAGTCGGGTTCACCAAAGTCGTAATGCCCCCGCTCGGTGTTCCATACGAGCGCATCGTCGGGTGGGGTGAGCCCGAGCAGCTCCGCCTGGGGCACCGTGGCATCGACAAAGTTCTGACGGAGCTCGTCGTTGGTATAGCGCTTGATGCCCCACGCCATACTGCGACCCGTGTTCGACGAGGCCGAATCCGGCGGGCCGAACATCATGATCGACGGCCACCACCAGCGTTCGAGCGCGCGTTGGGCCATCGCCTTCTGCGCGGGGGTGCCCTGCGAGAGGCTCAGCATGATCTGGTAGCCCTGTCGCTGATGGAAGCTTTCTTCCTTGCAGATACGCACCATCGCCCGCCCGTACGGCCCGAACGAACACCGGCACAGCGGCACCTGGTTCATGATTGCGGCACCATCGACCAGCCAGCCGATTGCCCCCACGTCAGCCCACTCCGGCGTCGCGTAGTTGAAGATGCTCGAGTACTTCTGCGTTTTGGTGTGTAGGCGGTCGAGTAGCTCGGATCGCGGTGTGCCCAGGCTCTCAGCCGCCCCGTACAGGTATAGACCATGGCCAGCCTCGTCTTGAACCTTGGCAGTGAGAATCGCCTTGCGCCGCAGCGACGGCGCCCGGGTGATCCACTCCCCCTCCGGCTGCATTCCGATGATCTCGCTATGCGCGTGCTGCGCGATCTGACGCACGAGTGTGCTGCGGTAGTCGTCGGGCATCCAGTCGTCAGGTTCGATCCGCTCATCGGCCTGGATCAATGCATCAAACTGTTCCTGGCTCATCGGACACCTCCAGCAGCGCCTCGTTCAGCGACCATCGTGAGCACGTCGTAACTCGCCAGCACATTGTCGTCCTGGTCGACCACCTTCGTGTCCCATCGGACCTCGCCGTACCCAGACCCGGCCCGCAACGACTTTTCCTTGCAGGTGAAAATCACGCGGATCTCCGTTCCGGGGTACGTCGGGGTTGCGAACCGGAGATTGTCGACCCCGTAGTTGGCGAGCACCGGTCCGGGGTCAGGCCAGACAAACAGGCCCGCCGCCATCGACAACACCAGGTAGCCATGGGCGACACGACCCTCGAAGATCGGGCTCGCCTTGGCCGCGTCATCGTCCATGTGGGCGTAGAAAAGGTCGCCGGTGAAGTGGGCGAAGTGCTCGATGTCTTCGAGCGTGATGACCCGAGGTTCGGTGTCGAGACAATCGCCGACCTCGAGTTCATCGAAGTACAACGTGAACGGATGACCCTTGTCGCGTCGAGCAGCACCGTCGACCCACGAGCCAGTGACCGCAGTGAGAAGGTCGGGTGAGCCCTGCACGGCGGTGCGCTGCATGTAGTGCAGGACGCTGCGAAGTCCGCCGAGTTCTTCGCCACCTCCGGCCCGGCCCGGGCCGCCGTGAACAAGCTGCGGCAACGGCGACCCATGGCCGGTCGAGGCGGCTGCAGACGAGGCATCGATCGTGTGCACCCGCCCGTGGTAGGGCGCGATCCCGAGGGTGACCACGGCGGCTTCACTGAGATCGGGGCCATAGACCGAGGCCACAAGACTGCCGCCACCCTTCGCAACGAGATCGACCGCCTCATCGATCGTGTCGTAGGTCATCAACGTGGCGACCGGCCCAAAAGGTTCGACGACGTGGGCAAGAGTGGTCGCAGCATCGGTAGCCCGCAGCAGCGTGGGAGCCATGAAGGCGCCGCGCTCGGGGTCGACACCCACGAAGTCGCATGTGTCGATCACGGTGGTGCCCCCCACCCGGCCAACCGCGGCCAAGACGTCGTCTCGTTGGCTGATGCCGACCAGGGCTCCCATATCGGTGTCGGCCAACGACGGGTCCCCAACCGTGATGCCCCGCATGCGCTCGACAAGCGCTTCCTCAACCGCGGTGACATGAGCGGCAGGAACGATCACCCGCCGGATGGCTGTGCACTTTTGGCCGGCTTTGGTTGTCATCTCGTTGACGACCTCATCGACGAAGAGTCCGAACTCGGCAGTGTCGGGTCCGGCAGCCGGCGCAAGCACGGCGGCGTTGAGCGAGTCGGCCTCGGCGCTGAAGCGCACCCCTGCGTCAAGTACCGCGCCGTGGCCTCGCAGGATGCGTGCGGTCGCAGCCGAGCCAGTGAACGAGAGAGTGTCCTGCTCGTCGAGCACGTCGAGCAGACCATCGACGGACCCGGCGACGAACTGCAGCGCTCCCTCAGGCAAGAGGCCGCTATCGATGATTCGCCGGACGACTGCCTCAGTGACGTAGGCCGTCGGCGTCGCCGCTTTGACGATTGTGGGCACACCGGCAAGAAACGCGGGCGCAAACTTCTCGAGCATTCCCCACGTCGGGAAGTTGAAGGCATTGATCTGCACAGCGACCCCATGGCGCGGGGTCACGATGTGCTGACCGACGAACGAACCGTCGCGGCTGAGGCCCTCGACATCACCATCGACCCAGACTCTCTGGTTGGGCAATTCACGACGGCCGATGCCCGAGTAGGCCAGGAGGGCGCCGGCCCCACCATCAATGTCGATTGCGGAATCAGCTCGGGTAGCGCCCGTCGAGTGGGAGAGGACGTAGAGGTAGTCGGTGTCTGCGAGCAGCATCTTGCCGACGGCCCGCAGGATCGCAGCGCGATCGTGGAAGGTGAGTTCGCGCAGTGCCACACCGGCGACGGTGCGGGCATGGTCATGGGCGGCACCGAGATCAACCCCGTCGCTCGACACCGAGGCGACGACCGCACCGGTGACCGCATCTCGAACCAGGCGCCCGTCGGCCGCTCCGATCCATCTCCCGGCTGTGTAACTCTCGACCACGCGCACGAAGGCTCCTAACCTCACAACCTTATGATCAAAGGCTTGACGATTTCAAGTCAAACTAGAGTGGGGGCGACCCCAATCAGGGCGGTTCGGGGCTTCGATCATCACTCTGAAGAGACGTGCAGATCGCTAGAACCAAGGTAGGCCGCAATCACATTGGGGTCCTTTTGGACCTCTTCGGGCGTGCCTTCGGCAATCTTCTCACCGAAGTCGAGCACCATGATGCGATCGGCAATATCCATGACGAGCCCCATATCGTGCTCGACCATGATCATCGAGATGCCCAGCTCGCGGCGGATGTCGAGGATGAAGCGGGCCATGTCCTCAGTCTCTTCGAGATTCATTCCGGCAACCGGCTCGTCGAGCAACAAGAGTTCGGGGTCCATCGCAAGGGCGCGGCCAAGCTCAACCAGCTTCTGGATGCCGTACGGCAGGAGAGCGACCGGATGGTTGCGCCATTCCTCGATCTCGAGGAAGTCGATGATGTCCTCCACCCGACGGCGGTTCTCCATCTCCTCAACCTTGGCGACGCCAAACCAGAGCATGCCCTGGAACCAATTTTGCTTCATACGGATGTGGCGCCCGAGGAGCAGGTTCTCGATCACCGTCATCTGGGGGAACAGCTCAATGTTTTGGAACGTACGGGCGATGCCGAGCTGAGCGACGAAGTCGGGGCGATGCCCCATGATCGACTCGCCCTTCCAGTGGATGTCGCCCTGTTGGGGTCGGTACACCTGGGAGATGGTGTTGAAGATCGACGTCTTTCCAGCGCCGTTCGGACCGATGATCGAAAAAAGCTCACCCTGATTAACGTGGAAACTCACGTCATGGATGGCAGTGACGCCACCAAACCGCAAGGTGATGCCGTCGGCTTCGAGGATGTGTTCGCTCATGATCTCATCTTCCCCTCAGGACAACCAGCGCTTGCGGCGCTTGTAGTGCTTGACATCGCGGAACGACTTGCGCTCACCGCCATCGCCGTGGAGCCCCAGGTAGAACTCTTGGACATCCTCATCGTTGAGCAGCTTCTGCGCCGGGCCGTCCATCACGATCTTGCCGGACTCCATCACATAGCCGAAGTCAGCGATCGATAGCGCCATCATGGCGTTCTGCTCGATGAGCAGCACCGAGACCCCCTGCTTGTTGATGTCGACGATGATGTCGCGGATCTGTTCGATCAACATCGGTGCGAGACCGAGTGACGGCTCGTCAAGAATCAGCAGCTTCGGCTCGGCCATCAGCGCTCGGGCGATTGCAAGCATCTGCTGCTCTCCGCCCGACAGGTAGCCGGCGACCGCGCTGTGACGTTCCTTGAGCCGCGGGAAGATCTCCATCACCCGGTCGTAGTTGGCATCCATGTTCGCCCGGTTGGTGAACGCACCACAAGAGAGGTTCTCATCAACGGTCAACTCGGCGAAGATCCGCCGTCCCTCCATCACCTGAGAAATTCCGCTCTCCACGATCTTGGCTGGGAGGTGCTCGGTGATCTCGGCACCGTTCCAGGTGATTGATCCCTTCGTGGTCTTTCCCTCGTGCACATCGAGGAGACCAGTGATCGCCCGGGCGGTGGTGGTCTTGCCGGCGCCATTCGAGCCGAGCAGCGCGACGATTTGGCCGTTGGGCACCTGGATCGACAGGCCGCGCAACACGAGGATGACCTCGTTGTAGACCACTTCTAGGTTCGCAATTTCGAGCAACGCTCGACCTCCACGAATTGGGTAGGGAGATTCTGAGATGAACGGCGATAGCCATTCGGATCCGCTCGCCTGCTAAGCCGAAGCCCAGAAGGTGAGCGCACCCGGCGGGCCGAGGCCGAAGCCCCGACCCGCCTAGGAGTGCACTGTCAGCAGTGCTGAGTTATCTGGATCAGCCGGACGGGTCGATGCAGGGGCCGTCAAACATGAAGGACCCAGCCGCCGTACCGACATAGTCCTGCTCGATCGGGATCAGACCGGTCGAACCAGGGTTCTCCGGGGTGTACTCGCCGAGCGGAATCAGGTTGAACTGCGAGGCGTCGACGTCGTAGATCCAGCTGGAGCGAACCACAGCCTCGTTGTAGTCCTGCGGCCACGACTGGTTGGCCGAGAGGCCCTGGAAGTCGACGCTGAAGGACGGATCCTGCGAGATCGCCACCATGTTGGCCCGAGTGAGATCACCCTGGTCGATGGCAGCCGTGATCAGGGTCTCGGCCATGATGCCCTCGATCCAGCCGGTGGTGTACACGTCGGAGATATTGAGCTCCGGTCGAGCTTCCACCATCGCGGCAACCATCGTTTCCATACCGGCGATTCCCGGTGAGGCCCAGGAGGCCTGGTAACCCGACTGGAAGTAGAATTCGCTGAACTCGTCAGCGAAGTCCGACGGCATGTGGACGAGATAGTTGAAGGACGGCTGGTTGCCGGACCAGTAGGCGCGGAAGCCCTGGCTGACGGCGTTGCCGAAGACATCAAGGAGCTCACCCGGGGTGAGGGTGGTCCAGACCATCGTCGCGCCCGAACCGACAACGTTGGCCACGACCGCAGTGCGGTCGTCGCCGGCAACAGCGCCAGTACCGTCGTAGACGATCGGGATGCCTAGCGCTTCAGCGGCCAGTGCCGCGCCAACGGAACCGTCCTCGCCGTACTCGCCTGGCCGACCGATGATAGCGAGCGCCGGCTCAAGCCCATCGGACTCGACCTTGCCCTTCAGCCACTCGACGCCGTTCATCGCCTCGACGCAGTAGGTGGTCTGCTTCTCGAGGATGGCGGCGCCGAACGCCGGGTCCGGCCACAGCGACGCCCACGAGAGCGGGATGACCAGCAAATCGTCCTCGGCTGCCTGCTCGGCAATGGCCGCAGTGATCGGCGAACCGGTGTTCTCGGTGATCATGAGCACGCCATCATCGCTCTCCTGCGCGAGTGTCTCGTAGTTCTGGATACCGATGTCGGTCTGGTAGCCCGAGTCGAGAACCACGGTCTCAACCGTCCAGCCGTTATAGCCACCGTTTGCGTTGAAAACCTCCCAATAGACCTCCTGGGCTGCCACGATCTCGGCAACGAGCGAGGCGAACGGACCGGTTAGGTCGCCGTTGATACCAACACGGATGACCTTGTTCTCAGCATCAACGCCGTAATCGGTCGCCATTTCCTCGCTGTCGTCGCCGGTGTCATCGCCACCGTCGTCGCCACCATCATCGCCACCGTCATCGGACGTGTCGGAGCCGCCATCATCACCTCCGCTGCTGCTGTCGTCATCGTCACCGCAAGCGGCAGCGATCATCGACAGCGCCAGCAGAAGCGCCAGCAAAACTTTCAATCGTCGCACGTTTGGATCCCTCCATAGTTGTGTGCCCACCCGGCGGGTGGCCGAGCGTTCCGCGGGGCGAACCCCGTCAGATCTGTCTTTGACACAGGCCAGAGCCTGTCTTTGCAAATGAGTCTCATCGATAAGGCCGCTAGTAGCTGAACGGCCACCGTTTCCAGTAATTGCGGATCTTGATCCAGATGCCGTACAGGCCAAGTGGCTCGAAGATTAAGAAGACCACGATCAAAACGCCGTAGATGACGAAGTTCCACTGGAACACGCTCATCGTCCAGCCCGGCGCCACGGTCCCGATATTGATCGGGCCGAAATCGCCGCTCTCCCCCGTGGTGAGCAAGAAGTTGGCTACCGGCGTGACAATGTTGCTTGCGTCGATCTGTTCAGCCAGCCAATCGGTGCGGTGCTTCACGACCTCGGGGGTGAGCTCGACGAACACGGCGCCGAGCATCGTGCCGGCGATTGTTCCCGCGCCACCGATCAACAGGATGGCAATGAAATCGACGGACAGGAATAGCGACCAGTCGACGGGCGAGCGGCGACCGAGGTACGAACCCCAGAGCGCGCCGCCGACACCTGCGTAGAACGAGCTGATGGCAAAGCCAAGTCGCTTGTACTGGAACTCGGGAACACCCATGACCTCCGCAGCGATGTCGCGGTCGCGGATCGCCTGCAAGGCTCGACCGGTTCGGCTGCGCACAAGGTTCTTAGCCAGGACGATGAAGCCACCCAGCAGCGCCATGAGGAGGAAGTACTGCTTCTGTTCCTCGCTGAGATGGATAAGGCCGAACCACTTGCCGTCCTCAGTGAACTCGATGAGGGGGGTCTCTTCCTTCCAAAGTCTGAAGTCGAGGCTCGGCCACTTGCGACCCGACTCGAAGTCGCCCGCGTACTCCGGGAACATTCGCCCGAGGTGCAGGCCAATGAACACCAGACCGACCGTGACGATCGCGAGATACAAGCCACGAACCTTCATCGCAGCAGGCGAAACGAAGATCCCAACCGCAGCAGCGACAGCGCCGGAGAACGGCAGCCACACCCAGATTGGAAGGCCGAGGCCACACTGACCCCGCTCTTCGAGCAGGCCGATCTCCTCATGGAACGGGACGCATGCCTGCCATTCGTCACCGCTACCACCCAGCGCGACCGCCGTGTACGCACCGACGCCCATGAAGAACGCGTGGCCGAGTGATACCTGACCGGTGACCCCAACGAGGATGTTGATGCCGAGTGCCGCTATCGCGAGGGGCAACATGTTGGTGATCGGGTTGATCCACGTGGCCCCGAGGAAGAACTCAGGGATCGCACTGATATACGGAGCCCCCAACCCCATCAGCACAAGGAAGACGCCGAACGCGGTCATCATCCCCTTCTGAGTGTAAGTCGGGAAGATTGCCGCGTCTTGTTCGTAGGAGGTACGCAAGAGCGGTCGGTTGAACGCCATATCAGACCCTCCTGATCTCAGGAGTGCCGAACAGGCCGTACGGCTTCACGAGGAGCATGAAGAGCATCACCAGATAGGGGACGATGGTCGAGTAGCCCGAGCCAAGGGTCGAGTTCCACTGTGACAGGTACTGACCGGCGAACACCTCCGCAGTTGCGATGATCAAACCGCCGTAGATCGCGCCGGCGACCGAGTCGAGACCGCCGAGCACGATGACGGGTAGCACCCGCAACGCGAGCAATGGGTGGATCTCCTGGCTGACCGACCCGCCCGGCGGGAAGGGCGCCATGCCGTAGACGATGGCGCCGAGCGCAGCGAGGGCAGTACCCATCGCCCAGGCGATGGCGAACACCCGGCCGACATTGATGCCTTGCGCCATCGCCGCCTCCTGGTCAAAGGCGACTGCTCGCATGGCGACACCGAGCTTCGTGCGGAAGAAGAACAGCACGCTGGCGCCGGCAATCGAAGCGATGACCATCGCCACGATGTACGACTTCGGCACGACGGCGCCGCCCCAGACCCACGAGTCGGCGCCCCACGGGACGCCGAGGCGGCGACCTTCGAGCGCGGTTGCATCGAGGTTGAACGGGCGGATCGCAATCTCGATGCCGAGCGTGATGACCGCCATAGCGAACAGCGGCTGTCCAACCATCGGGCGGATCGTAAGTCGTTCGATGACCAAGCCCAAGATTGCGGCCAGTGCCAGCGCGATCAACACGTGGACGAAGAACACAGCAATGCTGGCCGTCTCGCCTTCAGCCGGGGCCAGCGGGTTGTCGAAGGGCAACAGCGGGAAACCCCCATCGGAGATGAGGATGGTCATGAACATGGCGCCGGCCATCGAGAGTGCACCAGCGGCGAAATTCAGGACCTGGGTGGCCTTGAAGATGATGACGAAGCCGAGCGCGATCAAGACATAGACCGACCCGAGCGCGAGCGCTTTCGTCAGCGTCTGGACGAAGGTTGCGCCGGATCCCGCCTGCGCAAGCTGAAGGGTTGCGTTGATCACTGGTACATGCCTTCGATCAGTTCACCGAACACATCGTCCATGGCACTGCGCTTGAGCTTCTGCGTGGCGGTCAACTCACCATCTTCGTGATCGAGTTCCTTCGGGATCATCCGGAACTTGCGGACATTCTCGACTCGGGCGAACTTCTCGTTGGTCTCCGTCACCACACTCTGGATGAGTTCGATCACCTGGGGCTTCTCCGAGAGGTCGCGGTAGGTCGTGTAGGGGATGTTGTTGCGGAGGGCCCAGTCGCCCACTGTCTCCATCTCGATTCCGATGAGCGCTGAAAGGAACTTGCGGCCATCGCCAACCACCATCGCCTCCTTGACGTATATAGACGTCTTGAGGGAGTTCTCGATCTCCGAGGGCGAGATGTTTTTGCCGCCCGAAGTGATGATGATGTGCTTGATCCGGTCGACGATCTTGATATGGGTGCCATCGACCCACTCGCCGACGTCGCCAGTCATAAGAAAGCCATCATCGGTATAGGTCTCCGCCGTCTTTTCAGGCTTATTCCAGTACCCGACGAAATTGCCGGGGTGCTTGGTCTGAACCTCGCCAGTCTCGGGATCGAGACGAAGTTCGATGTCGGCATATGGTTCGCCGACGGTACCGAGTTTGATCCGCCCGGCGAAGTTGCATGTCGCAACGGCGGCGTTCTCAGTCATGCCATAGAGCTCGAACACTGGGACGCCGATACCCATGAAGAACTCGAGGACCTCGGGGGCAATGGCCGCTGCGCCCGAGGCCGCGTAGCGGACCCGTCGCAGGCCGAGGCGCTCGCGAATGGCCCGGAAGGCGAAGAGCCAGCCGATGGCAGCGAGGACCCGGCTTGTGGCGGTGTGATTCCCGCCATTCGCAACCTTTGCCTTGCCGATGGTCGAAGCGAGGCTCAAGCCAGCTTTGAACCAGATCTTTTTGAACCAGGTGGCGTCGTTGCCGCGAATAAAGACTGCGGCATGGAGCCGCTCCCAGATGCGAGGCACCGCGAAAAAGATCGTGGGCTGGATCTCGCGCAGGTTGAGCGTGACGGTGTCGATCGATTCAGCAAAGTTCAGCGAGGGACCGGCGATGCATAGGGTCCACGTCGAAAAAATGCGCTCGGCGACGTGGCACAGTGGGAGGTACGTGACAATGAGATCGCTGGGGTTAGGTGCCTTGCCATCAGGCGTCCGGGTGGCGTCCATGATGATCTTGTTCATGGCGTACTCGGCGTTGCCGTTCGACAGCATCGCCCCTTTGGGCGGACCGGTCGTCCCCGAGGTGTACACGAGGGTCATGATGTCGGTCGGTTCGGCCGCAGCCATCAGTGCTTCGAGGGCCCCAGGGTTGGCCTCTCGATGCTGACGGCCAAGCTCCAGGAAATCGTCCCAGAAGATCAGGCGTTCGTCGGTGTAGTCGCCGAAGCCTCGGGGCTCGGCATAGATGATCCGCTCGACACTGGCGCCGGTCTGGGGATCGATCTCAAGGACCTTGTCGGCCTGCTCCTGGTCCTCAGCAAAGAAGACTTTCGGCGTGCAGTCGCCGACGAGGTACTCGACTTCGGCAGCGGGATTGGTGGGATAGAGGCCGACGCAGATGCCACGGACGGCGACGGTGGCGAGATCAAGGATGACCCATTCCGGCCGATCTTCAGAGTGGATAGCGACTCGATCACCGATATCGATGCCGCTCGCCAGGAGGCCGTGAGCGACGGTCTCGATGAGATCCCACGTCTGGGCCCAGTTGTATTCCTTCCAAATCCCGAAGTCCTTCTCGCGCATCGCGATCTGGCCCGGTGCCCGCATCGCCCAGTCTTTGGCGAGCGAGGCGACGGTGACGGTCCCCGTCGACGTCGACGCAGTCCCCTCAATCGTTGCTGCCATACGTACTTACCCCCCGGTGGTTCGTCAGGCGTGGCGCAATCTAGGAGTCGCTGGAGAAGTAGTCAAGGCTTTAATTAGTCCAGCCCGTGGCAACCTTCTCATCAGCGCAGCCATTTCGCCGCTGTCAGCTTGGGTCATGAGCTGACGGTCATGCAAACCGTCCCGTGTCGTGCTCACCCACTGGACGCGTCGACGGGTCTGGCCGGCGGCTCCGAGATCGACACCCGGGGGAGACGGGTGAGCACGTCCACGCTCACTGACCGCCAAGCAGTCGCCGCACCACCTTGCCAGCGCGATTTCGCGGAATCGTGTCGATTAAAACAACATCGCGGGGGCGTAGTGCCGGCCCAACTTGCGCTTCACCGCATCGCGCAGGTCTTGCTCTGACGGGGCGGCATTGTCAGCGAGGTGAACGTATGCGCAGAGGCGTTGCCCGAGCTCGTCGTCGTCAACCCCCACGACTGCAGCATCGATCACCCCCAGTTTCGCAAGCAGCACCGCCTCAACGGAACCGGGGAACACGTTCTCGCCGCCACACGACGATCATGTCGTCGGCCCGACCCGAGATGAAAAGGCGACCGTCGCTGTCGAGCGAGCCGATGTCGCCAGTCGCCATCGCCTCAGCGATGACCGCCTTGCCGCCCCCACCGCTGTACCCGTCGAACGCTCCCCCGCCCGCAACGAAGAGTCGGCCGGTCACCCCCGGTTCGACCGCCACACCGGCATGATCACGCACCCAGACGTCGCACCCAAGGATCACTCGGCCCGCAGTGCCCGGCGCGGCACGAAGGTCGTCAGGGGTGGCGATGGTGGCCGACCCGACCTCGGTCAAGCCGCAGAGGTTGTACAGGTTGTCACCGGTGCGATCCATCCACTCGATCGCAAGCGCTGCGGGCAGCGCAGAGCCCGACGAGCCGGCGATGCGCAGCCGTCGAAGCGGTGCAAGGTCGAGTTCGGGTTGCACCAGGAGCCGCTTGAGCATTACCGGCACCGCAACCAACACGGTCCCGTCGTAGTTGGCGACAGCCTCGACCACCGCTGCTGGCGTGAACCGGTCGATCGCGACAGTGGTTTCGCCAAGGGCCAAGGTCAGGGCAAGGTTCGAGAACCCCCACGCATGGAACAGTGGCGCTGGGACAACGAAGACGTCATCGCTGCGATACGGAATCAGCCCGAGGATGCCGGCGCCGGCCGAGTTGGAGCGCATGCGGCGCCGAGCGCCCTTGGGCGTCCCAGTCGTGCCAGCTGTCATGAGGACGGGTGCGGCGATCTTCGGCACGAGTGGATCGATCCGACGCCGGCCCATCGCCTCAAGCCGATCGAACGACGAGACGGTGACGATCCGACCGTCGGAGTCGATCCCGCTGAACTCGTCGGCCCGATCGTCGTCTACGAGCAGCAGGTCGACCGATTCGCGTCCGAGGATTTCCTCAAGTTGGGCGGCCGAACTGCCCGTGTTGAGAAGCACCGGTGTCAGACCTGCCTTGGCGGTTGCAATCGCCGCCACCACGAACCCGACACCATTTCGACAGAGGATCCCGGGCGTTGCGCCGCGGCCCACACCGATTCTGTGGATCCCACGGACCAGCCGAGTCGTTCGGCGATCGAGCTGCGACCAGGTCAACCGGCCGTGTTCGTCGATCACCGCAGTGCCGAACGGCGTGCGAAGCGAGCCCGCCGTTGCTCCGACTGCGAGCGAGGGGACCCAGCGACCCAACCCGACAGCCACCGCACTCCCCCGGAGCGGATCGAGCAAGCCGCTGCGGCGAAGAACACCGAGCATGTCGGATGCATCCATCGCGGCAAGCTTCGACCGCACATCTGGGAACGGCAAGAACCGCGCCATTGGCCCGCAACACAGAGCCCAAAGGGGTGTGCGATACTGCGAGAGTGACCAGCGAGCAGGGTGACACATGAGTTGGGGGCTTACTCGCTGATGGGAGCGCAACCCAAGTACCGGTTCGAATCAGCGCCGGATCTTCCTGGGTCGGATCGGCTCGCCCGCCCCCTGCTATGGGTGATCAACCGGGGCCTCAACGCGCTGTGGAACCTCGAGGTCAAGGGAGTCGAGCACATTCCTCTTCAGGGCCCAGCGGTCCTGTGCCCGAACCATTTGTCGTTCTGCGACTCAGTGTTCCTTCCTGCCGCGCTCCCCCGCCGTACGTGGGCGATCGGCAAAGGCGAATACCTCCACGACTGGAAGACGAAGCACCTCTTTCCCGCAGTGGGAATGATCCCGGTCGACCGGTCGGGCGGCAGTGCGGCGCAGGACGCGCTCGACGCCGCAGCCCGGGTGCTCGATGCGGGAAAGCTCTTCATGATCTACCCCGAGGGGACCCGCGCACGCGATCAGAAGCTCCACAAGGGCCGAACCGGCGCGGCCCGGCTGGCACAACGCACCGGGACGCCGATAATCCCGGTCGGGATTCGTGGCACACTCGACGTGCAACCGGTGGGCTCCGTTTCGCTTCGGCCGTTCAAAAACGTCACCGTCTCGTTCGCAAAGCCGATCCATGCCAGCGACTTCGGCGATCCGAACGATCCCCGCCTCGCTCGCAAGATGATCGATGCCGTGATGTTCGAGATCGCCGAGATGACAG
>JAQWLJ010000003.1 GCA_029247365.1 Acidimicrobiales bacterium | reverse complement strand
GGGTCGCTGGCCCAGGCCCCGTGACGCTCGTTGAGACTGGGCTGCAGTTCGATACCGGCGTCGTTGTGCGCTTCGGTGACTCCGAAGACGACGTGATCGTCGCTACCGAATCGGTCCTGGGCCCTGCTGACAGCGACTCAGGACGCTCCAGTACTGACTTTTGCGACGGCACTTTCGTGCGTTTCGTCCGATGGGGCAGCCTCGAGTTGGTCTTCACGGGTGACCCCGCCCCCATCGGCGAAGGCGAAGACGAGGACGGTGACCCCAGCAGGGCGGTACTCGAATTCACCCAGTGGTACGCCGACGGTCATCGGACCCCCACCGGCCTTGTCACCCCCGAAGGTATTGGTGAATCCGCCACCATCGGGCTCCTCCACGTCACCTTCGCAAACGCAATCGTGATCGTTGCCGCCTTCCAAGACGACATCGTCGGGGTGTTTGCCGTCACCAACCCCGGTACTGGAGCCGTTCTCAACGGCACCACGCTCGGTCTCGACCCCGACGGCGTCGTCACCTCTCTCTGGGCCGGCGACAGCTGCACGAGAGTATTCACCTGATCACGTGGGGTCACCGCTGTCAGGTTGCAACCACTGCGGTGTTTCGTGGCTTCGGGCGTGGGGCGAGCCGCGCAGCGTGGCTTGGGAATCCGGGCGCCCGTGACCCGATCGTGACCACGATACGGATTCGTCTTGGTGGAGAGCACGTAGGAACTCCCCGCTGCCAGCAGATCGCCGACGTCCCTCGCGCCCGCTTGCTCGCCGGCGAGCCGTTCGCTTGGGTCGCCGTGCGGCACCCCAACGATCTTGGATCCGAGCGGTCGAGGCTTGGTGGTTCTCCGAATTGCTCACCGACACCGGTGTGCTCATCGCCGTTTCTAGTCTGTGAAGGTGTGATGTGAACCACCGATGGGGCCAACGCGTTATGCAGCGAGCGCCTGTATCTGGGCCATCGCAGGGCGGGTACGGGCGATCTCACTGCGGGTAAGCGGACCGCAGCACCGGCCCTCCGGCTCGTTGCATGAAGCGCGCCCCGCTCGCCTTCGCGGTCGAATCGCCACGCGTGGCTGAGGGCTAGCGGAACTTCGAGATGATCTCGTCTGCATACCAGTGCAGCATCGAGAGCTTCTCGTCGAGCGATTGTGCGTCGGGGCCCGGCTGGTAGGCATCTCGGAAGCCGACAATCACGTCGGTGACACCAGCAGCAGTCAGACGTTCGAGACCCTCGGGGGAGTAGGCATCGAGACTGATCGCGTGAACTTCGAACGCAAGGTCGGCTCGGTCGTGGCGTTCGCGGCTTGCGTTGACTGAGGTCATCATTCGAGCGAGCTCCTCGGCGTCACCGCCTCCATGCATCCACCCGTCACCGAGACGCCCCGCCCGCTCGAGCGCCATCTTGGAATGTCCACCGATAAGGATCGGCACGCGTCGCAATGGGACGGGACACATCTTGATGGCGGGGAACTCGTAGAACTCCCCATCGTGGGCGTAGTAGTCGCCGGTCGACAGCGAGTTGATGATCTCGATCATCTCGTCCATGCGGGCGCCGCGGCGCTCCCAGGCTGAATCGGTGACGAGGTAGTCCTCGTACCACGGGCTCGTTCCGACCCCAAACCCAAACCGCCCACCGGTGATGACGCCAACCGAGGTGACCTGCTTGGCGACGAGGACAGGATTACGCACCGGGAGCTTGACGACGAAGGTCGTGAATCGGAGGCGTTCGGTCACTGCGGCGAGCGAAGGTATGAGGGTGAAGGGTTCGATGAACGGCTTGCCCTCAAGGAACTCGCGTGTACCGTCGGCGTTGTACGGGTAGGTGGAGTCGCTTTCCTCTGGGTACATGATCGAGTCGGGGACGACCATGGTGTCGAACCCAAGCTCTTCGGCCGCCTTTGCCAGTGGGGCATAGAGGGTGGGGTCGATCATCGACTCGGCGTAGGAGAAACGCATATGGTCGTTCTAGTGCATTCTGGGGCAGTTGCGTTGTGTCGGCTGGACTGTCAGCGGGCCGACCGGCCTTGTGGCCGTGAGGCTATGCCCTCGTTGTGGATCCACGGATCCTCGACCACGGTGTTGGACGCCCAGCCGGTGACGTTCGTCGGCAACGACCCCATGTTGGACAACTGGTGAACGATTAGAGGTCAGGCCAGCGACGGCGACGCTTCTTGGCGCGCCGGTCGCCGAGGGCCCACGCTCGTCGCCAGCGCCCCGATTCGGGGCCGGTCAGGCCGGGGCTGTCGCCCGCATGAGCTCGTCGTCGGGCGGTGTACCAGTCGGTGGTCGCTTCGTCAGCAAGGGCAGCGACCTCTCGTTCGATGCGAGCGGCGAAGCGGGTGGCGTTCTCGTCTTCGGCCGGGGCCAAAGGCCGACCAAAGGTGACCGAGGTCGTACTCGGTCGGGGAACAGCGCGACCCTTGCGAAGGATTCGACCTGTACCTGCCAGGTGCACCGGTACCACGGGCACGCCGGTTTTCGCGGCGAGAAAGGCAGCACCGCCGCGAAACGGCTGGCCCCAGCCATCGGGAGAGCGTCCACCTTCGGGGAAGATCAGCAGGCTCCAGCCTGCATCGATCAATTCGACTGCGAGGTTTGCGCTACGACGCTCGACCTTGGTGCGTTCGATCGGGATTGCCCCCATCGCCAGCGACGACATGGCTGCCGTCGCCTTGGTACCAAAAAAGTAGTCGGCGGCCGCGCCGACGATCATCTTGTGACGCCACGGCTCGGGGATCGAGGTGAGCATCAGCGGCGTGTCGAGATGGCTGTGATGGTTGGCTGCGAAGATCAGCGGTCCGTCGGGGAGGTCGAGAAGTCGGTCGGTGCCCTTGCGTTCCGGGGCGGCCAGGCCGGCTACCAGCAGTCGCATCGGCCCTTCGACGATTGCGGCGCGGGCCACTCGGGCCGGCTTCTTGCGGGCCCACGCGGTGTCGTAGTTGCCGCCGGTGGTTCGAACGCGGGCTTTGGGTGCGACACCCTTAGGCGTCGAGGGGGCCCGCAGTGGGAACTCGAGCGCGCTGAGGACGCGCCGTGGTGACAGGGCGGTCGGGAGTCTCGGAAGCCCCAACTGCTTTGCCAGCTTGCTCACGTGACGTCAGCCATGAGGATCGGTGGGTTGTGCAGGTGCGTGATCGATGGCGTGGGGCCCACCACGTCGCTCGCCATCTCGAGCGCGTCCTGCATCGTTGAGGCGGGCTGGAAGCCGAGGCGTCGCACCGAACGGGGATCGCCGCCGACGATGATCACGCGGCCGAGCCACTGCAGCGCATGGGCGCCCCAGTACCACATGTAGAACGGGTGAACACCGTGGTAGGCGTAGCTCGTGCGGTAGAGGTGGATGTACCACTCGTCCTCTGCGAACTGCTTCTCGTACTTCTGCTCGAGCTTGATTGGGTCGGTCGTCTCGGCGAGCAGTTGCTCGAAGAAGTCGATGTAGCTCGGATGGTGCACCGGGTGAAACTCCCACGGCGTGGGATGGCTCATGATGAGCACTCCGCCCTCACGCACCAGCGGCTTGCCTCGATACATGTTGAAGAAGTAGCCGAGCCCCAGGCACATCACCAGGATCGGGTTCATCACCGAGTTCACGTTGTACGGGCAGATGTAGGGCAGCCCGAACGTGAGGACGTCGGTCTGACCTTCGACGGGCACGAGGTGCTGCTTGAAGCAGTGTTCGAGGGTGACTTCGTGCACCGACTCGACGTTGCCGGCCTGCACCGACGTCAGCTCGTAAGGCGCCTTCCAGCCGTTGAAGATCTGACGGCGGGTGCTCGACGGCATGATGTCGAGGCCCTTCTTCATGCCCATAAACGTCGCTCGGTCGCGGGCGCTCCATTCCCACTCTCGCTTCTGCAAGACCGAGAGGGGACCGTCGTAGCCGAAGGTGTTGTTGTTGATCGTGGTTTCGATCTGGAAGATCCGTGGGCCGTGGTTTTTGATGACCTCGCCCTGGCGCCAGTTGCTGTGGTGCAACTCGGAGCTGTGGCGATCCATGAAGCTCTTGGATTCGCGCATCGTTGCCACGTTGTGATGGTGGCGGATGCCCGAGTAGCCCGAGAGGCCGGTGGCGGTGCTCTTCCACCCACCGTCCATCGACACGATGTTGAGGTTCACATAGACGAGCAGGTCCGACTCTGCGGCCCGCTTGTTCATCGTGACCTCTTCGTCGTGTCGAGTCAGTCCGAGCTCGACCATGCCGTCGGGGTCTTCTGCGTCGTGGTTGTAGAGCGCGCCTTGTGGGGCGAACGCGTCATAGATGCGGTCGCCGAGCGCATGACGCAACTCGTCTTCGGTCATCCGGCGGTGGAGCGCGAGTGCGGCGATTAGGTGCACATCATCGACACCGGCCGCGGCAGCGATATCGAGGACCTGCTCGATGATCCGCTGCCGGATGTCGGGCTTGCGCATCGATGGCAGGGGCAACGAAAGGTCATCGAACGCGATGGTGAGCTTCATGCCGGGCTTGAGTAGCGATGGCAACGGGTCGTCGTCGATTGGGTTGAGTAGCGCGTCGCGTATTGAGCCCTCGGGGTCGGGGAGACCGGGCAATGGCTCGGCCGGGTAGATCACGCGGCTGCGATCTGCTGGGAGCTTCTCGAGTCGGAAGTTGTCACCGTGGTGGAACAGGATCGGCGGCGTCTGTCGGTCGACGTTCAGGACGAAGCCGGGACGGGGGGCTTGACGGCGGGGATCAGTGGCCATGAGAAAGGACTCCTGTGGGCCGGCTCAGCCGGCGCGCTGCTTTCGCAGCGGACCTCGCAAGGTGCGAGGTCCGATCGGGATAACGCGGTTGGGGGCGCCGGCAGACTTCGACCAGTGCTCGATCAGCCAGCCACGGCGACGGGCAATGGACGCGAGCTTGGTCTCGGCATTGACAGCGACAGGAAAGCCGACCGCCTCCAGCATCGGCAGGTCGGATGACGAGTCGGCGTACGCGACTGACTCGCGCAGGTCGAGGCCGTGCTCGTCGGCGTAGTCGACCAGGGTCGAGTATCGGGCTTCGCCGGTGGGCGGTACGGCGGTGAGTTGGCCGTCGTAGGTGCCGTCGGAAGTGCTCATCTCGGCAGCCACGATGTCGTCAAAGAGCGGACGTAGTGGCTCGACCACGATGTCGAGTGCGCCAGTGATCAGTAGGGTGCGGTGGCCGAGGGCCCGGTGTTCGCGGACGCGGCGGATGGCAGCCGGGAACGACTTGGTGATCAGGAGGTCGCTCAGCATCTCGGCCGAGTCGGCCTGCAGTTGGTCGATCGGGGCGTCTTCGAAGCGGCGATAGAAGTAGCGAAGGAAGTCGCTGCGGTCGGCGCGGTCGAGCGACCACAGTGTGGGTGCCTCGCGGAGCGTCTTGAGTGTGAATCGGATCCGGTCGGGGGTGTCCAGTCGGCGCGTCGCGAGCCACGAGTAGCTTGCAACGACGTTCGAGGCGATGAGCGTGTTCTCGAGATCGAACACGGCGAGGTGACGTTCAGGCGACAGGACGTTCTTGCGGAGGCGGTTGTTGCGGTCGACCGACGGTCCCCGGCTCGGCGTCATCTTCAGCCGGGCCTGCTTGACCGTGGAGGGCAGCTGGATGTCGTGGGCGTACACCTTCCAGTCGATCGAGCACGGGTCCATGTTGAAGTTGTGCTGGTCGGCTTCGTTGAGGTCATTCCACAGGTCATACATGCGGTCGAGCTGATAAATCGCCTCGCATTCGGTGTAGGCGCCATAGAGCTCGACGTAGCCGCTGGCCCGCTCGAGCAGCTCTTTCTTTTGTTCGAGGTCGGCGCCGAGATCGGCCTGCTTGCCGCGTAATGGAAGGGCATCGAGGACTCGTTCGCCGGCATTGAGGGTGAACTGGGCTCGGTTGAGTTGTCGCTTCACGCGGCCTCGGCCAGGAAACGACCACTCGGGCACGGAGATCGGCTGGTTCTTCTCGTCGTACACCGGGTGTTCGGTGAAGTACGCACGGACAAGGTCGACGAGCTGCCCGTACTTGAACGGGTTGGCGGCGCCGGACGCGATCTGGATGATGTCGGGTTGGTGGTCGCCGGTATCGGGGTCGATGTGGGGGCCGCGGGCTGCGGTGGCGAGGATCGTCGCGACGACGAGGTCGACGGGGATGACGTCGATCACACCCTCGGGAACGCCAGGGAATTCCTTCAGCAGCCCTCGGGCGTACGCGGCGATCACGGGCTCGGCCATCCGGAAGCCTCGGATCCATCCGGGAACCGGCTCGGCGAGTGCCGATTCGATGATCGACGGACGCACGATCGCAACAGGGACACCGTCGCGGGTCTCACAGAGGCTTCGCTCGCCCAGCGCTTTGGTGAACGCGTAGGCGTCGGGGAAGCCGAGGCTGCTGGCGCGGACACGACCCGACTGGGTCATCTGCTCGCCTACCCACTTCTGGCGGAGGCTCTCGGCCTGTTCTGCGATTGCAGGTGTGCCGGCGGCGCCAAGGATCTTGGTTGCCTCGGCCCCGAGTTCTCGGAGTCGCTCGGGGGTTCGGCTGGTCTGCTCGGCGTCCTTGCGGGCCTGGAAGGCGTTGTCGACCTCGGCTCGCCAGTCGACCTCGATGAAGAACGGCGAGTCCTGGACCATCTGTTCGGGGGCGCTGCCGCGCCTCGAACCGGCGACGTAGCAGGTCGAGACAGCGACGAGGTAGGCAGGTTCGCCGGGAGGGAGCCCGCCCGGTGTGGGTTCGGTGCGGGCCGTTGCGGCGGTGCGGATGGCGGCCGCGACCCGTCCCGGGCCGAGCAGGTTGACTTGCACCGCATCGTCGAGCGCCGAGTCGAAGCTCACAGTCGCTGCGGAGTGCACGGCGATGTCGACCGTGGCCATCAGCGCAAGGCCGTTGTCGTCAAGGCCGAGTCCGTCCTGCCCGACGTCACCCTTGATGGCGAAGATGCGGCGTTCGCACATCGCGTCGAAGGATTCGCCCTCGAGTCCGCCGGCAGCGACGGGATCGGCTGCAAAGGCATCGCGGAGGCGATCAAACGCGTCGTTTTTCAGGATGTCGCGGTTCACTCGGTTCTGCGCACCGCGGCGGCCCGGCCGCACGATGAGGACGAGCTCGCAATTCGGGACGGAGCGAAGGAATCGCTCGACGAGAGCGGTGCCGAGGAATCCGGTCGAGCCGGTGATGGCGATGCGTTTGCCGGAAAGGTTTTCCCGAATCACAGGTCAGTTCTAGCAAATCTCTCTACCAATTGGTAGAGAGCCTGTGATATCTGTTGCACCATGTCCGAATCGACGCGAGACCGCATCCTCGATGCAGCCTTGCACGCGTTCGGTACCGAGGGGTTTGCCGCCACATCGCTTGATGCGCTGGCTGCGCAGCTCGGGATCCGGAAGCAGACGATCCTTTATTACTTCCCATCCAAGCAGGCGGTGTTTGAAGCCGTCATCGATGACGCAGCGGTCGATCTTGCGAACGTCTTTGAGTCAGAGGCATCTCGCGGGTTGGTCGGGCTCGACCAGGTCGAGGCGATTGTCCGGCGAGTCTTCCGGCTGGCGGTCGCCCAACCCGAGCTGCTGGGCCTGGTCCGTGAGGTCACCCGGCCGGGATCGCTGTCGGCAGATCGGCTTGCGACGCAGGTCGCGCCCGTCTTCGGTCGGGCCCGTAAGTTCCTGCAACGCGAGATGGACGCCGGCCACCTGCGGAACTCCGACCCTGAGATGCTGTTGCTGTCGCTGTATTCAACCGTTGTCGGGGTCGCGACCGAACTTGAGGTGCAGCGAGCCATGGGCATCCCACCGACACTTCGCGGCACGGTCGCCCGCCGCCAAGAGCTCACCCGCTTTCTGCGTGCCGCTCTGGAACCGGGGTCCTGAGCGGGGCTCGATTTGTTTCAGAGAGGAAGTGTCGCTTCCTCAGTGGTCGGTGCGGGTGTGGCGGTTGTTTCGTTCATGCCGAGCGAGCGCCAGCTGCACGAGTTCGTCGATGAGCGACGGGTAGTCGAGGCCGGTGGCCTGCCACATCTTCGGGTACATCGAGATGGGCGTGAAGCCGGGCATTGTGTTGATCTCGTTGATCAACCAGCCTCGGGTGCCGAGGCCACGACTACCGTCCTCGTAGAAGAAGTCGACCCGGGCGAGGCCTTCGACCTTGCACGCGCGGTACGCCGCAATTGCGAGCCGTTGCATCTCGGCCAGTTCGTCGGCGCCGAGGTTGGCTGGGATCGTGAGGTCAGCGCCATCTTCGTACTTGTCCTCGTAGTCGTAGAAGTCGGCCCCCGGTGTGATCTCGCCGGCAACGCTTGCCCTGGGGTTCTCGTTGCCGAGCACCGAGATCTCAATCTCACGGCCAGCGATCTCCTCCTCGATGATCACCTCGCGGTCATAGGAAGCAGCGAACTCGATTGCATCTCGGGTGGCTTCGGCATCGGTCGCTCGTGACACCCCGACCGACGAACCCATGTTGGCCGGCTTCACGAAGAGGGGAAGTCCGAGCTCGTCAATACAGGCATCAATCTCGACGCTGAGCTGCACGATGGACCCGTCGGGTCGACGCACGGTGCCTTGATCGATGGTGATCCACCGGTAGGCGCCCTGGGGGATGGCGTGAGAGGCGAGGTGGTCCTTGCATGCAACCTTGTCCATGCAGAGTGCAGATGCGAGCACACCAGCGCCGACGTAGGGCACCCCAGCGAGCTCGAGGAGCCCTTGCATTGTGCCGTCTTCGCCCATCGGGCCGTGGAGCACCGGAAGCACCACGGTGGCGTTGACATCGCCCGATACGAGGGCTGACAAGGCATCGATGCGTGGACCAGCGGCGGTCAGCCGGTCGGGCATGTTGTTGGCCCCGGCCTCAAGGCTGGTGTGCGCATCCGTGGCGAGCACCCAGGTGCCATCGCGCTTGATTCCGATCGGCTCGATGTCGTACTTCGCTGGATCGGCCGCCGCGAGCACGTGGCGGGCAGAGACACACGACACGTCGTGTTCGGCCGATCGGCCACCGAAGAGGACGACGAGACGAACCCGTTCGTTGGCGTTCGCATCGGGGGAGGTCACGGCGACGACCGTAGCCGTGTCATGCTCCCCGCATGCGTTGGGTCGCTTCGGACATCGCCGATGCCGTGGACGGAACTGTCGTGGGCGACAGTGGCGCGACGATCGATTGCGCGACGCAGGATTCACGGGCGGTCGACTCGGCGGGGGAGTGGCTCTTCATCTCCCTTGTGGCCGAGCGTGATGGCCACGACTTCGTCGGGGACGCTGTGACCGCTGGTGCGAAGATCGTGTTGGCTGCAAAGCCCATCGATGCAGGCAACGCGACCGTCGTTCGTGTCGCTGATACGAGCGACGCCTTGGTCCGGCTCGGTACCGCATCTCGCCGCCGTCTGGCCGGCGCTCAGGTTGTGGGGATCACTGGCTCAGTCGGCAAGACCACCACCAAGGATCTGGCACTGGCTGTGTTCTCACAACACGGCATGGTGCAGGCCAGCGTGCGGTCGTTCAACAACGAGATTGGGCTACCGCTCACCCTAATCAACGCCACCGAGCGCGACGCCGACTACGTCATCCTCGAGATGGGAGCACGGGGGATCGGCCACATCGGCATGCTGTGCGAGATCGGTCAGCCGACGATCGGCATTGTCACGACGGTCGGTTCCGCTCACACGAGCGAGTTCGGCAGTATTGAGGCCGTCGCCCACGGCAAGGGTGAACTCATCGAATCGCTCCCGACATCGGGGCTTGCTGTGCTCAATGCCGACATCCCACTCGTTGCGGCGATGGCGCACCGAACGTCGGCACCGGTCGTCACCTTCGGTGTCGCTGGCGATGTGCGGGCCGAGTCGGTCGAACTCTCCGATGAGCTGATTCCACGCTTTCGTCTCGTGTCGGACTGGGGTCTGGTCGATGTCGAGTTAGGTGCTCGAGGGATCCACCTGGTCGATAACGCTCTTGCGGTGGCTGCGGCCGCGCTACCGCTCGGGATCTCGCCCGAGGCGGTCGCGCAAGGCCTAGCGGTGCCGGTGCTATCCCCGAGGCGTATGGACCTCACGCGTACGACGGCCGGCGCGCGGATTCTCGACGACACCTACAACGCAAACCCGATGTCGGTTGCGGCCGCGCTGCGCTCGCTGGCGGCGCTTCCGGCCGACCGACGGATCGCCGTACTCGGCGCGATGGCCGAACTCGGTGACGAGTCCCAACTCGAACATGAACGCATGGCGGGTTTGGCTGGTTCGCTCGGTATCGATGTGATTGCTGTCGCCGCGCCCGAGTACGGCCTTGGGGCCGTGCACGTGAGCGATCATGAGGCCGCAGCCAGCCGACTGAGGGTGCTTGGCGAGGCCGACGCAATGCTCGTGAAGGGGTCGCGGGTCGCGGCCCTCGAACGGCTTGTCGCGATGCTGACCTAGCGGGGGTCAACCGGCATCGTGTCGGGTGGCAACGGCACGTTCGAGTCAAGCCAGCGACGGAGCTTCTCTGCGTCGCAGTCGTGGCAGAGCCAAATCACCTTCATCGCCTGGATCGAGAGCTGGGTTCCCCGGCTCTTGTCAAGAATGGCCTCGAGCGCATCGCGCAGATCGGTGCGTCCGCAGGTCGCGCAGCGAGGCGTGAGGTTGCGTTCCCATGTCGCGCCGCACGATGCGCAGGTAATGTGGATTGTGCCGTCGACGTCGTCGCCGTCGAGATCTTCGTCCTCTTCACAGTTGGGGCAGACAACGAGCGACATGCCATCACCGTAGCGGTGGTCAGACCCCGGGCTAATCCAAGATTCACGGGTTATAGAACTCGCCGAGCTCCTGCAGATCGCCCTCCTCGGTTCTGTGGCGTCTCGACGGTTTCACCTGAGCAATTCCCCTAGGGTCCTGCACTATGGCTGCGGTCCCTGACTTCCGAATGATCACGGTCGAGGCACTCGCGGCCTCGGTTCGAGCTGGAGACCACTCGGCCACTGCGGTGACCGACGCGGCACTAAGCCGCATCAATGCCCACAATGGCGCACTCAACGCGTTCGTTGCGGTCGATGCCAACCGGGCCCGCTCCGAGGCCGCCGCGATCGATGAACGCATTGCCGCCGGTGATGATGTCGGCCCTCTTGCCGGTATCCCGATCGGGGTAAAAGACCTTGAGGACGCAGCCGGCTTTCAGACCACGCGCGGTGCAGCCCACCTGGCCTCAGTCGAACCAGCCAGTGCCGATGCAAATGAGGTTGCGCGGCTTCGCGCTGCGGGGTGTGTCGTGATCGGCAAGACCAACACGCCCGAGGCCGGCTGGGTCGGCGACACCTTCAACCCGCTGTTCGGCGCGACGAGGAATCCCTGGAACCTCGAGAGGTCGCCGGGCGGATCGTCCGGGGGCACATCCGCTGCCGTCGCAGGCGGCCTCGTCCCGTTGGCGACCGGCTCCGATGGCGGTGGTTCCATCCGTATCCCATCGGCGGTCGTGGGAATGTCGGGCTTCAAGCCCACCCAGGGACTGATCCCGATGGGTCCAGCACCGCTTGGCGCGGCCGATCTGTCGACCGTGGGGCCGATGGCTCGCCGCATCAGTGACGTCGCCCTCGCCCTCGATGTCGTCGTTGGACCAGATCCCAACGATCTTCGGTCACTTCCACATCCGGGTGGGTCGTTTCGTGCTGTGTGCGATGACCCCCGGCCGCCGATCCGACTGCTCTACTGCGAGAGCGTCGACGGCTCCGAGGTCGACGCAGGTGTTGCGGCGGTCACCGCCAGTGCGCTCGACCAGCTTCGCTCCGAGGGGGTCGAGATCGTCGAGACGGGTCCAATCATGCCTGAGGTCTTCAAACCGTTCCTGCTCCTCTTCTACGGCGGCATGGTCCCGGCCTACCGCCAACTCATGGGCACCGATGCATTCGCAGCGGTTACCCCTGGCCTCCAAGAACTGCTGATCCGAGCTGACGAGCTACTCACCCCCGACTCGATCGAGGATGCGCGCAAGGTCGCACAGTCGTGCTCGATCAAGCTGGCCGCATCGATGGAGGGCACCGATGCACTCGTCACCCCAGCGACCGTTGGTCAGACTCCGGTATCACAAGGCCCCGGCTTCGTGAACGGCAACGAGACGCCAGCGTGGGTTGGCAATACGTTCGGCTTCAACGTCACTAAACGACCGGGCGGTGTCACCTGCGCTGGATTTGCCCCCGATGGCATGCCGCTCGCACTGCAAATCATCGGCCATCACCTCGCCGACATCCGCACCGTCGAGCTCACGGCGTGGGTCGAGCGGGTGCTCGGCCTCGACCCGGTTGCGCCCTTCCCCTCATGACCCGGCCGTCGGTACGGGTCACCGGGCATGACCACGTCGTGCTGGTGACGAGCGAGCCGGATCGAGCGCTGGCCTGGTACCGCGATCGCCTCAGCCTGGCGCCAGAACGCGAAGCCGAGTGGCGAGCCGGCACGGTGCCGTTCGTGTCACTGCGCGTCGACGACTCAACGGTGATCGATGTGATCGAGGGTGACCGCACCGGCATCAACGTCGACCACGTGTCGATGCGGGTAGCAGACGATGTCGATTTGCATACGGTGGCCGAGTCCGACGCCTTTGATGTGGTCGCTGGCCCCATGTGGATCTGGGGCGCTGGCGGTTACGGCTGGGGCCTCTACGTGCGCGACCCCGATGGCAACACGGTCGAGCTCAAGCACTACGGGGGCACACCGCCAACCTGATGGGATCGGATCCGGGATCCGGTATCGTTCTCCGCTTCCGGGCCGTTAGCTCAGTTGGCTAGAGCGCTGCCTTCACACGGCAGAGGTCACTGGTTCGAATCCAGTACGGCCCACCAACAAAACCCCAGGTCAGAGGCCTATTCGACACGGAGCACGAATGGAGGCCGAGGTGACGAGTCTTTTCTTCACACGGCAGAGGTCACTGGTTCGAATCCAGTACGGCCCACCATTGTTGGAACTTTCGCACCAACGACCGGCGCATTGTCGCCAGAGGTGAGATCGGCCATGATCATGTCCCAGTTGGGCAGGTCATGGCCGCTTTTCATTCCGGTGGTCTCTTGGTCGAGCTGGTCTGGCAGTGCAGGGTCAAGCATCGTTGTGAGCTCGGGCGCGAAGATTCACTCACGCGATCGAGCCCACCCGTCGTGTCACCCCCGAGCAAGGAGTGCTTCGTAGTCATCCCATGTGTCGACATCAAGAGGGACCGGTGCATCGACGCGAACGTGGGCGGTGTCGAAGCGGCCAGACTCGAGGAGCTTCCAAACCGCCTTGTCGCCATGGAGGTCGGTGAGGGGGCCGAACACGGAGCGGGCGAACCAGAACGGATGACCGATGCCGTCGTTGTAGTCGACAACGGCGATCTCGACTCCCGTCGCTGCAACCTCGAGCAGTGCGTCGACGGCAGCCTGGGAGACGTCGGGCTGGTCGCCGAGGAAGAGCATGAAGCCGCTGACCGTCGGATCGATCGCGGCGAGCGCGGACACGATCGATGACGAGCACCCATCGGTGTGATGGAGACTCTCGACGATCTGCACGGCCGAAAGGTCGACGGTGTCTTGTACTTCGGGTGCGGCGCCACCGATGGTTACGAGGGTTTGGCTGAGACCAAAGTCGCAAACCGTGCTGATGGTGGCATCAAGCAACGTGGCGCCGCGGAAGGGGAGCAGCTGTTTCGGTTGGCCCAGCCGCCGAGAGGATCCGGCAGCCAATACCAGCGCAGCGACCTCCGGCGGTGAGTGATCGAGCATGCTGATGACGTTAGCGAACACTACGGTGGCGATGTGTACGGGATTGCATTGAGTGTGGCCGCATGCCTTCGCGGCGGAACCCGTGTCGATATTGCCTGGCTTCTCGACCCACAGCGCACACCGTCGTTTGACGCGACCGAAGCCACAGCGATCACCCCGGGCGGTGGTCGCCTTGGTTCGCTGCTCGGCGGTGCGCTCGACAGCCGATTGCTCGAGCTCGCAGCGGCCGAACCGACCGAGGCTCGTGTCGTGCCTATCGAACTCGACACCATCGAGGCTGCCTCGGTTGGCGCCGAGCCAGGAACAGAGATCCGCATTGTCTTCAGCCCCGCAAGCGCGTTGCCGGCCGCGGTCTGGGAGCCCCTGCTCGAACGCCGACCGGTCCGTCTCGAGGCCAGCGTGGACGACAGTCGTCTCATCGGGCTCACGATCGGCGACGTACCGACGTCGGCCCGCTTCGAGTTCAATGGCGTGTCGCTTCGATGCGACTGGAGTCCAACGCCGACGATGGTCGTGTTTGGTGGCGGCCCGATGGCTGAGGCGCTCGGCCGTGGGGCCGGGTTCGTCGGCTGGAACGTGGAACGGACGGGTGGGGTCGAGCACGCAATTGGTATCGCCCCAACACTGTCACCGATCGATGGCCTCGTGGTGCTGGGACACGACACCGAATCCGTTGGCCGGGTGCTGCAGGCGGCGCTGGCCTCTCGTGTCGGCTATATCGGGTCGGTTGGTCCCGCCGCGCTGCAAGAAGATCGTGGCGCCTGGCTTGCCTACCGCGGTCTGACTGACACGAGTCGAATCTACGGTCCCGCCGGCCTTGCCATTGGCGCAACCACGCCTGAAGAAGTGGCGTTGTCTGTCATTTGCGAAATGATCGCCGTTCGCCATGAACCCGAAAGCTGAGTTTTCGCACAAGCATGTTGAGCGCGTTACGCCAAGGATTCGACCATGCCAACGCAGACTGACGTGCACTAGAGTGCTCCAATGACCGCAGAAGTGAACGAACCGAACGTTGACTACGGCACCGTGTTGCGAGACGTGTGGGCGGGCGATGAAGAAGCCGCCGCCGATGCCGACTGCAGCCCGACCAAGGTCTGCCGCAATGCCCGAGACTTCACCTTCGAGGGAATCGCCGAGGACGGCGGTGATCTCGGTTCGGCATGGAAGGATCTTCTCAAGCGAGAAGGCAAGTTGTCGACCGAGTCTGCTCCTTCGATCCGGGATCTCGTACTCGGCGAATCGAACGATTGACATTCGTGTCCGGCACGGGTGACCAAGCACCGGCGAGCGTTGCCGAACTGCAGGACGACCTGCGCGGGGTTGGCTATCTGGCCGACCGCGGATTGGGCACCGCAGCACTGATTGCGCTTCGTCTCGGCCGGCCGCTGCTGCTGGAAGGCGAGGTCGGTGTCGGCAAGACCGAGCTTGCGAAGTGTCTGGCGGCGCTCTCGGGCCGCGAACTCATTCGACTCCAGTGCTACGAGGGGATCGATACCCATCAGGCGTTGTACGAATGGGACTACGCCCGTCAAATGCTTCATGTGCGAGCGCTTTCCGAGCGCGCCCTGTCCGATACTGAGACGGTCGGCGGTCTCTATGCTGAGGATTTTCTGCTCGAACGGCCTCTGCTGAAGGCGGTCCGCTCGGGCGGCAACGCAGTGCTTCTGATCGACGAGATTGACCGAGCCGACGACGAGTTTGAAGCCTTCCTGCTTGAGCTGCTTTCGGATTTCCAGGTCACGATTCCTGAGCTGGGCACGCTCGTGGCCGACGAACGGCCGATTGTCATCCTCACGTCGAACCGCACTCGGGAGCTTCACGACGCGTTGAAACGACGGTGTCTCTACCACTGGATCGGCTTCCCAACGGTGTCTGAGGAGATCGAAATCGTGCGGGTGCGTGCTCCCGAAGCGAGCGACACGCTTGCCAAGAAGGTCGTCGACGCAGTGCATCGCCTGCGAGATATGGATCTGGCCAAACCGCCTGGTGTGGCTGAAACGCTGGATTGGGTCGAGTCGCTCGGGGCGATCCAGGCAGTTGATCTCGACGCAAAGACTGCGGTCGACACGCTGGGTTCGGTCATTAAAGACCGCGACGATCTGGAGTTCGTGTCTGGCGACATCGAGCGCGTCGTCCCCAACGGGTGACGTGAACACCGCAGCGGAGATCGTCGATCGGCTGGTTGGGTTTGGTACGGCGCTGCGTGAGGCCGCTCTGCCGGTCGGCACCGACGACGTCCTCGCGTTCTGCGAAGCGGTGGCTGAGCTGAGCCCATCGGACTCCGAGGACGTGTACTGGTGCGGTCGCACAACCTTGGTGAACCGACGAGACCACATCGCGGTATATGACGAGGTGTTTCGTCGGTTCTTCCTCCACGTGCCAAAAGGGGCGGAGCGCAAGCACACGAAAGAGCGTCATGCGCCGCAGGGTTCAACCGGCACGGTCAACATTCCTGACGCTGAGCCCGGAGAGCGAGAGGCGGAGGAGCCGCCACTCATACTCGGTCTGCAGGCATCGTCGCTCGAGATCGAACGGACCAAGCGGTTTTCGGCTTGTTCGGCCGATGAGCTTGCTGCGGTGCGGCGGATGATCGCCCGGATCCGGCTCGAACCCCCGAGGCGGCGAACCCGCAGATACTGTGCGGATGCGTCGGGGTCGATTATCGATGTGCGCCGAATGGCCCGTGACGCCATGAACGTAAACGACGTCGCACCGGCGCTGTTACACATGGATCGTAAGCGCAAGCCGCGCCCACTCGTGCTCCTGCTTGACGTGTCCGGTTCTATGGCGGACCACTCACGCAATCTGTTGCAATTTGCGTATTCGATGCGTCGTGCTGCGCAGAAGGTCGAGGTCTTCTGCTTCGGTACCCGGCTTACCCGTATCACGCCGCTACTCGATCGGCGCACCCCAGATTCGGCGATGCGCTTGGCCGCTGACAAGGTCATGGATTGGGACGGGGGAACCCGAATCGGCGACTCGATCGAGGCCTTCGTGAAGGACTGGGGTCGACGCGGCCTGAGCCGGGGTGCCACGGTCATGATCTGTTCGGACGGCTTGGACCGCGGGAGTCCGGCCACGCTCGCCATGTCGATCGAGAGGCTGGAGCGTCTCTCTCATCGGATCGTCTGGATAAATCCGCTGCACGACGCCACTGGCGGTGTGCCTCCCACACTTGCCATGGCAGTCGTTGGACCACATATCGACGAGATTGCTTCGGGCAACGATCTCGAGAGTCTTGAAGCACTTGCCGCCCGCCTGCCACAGATTGGATGATGGAGTCATGGGTGAACGACGATGAGTAAGTGGAGCGTGTCGATCAAGGCAGAAGGTGATCGTCCAATGGAACTCGATGAGATCGTGGCGCTCGCCGACGCGGTCGCGCCCCTCGAGGGGATTGCCTCAGGAGTTGGGGCGATGAGCTACGGCGCCCAGATCGTCGTTGAGGCTGGTAGCTCCGACGAGGCGGTCGACCTTGCCATTCCACTGTTCGCTGATGCTGTTGCCACGGCAGCGATTCCCGAGTGGCCGATTACAAAGGCCGAGGTCATTGGCGAGGACGAGGGCTACTACGACGACGTCGATGGCGGGATGGTCGGGTGATCCGTCTCGGTTCGCTTGCCGGCTACCCGTTTGAAGGGCCGCGAGTGTTGGGTGGCTGGCAGCCGCCGAACGCCGGTGCGGTGTACGCGATCCTCTACCTGCCCGACGCCGACGCGAAGCCGCACGACTTTGCGGTGATCGATGTCGACCATGCGGAAAACCTGCAGGAGTCGGGGCTGCCGTTCGCTCACCCGCGCGCCAAGTGTTGGGAGCGGCGGGCCGGTACAAAGTGGGATGTGCACATCGCCATGTACGACGTGCCCGGCGGGACTGAAGCGCACCGGGACCAAATCGTCAAGGAACTTCTGGCCGTCTACAAGCCAGGTTGCGCGCCAGACAAGTACGACCAGGCGTGGGAAGACGAATGGATCGGCAGCTATCACACGCCGAACACGACAGCTCCGCTCACCACAAACCGGGATCCGAACGAAACCTGACCGTCAGCGATGTTGGCGCCGCAGCCCACCGGCGGGCAGACATCGGATTCTTGCGGGTGTCGCTACTCCGGCTGGTAGCCCACACTCTCCATCAGACGTGAACGTCGGGACCCCATTGCTGGTCGCGCTGGTGGGTTCTCGTAGTCGTCGGGGCGCGGCTCATACGTTGCACCTCTGACGATGTCTTCGGCGAACCCGTACAGCAAAGGGAGGGCGCCAGCGACGACGCCTCCGGTGTTGTTGATGCTTTGGAGACCGGGGGCGATGGCTTCGGTGTCACGTTTGATCTTCCACACGAGTTCACCGCAGTCTTCGAGAAGTGTGGCGACCCGGCTGAGTTGGCTGCCGAGTACGTAGAGGAAGAAAGCCAGCCCGGCAATGAGCACGGTGATGGCGATGACAGACAGTGTGACGAGCGTGGTCATGAGCGCACCTTTTCGAGAACACGGCCGAGGAACAGGTGATGGTTCAGGCCTTCGTTGAGTACACCTTCGACGCCGGTGGCGGTCTCGCCGATCAGCTTCGTGTCGTCGGTGTTGGCGGCGGCCGCTTCCAGCGTCGCCTTGATGGTGGTGACACGTTGTTCGATGGTGCGAACGAACATCACCAGCAGCGACAGCAGCGCTACCACCGCAACTATCACCACGAAGCCGAGGATGATGGCGATCTCCCACAGCTCTTCATTTCGGTCGGTCAATGCAAGCAGCATGTCAGCCTCCCAACGTGGCTCGACCCCGAGCCAGTCCATCTGTGATCGCCCCGGCAGAGTCGATCGTGGTCTGCAACCCGGCCAGGGCCGCGGTATTGGTCACCGACTGTTCCAACGAGGCGTTGATGTCGGTGGCCCGGTTCCCGATCGAACGGGCCAGGAGCAGAATCGGCACGACGAGGGCCACCACGGCGACCACGACGATGCTGCCGATCCAGAAGCCGATCGTCCATCCAGTAGCGAACAACATGGTCAGATCCCTTCTGCAAAGTCTCGAACGGGCTGAAGATTCGCGTTTACCGAATCGACGACGGCCGGCACTGTCGACGTTTTGTCGGCAATCACCCCGACACCCCCGGTCAACGTCTCAAGCGTTTGGTCGACCGATTTCAAATGGAGCACCACCCGGAACAGGCCGACGGCGGCGAAGAAGATGATGAGTACGGCGAGAATCACCGTCACCCAGGCAACAAATGGCATGTGTCTTCCTCCTCTATTCCGGCGGGAGCAACTTGGCAACCGAACCGGCGTAGCGCACAGCGCCATCCGCCACATCGGAAACCGTTGCGTCCGTCTCGGCCAACAGGTCTGGGGTGCTGTCCAGCTCACCGATGGCGGCGACACCGCCGGCGAGAATGTCGTCACTTGCCTTGCGGATGCGCTCCACGGCGCCCAGCAGGCGGCTCAACAAGGCGACAGCAACCAGTGCTGCCACCAACAACAGGATGTTCCCAATCCACCACAGCATGATCAGCTCCCAACTCGTGCAGGGTTGTACGGGGCAAAGAATCGACGGATCACTCGGGTCAACGCGAGTTTCGCCGCCGCCAGGCCGATGGCGAAGCCGCTTGGCGATGAACTCGTCGTCTGCACGTCGTCCGGGTTGCGTCCCTCGGCGATCGCATCGAGACGAGCTTCGGCGTTGCCGGCAAAGTCCTTCAACAGCACCGCGGTTACGTCACCCACCAGACCTCGCCCATACTGGGCGGCGGCGCCGGACAGGTTCAGGTCCATGGTCACGCTCACCCTGGTGCCACCGGCGGTTTCGGCGAGGCCGGCGTCGACCATCATCTGCGCCTGTCCCCGACCCTTCTTTTCCGCGCCGGCCGCATCGATCGTGATCGTCCGATCCTCCGCATTGCGTTCGAGGATTTTGGCGTTCCCATCGAACTCCAACTTCACCGGGCCGAGGCTGATCACCACGCCACCGCCATAGTGGTCGGGGCCGATTTCCTCGTTGAGTTGTGTTCCTGGCAGGCACCTCGCCACACCAGGAATATCCTCGAAGAACTCCCACACCCGTTGAATCGGATGGTCGACCTCGAAGTCGTCAGTTATCAGCATCAGGCCCCCTGTTGGCTTTCGAAGGCCACCCGGCACCCCGGGCAGCAGAAGTAATACGTCTCGTCGCCGACCTCAAGCGGGTTGCTGGTGTCGACTGCATCGACCGTCATCCCGCAGATCGGGTCAATCGCCGTCTCCACGCTCGGAGCGGTGAGTTCGACGGCGCCCGTGAAGTCGCCACGGGCTCGCCGCTGCACCAGCTCGGCGAGGATGGCGACAGCCATCTCCTTGTGCGTGGTGGAACCGAGGTCCAGGCCGGCGGGAATGCGGAGTGCCTCAAGCTGCGTCGCCTCGATTGATTGGGTCGCGAGGAACGAACGAATTGCCTCACCCCGCTTCGCAGATGCCACCACGCCCACATACGCCGGGCCCGCCTTCAGCGCCGACGTGAGGATGTCTTCATCCCCGTGGCCTTGCGTGGCGATCACGACGATCGAATGCGAAGACAGCAGCCCCTCACCAAAGTTCGGGCCATGAACGAGCTCGACGTTCCAGTCCAACTGCCCGGCCTGCTCGGCCAGAGTTTGCGACATCGGCGAGTCGCCGACGATCACAAGGTGAGGCATGGACATGACCGGCTCCAAATAGATCTGCAGAGCACCTTCGCTCTGACACGACATCTCGACGGACATCGTTCCCTTCGGGAGCTCGCCGAACCGGTCGCGCGCCCCCAGCGCCAGCAACCGAGGCGTACCGGCCTGCAGGGTCTTGACCGCTTCACGCTTGAACACAGGCTCAGAACATGCCCCGCCGATCCAACCATGGATCTCGTCGGCCGCGGTATAGATCGCCCGGCTGCCGTGCTGACCCGAACTCGGGCCCTCGCGCCAGACCACCGTCGCCAACACGAAGGGCTCGCCGCGCCGCGCGAGGTCAACGGCGCGCTCAAGCACACCCCAGCCCTCGACGGCGCGGCCCAACTCCATCAGTCGTCAGCCGTCTTGACCGGAGGCATGCCGGAAATGTCGCTGCCGGTCTGCGCGGCCTCGTACACGCGATCTGGCAGCAGTGGCATATCGATATTTCGAACCCCGGTGTGCTTCAACGCATCCATCACCGCGTTCACGAAAGCGGCCGGGCCGCCCACCGTGGCGCACTCTCCGATGCCCTTCGCCCCGATTGGGTGATGCGGGCACGGGGTGACGACTTCGTGCAGTTCAAAGCCCGGCGTCTCCCAAGCGGTCGGTAGCAGGTAGTCCATGTAGTTTGAGCCCACACAGTTGCCGTCTTCATCGAACGTGATGAATTGCATGTTTGCCATCGCATACGCCTCGGTGAGACCACCCATGATCTGCCCCTCGACAATCATCGGGTTGATGCGTACGCCGCAGTCGTCTACGGCTACCAGCCGCAGCACGTCCCACACGCCTGTCTCAGGATCCACCTCGACGGTGGCGATGTAGCAGGCAAACGGCCACGTGAGGTTGGGCGGGTCGTAGTAGGCGTTGTTCTCAAGACCCGGCTCCATGCCATCTGGGACGTTGCTGTACGCCGCCATCGCGCACTCTTGAATCGTGACACCTCGGTCTTGAGCGCCGCGCACATAGAAGCGACCCAGTTCCCACTCGATGTCCTCATCGCTCACCTCGAGCAGATGGGCGGCGATCTTGCGAGCCTTCGCTCGGATCTTCCGGCTCACCATGCTCACCGCTGCGCCTGCCACCGGAGTGGAGCGCGAGGCGTAGGTGCCCATACCGAACGGTGCTGTGTCCGTGTCGCCCTCTTCGACGACGATGTCCTCGGCCGGGATGCCCAACTCATGGGCAACTATCTGCGCCCAGGTCGTTTCGTGGCCTTGGCCCTGTGTCTTCGCGCCGGTGCGCAAGATTGCCTTGCCGGTCATGTGGACCCGCAGTTCAGCCGAGTCGAACATCTTGATACCAAGAATGTCGTATTCGCGGCTGTTGCCAGCACCCAACGGTTCCGTCATGGTCGAGATGCCGATACCCAGCAGACGGCCGCGCTTGCGGGCCTCCTCCTGTTCCTTCTTGAAGTCGTCGTAGCCGATCGCATCCAGTCCGATCTGCAGACACTTCCCGTACTGGCCTGAATCGGTCAGGAAACCAAATGGCGTGCGCTTTGGGAAGTCGTCGTCCTTCACGAGGTTGACGCGGCGGAACTCCGCCTGGTCCATTCCGAGATCGTCAGCGGCGGCCTGCACCATCCGCTCCTGGAAGTACATGGCTTCGGTGACGCGGAACGAACATCGATAGGCCACACCGCCGGGCGCCTTGTTGGTATAGACGCCCTGCGCTGTGAGGTGAGCGGTCGGCACGTCGTAGCAGGCGAACGCTGAGTGCATCAGGCCGATCTTGAACTTCGATGGTTGTGCATCGGCAAAGAACGCACCGTGATCCGAATCGGTGTGCATGCGCACACCGAGGATCTTGCCGTCGTTGCGCAACGCCATCTGACCCTTCAGATAGACATCGCGGCCGAAGCCGGTAGATATCAGGTTGCCGGTCTTGTCCTCAATCCACTTGACCGGCTTCTCCAACAGAATCGACGCCAAGATCGACATGACGTAGCCGGGATACACCGGAACCTTGTTGCCGAACCCGCCACCAAGGTCTGGCGAGATGATGCGAATCATGTGCTCGGGAATCTCTGCCACCAGCGACACTGCCGCACGAATGATGTGCGGGGCTTGCGTCGTCATGTAGACCGTGAGCTTGGAGGTGGAGCGGTCGTAGTCGGCAATCGATCCGCACGCCTCAATGGGGGAGGGGTGCGACCGCGGGTAGTGCATCGCGATCTCGGAGACCTTGTCGGCCTCGGCAAACGCACGGTCTGTGCTTGCCCGATCGCCGACCTCCCAATCGAAGATCACGTTGTTGTTTTGGCCGACCTTGTCGTTGCGAATCAGCGGTGCACCCGGTGCCTTCGCCTGCTCGGGGTTGACGATTGGCGGCAACGGCTCGTAGTCCACCACGATCGCTTCGACACCATCGCGAGCGATGTACGGGTCGTCGGCGATGACTGCACACACCTCCTGGCCTTGGAAGCGGACCTTGTCTGTGGCCAACACGGCCTGCGTGTCGTACGACAGCGTTGGCATCCACGCCAGGTTGCGGGCCGCCATCATCTCGCCCGTCATCACCATGCGGACACCGGGAATGGCGTACGCCGCACTGGTGTCGATCGAGTTGATCTTTGCGTGTGCCAATGGGCTGCGCAGAATCTCCATGTAGAGCATGCCCGGCAGCACCACGTCGTCGACGTAGTTGCCCTTACCTCGAATAAACCGGTTGTCCTCGACTCGTTTGCGGCTGGCACCCAGGCCGCCGATCTTCACTTCATCAAGAGCCATTACGCGTCACCTCGCATCTTTGCTCCAGCCCAGAGGACCGCCTTCACGATGTTCTGATATCCCGTGCACCGACACAGGTTTCCCGAGAGCGCCCAGCGGACCTCGTCCTCGGTGGGATCGTCGTTTTCGTTCAACAGGGCGACGGCGCTCAGCATCATGCCCGGCGTGCAGAAGCCACACTGCAGGCCGTGCTCGTCTTTAAAGCCCTCCTGCACCGGGTGAAGCTGCTCGGATGATGCCAGGCCCTCCACGGTCGTTACGTCGTGGCCGTTCGCCTGTACCGCAAACACCGTGCAGCTCTTCACTGGTTCGCCGTCCAAGAGCACGGTGCAGGCACCGCAGTTCGTGGTGTCGCAGCCCGTGTGCGTGCCGGTGAGTTTGAAACCGTTGCGCAGCAGGTGCGCAAGCAGGAGCCGGGGCTCGATCTGGGCCGCCCGGCGCTCGCCGTTGACGTTCACTTCCACCCGAGTGGTGGAAATGTTGTCGTCGGTCGAGACAGGGACTTCTTCGAAGAGGCTCGTCATGTCAGGCCACCTGCAGTTCTTCTCGTTGGACGTTTCCGAGGATGCGACTCACAAAAGTCTCCACCACATGCTTTTTGTACGAGGCGCTGCCTCGATGATCGGACCTGGGGTTGGCGACCTCGGCCGCAAGGTTTGCTGCCCGCTCGATCACGTCGGGCTCAAGGCTCGACCCGATCAGTACGCTTGCCGCTTCGGCTGCGTCAATTGTCTGCGCACCTACCCCCGTCAAGCCGATGCCGGCGCTCGCGACCGTTCCACCGGTCATGTCCAACCCAATCGCCACGCCAGCGGTTGCGAAGTCGCCAACCCGACGCTCCAGCTTCAGGTAGCCACCGACGCGAGTGCCCTGGGCCGGAGCAATTACCGCTTCCGTTGCGATCTCGTCGGCCGCAAGCACGGTCTGGAATGGGCCTGACACGAATTCCTTCACTGGAATCGACCGCTCACCATTGGGCCCCACTGCCGTGATCGACCCATCTAGGGCCACCATGCACGATGCCCAGTCGCCTTGCGGGTCGGCGTGGCACACCGAACCGACGAACGTGCCCCGGGTCCGCACGATCGGGTCTGCCACCAACGGAGCGCACGACGCCAGCAGTGGCTGATGATCGCCAAGCGTTGTCGACTTCTCCAGATGGGCGTGCCGACACAACGCACCGATGCGGTAGGTGCCATCGGCGTCGGCGCCGTGGAAATCGAGGTCCGGAATATTGTTGATGTCGACCAGCGTTGCCGGGCTGGCGAAGCGCAACTTCATCATCGGGATGAGGCTTTGGCCGCCTGCCAAGACCTTCGCGTCGTCGTTCGTCGCCAAGATGGCGATCGCCTCCGCGAGAGTGGTCGGCGCTTCATAACGAAAGCGGGATGGATACATGTCCTGTGTCCTGTTCTGCGAATGGGCGAATGAAGGTGTACAGCGACCCGGCTACTGCCCCTCGGGGTCGGCCACGGCTCTCGGCATCCCATCGGGGTCCGGATCCGGGCGTTTCTCCTGGTGTGGTGGCCACGGACCTCGTACCGGCTGGCCGGCGACCTTCAAGTGGTCGATCAGCTGCGGCCAGGCCCACACGGTCGGGCTGTCACCCTCTTTGGGCGAATCAGCAATTAGCTCGTAGAGGCGCGGATTCCCTGCGCTCCGGCCCGATGACTCGATCGGCATTCGATCTCCCCCTGTGGCACTCGATAACGGAGCCCCACGGGCATCAAAGCACACATCGGAGCGGTTGGGCTACTCGAATGGTGTGGTGATGTGGCTTGGGGTCGTCATTCGAGAAGACAACTCACCGGTTCAATCTTGTCAACGCATCGGCCTGTCGTCGCTCGAAAAGGAAGATCCGACGGGCGTGTGACAGTCGAACAACCGTGCCGCGCAGAAGCGCCACGTTGAGGAAACGGGAACTGAACGCCCTGGTAGCCTTTCGAGACGGAACCGCGTGCCTACGGCAGAAGCGTCGCTGGTTCGAATTCAGCACGGCCCACCATTTCACCGGGACAATTGATGCCGCTCGACCCCCACCCACCACGAGTCGATGCCGTGATTGTCGGCGGTGGTCTGGCCGGACTTGCCGCAGCTCGCGTCCTTCATCAAGCCGGTCGACGGGTGGTCGTCTGTGAGGCCAGCGACAGCGTTGGTGGTCGGGTGCGAACCGATCTTGTTAACGGCTACCGACTCGACCGCGGATTTCAAGTTCTCCTCACCGCCTATCCGGAGTTAGATCGCCAGTTCGACGTCGGTGCTCTCGATCTTCGATCGTTCGATCCTGGCGCGCGTGTCTGGGACGGCTCGGAGATGCATACGATCGGCGACCCGTTTCGGCGGCCGAGCACGACTCTGGCCACCCTGCGCGCTCCGGTCGCGACGCTGGCCGACAAGCTGCGGCTGGCGCGTCAACGCCTCCGGTTGCGGCGGGCAGCGACGCCCGATCTGTTCCGTCGACCGGATTGCGCCACGATCGACGCGCTTCGAAGTGATGGTTTCAGCGAGCGGGTCATCGATCAGTTCTTTCGGCCCTTCGTCGGCGGGATTCAACTCGACCCGGAACTGGCCACCAGTCATCGCATGTTCGATGTTGTCCTCCAGAGCCTGTACCGCGGCGATGCTGCGGTACCGGCGTTGGGAATGCAGGCGATCCCCGAGCAGCTCGCTGCGGATTTGCCTAGCGCGGCAATCCGGCTCGAAACGCCGGTGGTTGAGGTCTCGCCCAACCGGGTTACGACCGCGGCCGGCGACCAACTCGAGACCGACCGGATCGTGGTCGCAACCGAAGGACCGACTGCAGCCCGCCTCCTCGGTATCGAGCCGGTGGAATCGAATCCGGCCACGTGTGTCTGGTTCGCCGCTGCGGAACCACCGCATCGCGACCGCTATCTCGTGCTCGACGGCACCGGTCGTGGACCGGCTCTCAACATCGCGGTCATGAGTAACGTCGCCCCCGAGTACACCCCCGACCACACGGCGCTCATCGCAGCGGCCTGCCCAGGCATCGAACGGCGCGATGCAGCACCTGCGGTGCGCGCACAGCTGCGTGCGATCTGGGGGTCGAGTGTTGATGCGTGGACGCATCTTCGCACCGACGTGATTACCCACGGCCAGCCGGCCCAGCCGCCGGGGTTCGCCCCCAAACAACGCGTCGCCATGGGTGATGGGTTATTCGTGTGCGGCGACCATCGAGACACGGCGTCGCTCCAGGGTGCGCTGTTCTCCGGCCGTCGTTGTGGTGAAGCCGTGCTCACCAGTCTCACGTGATCGTGTTGCTGACTTGCCGGTCTGTCGAAACGTGCGCTGCGGCTGAATCCGAAGCCTCGAAGCAGCCGTGGTTCGCCTGTTTCACGACTACTGTTTGCGGGCTGGAGGACATGTATGGCGACCAGGTGGAACATCGGGTCGCTTGACCTCGGCGTTGTTGACCTCGACGGTGCGCTCGATCAGCAGGTCGAGTCGATGGGTCGGGCCTGCCGGGAGCTGGGGTTCTTCCGGCTGCCGATCGACGTTGTTGCGCCAGCTGTTCGCGACGACGCGTGGTCAGCCGCAGTGCAGTTCCTTGCGCTGGACATCGACACAAAGCGGGTGATCTCGTTCCCCGAGCCCGGCTATCCCTACGGGTACTCCCCGTTCCGAGCCGAGACCTTATCTCGGTCGCAGGCCGACGGAGAGGCACAGCCCGATCTGAAGGAGTCGCTCTCGGCCGGCCCCGACTGCGGCGGTTCACGGACGCCGCGGCCCGGCGAGGAGTGGATCTGCTCGCCGAGCCTGTGGCCTGACGAGGTGCCCGAACTTCAGGGCGCATGGACTGCCTACTACCGGGTGCTGAGCGAGGTTGCGGACCGCCTCCTCGGGGTGATGGCGCTTGCGCTGGATCTTCCCGGGACCTACTTCGAACCGTTCGTGAATCGGCCCATTACGTCGATGCGGGCGATCCGCTATCCAGCCGTTGCCGAGCCGGGGGACGCGCTCCGGGCCGGCGCGCACAGCGACTACGGGACCTTCACGATTCTTCGCACCGATGACATGGCAGGGCTCGAGGTACAGGATCGCTCAGGCGGTTGGCACGCCATCGCCCCCGACCCCGACTTCTTCGTGGTCAACCTCGGTGACACGATCGCCCAGTGGACCAACGATCGGTGGCGTTCGACGGTGCATCGCGTGGTTCCCGGCCCGGCTGAGCGTCACTCGTTCGCGTTCTTTCACATGGCGAACTGGGACGCACGCATCGAATGCTTGCCAACCTGCCTCGAGCCGGGTTCCATCCCAAACCACGAGCCGGTCGAGGCCGGTCCGTGGCTCATGCGCAAGTTTCAGTCGACAGTATGAGTATTAGCGGCCGATCGTGACGGGCGTGGCGGTGAGTTCTTCCTCGGGCGGTTCGAAGTGTGTGAGGTCGATGCCCTCGACTGCGGCCTTGTACTCGTCGATGGTGGGCGTGCGACCCAGCACCGACGACAGCACGACGACCGGGGTTGACGCGAGCAGCGATTCGCCCTTCTTCTCGTCGGAGTCTTTCACCACTCGCCCTTGGAACAGTCGGGTCGAGGTCGCCATCACCGTGTCGCCAGGAGCCGCCTTTTCCTGGTTGCCCATGCAGAGATTGCAGCCCGGACGCTCCAGATAGAGGATGTTTTCGTAGCCAGTCCGAGCGACACTCTTCGGGTCGGTGTCGTCGAACTCGAAACCGGCGTAGCGCGCCAGCACCTCCCAGTTGCCCTCCGCCTTGAGTTCGTCGACGATGTTGTAGGTCGGTGGTGCCACGACGAGCGGTGCCTGGAACTCGACCTCGCCGTGGGCTTCCTCGAGGCGGCGCAGCATCTTTGCCAGGATTTGCATGTCGCCCTTATGGACCATGCATGAGCCAATGAAGCCCAGGTCGATGGTCTTCGCGCCCTCGTAGTGCGACAGTTCACGAATCGTGTCGTGGGTGTATCGCTTCGACGGGTCGTCGTTGTGGACGTCGGGGTCGGCGATCATCGGCTCGTCAATGATGTCGAGATCGACGGTGAACTCGGCGTAGTACTCAGCGTCGGCATCGGGCGCCAGCGGCGGCTTCTCGCCGGTAGCGACTTCGTTGATGCGCTGGTTGGCTTGATCGACGAGGCCCTGGAGCACGCCCTTTGTGTTGTCCATGCCCTTGTCGATCATGACCTGGATGCGGTCGCGGGCGATCGCAAGCGACTCGACGAGCGTCTCACTGTCAGAGATGCAGATCGAGGCCTTGGCCTTCATCTCGGCGGTCCAGTCGGTGAAGGTGAAAGCCTGGTCAGAGGCGAGCGTCCCGATGTGGACCTCGATCACGCGGCCCTGGAACACGTTCTCGCCATCGAACTCCTTGAGCATCTGGGCCTGGGTGGCGTGGACGACATCGCGAAAGTCCATATACGGCTTCATGTTGCCCTTGAACGTGACCTTGACCGATTCCGGGATCGGCATCGACGCCTCGCCGGTGGCGAGCGCCAGAGCGACCGTGCCTGAGTCGGCACCGAACGCCACGCCCTTCGACATGCGGGTGTGGGAGTCACCACCGATGATGATTGCCCAGTCGTCGACTGTGATGTCGTTCAGGACCTTGTGAATCACATCGGTCATCGGCGCGTAGTCGTTCTCGGGATCGCGGGCCGTGATCATGCCAAAGTCGTTCATGAACTTCATCAGGCGCGGCGTGTTCTCTTGCGCTTTGGCGTCCCAGACCGAGGCGGTGTGGCAGCCGGACTGGTAGCCGGCATCGACGATTGGTGAGATGACGGTCGAGGCCATCATCTCGAGTTCCTGGGAGGTCATCAGGCCGGTGGTGTCCTGCGAACCGACGATGTTGACTTCGACTCGGGTGTACGAGCCCGCGTGGAGCGTGGCCCCCGAAGTACCGACTGCGTTGCGGTTGAAGATCTTCTCGACCGCAGTGAGGCCCTGTCCTTGGTGGGAGACCTCGGCCGACGGGGCATACACCGCTGGCGCGTCGATCCCCAGCGTGTTCGCTGCGAAGGTCTGCAGCTTCTTGCCGAAGACGACCGCGTACGAGCCGCCTGCCTTCATGAACTCGACCTTCTGTGGAGTGAATGCCGATGAGATATCGATCAGTTCCGCGCCGTCGGCCCCGTGTAGCGTCTTGGTGCGGGTGTTGATAGTGAGGACCGTGCCGGTGTCGATCGAGTACGTCTGCTCGAGCACGGCATCGCCGTCGTCGTCGACGACCAACTCGCCATCAGCGTCGAACTGGGTCACCCAGTTCTGGAGGTCGAGACCGATGCCGCCGGTAACGCCGACGGTGGTGAGGAAGATCGGCGAAATGCCATTGGTTCCCGCGACGATCGGCGAGTAGTTGATGAACGGCACGAACGGGCTGGCCTGCTTGCCGACCCAGAGCGCCACGTTGTTCACGCCCGACATGCGAGACGAGCCGACGCCCATCGTGCCCTTTTCGGCGACCAGCATGACTCGCTTCTCGGGGTGCTCGGCCTGAAGCTCAAGCAGCGCCTGTTGCCGGTCGGCATCGTTCTCAAACATCGACTTGCCGTGGAGCTCTCGGTCGGAGCGTGAGTGTGCATCGGCGCCTGGAGAGAGAAGGTCGGTGGAGATGTCGCCGACTCCGGCGACGTAGGTGACCACCTCGATCTCTTCGTCAATGTTGGGAAGCTCGGTGAAGAACTCGGCGTTCGCGTAGCTCTGGAGGAGTTCGGTGACGAGCTCGTTGCCGGCAGTGTGGGCCTCGGCCAGGCGAGCCATATCGGCCTCGTAGAGGAACACCTGGGTCTTGAGCACGTCGGCAGCCTGACGCGAGATGGAGGCGTCGTCGCCGAGGAGGAGATCGAGCAGCACCCCGATCGACGGACCGCCCTTCATGTGTGACAACTGCTCGAAGGCGGACTCCGGCGAGATGCCGTCGATGGTCCGCTCACTGAGCACAATGTCCTTGAGAACTTGGGCCTTCAGGCCCGCCGCACTGGTGGTGCCCGGGAGCACGTTGTAGACGAAGAAGTCGAGGCACTGGGCGCGGTGTTCGCTGCCGTCGTCTTGCATGTAGCCGACGATCTCAGCGAGCAGGTCGGCGCTGTCGACCGGCTTGGGATGGAGGCCATGGGCCTGCCGGTCGGTGATCTCGCTCAGGTACTCGTCGTACAGACTCATGAAAACTCGGCCTCGATTCGGTGCTGCGATGGTCGGGATCGAACCCGGACCAGCCTCGAATTGTAGCCAACCCCGACGAGCGCCCCGTCAGTAGCGGGAGAGGTGAACCGACCCGAGACCTCGAGAGTCAGGCTGATCGCGGTGTTCGGATCAACATCAGGAAAGCGACCGAGACCAGCCCGGACACAAGTGCGGTCCACTGTGCCGTCGTGTGGTTCGACCGGTCGATGATGGCGCCGATCGTCGGGGGTCCGAGGAGCCCCCCAACCCCAGCCGCCGTGTAGAGGGCACCAAGCACGCCCCCCATCCCGACTGTGCCGAACCGGTCGGCGATGATCGCCGGTGACAGCGAGATGAAGCCGCCGTAGGCGACTCCGAGTGTGAGTGCGAAGGTAATGAGGAGTGGATAGTTCGTATCGGCAACGATCCACAACAGAAAGCTCAGCGCCAGGACCGTGATCCCGCCGCGGTAGAGGCGCAGGAGACCGAATCGTCCGGCGACAGCACCAAACCCGAGACGGCCGACGACCGACGCCATGCCAATCAGGCCGAGCAGGACGGCCGCAGAGCCTGAGCCGCCGGTGGTATCGATGTAGTCGGCCATGAACACAAATGGGGTGAACAGTGCGGCCGACAAGAAGACGGTCGACGCGTAGAGCAGCCAGAAGTCGGAGCGGCCGCGCAATGCCTCACGGATCGGCACAGGCTGCTCTGCGCTGCCGGGCGGCTGGTGGGCGCCGACTGCAGCAATGAGCAACAGGACGCCGGCGGCGACGGCCAGGAACCGGTAGGCGTCGCGCCAGCCGTGCTCGTCGATCACCATTTCGATGAGGGGCACGACGGCGAGCGTCCCGAAGCCGATGCCGGCCACGGCCAGCCCGATCGCAAGCGTGCGGCGCCGCTCGAACCAACCACCGACGGCCGCAACCGTGGGGACGTAGCAACACGCCACGCCGATGCCGACCCCCAGGCCATAGGTGGCGTAGCCCAGCTCGAGCGACCCGACCTCGGCGGTGAGCATGAGGCCTACAAACATCGCAACGGCACCCACCAGCACAACCGGCCGAGGCCCCACCCGGTCGGCGATCCGGCCGGTACCCATTCCGATCAGGAAGTACGCAAAGGTTGTGATGGAGAAAAAGAAGGCGGTCTCGGACCGATCGGTTCCGAACTCGTCGGCCATCGGGCCGAAGAATTCGCCGAAGCTGTACGCCACGCCGAAGACGGTGAACATCGCAAGAAAGGCGGCGGCAACAACCACCCACGACCGCGCCGAGTCGAGCTGGTCGGTGGTCATCAACTGTCCCCCAAAATGGTGGTGGCGTCGAGGTAGCCCAGCTCGAGCAGCTCGGTGGCGGGTGAGACGCGGGCGAGCTCCCGGCGGATCGGCTCGATGTCGGTCGCGATCGAAAATCCGGGCATCCACCGATCGTGGTGGGTGAGGACAACCTTCCTTGGGCCGAGCAGGCTGACCTGTCGCCCCACGAAGTCGGCAAGTGACCCCTGCGTCGGTTCACCATCGATGTTGCCGCGCCCAGCTGCACCGATCAGCGCCACGTCGGGCTGGAGGTCACGCAGGATGCCCGACCAGTGACCCGACGTATCTTGGAAGAGAACTGATCCGTCGGGAGTGTTGAACACGAACACGAGCACCCCACCGTCGCCACGAGTGCTGTGGCCGGGAGCACTCGCAAGCATGTGGGCGATGGTTTCCTCGCCGAGGGTCTGAAACCACTCGTACAGCTCGGAGATCTTCTCCTGTTGTTCTTGCCAGGTGGTTCCGAGGTCGCCGATGCACACGACGTCGGACTGCTCCATCTGCGCTTGGGTCCAGACGCAGGAATGCTGGCTCGGGTAGACGCTGACGGTCACGTCGTTGCCAAGATCGACCGTCTCGCCACCGGCAACGCAGATCATCCGGTCGGCGGGGACCCCCGCCTCCTCCATGACCCGAATTGACTCGTAGCTGGCGATGAGGGTGGCGTCGGTGTTGGCCATGATTCGCTCGGTGCCCCACAGATGATCGAAGTGGGAGTGGCCGACCACGATCCAGTCGCACTTGTCGACGTCGTCGGCGGTGTACATCCGGCCGTCTGCGTGGCGGGGTCCAGCGGCGCTCGGCACTCGGTCGATGTAGGCGTCGAGCATGATCGTCATACCCGCCGTCTTCATGGCGAAGGTGGCGCAGCCGTACCAGTCGAGCGTGGTCGTCATGGGTCGGATCCTGGCACATCCATTACGGTCCGAGCATGGCCATCATCGAAGAGATCATCGACACCGATACCGCAGACGGGCCCATGGACGTTGTTCGCAAACAGCCCGAAGGTGGAAGTGGCAAGCGGGTAATGATCTTCATGGATGCGCCAGGGATCCGTCCGTCGCTGCATGAGTTCGCCAACCGGCTCGCCGACGCGGGCTACGACGTCGCCATGCCCGACCTCTGGCATCGGCATGGTCGCCTTATCGGCTACGAACCGGCCGACATCGCTGAGGATCCGAGCCGACGGGCTCACATCGGCGAGATGCTGGGGTCGCTCGACGACGTTCAGGTACAACGTGACCGCGACGCGGCGCTGGCTGCCGTCGGCTGGACCGACGGCATCGCCGGCGTCATCGGCTTCTGCCTCGGCGCTCGCTACGTGCACAAGGCGATGCAGGAGCTGCCTGATCAGTTCGTCGTAGGCGCCATGTGGCATCCGTCGTTTCTTGCCGACGACACCGACTCGTCTCCGCACCTCAGTGTCGAGGCCATCGGTGAGCTGTGGATCGGTATCGGTAGCGCCGACAAGGTCCAGTCGATCGAGATGCATCAGCGGTACTTCGACGCGGCCGAGGGGCACGACAACATCGCACTGCGGATCTTCGAGGGCGCTGATCACGGCTACACCTGGCCGGTCAGCCCCACGTATCACGAGCAAGCCGCTTCGGTTGGCTGGGCTGAGACCACGAGTCGACTCGAGCGCTTCCTCGGTTGAGAACGAGAGCGCGCGTGTCAGGCGCGACCGGTCTCTTCGTCAGGCGAAGTTCATGACTCCGTCATCGACGGGAGCTTCGCCGATGAGTTCGCGGTCGGCCTTGTAGTCCTGAGTGTTGATCCAGGGTTCGCGGTCGCCCTGCTTGGGAAGCAGGGGCATCATGCGCGCCATGTAGCCGGCACTGAAATCGTCAACCCAGGGACGGCGGGGCATATCGGCATCGCTCGGGCGCAGTACCGGGGTGGCGGTGGTCGTGCCCGACTCGGCCATGTGGTTGAGGATCCGGCACGCGTACGCCGATACCAGATCGGCTCGCAGCGTCCACGAGGCATTGATATAGCCAAAGGTCGAAAGCAGGTTCGGCATATCGCTGTAGCTGAATCCCTTGTACGACCAGCGCTGGGAGAAGTCGACGATCTCGCCGTCGACGTCGAAGTCCATCTCGCCGATCGTCACCAGGTTGAGGCCGGTGGCGGTCACGATGATGTCGGCGTCGAGGTGCTCGCCCGAGCTGAGTTGGATCCCAGACTCCGTGAACGAGTCGATGGTCCCGTTGACAATCTCGGCCTTTCCAGTCTTCATTGTGTTGAAGAGGTCGGCATCGGGCACGAGGCAGAGCCGCTGGTCCCAGGGGTCGTACTGGGGCGTGAAGAACTCGTCGATCTGGTCTTCGGTGAAGTGCTTTCTCAGCCGCTTCCGCAGCGCCTTGGCCACCTTCTCGGGATGGGTTCGACTGCGCTTGTAGACCTTGTCGGTCAGGTTGACGTTCTTGGCTCGCGTCAGTCGGTAGGCGCGGTCGGCCGGAAGGACCTTGCGAAGGACGTTCGCAATCGGGTCCTTCGCAGGGGCGGCGACCATCCAGGTCGGCGATCGCTGCAACATCATGACATGACCGGCGCCGGAATCGGCCATCGCCGGGACCAGGGTGACGGCCGTGGCCCCCGACCCGATGACGACGATCCGCTTACCGACGTAGTCGAGGTCGTCGGGCCATTCCTGGGGGTGAAGGATCGGGCCGGTGAAGGTGTCCTCGCCTGGGAAATCAGGCCGGTAACCGCCTTTGTAGCTGTAGTAGCCGGTGCACATGAGCACGAACCCGGCGGTGATCGTCTTGTCGACGCCCTCGGCGGTGATCGACAGCGTCCACTGCTTGCTCTCGCTCGACCAACTTGCGGCATGAACGTGGTGATCGAACTGAATGCGACGACGGATATCAAACTCGTCGACCGCCTCGTTCAGATACTCCATGATCGCGGGCCCGTCAGCGATCGCTTTATCGGCGGCCCAGGGCTTGAAAGCGAAGCCGAGGGTGTGCATGTCACTGTCGGACCGGATGCCGGGATAACGGAAGAGATCCCATGTCCCGCCGAGGTTCGCTCGACCTTCGAGGATCGTGAACTCGCGGTCGGGGCACATGGTCTGGAGGTGCCAAGCGGCGCTGATGCCGCTGATCCCCGCCCCAATGACTACGACATCCCAGTGTGTTTCGACCTCGGCCACACCCAAACGCTAGATCGTTCGGGTGCAGAAGCACACCTGCTTGTCGGGCCTCGAGCGTCTCATCACCGTATGCCAATGGAAGGGCGGGTCACTGCCGGGATCGTGATCGTGAAGTGCTTGGTATTGCCTGGGATCGGCTCCGTGTCGATCGACCGCTGGCGTCGCGGTGGATCATCAACGGGCCACCTTCCAGTAGCCACGAATCGTCGTGTGGCTGCGGGGTGTGCCGCGTTCATCGAACAGGTGCTTGCGAATCGACTGCACGGCAGCCGCCTCACCGGCAGCCCACACCCTGGTCGCCTCGTCGATGGCGATCTCTTCGACTGCGCGACGCAGCGTGCTGCCGGGTGGATTGCCGGCGGCGGCGACATGCCAGGTCACCGTGGCACTGGGATGTGTCGGTAGGTCGAGGTGGGCGTGGTTGTCGACGATTTCGACGTGAACCTCTACCTCAGTGTCATCGGCGATGACCCCGAGCAGCTGCTCGATCGCTGGTATGGCGGTCTCGTCGCCGAGCAGGACGTAACGATCGGCTTCCGGGTCGAGTACCTCACCTCGCCCCGGCCCCGAGACAGCACACGGCTCGCCAGGGACGGCGGTCTCGACCCAATCGGAGACGGCACCGCCACGGTGGCGAACGATGTCGAGCGTCAGTTCGTCGTCGGCCAGCACGGCCGGCGTGAACGTTCGCAGTGCCGGCCGTCGTCCGTCGGTAAGCAGGAACTCGTTGCCATTCCACGTCGGCATCTCGAAGGGCTCGCTCGGCCAGGCCACCAGCAGTCGGACGCTCGCCGCCGGCTCGGCGATCGTGAGCCCGGCGAGTTCGGGCCCACCGAGCACGACCCGCATCATCCGCGGCGATCGCGCTTCGGTGCCGACAACGCTCAACGAGCGCAGGGGTGGAGGCTCGCGGCGAAGACGGACAGGAGAATCGGGCACCTATCGATCATTTCACGTGTGTGGTTCCACAGAGCCATGTTCAACGAGGTCCTCCAGGCGCGGACCGGTCTTCGGCTGGTCGCGTGGCGTGCGCTGATCTCTGGTGGAGCAGGCGCCGGCGCTGGAGCGGTGTGGGGTGTGCTGATCGGCGGTGTCGGGGGCCGGGTTGCCATGCGGGTCGTGTTCCTGACATCGGACGACCGGCTGCGGGGCCTCACCTCCGACGATGGCTTCGAGATCGGCCGGTTCAGTGGCGAAACGGTCGCTCTGCTGATGATCACCGCAGTACTGGGAGCGCACGGCGGCTTCCTCTTTGGGATCCTGCGGCTCGGTTGGGCCGGGCCTCGCTGGGCGATCATGAGCGCAGCTGCGGTTGCCATGGGTGCAGCGGCGGGTGGAACGATCGTGCACCTGACCGGCATTGACTTCGTGTTCCTCGAGCCGCTCTGGCTCACCGTCAGTCTCTTTGTTGTCATTCTCGCCGCGTGGGGTGCGGCAGTCGCTGCGACCATGGAATCCGGATGGCGTTTCACAGCCGACCTGCCCGGCCGCCCCCAGCGTTGGCAACGCGGCCCCATCGGCTGGGCGGTCGTGGCTGGGATGACCGCCTGGGGGGTCATCGAACTCATCGACGACATCAGGCAGTTGCGCTGAGGCCGACCACCACATCGGGCAGCGGCCAGCGGTAGGTTTTCCTTCTGCTATGACTGCGACCGTCGCTTCCCCGACCATCGACGACCGATCACTTGATCGACTGCGTCGGTTCAATCTCGTCATGGGCGCCCTGCACCTGTTTTCGGGTGCGTTCATGTGGCTCTCGAGCAATGACTTCAAACTCCAGATCAGCGGGTTCACACTCAAAGGACCGCCCGGAACGCCGCTCGGAGACGGCGAATTGTTCGAGGCGTTCTCGATCCCGCTGGGAGCCTGGACAGCGGCATTCCTGCTCATGTCGGCCGTCGCCCACTTCTTCATGGGCACCATCGGCTTCGGCCGCTACTGCCGCGAATTGCAGGCGGGTCGGAACCGCATTCGGTGGGTCGAGTACTCGTTCTCGGCGACACTGATGATTCTCTTGATCAGCCTCGTTACCGGCATCACCGACATCGCCGCGCTCATCGCGATCGCGGGCGCCAATGTGTCAATGATCCTGTTTGGGTGGCTGATGGAAGTGATCAACCCGCCGGGCCGCCCCGTGTACTGGTCGCCGTTCTGGTTCGGATGTATCGCTGGCGCGGCGCCATGGATCGCAATCGCCGTCAGCATCGGGTTCGGTATCGCCGAGACCGGCGAAGGCCCTCCCGGCTTCGTCTACGGGATCCTGGTCACGATCTTCGTGTTCTTCAACTGTTTCGCAATCAACCAGTGGCTGCAGTACCGCGGCGTCGGCCGATGGCGCGACTACCTGCACGGTGAGCGCGTCTACATGTGGTTGAGTCTGGTCGCCAAGAGCTTGCTTGCCTGGCAGATCTGGGGCAACACGCTGATCGGTTGACCCGGAGTTGTGGCGCGTCAGCCGTAGCTGACGCCGAGACCGGCCTGGGCGTCGGTCTGGATGCCATACGGTGGGATCGGATAGCGCAGACCGTTTCGACTCAGTGCCTCCATGCCGTCGATCGCCCGGACGAGATCGCCGGGGCGAAGCGCCATCAGCATCTCGTCGTCGGGGACCCCGCCATAGCGCCGTTCGGCGTAACACGGAATCGACAAGCTTGGTTCTCCGGTGGCCAGCGCCCGTCCCCAACTGTCGGCACATGCCGATTCACCGACACAGCCCCAATCGAGCTTCTTGTAGCCCGACCACTGCAGACCGTTGATCAGGATGATCATCTGGCCAGGAGTGGCGTACACCAGGCAGATGTCGGGCGGTTCGAGCCGCCCGGTTGCTAGTGGCGACACCGCCATTGCCTGGTACGTGTCAAGCGGTACGACGTCCATTGCCGCCTGATGCTCAGCTGCATCGGACTCGGTCTCGAACCAGACACCGGCCATGTGGCGGCCCGAATACCACTCGGCGTCCTGGGCCCCCAGTCCAAGCACGGCCTGGCACTGAGTCCCGACCAGGTCCGAACCGGTAATCCCGACCGTCCAGTTCAAACGACTCGCCATCGACACGACCTGGTCGGCGGTATGGATGTCCTTCGGTCGACGGATTTTTTCGACGGCTTCCATCGCCTCGACCGTCTCGAACATTTTCATGCCAATCGGCGTTGTGCGGATTCGCAGAAGCTTGTCGAGGCGAGCGAGCTCGGCCGGCCAGTCGATGGACCCGTCGGAGGGGCGGATCGATACGGATTGACTCACGGCCTGCCTGCCTTGCTGACGGCCGCCACCAGGCGGTCGATGACGTCGTCGAGAATGTCGGGGTATGTCGCGACGTTGACCCGGACGAACCCAGCGCCACCGGGTCCGAACTCGTCGCCTTCGTTGAGCGCCAACTTCTGATCCTCGAGGATGCGCTCGGCCGGCAGATTGCCGAGCCCGGTCTGACGGAGGTCGAGCCACGTCAGATAGCCCGCCTCCGGTGGGCGATAGCCGACGTGGGGTGCTTCGACCTCCAGACGCTGACCGAGATGGGCTGCGTTGACGGCGATCTGACGACACGTTGCCTCGAGCCAGTCCTCGCACTCGGTCCAGGCCGTGAAGACCCCCGCCGCGCTCAGTGAGCTTGGACGCCCGATGAGATGGTCGGGCGCCGCTTCGAACGCGGCCTGGGTGGGCTCATGACCGAAGTGGGCCATCGCACAGCTGAGCCCAGCGAGGTTGAACGCCTTCGATACTGCGCCAATCGTGATCGTGCGATCGGCGAGTCGGGCCTCGCTGACAGTCGGCAGATGACGATGAGGGGCGAGGGTGAGGTCGGCCCAGACCTCGTCGCTGAACACGATCAAGTCGTGACGTTCGGCGACATCGGCGATCGCTGCGAGCTCAGCCGCTGTCGTGACTCGCCCGGTCGGGTTGTGGGGCTGCGACATGAGAATCGCCTTCGGACGGGCTTCATCGCACGCCCGAGCGAGGTCATCGGGGTCGAAGCTGCCGTCGGGGGCCAGTGGCACACCGACGACTACCCGGGCGCCGCCCTCGATGACCTTCTGGAAGACGTGGTACACCGGGGTGAAGATGACGATGCCGTCACCGGGCTCGGTCATCAACTGAAGCACAGCCTCCACGGCGTGCAGTGCCCCGGTGAAGTTCCACATGCGCTCGATGTCGAGATCAACACCATGACGACGCTTCATCCACCCCTCCCAGACCTCGGGGAGTTGGTCGAGATGGTGGAAGAGGTAGCCGAGATCATCTCGGTCTAGGAGTTCGGAGATCGCCGCCCCGATTCGGGGGTCAGGGGGAAAGTCCATGTCGGCGACGAATGCGGGAAGCACATCGGGACCATGTTTTGTCCACTTGTGTCCGAGGGTTGAGCGGAGGCGTTCAATCTGGCTCATTCGAACTCCGGCGACCGCTTCTCAACGAAGGCGGCGATGCCTTCCTGCCCGTCATGAGACGACATCGCTTCGGTGATCACCTCCGCCTCGTACTCGCCAGCAGTTTCGAGCGAGTGATCCATGCCGTTGTAGACAACCCGTTTCGCATGGCCGAGCGCCCAGGTGGCTCCACTCGCAAGCTGCGTGGCCAGGTCGACTGCGGCCTGGTCGACGTCGTCGTCGGGCACTACCCGGTTAACCAGACCCCACTGCTCAGCCTCGTCGGCGGATAACACGCGGTTGGTGAGGGCCAGATCGAGCGTGCGGCGCAAGCCGATATGGCGAGCGAGGAAGTACGACGACGTGCCGTCGGGGGTCACGCCCGCTCGGGTGTAGGCCAGTGTGTATTTCGCCGACTCGGAGGACACAACCAGATCGAAGGCGCTCATCAGGCTGAGGCCAGCACCACCAGCGGCGCCTCGGACCCCAGCGACAAACGGTTTGGGCGTGCGATTCATCTGATGGATTGCTGCGTGAAAGTCCTGCAACATGACGTGGGCGTTGCGGGGCAGATCGGCACCCCATCCGGCGAATTCCTTGAGGTCACCTCCACCGCAGAAGATCTTGCCGGCGGCGGTCACGGCGACGGCCTTCACGTTGTCGTCGTAGGCAATCTCCATCATCGCGGCCCGGAGATCGCGACTGAACGCAGGGTTCACTGCGTTGGCGCCTTCTGGGCGGTTGAAGTGCAGGAAGCCCACGCGATCGCGGACGTCGTAGGTGATGGTTTCGAACTCCATGCGGCGCACCGTAGTGCGCAGTGACGCTGGTGGCCCCATGGCGCGGAGAGGTCGGCGAGCAGCACGACGCGCCCACCCGATGCGGCACTGCCGCCCTTGTCTTCGAGCGCGATTACCCGATGCGGATGTGGCTTGGTGGATGCTGTGCACCTCGCTGGATGATCTCGTCTGGGCTGGCGTGTCGCGCGAACGTGCCGCACAGGGTTCGGTGTCGCTGGTCATCGATCCAGTGGGCGCAAAGACCGCTTGGTGATGGCGCTGGTAGATCTCGGGCTGGGCACCAACGTCGCGGCCAATGAAGTCCTCGATCAGGGCACTGACGTTCGAAATGTTGAAATCGATGTGCGTTCTGGTGGGAACTCCTGGGCTTAGGATGCGCGCCACCAGATCACCGAGTTCGGGGAGGGCCTCGCATGAAGGTCGGTTTCATTGGTTTGGGCAACGTCGGAGGCAAGCTCTCCGGTTCATTGCTCCGTAACGGCTACAACCTGATGGTTCGCGATCTCGATCGAGCCCTTGCGCAGCCATTCATCGATCAAGGTGCCACGTTCGCCGAGTCGCCGAAGGCGATGGCTGAGGCGTGCGACCTCATCATCACGTGTCTTCCGTCGCCGGCTGCGTCGGCCGCAGTCATGGAGGCTGACGACGGGCTGCTTGCCGGGCTTAGCGCTGGCAAGATCTGGGCGGAGATGTCGACCACCGACGAAGCCGAGGTCAAGCGCCTTGGGGCGAAGGTCGCTGCGGTCGGCGCGTCGCCGGTCGACTGTCCTGTCTCGGGTGGCTGTCACCGCGCCACCACCGGCAACATCGCGATCTTCGCTGGCTGCGATCGCGAGGTCTTCGAGCGAATGCTGCCCATCCTCACCGCGATGGGTCGCCGGATTCTGCACACCGGTGAGCTCGGCACGGCCTCGGTGCTGAAGGTTCTGACCAACTACCTGGCGACGGCCAATCTGCTTACCTGCGCGGAAGCACTTGTGACGGCGAAGGCCGCCGGGATGGATCTGAACACCACCTATGAGGCCATCCGGATCTCGTCGGGCAATTCGTTCGTCCACGAGACTGAGAGCCAGGTCATCCTCAACGGCAGCCGCGATATCAACTTTACGATGGACCTCGTGGTGAAGGACATCACCTTGTTCCAGCAGGTCGCCGATCGAGCTGGTGTGCCGCTCGAGATCAACCCGGTGATGATCGACATCTTCAACGACGGCATGGAGCGCTTTGGCGCTCGCGAGTGGTCGCCCAACATCATCAAGCGCCTCGAGGAGGCGACCGGTCTTGAGATCCTTGCGCCTGGCTTCCCGGCGGAGATGATCGACGATGAGCCTGAAGAGGCAGGCTATGAGGTCATTGCCCGAGGTAAGGGCTAGCCCCAGCGCCGGATCCTGGCCGTCCAGCTGACACCACCTACCCGCAGGTCTACGCTTCGGTTTCGTGAAGGTCACCGAAGTACGCGTGTACGGAAAGACCCTGCCGAAGGTGGGCGACTACTCGATGTCGAGTGCGCGGGTCGGTGACCCCGACTCGACGATCGTCGAGGTTGTGACCGATACCGACCATGTCGGCTGGGGTGAGGTCTGTATGACCGGGCCGATGGCCCAGGTCTCCCACGCAGCAAGTGTTCGAGCGGATCTGACGTTGGCCGCTCCCCGGCTCGTCGGTCTCGATCCGCGACAGATCGGCGTTGTGTGGCAAGCGATGAGTGCTGCGATCTACGGCGGTGTCGCGGCCAAGTCTGCGCTTGACATTGCGTGCTGGGATCTTCTTGGCAAGGCCACCGATCTACGGGTCTGCGATCTGCTCGGGGGCCCGTTGAGCAATCCCGTGCCGACGTATCACGTGATCGGGATTGGCACACCGGAGGAAGCCGCAGTCGAAGCGATCCGGCTGCAAGACGCTGGCCACACCAAGTTGCAGCTCAAAGCAGGAGGTCGCCGAGTCGAGGCCGATATCGCTGCAGCGCACGCCGTCGCCGATGTTGTTCGCCCCGGCACCGATTGGAGCGTTGATACGAACATGGGGTGGACCACCGACCAGGCGATCCGCTTCTCGAACGCGTGCCGCGGCCTGGCTTTTGCGATGGAGCAACCATGCGCGACCTACGCCGATCTTGAGGCGATCAAGCCATCAATCTCTCACCCGCTGCTGCTCGACGAATCGGCCACCGATCTCGCAACCATCTCACGCGCTATCGGCAGCGGGCTCGCCAATGGCTTTGGGATGAAGCTCACTCGCATCGGTGGTATCAGCGCGATGCGCGCTGTGCGAGACCTCTGCCTCGCCACCCGGGTGCCGACGTCTTTTGACGACTCGTGGGGCGGCGACATCATCAGCGCGGCATGCAACCATGTCGGATCGACGATGGATCCTCGCTACAGCCGTGGCGCATGGACCAGTGCGGGCTATCAGCAGGGTCACTACGACGACGTGAACGGGGTCCGGATTATTGACGGGATGGTGCCGATTCCCGCCGGGGGCCCGGGTCTCGGCATCGTGATCCCTGAAGGCTGTTTCGGCGAGCCGCTCGCCGTTTACGCGAGCTGATCGGCCACGAAGGCGGCGATCTCGGCCATTGACGCCCGCGCTTCGGGGAGCTGCCGGTAGAACTCGAACACGTGCCACATGCCCTCCCAAACGCGCAGTGTCGCATCGACCCCATCAATCCGCATGGCGGTGTCGAGGCGGACCACGTCGGACAGCAGGAGGTCGCGCGTTCCGGTGGTCATGAATGTCGGTGGCAGACCGGTGAAGTCGGCATGGATGGGGGAGATCAGCGGGTCGTCGGCCGGTGTTTCGCCCCGGTAGAGCGAGGCCATGTCGGCACGATCACGTTCGGTCAGTGAGAGTGACGGGTCACGGTTGGTGATGTGACTGTCCCCTGTGAACCCCATGTCTGCCCACGGTGAGAGCAGCGCGAAGGCCGTGGGCATTGAGAGGCCGGCGGTACGGACCCGTTGGAAGAGCGCAAGGGCGAGGTTCCCGCCTGCGGACTCGCCAGCGACGACAAGCCGAGCCGAGTCCGTGCTGTCGACTAGCGCCCGGTAGACCGTCTCGGCACAGTCGACCGCAGCCGGATACGGATGTTCCGGTGCGAGCGGGTAGCGGGGGGCGATAACTCGCACGCCGGCCAGGACCGCGAGCGGAGCCGCGATGACGATGTCCTCCTCAGGTGAGCCGACGGTGTGCCCACCGCCGAAGAAGTACACGACGGTGCCACCGCTCGCGGATCCGGAGGTGGGAGTGACTTCGAGGCATTCGACCCCGCCGATCTCAACCAGGCGCTCTCTGACCGCAAATTCGGCCCGTGCCGCAGCCATCGATGGTTCCCAACCTTCACGCACTGCGGCGCGGATCAGCTCGGCGTTATGCGCATCGATTGCGGGTCGAGGAGCAGGCGGGTTGGCGCGAAGCCAGGCCTCAGCTTCGGAACTGATGCCGGTTCGCGGTATCTCGGAAGGGGACTGCATGCCCTACAGCTACCATCACCGGCCATGCGGCCGCAGAAACTCGTGACCCTCGACGTCGAGGGGGTTCTCATCCCGGAGGTGTGGGTCAACCTTGCCATCCGCACCGGCATCGACGATCTCCGCCGCACAACCCGAGACGAGCCCAACTACGACAAGCTCATGACGTACCGACTCGAGATCCTTGAACGAGAGGGGGTCGGTATGGCCGATCTCCGAGACGTGCTGGCAGACATGGGCCCTCTCGATGGAGCGAAGGACTTTCTTGACGAGCTCCGCGGCGCCTACCAGGTGGTGCTGTTAAGCGACACGTTCCAGCAGTTCGCATCGCCGCTTATGAAGCAGCTTGGGCATCCGACGATTCTGTGCCATCAGCTCCATGTCCGCGATGGCCACATCGTCGACTATGTGCTGCGGATCGACGATCATAAACGGCGGTCAGTCGAGGCCTTCCGATCACTGAACTTCCAGGTGGTTGCCGCCGGGGACTCCTACAACGACCTCTCGATGATCCGTGCAGCCAACGCTGGTGCGCTCGTTCATGCACCAAAGAACGTCACCGACGAGAACCCGGATTTGCCCGCGTTCGCCGACTTCGACTCGTTGCGCGACTGGATCGATCAGGCTGACCCGGCCCAGGGAACCTGACAACCGGTCATCTCGGCGAGCCAGTCCCACAGCCGGGCTCGCCGCTCGGGCGTGTCGGACCGCCATGTGGCGGGAAGCCGGTGGGTCGAGCGGCGTCGCCGATCGAGCCAGAACCCTCCGTTGGTGTCGAGCGGTGCGCCGTCGTCGGCAGCAAGCCACACGAGTGTGTCGGCGCCCTGCTCGGCGCTGCGAAGGGTCGGCCCCATCACCGCTGCAAAGCGTGGCAACGCTGCGTCAACCCCTGGCGTCGATGCCCACCCAGGGTGCATCGAGTGGAAGTGGATCGCACGTTCACCAGCCTGTTTGGCCCACATCTCGTTGAGCACGACCTGGGCCCGCTTCGCCCGAGCGTATTGCTCTGTTCCCCGGTAGGTGTGTTCGTCCATCTGTAGTCCACCGACGTGAACAGGGGCGGTGTACATCCCGCCCGACGACATCGTGATCACACGAGACGGGGCGGAGGCTGCGAGGCGGTCGAGCAACAGGCTGGTCAACAGGAATGGCCCCACAACCTGACTAGCCACCGTCATCTCAGTACCGCCGGGAGCCGTCTGGCGAGTCGTGCTCAGTGCGCCTGCGTTGTGGATCACGACGTCGAGTCGATCGTGCGCGACGAGGATGTGCTCGGCAAGGGCCCGCACCTGCTCCTGGTCACCCATGTCAGCCGCGAAATGCGACACGGTCGAATTCCCTGTCACCGATGTGATTGCAGCGGCCGTCTCTTCGTTTCGCTCGGGGTTACGGCCGACGAGGACTAAGGTCGCACCGCACCGGGCCAGCTGTTCCGCTGCAGCCCGGCCCAAGCCTGACGTCGCCCCGGTCAGGGTGATCACCCGGCCCTGAAGGTCGTAAATGTCGAGCGGCGTCCATTTCTCGAGGCGGCGACGGGCGTCGTAGCCGAACCGGGTGAAGCTGGTAACCACCGGTCCCTCGATGGCCGCGTCGAGCATCTGCGACAGATTCATCGCGGGGCCTTCCGGCCGCTGAGGGCGCTGACCAGCCCGGCGGCGGCGCGATCGCCGATCACTCGGAAAGCGAATCCGAGGAGTGGGTTCGCCAGACCCAGAACGCCGTTGAGGGTCAGCGCTGCGTCGTAGATGACGGTCGAGCCGTTCTCGTTGGCCTCGACCGTGATCGTGTCGAGAGAGGTGAGTGCGCACGACCGAGCCTCCGCTACGAAGCGCTGGGGCTCCTCAAAGGCAGTGATCCGGTATCGCAGAGTGAGCACCCCGACGACACCACGAACTCCGACGTCGTATGTGGCACCGAGGCCCGGCCCGTCGCCCACGACTTGACGAGCATCGGCAACCCCGGGGTCCCACGCTGCGAAGTGAGCGAGGTCTGCCATGTAGGCAAACGCCTCCTCGGGCGAAAGCGGAGACATCACGGTAACGACGTAGCGGGGCATGATTTACCTCGGGTCGGTGGTGAGGTCTACGGCGTTCGGTCTGGATCCGGATGCAGCGCCTGGCGACTGCCGGCAGCTGCCAGTCGTTCGGCGAGGCGTCTCCAGATCACTTTGTGAGGCGGCAAGAGGATCCACCAGTAGAGGCGTCCCGCAACGCCGCGCGGATGGAACCGGGCGAGCTGGCGCAACTCGGAGCCGCCGTTGGAGTTGGCAACGATTCGCCACTCGAGCCAGGCATCACCGGGCACGAGCATCTCGGCGCGCAGACGCAGCAGTGAGGGGGGTTCATGCGCCTCGACACGGAAGAAATCGAGCGCGTCGCCCACCCGCAAATCATCGGGGTGGCGACGCCCCCGCCGCATCCCTACGCCGCCGACAAGCTTGTCGATCCCGCCTCGCATGGTCCACAAGACGTTGGCGGCGTACCAGCCGCGCTCGCCGCCGATCCCTGTCACCGCACCGAACAAGGCGTTGATATCGGCTTCGCTGTGGACGACCTGGATGTTTTGATAAATGGTGCCGCCGGCCCAATCGGGATCCTGGGGCATCGGCTGTGCTGGCGTGCGTGCTCGTGCACTGTCCATCCAACTGGTTTTGATCTCGAGATCACCGACGACAGCCAAGGCGCGCTCGATCGCTTGGTCGATGGTGAGGGGTGTGTGGTCGATAACGTTTCCGATGTCGCGAGCGGGATCGACCACGACGTCGTTGATCAGGCTGTCGACGAGAGGTCGGGCCAAGCCGTAGGGGAGTGGCGTGACGAGGTTGACCCAGTGCGAGGACAGTCTCGGGGTGAGCACCGGGACCGGTGCGATCAGGCGGCGACGAAGGCCAGCGATGCTGGCATAGCGATGCATCATCTCGCGATAGGTCAAGACGTCAGGACCACCGATTTCGAAGATCTGATCACCCTCGTCCTCGAGCTCGAGGACCCCGGCGAGGTGGTTGAGGACGTCGGCGATCGCGATCGGCTGGCACTTCGTGGTTGTGACCCAGCGCGGGCAGATCATTGCAGGCAAAACCTCGGCCAGATGGCGGAGCATCTCAAACGACGCGCTGCCGGATCCGATGATCACCGCAGCGCGCAATTCGGTCACCGGAACTGGTCCTGAGGCGAGGATCTCGCCGACCTCATGACGGCTGGCGAGGTGGTCCGACAACTGGGTCGGGTCGTCTTCGCCCAGTCCGCCGAGGTACACGATGCGGCCGACGCCAGTCGCCGCGGCGGCCGCACAGGTGTTCTCAGCACCGATGCGATCGGTTTGCTCGAAGTCTCCGGAGAGACCCATCGCATGCACTAGGTAGAATACGGCATCGATGCTGTCGAGGGCTGCGACCATCGATGCCTCGTCGAGTACGTCGGCCTGTACGACTTCGACGGCGGGACGCCATTCCACCGAAGCGAGCTTCTCGGGCGTGCGCACGAGGCATCGGACTTCGTGTCCGGCATCGAGGAGCTTGGGGACGAGACGACCACCGACGTATCCGGTTGATCCAAGAACGGCCACCCTCATGCTGTGACCCCCGGTCGCTCTGTGGCCAGCGTCTCGATCCGTTGGAGCGCAACGCGACACACGGCGAGATACGGCGCAGCAATCACGGGCACACCGAATGCGACTTCGCAGCGGCGTTCATCCAGGGCGCGGACGACATGGTCGGTGGCCGCAAGCCTGGCGACACGCCATTCCCAGCGGCAACCGGCGTCGAACGCCGTGATCTCGAACGGAAGTCGCACACCGGCGATCGTGTCGACCGTTCCGGTTGCACCGAGCGCGAGTTCGGGTTGGTTCACTGTTGCGCCACGAACCGACGGACCCCACACGGGCCACGTCGAGGTGTCGATTAGTAGTTGCCACACCTCCGGGGTGGGGGCCTCAATCGTTCGGCGGGCCCATACTTTTCTCATCTGCTTTGTCTTCGTCATCGTGCTGTGTCGTCCCCTTCGATGTTGGCATCGGCTGGATCAAGACCGAGATGTTCATACAGATTCGTCGCGAAGCGCTCCCCGGTCGACCGCATCGTCGCCCCCATGATGGACTCGACCGTCCGGCGGGCAATGCCCGGTAGCGGAAGGTCGACCCGCGCAGTGAGATCAATCCCAACCTCACACCCGCCATCGGGTGACGGGTCAAGCATATAGACGCCGTCGATCGCCGCGCGTTCGGGAGAACCGGGCGGTGGGGCTGGTGTGAAGATGATGCGTCGCCCCGCGATGAACTCCATCTGTTCGGTAAAGGTCGCCTGGGCTCGAACACCGAGGCCGTCGATGCCGTGCAGCGTCCATCGCCAATGCTCGCCGTGAGGCTCGATTGAACGCACCAGCGGCGTGAGCGTGGCCAGCACGGCAGGATCAGTCAGGATCTGCCAGATCGAGTCGGGAGGCACCGGCACGCAAGAATGCGCAACCGTTCGAGCGGAAAACCAGGTCATTGGGGAGGAGTACGGAGATCGACCCTCATGCCGATGCGGCAGTCGGGAGCCCTCCTTGGATCGGAATCGACGTCGGCTATCCCTCGGCGATGACCGGAACCTGTTCCATCGCGTTAGCGATGGCGTCGTCACTGAGGTCGTAGTCGATCATCTCGCCGGACAGGAACTGCTTATAGGCGGCGAGATCAAGGTGACCGTGGCCGCACAACGCAGTGAGAATCACCTTCTCTTCACCCGACTCCTTGCACCGGTTGGCCTCGCGGATCGCAGCGGCGATTGCATGGGTCGGCTCGGGCGCTGGAACGATGCCCTCGGTGCGAGCGAACTGCATCGCACCGGTGAAGCACTCGGTCTGGCCGATCGCCTCGGCCTCGACCAGCCCCGTTTCGTACAGGTGCGAGACCAGCGGTGACATGCCGTGGTAGCGCAGACCTCCGGCGTGGATCGGGTCGGGTATGAACTGATGGCCGAGTGTGTGCATCTTCACCAGTGGGGTCATCCCCGCCGTGTCGCCGAAGTCGTAGCGGTACTCGCCCTTGCTCAGCGATGGGCACGCGGCGGGTTCGACGCAGCGAATGGTGGGGTTCATGTTGCCGGCGAGCTTCTCGCGAAGGAAGGGGAAGCTCAGGCCGCCAAAGTTTGAGCCACCACCGGTGCAGCCCACCAGCACGTCGGGCTGTTCCCCAACCTTGGCCAGTTGCAACAGGGCCTCCTCGCCGATGATCGTCTGATGCAACAGGACATGGTTGAGGACCGAACCCAGCGCGTAGCGGGTGTTCGGGTCTTCCACCGCCATCGACACGGCTTCGGAGATCGCGATGCCGAGACTTCCGTTGTGATCGGGGTTCTCGGCCAGCAGTGAGCGTCCGTACTCGGTGACCTCGCTCGGCGACGGGTGCACCGTTGCGCCCCAGATCTCCATCATCGTCTTGCGATGGGGCTTGGCTCGATACGAGGCTGCGACCTGCCAGACCTCGCATTCGATGCCGTACTGGGCGGTGGCAAAGGCCAGCGAACTGCCCCACTGACCGGCGCCGGTCTCGGTGGTCAGCTTCGTGATGCCCTCTTGATGGTTGAAGTAGGCCTGCGGAACTGAGGTGTTCGGCTTGTGTGACCCGGCTGGGCTCACCCCCTCGTACTTGTAGTAGATGCGCGCCGGCGTATCGAGGAGCTGCTCAAGGCGGCGGGCTCGAAACAGTGGGCTCGGGCGCCACAGCTTGTAGACGTCGAGGACACCGCCGGGGATGTCGATGTAGGAGTCCGTCGAGACCTCCTGCATGATCAGGGCCATCGGGAACAGCGGGGCCAGATCGTCGGGGCCGATCGGCTCGTGGGTCCCAGGGTGCAGCGGCGGCGGTGGCGGCGTCGGGAGATCCGGGATGATGTTGTACCACTGGGTGGGCATCTCGGATTCGTCGAGCAGAATCTTGCTGTAGTCGGCGGCCATGGAAATTCTCCTCATCGATGGACGAATGGTTTCATACTCGCTACGTCAGCGTTGTGCTTGTGTTGTCGACTACTGGTCGCCGAGCAAGGTGAAGAACTCAGCGCGATAAGCGCCCTCGGGGTTGGCGCGGACGGATTCGTCGAGCGCGATTGCGTCGTCGCCGACCAGGATTCGCCATTCGCCGTTGGTCACGGCGGCGATGATTACCCGGGCCGCTTCCTCCGCGGTCATCGGTGCTTGCGTCTCGAACATTTCGGCGGTGGCGATGAGCAACTCGGCTACCTCGGCGTCGGGTTCGTGCAGCGAGTGGCGCATCGTGTTGGCGACGATCTTGGTGCCGATGTGGCCGGGCATCACGACGTGCGCGCTGAGGTGGGGAGCGTTGACCTTGAAGTCTTCGAGAAGTGCCTCCGTGAAGCCCTTCACCGCAAACTTCGCAGCCGAGTACGCCGTGTGGGGCCGGTCGGGACCGACACTCGCGTAGAAACCGTTGACCGAACTGGTGTTGACCACTGCACCGGCGGGTGCCTCGAGCAGCAGCGGCAGGAAGACCCGACACCCGAGGTACACGCCGCCCCAGTCGACACTGAAGACGTTCTCCCACTCGTCTCGGGGAACGGTGAACATCGAACCACCGCCCGCAATGCCAGCGTTGTTGAAGAGGGCGTGGACATGGCCGGTGCTGAAGCGGTCGACGATGGCATCGCGGAACGCCTCGAGCTCGGACTCGACGGCGACGTTGACCCGATGGGTGACGATCCGGGCATTGGGGGCCTGGTCGGCGACGATCGCCGCAGTCTCGGCCATCGTGTCGGGGGCGATGTCGCAGAACGCGACGTCGGCGCCTGCGATCGCGAGTTGGCGGACGAGTTCGCGCCCCATCCCCGTACCGCCGCCGGTAACGACGGCGATCTTGCCTGCGAAGTCGTCGATCACGCCCAGTTCACCTTGACGGGCAGGTGCTTGTAGCCGTGCACGAAGCTCGCGGCAACGAAGTCACGGTCGCCCGCAGGCTCAATCGAGTCGATGCGGTCGACCATCTGTTCGAGCAGTGCGGCGATGCTTGCTTTCGCGAGGTGGGCACCGAGGCAGTAGTGCTCGGCCCAGCCAAAGCCGAGGTGTCGGTTGGGGTTGCGGCCGACGTCGAAGCGGTTCGGTTCGTCGAACACTTCTTCGTCGCGGTTGGCCGCACCGTAGAACAAGCACAACCGGTCGCCTTCGGCGATTGTCACGCCGTCGAGTTCGTAATCGCTCAGCGCGGTTCGCTTCATGTAGTTGACCGGGGCGGTGTAGCGAACCACTTCCTCGACCGCAGTTTTCATCAGGGAGCGATCGGCTTTCAGCCGAGCGAACTCCTCTGGGAAGTCGAGGAATGCTCCCATGGCACCCGAGATTGAGTGGCGCGTCGTGTCGTGGCCGGCGTTGAAGACGATGAGGTAGTAGCCGAGGGTCTCTATCAGGCCCATCGGTTCGCCGTTTTCGAGGGTGGCGGTGGCCAACAGCGTGGCGAGGTCGTCACGAGGGTTGGCTCGGCGGTCTTCGATGATCGTGTTGAACAGCGTGAAGAACTCCAGCGCCAACGCAGCGGACGCGGCCTCGCGGTCTTCGCCTGGTCGGCCCACGTCAGGGTCGTCGAATGCAAACAACTGCGAGGTGAGTTGGAGGAGATGGTCCTCCTCCTCTTCGGGCACGCCGAGGATGGTGCACAGCACCCGCAAAGGATGGCGCTGGGCAACCATCTCGACGAAGTCGATCGGCTCGTCCCCGTGCGCGGCGAGACGGTCCATCATGACCCTCGCTGTTTCGGTGACGATCTCGTCGAGTCTGGTGATTCCCCGAGGGGTAAAGAAGCCGCTTGCGACCTTTCGAAACTCTCGGTGATCGGGCGGGTCCATTTGGATGATGACGCGCATCTGGTTGAAGGCGTTGTCGGGATCGCTGTTGCCGCCTTCCTGACCCTCAGGGAAGAGGATGATGTTGCCTTTCTCGCTGGAGAAGACATCGGGGCGCGCCGAGATCTCGGTGATGTGGCGGTGCCGGGTGATCGCCCAGAACGTCTCGACCCCGGTTGCGTCGGTCCAGTGGATCGGATCGTTGGCTCGGAGCCATTTCCACTCGTCGAATGGGAAGCTCCGGGTGGCGTAGGCCTCGTTCTGGACAAGGAAGTCGTCGAGGTTCGCTGGGGCGTTCGTCATGCCCAGACGTTAGGCGGTCGCCCGGCCGCGGAGGGAATCTCGCCGAGTCAATGGTCGCAGCGAGCCCAAGGTTGAACGTCGCCCGAGCCCGGCCGGCCAACTCGAAATCAGCAGAAGACCACCGCTGACAAAATCGCAGTCCGAGGTCGATGACGTCGGCTACGGGGCATCGCCCAGCCTCGAAGAGCGGGAGCACCCTTGGCCGAACCAGGAGCAGACGTTGCTGCGTGAAAGCTCGGCCTTCCACGACCACACGGCCGGTCGGTGCGTCATGGCTTCTGAACGAGCCAGGCCGACGCACAAGCGCATGGAGGTCCTACGCAGTCTGAATGGGAGCAGGGGGTCACGCGGCGGTGATTTGGGGTTCGAACCGAGGCCGTCGGCATGCGAGACTCCGGCCAATGAGCACACCGCGCGTTCCCGGGCTCGAACCGGCCTTCTCGACGATGGTCGACGACGATCCCGACTGTCCGTACATTAGCGTTCGTTGTCAACGCAACGCCGACGGCTCCGAGTCGCACGTGTGGGAAAAGTGGGTCGCATTCTCGGTTGAGCCGCTCTACCTGGCGCTGTTCGCCCGCTACGACCCGGGGATGATCGTCAGGCATCACGGCCATTACAGCCCGCACACCGTCGTGGTGTTGTCCGGTGTCTTGTCCGTCGGCGGCGAGCAGCTTCAGGCCGGAGGTCACATTGAACTCCCGCTCGGAGCCTCATTCGGCCCGCTGATCGCTGGGCCCGATGGGGCTGAGCTTTACGAGGTGATGATGGGCGACCCCCGTTCGTGGAGCGACGACGAGGACTCGATGCGGCGACTGCTCGCCGCTCGCGGGGTCACCCAGCTGCCTGATCCGCTGATCGATCTGCCGGGTGGCCTCGAAGACCTGCGGGCGGTGTTCACCCGCGCCGAGGAACTGGCGGCGGAGGGCGACGCCGACTCGTGAGTGCCCCGATCCTTCGCGTCGGCTGTCCGATGTGGGCGAATCGCGATTGGGTCGGCCAGTACCTGCCGTCTGACACGCCGTCGGGACGGGAACTCGAGCCGTACTCGCAGGTGTGCAACGCAGTCGAGGGCAACACCACGTTCTACGCCGCACCAGAATCTGCGGTTGTCGATCGATGGCGTGAGTCAACACCGTCGGACTTCCGCTTTTCGTTCAAGTTGCCACGCGAGATCACCCACGATCGCCGGTTGCGCGATACGAGTGATCTCCTCGGTAGGTTCCTCGATCGCATGGAGCCGCTCGGCTCGCGGCTCGGCCCGTTCATGATCCAGCTGCCGGCGACCTTCGGGCCCGGCGACCTTGCGGTCCTTGCAGCGTTCGTCGGCGCGATGCCCCGGGGCTTCGATTGGGCTGTCGAGGTACGACACGCGGCCTTCCACGCCGGCGGTGACGCCGAGCGCCCCCTGAATGATCTGCTGCACGACCATGGCATCAACCGGGTGCTCTTCGACAGCCGACCGGTCTTCGATGGGCCCCGGCAGACCCCAGCGGAGATCGATGCGTGGGAGAAAAAGCCGCGGTTGCCGGTTCGGGCAGTGGCGACCGCCAATCAGCCAATCGTGCGGTTCATCGGCCAGACCGCGTTCGACGCAAACCCGCCCTTTTGGGCACCGTGGATCGATCGGGTGGTGCGGTGGATCGAGGACGGGCGCCAACCGATTGTCTTCCTGCACACGCCCGACAACGTCGTTGCACCGGCACTCTGCCGTCGTTTCCATGACGAGGTCGCCGCGCGCACCATGATCGCCCCGCTTTGTTCGCCACCGACGGTCGCGGTCCAACAGGCGCTGGGCTCGGACCCTGACCCCATCTGGCCCGTGCCGGAGCGGTAGCCTGTCCTTGATGGCGAAACGTCCCCCGACGTCGCCCCGGCACACCGGGTCGGCGATCCTTGGCATCGTGACGATTCCGTTTGTCGCGGTCACCAGCGTTGCGTGGATCGGCGATGTTGCCTCGTCGACTGACCCGCGCAATGCGATCGCGTGCGGGCTTGCCATGCTCGGCGGCCTCGCCATGGGCCTGCTCGTTCACCGCATGGTCGGCTCCGTCGATGAGCGCGCCCGCTCGATCGCTCGTCGGTTGGTCCTCGTCTCTCGCCGACTTGACCAGCAACCAGCGGCACCCAACGCGCCCCACCGCCTCCTCCTTCGCCTCGGCCTTGCTCCGGCAGCCGTGTTCGTTCCGGCCGAAGTCGGCCGTCGTGGTCCTCCGGTTCGTGTCGTCTGACACCTGAACCATTCACCACGAACGAACCAAGGAGCATTTTCATGACAACGCGCATGCTGCGGCTACTCGCCGCGCTACTCGCCCTCTCACTCGTCACTGCGTCCTGCGGCGACGACGACTCGTCTACCAGTGCAGACACCGGCGCGATGACTGAAGGCGAGCACGATGATCACGATGATCACGGCGATCACGATGATCACGGCGACCACACGCACAATCACGGCAGCGTCGAGGCCGAGGGCGCCACTGCGCCCACCGTCGCGCTCGAGGTCACGGCGGATCCGGCCGGCGGCATCAACGTCTTCGTCGAGACGGCGAACTTCGCCGTTGTACCCGCGGCGGCCAGTGCCGGACACGTGGAGGGCGAAGGACACTTCCACCTCTTCATCGACGGCGAGAAGGTGCTGCGCTTCTATAACAAGGCCATCTACTTCGGCGGTGTCACCGAAGGTGACGTCGAGGTGATGGTCGAGCTGTCGGCAAACGACCACAGCACGTACACGCGGGGTGGCGATCCCATCGTGGCGATGGCAACATTTGCCGTTCCGCCCCACGCCCACGATGACCACGCTCACGGCGAGCCCGAATCCGTCGTGTTCGAAGGTGCTGCGCCCATGCTGGGAATCACCGTCGAGCCCGATCCGAAATCCGGTTACAACGCGTTCGTCACGCTCGATGGCATGGTCTTGTCGGCGCAGAACGCCTCCGGCGACCATGTGCCTAGTGAAGGCCACCTCCACCTGTCTGTAAACGGCCAGAAGATCGGTCGCCTTTACGGACTCGCGACCCACATCCCGGTCTTGCCCGACGGCGCGGTCGAGGTCCGCATCGCGGCCTTTACCAACGATCACATGGTCTACGTCGACGGCGACGGTGAGCCGATCGACGCGATCACGACGGTTGAGGTCGGCTGATGGTTCGCCTCTGCGGCCGGCTCGCCATAGCGGCCGCGCTCCTCACCGCATGCGGTAGTGGCGAGGAGCGCGAAGCATCCGACGATTCGATGACTGGAGTCGACACGACGATCACCCTCGAACTTGAAGCGGGCGAACTCGTCGGCGGCGTTCGTCGCGAGGCGGCCTCGCTCGGCGACACTGTCGTTGTGGAGGTGCTGGGTGAGCTCGACGAGCAGATCCATGTCCACGGCTACGACCTCATCATCGAGCCCGGCAATGATCACATCTTGCAGTTCGAGGCGCTGATCCCCGGTCGGTTCGAGATCGAACTCGAGCAGTCGGGCCAACTGCTTATCGAACTCACGGTGTCATGAGCTGGCGACGGTCTCCCTTCGTCGCGACCGGTCTTGCTGCGCTCGCGCTTGCGGGTGCAGCGCCAGCTGCCGCGCATGGCATCGGGGGACGCACCGATCTGCCCCTGCCAGCATGGCAGCTGGCATGGGCGGCTGGCTTCTCCGTTGCATCGTCGTTTGTTGCGCTCGGCGCGTTCTGGTCGCAGCCTCGACTTGTGGCCGCGGCCGAGGGTCGGGTGCTCACCGATCTGCGCCGACCGGGGTTCCGAGTGATCGAGGCCACTGCGAAGGTCGTCGGTGTTTTCCTCTTCGGCATCGTGCTGTTTGCGGGCTGGCGGGGCAACGTCAATGGCGCCGTCAATATCGCCGGCGATGCCTTCCTCATTTGGTTCTGGGTCGGCCTGCAGATGGTGGCGTTCTTGTTCGGAGACGTGTGGCGGGCGTTCAATCCGTACCCGACAATCGCCGACTCGGGAGCCTGGATACGGGCAAAACTCCGGGGTGAGGAACTGGCTCCGGTCGGCCCATCTACCGAAGCGACGCTCTGGCCCGCCGTCGTGGCGATCTTCGCGTACCTCTGGTTCGAGCTCGCCTATCACAGCACCGACAGCCCGCGCTCGATCGCGATGTTCCTCACCGTCTACTCCGCCGTGATGCTCGGCGGTGCCGCAGTGCGGGGCCGGGGATGGCTGCGCAGCGCCGATGGTTTCGCGGTCTTGTTCGCCAAGCTTGCCGCCATGGCGCCGCTGTTTCGAGACGACGCCGGGCACCTTCGGCTCCGCGCCCCACTGTCTGGACTGAGTCGCCTGCCCGATGTTCCCGGCGCGGTTCCGTTCGTGCTCGTCGTACTTGGGTCGACCACCTTCGATGGGTTCACCCGGTCGTCGCTGTGGCTCGACATCGGGGGCGACCGGATCGGCTGGTCGAGGACATTCGCGAGCACGATCGGTCTCCTGGTGATCATCGGTCTGGTCGGCATGGTGTACTCGATTGCGATTTCGGCTATGGGAACGATCACCGATGAGGAGCCGGCCGAACTCAGTCGGGTATTCGGCCCGACACTCGTGCCGATCGCCGCTGCGTACGCCGTCGCCCACTACTTCAGCCTGCTGGTGCTCGACGGCCAGCGAATGTTTATTCGCGCAAGCGACCCGTTTGGTCGCGGATGGGATCTGTTCGGAACCGCCGACTACGCCATCGACTGGACGTTGGTGTCACCCTCGGTGATCGCCTGGGTGCAGACCCTTGGCATTGCGATCGGCCACACGCTTGCGGTCGCCGCGGCCCACGACGTGGCGATTAGCCGTTGGAACCACGCGCTCGCCGTGCGTTCCCAGTACCCGATGCTCGGCGTGATGGTGTTGTACACCGTGCTCGGACTGTTTCTTCTCCTCGGCGCCTAGTCCGGCGCAATTTCGAGTCGGCGAGCGAGGAAGTCGATCGTGGTGGCCAGGGCGCCCGGCACTAGGTGTTCGGTGAGGACGCTGTGTTGTTGTTTCGAGTCAGCCGGAATGTCCTCGCCGACAAAGTTTGGGCCGAGCGCCCCGCGCAGTGCCTCGAACCGCTGGGGTGGCACAAGCGGATCTTGGTCGTAGCGGAATCCGAGGACCGGGCACCCGGCTTGTACCTTCTCGGCAACGGCTGCGAGCTCAGATTCGCTCAGCCCCGATGAGCGTTTGCGAGCATCGCCGATGCCGAACGGAAGCGACGGTTGGCTGAGTACCGGAGCGATCACGGTGTTGTCGAGCAGCATTGCGAGACCGAACCCGCCGGTGAAACACATCCCGACAAACCCGACGCCGGGGCCGCCGTGGCGAGCATGGAGATCGCGGGCCAGCGCCCGCAGCCAGTCAGTGGCGGGGGAGGAGTCCTGCTTCGCCAGCACGTGGAACTCGCGACTCACGCAGGCTCGAGCAATGACCCGGATCGCCCGGCCTGGTGACGACGGCTTACCTGGGGTGCCGAACAGTGACGCAACCGCAACCGACATGCCGGCAGCGACGACCTTGTCGGCGAACGCAGCCATGGTCGGGGTGATCCCGGGGATCTCAGGGGCAACGAGTACGCACGGACCCGAGCCGCGGTGGTAGACGGCGTGGGTGAAGCCATTGTGGGTGAACGGCTCGATCTCGTACTCGTCCAGGGCCATTGCTCGCGATAATGGCATACGGCCCTGCGCGTGAGAACTATTGCATTTCGGTTACGATTTGTAACCTGTGGATGATCGCCCTCGCGTACGCCGACTGATTGGTGCTGCGGTCGTCGTCGCGCTGGGCGCCACGATGATGCAGTCTGCGGTTGCTCAGGATTCGGTCGACAATTTGCGGGAGGCCCGAGAAGACGCGCGGCGAGATGCCGCTGAGGCAGCCGCAGCGATCGATGCTCTTGCCGCAGAGGATGCCGAACTTGTCGAAGCGCTCGCTGTGATCGACGATCTCATCGCGTTGCAGGAGGACAAAGTCCGAGCCGCGACCGTTGCCATCCGAGCAGCCGAGGACGCGGCTGCTGTGGCCGACGAGCGGGCGGATCAGCTCGACGACCAGATCGCGGCGATCCGCATCCGGCTTCGCGAGCGAGCCGTGGAGGCGTACATCGGTAGCGAAGCGGCGGCTCGCGATGAACTCGACACCGCCAACCTCCTCGAGTCCACAATTCGTCGTTCGCTGATCGATCAGATCATCGGTGACGAGTACGAACTCGTCGACCAGCTTCGAACGGCAGTGGCTGAGCAGGAGGCGGCGGAGGCCGAAGCACAGGCGGCCCTCGACGCGGCTGAGGCCGAGCGCCGCTATCTGAACGATCGCCTCGCTGACCTCGAAGTGACGCTGAAGGAGGCGGAGGAACTTCGCGCTGAGGTGCGGGGTCGCGTCGCGCAGTGGCAGACGATTAGCGACGAGATCGAAGCTGCCGACCAGGAGATTGCCGATGAGATCCGGCGGCTCGAGGAACAAGCCCGCCGCGCTGCAGAGGAACAGGCCCGTCAGGAAGCCGAAGCCCGCCGTGTCGCAGAGGAAGAGGCGCGCCGGGCGGCCGAGGATGCAGCCGCCGCTGAAACGGAAGACGAGGCCGACGACGAGCCCGACGACGATCTGCCGACCGGCGACTTCTCCATCAGCCATCGCCCGGTCTCCGGCATCATCACGAGCCCGTTCGGTGAGCGGGTCCATCCGATCTTCGGCACGGTCCGCAACCACTACGGCACGGACTTCAACGGCAGCACGGGCGATCCGATCGTGGCCGCATCCGGTGGCGTTGTCCTCTCGTCGGGATGGCGGACCGGCTATGGCAACACGGTGGTCGTATCGCACGGTGAGGGCTTCACCACGCTCTACGCGCACATGAGCGACATGAACGTCAGTGCTGGTGATCAGGTCGCCGGAGGTGACCTGATTGGTTGGGTCGGCAACACCGGCTGGTCCACGGGATCGCACCTGCACTTCGAGGTCCGCCTCGACGGCGTCGCTCTGGACCCCGCGCTGCACTTGTAACTGCATCTCTGAAAGAACGGTGAAGGGTGCGACCGAGGCTTTGTCTTCCCCCGCAACCCGGCTGCGTTGCTTGCGTTCGGCCGCGCCGAGCGACCGCCTGCCGCCTACAGTCCGCAGCGATGGAGAACGCTGAACGTTTCGGACTGGTCGTTGCCTCGTCAGGTGCCCGTCACCTCGCCAAGCTCGATGTGCGCCCGTCAGTCGTTGTGGCCGTTGACAGTGGTCTCCATGCGGTCATTGGCAAGGGCTGGCTCCCCGATTGTGTTGTCGGCGATATGGACTCTGTGGATCCAGACGCACTCGCGGCGGCCGAGGACAGCGGCGCAGTCATCGAGCGCCACGCGGTCACGAAAAACGAGAGCGATCTTGAACTCGGTCTCATGGCCGCCAAGCGCCTAGGCGTGACCGACGCCCACGTCGTTGCTCGTGGCGGTGGACGTCTCGATCACCAGTTCGCCAACCTCGTCGTGCTCGCCGCACCGCACCTTGCGCCGATGCGAGTCGCAGCGACGATCGGTGACCACCAGGTTTGGGCCGTGCGCGGCACACGGAGCCTCCGGCTCCCGGTCGGGAGCCACCTCGCGATCCACGCCGTCGGCGGGCTGGCGAGGGTCTCCACTTCCGGCGTCGCGTTCCCACTCGACCGCGAGGATCTCTCCGCGTTTGAGGCACGCGGCATCGCCAACGCGGTCGTGGAGGAGTTGGTGCGCCTCGATGTCACGTCGGGCGTTGTGCTCGTCGTCAGCTCGCCCGCCGAGCCTGCTTCTTGATCAGCGAGCCCAGGCGAACCAGCGGCCTTCTCGGTGTTCGCCGCTGAGGTCGAGCCCAAAGCAGCTCGAGAGGTTGGCGGCTGGGGGCGTTTCGTCTCTCGGGCTCGACGAGACCACCGCATCGTCGCGCAGCATCACGGCGTGGGTGAACCCATCGGGGATCTCCTCGACGTGGTGGTTGACCAGCGCGATCGGAGCCACCGCGGCGCAGCACGCAGTCAGTCGACGCCGAAGCTCGTTCGCCGGGCCTCAACGCCCCGCAGGATTGCGTTTCCGTCGATCGTGTGGCGTACGTCGATCATCACCAGGAGCGGGCTGGCTCACGCAGCGCCTCCGTGGCGGACCCACGTCTCATACAGAGTCGCGTAGCGGCCTTCGTGAGCCACGAGCTCGTCATGCGTGCCGAGCTCAACGATCCGGCCGTTGTCGACCACTGCGATGCGATCGGCGCGCCGAGCCGTGGCCAAACGATGGGCGATGATGATGGCGGTCCGGCCCTCGAGGACCACGTCGAGAGCACTCTCAACCCGGGTTTCGGAGTGCAGATCGAGGTTGCTCGTGGCCTCGTCGAGGATGAGGACCCGAGGGCGAGCAACGAACGCCCGAGCCAGAGCCAGCAGTTGCCGTTCGCCCGCCGACAGGGACGCGCCGCGTTCATGGACCTCAGCATCGAGCCCTCCGAGGCGTTCGATGATGTCGTCGATGCCGACGGCGATGAGGGCCTCGTGGAGCTCGTCATCGGTGGCGTCGGGCCGGGCGAACGCGACGTTGTCGCGCACGACGCCGGCAAACAGGAAAGGCTCCTGGGGGACCACGCCGAGTTGACGTCGGAGGCTCGCAATCGAGACGTCGCGCAGGTCATGCCCATCAATGCGGACCGACCCCTGGTCGGGGTCATAAAAGCGGGTCAGGAGCTTTGCGATCGTCGACTTACCGGAGCCTGTTTCGCCGACGAAGGCAACCGTCTCGCCCGGCGCGATGGCGAGCGACACATCGTGCAGTACCGGCCGACCCTCCTCGTAGGAGAACGTCACCTCGTCGAGTTCAAGCGCGCCCTCAATGGGTGGGAGCTGGATTGCGTCGGGCTTCTCGGCGATTGACGGCTCCGTGCTGAGGAGCTCACGGAGCTTCACGATCGCAGCCCCGCCCTGCTGGTAGCTGTTGTAGAGCTGGACCAATGTCTGGATCGGTGCGAAGAACGAGGCGAGGAAGAGCAGGAACGCTGCCATCTCACCGACGGTGATTCGGCCGCTGGCGGTCATTGCGCCACCGACGGCGAGCAGGGTGGCCTGGGTGCCGATGCCGATCATCTCGGTGCCGGGGGCGTAGGTGGAATTCGCGCGGCTGGTTGCGATCTGGGCGTCGCGGTGCCGGCCAACCTCACGGCGGTGGTCGACGAGGTTGCGAGCCCGACGGTTGTGGGCTGCGATCACTCGGATGCCGGCGAGTGACTGCTGCAGATGTGACAGGAGGTCAGCGATGCGGTCGCGAACCCGCAGGTAACCGACCGACGACACCTTTCGGAACCAAAGGCTCAGAGCGAGGGTTGGGGGCAGCGTCACTGCCAGAGTCACGAGGGCAAGCAGCGGGTCGTAGACGAACAGTGCCACGGTGATCACGGCGAGGGTGAAGATCTGCACCAACAGGTTGACGATTCCCTCCTGGAAGAGGACGGACAGCGCCTCGATGTCCGACGTCATTCGGGTGAGGAGCACGCCGGCTTTCTCGCCGGTGTACCAGTCGAGGCCTTGCCGCTGCATGTGGCTGAAAACTCGGACGCGCAACTGCTCGTTGAGCGACTCGCCGAGGCGCCCGGTGAACGAAACCCGCGCCCATCCGAGGCCTGCTGCGAGGATGACCGCACCGACATAAATCAGTGCCACGGTCACGACCACACCCCGGTCGCCCTGGCGGACACCGTCATCGATCCCAACTTGGGTCAGGATCGGACCCAGCTGCAGTGCGATGGTCTCGATCAGGACGAGCGAGATCGCTGCGAGCAGCCGCCACCGGTGCGGACGCAGGAATCGGAGGAGCGAGAACGGCTCGCGGTCCCATTCGTCGACCCGCCAGCCGACCTCGGCGACGTCGTGTTCGGGCTCATGGCCGAGGACTTCTTCGACGCGGCTCCGAAGCTCGCCGGGTACATCTGCTGCAGGCAGGCCTGCGGCGGCGTTTGACGCCATCGACGATGGGCCACCCATCGGTCCACCAGTGCCACCCCCCATAGAGAACATCAGCTGTTCTCCAGGGTGTCTGCGGCGTTGCCGTCAGCCAAGATTGCCGCGTAGCGCGGGTTGGTGGCGAGGAGCTCGTCGTGGGTGCCGGTTGCTGCCACGCGACCTTCATCGAGGAGGATGACGCGGTCGGCGAGAGCGATCGTCGACAGCCGATGCGCGATCAGGATCGTGGTTCGGTCGGACCGGCGGGCTTCGAGCGCGTGATGGATGCGTTGCTCGACCGTGACATCAATCGCACTGGTTGCGTCGTCGAGGATGAGCACGACGGGGTCGGCGAGAAGGGTTCGGGCGATCGCCAGCCGTTGCCGCTGGCCGCCCGAGAGTGTGAGTCCACGCTCACCGACCTCGGTGTCGACTCCCTCACGCAACTCGGCAACAAACTGGCCGGCCGCCGCGTCGTCGATCGCTGCGTGGACCTCGTGATCGGGTGCGTCGGGGCGGGCAAAGGCCACGTTGTCGTGGATGCTCGCGGCAAACAAGAACGGATCATCGGTGACGGTCGCGACTGCGGTTCGCAGATCATGGAGATCGAGGGTGCGGACGTCGTGGCCATCGACGCGCACCGCGCCCTCGCCGACGTCGTAGAAGCGCGGGATCAGCCGGGCAAGCGTCGACTTGCCGCTGCCTGTGGCACCAACGATGGCAACAGATTCGCCGGGTTCGATGGTGGCAGTGAAGCCGTCAAGGACCGCCTCGCTATCGCCGGTTGGGTAGGCAAAGTGGACGTTGTCGAACTCGATGTGGCCGAACGGTTGGGCAAGGGTGGTGGCATCTGGTGGCGACACGATCGACGGCTCCTCGTCGAGGATGTCGAACACGCGCAGCGCAGCAGCTCCGGCCCGCTGCCATTGGATGAGGATGAAGCCGAGCATGCGGAACGGCGTCGAAAGCAGGACGACGTAGGTGCTGAACGCGACGAGATCACCGATCGCAAGGTCGCCTTCGATCGCCTGCAGGCCGCCGTAGAACAAGACGAGCGCAAGGCCGAGGCGGGGGAGGGATTCCATCCCGGGGGCATGCCGGGCCCGGGTGTCGACGACGGCAGTACCCGCCCAACGCAGGCGGCGGGCGGTGCGAGCAAGGTGTTGAACCTGTGTGGACTCCTGGTTGAACGCCTTCACGACCCTGATGCCCTGAATGTTCTCGTCGACGATGGTCGCGAGTTCTGCCTGGCGGGCGGTGACGACCCATTGAAGCGGAAAGATCTTGTTCCGGAGTCGAACGCCGACCCAGTAGACGAACGGCAGCGGTGCGATCGCGACGAGCGTGAGTGGGATATCAATGAGAACCATGACGATGACCGCGAACACGAACATCACGATCTGCATGGCGACAAGCGGGCCAAACGCGAACAACAGCTGGATCGACCGAATGTCGGTATTTGCCCGGCTGATGACCTGACCGCTCTGGGTCCGGTCCCAGAAGTCGAATGAGAGCGCAGTGAGACGCTCGTACATCAGGTTGCGAAGGTCGTTCTCAATCCGAAGGGCCGAGCGAAACAACCCGAAGCGGTAGGTGAAGCCGAAGATAAAACGAACCACCGCAAGAATCGCAAGAGTGATTACGTACGGCGTGGGTGAGTCACCCTCGGCCGCCGCATCGATGCCTGCACCGAGCATGACCGGCACGGCGACCTGTGCAGCGATGCCGATCATCCCGGCCCCGACCGAGGCGAGGAAAGGCCACTTCTGGACCATCACGATCGGCCAGATCCGACCCAGCCACCACAGCGACCGATCGGGGTCGACTCCCGCCTCTGGCCGGAGGTAGTGCCGCGCCGGGTCAGAGGTCGGCGACGAATCGGCGGGCATCTGATCACCGTAGGGCTAGATTCGCGCCATGCACGAAACGGTTGGAGGCCTCTGATCGACACCGCCTTACGACTCCTGGCCGCGCTCGGCCTCGTGGTCGCCAACGCCGGTTTCGTTGCTGCCGAGTTCGCGCTCGTCGCCGTTGATCGCGCCCGGGTCGATGACCGTGCCAGCCAAGGCAGCGCCCGAGCCGCTCAGGTGCAGCGCCTTCTTGGTCGGCTCTCGTATCACCTGTCCGGTGCGCAGCTCGGCATCACGATCACGTCGCTTGCGCTTGGCGCGCTCGCCGAGCCGGCGATCGCCAAGGTCATCGAGCCCTACCTTGGCGACATGTTCGGCGACTCGTCGGCCGGGGTGTCGATCGCCATCGCGCTCGTTGTCGCCGCCGTTGTGCAAATGGTGTTCGGCGAGCTCGTCCCCAAGTCGATCGCAACGACGAAGCCTCTCGAGACGTCGTTCGCCCTCGCTCGCCCGACCGCGGTCTACGGCGTGCTCGCCCGACCCCTCGTCGCGTTGCTCGATGGGATGGCGAACCGGCTGACCCGCACGGTCGGGGTTGAGCCCGCAGAGGAACTTGAAGCCACCCCCGATCGTGACGAGCTCGAGCACCTCATCCGGTCGAGCGGCGAGGAAGGCACCCTCGACGCGGGCGAGGTCGAGCTTCTCACCCGGTCGATCCGCCTTGCCGACAAGTCGGCCGACGACGCGATGGTTCCGCGCACCCGCATGGTGGCGATCGAGTCGAATGCCACCGTCCATGACCTCGTCGAAGTTGCGGCTGCGACGGGCCACAGCCGCTTCCCGGTCGTCGGCGACGATCCCGACGATGTCCTCGGTGTGGTTCACGTCAAGGCGGTGCACTCGGTGTTAGTTGACGCCCGTGCCGACACCCCAGTGACCGACCTCATGGCCCCGGTCGTGGCGATCCCCGAGTCGCGTGACCTTGATGAGCTCCTCGTCGACCTGCGGGAGGGCGGTCAACAGCTCGCAGTGGTTGTCGACGAGCACGGTGGCACCGCTGGCATCATCACGCTCGAGGACGTTCTGGAGGAGATCGTCGGCGAGATTGATGACGAATACGACGCACCACCCACACTGCTCACGCGGGTCGAGGCGGCCGGTTCGACGGTGGTGCCGGGCTCGTTGCACCCCGATGAGGTCGAGAATGCCACCGGGTTCGAGATGCCCGAAGGCGAGTACGAGACGCTGGCGGGGCTGATGCTCGATCGTCTGGGCCACATCCCGGTTCCCGGTGAGATGGTGACGGTCGATGACTGGCGCCTTGAGGTCGTTGCGATGGATCGCCTACGCGTCGCTACCGTCCGATTGGTGGCGCCGAAGTGACCGGGTGGTTCATGCTCGCCGCTCTTGGTCTACTGGCCGCAAATGCGTTCTTCGTTGCGGTTGAGTTCGCGCTGCTTGCGAGCCGGGTGACCCGGCTCGAGCCGATGGCTGAGGACGGGAGCGATAAGCGCGCTGCGCTGGCGCTGGAGTCGATTCGTGATCTTCAGCCTCAGCTCGCGGGCGCGCAGCTGGGCATCACGATGTCGTCCCTGGGCCTTGGTTATCTAGCTGAACCGGCGCTCGAGCACCTACTCGACGAAGCGATTGGGGGCGCCCTCGATCTGCCTTCGGGGGTTACCCACACATTGGCGTTTCTGCTGTCGTTCACGATCGTGATCGTGATCCACATGGTGATCGGGGAGATGGTTCCAAAGAACATCGCCATCGCAATGCCAGAGCGTTCAGCCCGGCTGCTCGCGCCAGCTCACAACGTCTACGTGACAGTGCTCAAACCCGTTGTTTGGTTGCTGACCTGGGTGTCGAACGGCATCACGCGCATGCTCGGGATGGAACCGGCTGACGAACTCAACACGGCGCTCACAGTCAACGAGTTCCATCGCGTCATCGAGGGTGCGGTTGAAGAGGGGAAACTCGAGGCCGAAGAACACGAACTGCTTGCGGGTGCGCTTGACTTTCGGGCTCGTACCGCCGGCTCGATCATGGTGCCGCGTCGGCGCCTGGTGACCGTTCCCCGCTCGACATCGGTGGCCGACATCGAAGCGCTCGTGGCACGTGTCGGCCACAGCCGGATCCCCGTCACCGGCGGCAACCCCGATGACGTCCTCGGCTTCGTGCACAGCAAGGACCTTCTGCGGTTCAGCGCTGGCGAGCGAAACGATCCCGTTCCCCTCGAGATGGTTCGCCGCATGCTCATCGTCACTCCCGATCAGTCGGTGCGCGATCTCATGCGGTCCATGCGTCGGTTACGCCGCCATATGGCCCTCGTCCGCACGAGTGAAGGCCAGCTTCTCGGCATGGTGACCCTCGAAGATGTACTCGAAGCGCTGGTCGGCGATATTACCGATGAAACCGACGGTGGATCCCGAGCGGCCACCTCCAACGCGTGACCGCTGCGGTCACAGCGTCGACACGTCGGTGGTGCCCGTCAGTGAGTTGGCGGAGATGCCGGCCTCGGGAGTCGATGCCGGACCAAACCTCGGCTGATCGATTCGTTGCGTCCCCAGCAACGTGCAGCAGATCGGTGATCTCGGGCCGCCCAGCAGCGTCACACCCCAACGGCGTGGAAGCCGCCGTCGACATGGATCATCGAGCCGGTCGTCGCCGGGAACCAGTCTGAAAGGAGGGCAACCGTCGAACGGGCCACCGCCGAGGAATCCTCGACATCCCAGCCGAGTGGTGCGCGGTCGTCCCACACGTCTTCGAACGCCTGGAAGCCCGGGATCGACTTCGCGGCCATCGTCTTGATGGGGCCAGCGGCGACGAGGTTGCAGCGGATGCCCTGTGAGCCCAACTCGCGCGCGAGGTAGCGGTTGCAAGATTCGAGCGCAGCCTTCGCGACGCCCATCCAGTTGTATGCGGGCCAAGCGGTCGTGGCGTCGAAGTCGAGGCCGACGATCGACCCGCCCTCGGTCATCAGCGGCGCAACGGTTTCAGCCAGCGTCTTGAGCGAGTAGGCCGAGATCTCGATTGCGACCTTGACGTCGTCCCACGGGGCGCCCATGAAGTCCTCACCCAGGCATGATTCGGGGGCGAATCCGATGGCGTGCAGGGCGCCGTCGACCTGGCCCCACTCCGAGGTGAGCGCTTCGTTGAGCGCAGGGACGTGGTCGGCATCGGTGACGTCGAACTCGTAGACCGCTGGCTCCGACGGCAACTTGCGCGCCGTGCGCTGGGTCAGACGGAGTCCGCGGCCTGCGCCGGTCAAGATGATCTCGGCTCCCTCCTCTTGGGCGAGCTTCGCCACGCCGAACGCAAGGCTGGCGTCGGTGAGAACACCGGTGATGAGGATCTTCTTGCCGTCGAGAATGCCCACGGTGCTTCCTGTCTCCTGCGGGTGGGGTCGGCCGGTACGACCGGTTCATGTCGGTGAACGTTAGGGCCTGGCGGGTACCGTCGGCATGATGCGGCTCTACGACACCGGCAGGGGCGAGGTCGTCGACTTCGAACCGGGCCCGACCGTCACAATGTACGTGTGTGGCATCACACCGTATGACGCCACCCATCTCGGACATGCTGCTACCTACGTCACCTACGATGTGCTCCAGCGGCGGCTCATCGATCTCGGCCACGAGGTCCGTTACGTCCGCAACATCACCGACGTCGATGACGACATGCTCCGAGCTGCCGCAGCACGCGATATTCACTACCTCGACCTTGCGTTCGGTGAGACCGCCCGCTTCGACGACGACATGGCGGCACTGCATTGCCTCGAACCCTGGTCCGAGCCGAGGGCGACCGGAGCAATCTCGAACATTCGTGGCCTGATCGACACGCTGCTTACTCGAGGGGCGGCGTACGAGTCCGACGGCATCATCTTCTTCGACACCAGCACCCCGGCCGACTTCGGCGCCCTCGCCGGGGTGGGCTACGGCCGGATGCACGAGATCCTCGGCGCATGGGGTGAAGAACCCGACGATCCTCGCAAGCGCAACCCGCTCGACTTCGTGTTGTGGCAGCCGGCTGCGCCGGGCGAACCCTCCTGGGACGCCCGGTGGGGGAATGGTCGTCCGGGGTGGCACGTCGAGTGCTCGGCGATCGCGCTTCGCGAATTCGGTCCAACGATCGATCTCCACGGTGGCGGGATCGACCTGCTGTATCCCCACCACGAGTCGGTACGCGTGCAGTGCGAGGCTGCGACTGGGCAGCCCTTTGTCCGCCACTGGCTTCATCAGTCGATGGTCCATCTCGGCGGTCGCAAGATGTCCAAGGCCGATGGAAATCTGATCTTCGTACACGAACTGCGAGATCGGGTCGAGGCTGCGGCGATCAGGCTGGCGCTGTCGATCCATCACTATCGCCGGCCCTGGAACTGGACCGACGCCTTGCTGCGCGAGGCACAGGAACGGCTCGCTGCGTGGCGTTTGGCCGGTGTCGGCGATGCTGCCCTCGCCGAGGTGCGTGCCGCGCTCGACGATGACCTCGACGTGCCGGCGGCAATCGCAGTCATCGATCGAGCCGCTACGGAGGGCGAAGGTATCGATCAGGCCGCCGCTCTCATCGGCATCGACCTCTAACCGGGCTCGAATAACCGCCGCTGGGGGCAGGACGCGCCGGTAGCCTGCAGCCCTATGTCCGACGTGATCTCCGTAGTGCTGCCCGATGGTTCATCCCGCGAACTCCCGGCCGGCGCGACGACACGCACCCTCGCTGAATCGATCGGACCCCGCCTGGCGTCCGACGCGGTCATCGGTGTGGTTGACGGCGTCGAGGTCGATCTGAACGTCCCTCTCGCCGAAGGCTCCACCGTCGAGATTGTCACTGCTTCGAGTGACCGGGGTCTGCACACCATCCGCCACTCGACCGCCCATGTCATGGCCCAGGCGATCCTTGACCTCTACCCCGGTGCTCAGCTTGCGATCGGTCCGCCGATCGAGTTCGGCTTTTACTACGACGTCGAGCTCCCCGACGCTGCGACGTTCAACGATGACGACCTGGAGCGCATCGAGGCCCGCATGGCCGAGATCGTCGAAGCCGATCAGGCCTTTGTGCGCCACGAGCTCTCCGCCGCGGATGCAACGGCGTTCTTCGCCGACGAGCCCTACAAGGCGGAGATCATCGAGCGGGTCATCATCGGCGCAGTCAGCGGCGAGGACGCCGGCGAGATCGGTGGAGATGACTCGATCAGCTACTACAGCAACGGTGACGGTTTTCGCGACATGTGTACCGGCCCCCATGTGCCGTCCACCGGGAAACTCGCGCACTTCAAGCTGCAGTCGGTTGCTGGTGCCTACTGGCGAGGCGATGTCACTCGCCCGATGCTCCAGCGCATTTACGGCACTGCGTGGGACTCCAAGAAGGCGCTCAGGACCCACCTGCAGATGCTCGCCGAGGCGGAGAAGCGTGATCATCGCCGGCTCGCTGCTGAACTCGACCTGGTCAGCTGGCCTGATGAACTCGGACCGGGCCTTGCGGTGTGGCATCCGAAGGGCGCTCTGATCCGCAAAATCATGGAGGACTACTCTCGCGACCGCCACGAGCACGGTGGTTACGACTTTGTAGTTTCGCCCCACATCGCCAAGTCGGTCCTCTGGGAGACCTCTGGTCACCTCGACTTCTACGCCGACGGCATGTACCCGCCCATGGAGATGGATGGGGCGACTTACTACCCGAAGCCGATGAACTGCCCCTTCCACGTCATGATCTTTCGGTCGCGGCAGCGCAGTTACCGCGAGCTTCCACTGCGGATGTTCGAGCTCGGTGCGGTGTACCGCTACGAGTTGTCGGGGGCGGTTCACGGCCTCATGCGAAGCCGCGGGTTCACGCAGGACGACAGTCACATCTTCACCACCCAGGAGGACATCCAGAGCGAGCTGGCCTCGCTGCTCGACTTCGTGTTGTCCGTGCTTCGGGCGTTCGGCTTCGACCACTTCCAGGCGAAGTTGTCGACTCGGCCACGAGAGAAGTCGGTCGGCGAAGACGCGCTGTGGGACGAAGCCACCGAAGGTCTTCGTGCTGCGCTGGAGACCCAGGGCCTCGACTACATCGTCGACGAGGGCGGCGGGGCGTTCTATGGCCCGAAGATCGATGTCGACGTGAAGGATGCGATCGGTCGCTCGTGGCAGCTGTCGACGATCCAACTCGACTTCAACCTGCCTGAGCGCTTCGATCTCGAGTACGTGGCCAATGATGGCGGCCGCAAGCGTCCCGTGATGATCCATCGTGCCCTCATGGGTTCGATTGAGCGCTTCTTTGGCGTGCTGATCGAGCACTACGCAGGGGCATTCCCGGCCTGGCTCGCACCGATCCAGGTGCGCGTGTTGCCGGTTGCCGACGTCCACCAGGACTATGCCGACAGCGTGGTGGCTCACTTGCGCGAGGCCGGATTTCGGGCCGATACCGTCGGGGCGGTCGAACCGCTGGGGAAGCGGGTGCGCAACGGCAAGGTCGAGAAGCTGCCGTATGTGCTCGTGGTCGGCGGTGACGATGTCGCCAATGAGACCATCGGCGTCAACCGCCGCGGCGAGGACAAGCCCGAGCGTGATGTGACCGTGGCGTCGTTCATCGAGTCGCTTCGCGCCGAGGTCGCCGAGAAGCGGTGATCGCGTGAGCCTCGAACATCTCTGGGCCGGTTGGCGGCTGCCCTACATCGAGGACACCGATCGCGCACAGGACGAGCGGCTCATCCCTCGGCCAGGGGGCTTAACCCTCTTCGAGGCGCTTTTTCAGGCCGAGCTTCCCGACGAGGAGCGCTACGTGCTCTGGACAGGCGACACCTGTTTCGCGCTACTCAACGCGTTTCCGTATACGAACGGCCATCTCATGGTGCTGCCACAGCGCGGTGTCACCTCGCTCAACGACCTCACCGATCGAGAGTACGCCGAACTGTGGGAGGGCGTTCGGGCTGCGACGCAAGCGGTCGAGGCGGCCTACTCGCCGGAAGGCATCAATGTCGGGCTCAACCTCGGGCGGGGCGCGGGCGCCGGCATCCCAGACCACGTGCATGTGCACGTTCTGCCCCGGTGGGGCGGGGATACGAACTTCATGACCACGGTCGCCAACGCCCGGGTACTTCCTGAATCGATCGGTGACTCCTGGCGGCGTCTCACCGATGCCTGGCCTGCGTAGTCTGCGATCATGAAAGAAATCGACGAGAGTGAGATTCGCGACGAGTTGCCTGCTGACCTCGATCCGTCGCAAGTCACCGCGCCGTACTTGTTTCCGAACAACAACCGTCGCAAGATTCCGGCGGTGCTCTACATGCTGATCGGGGCCGGCTGTCTCGTGTTGTGGCAGACCGCCAGTGAGCAGGCCGTTCTGGTCAACGGCGGCGTCGCCGTCGCCGGCGTGGCGTTGATTGTCATCGGTCTCTACCACTGGCAGGGCGGCTGGGATCTCGCGTTCGACGAAGAGCACGCCCTCGGCGCAGCGGCTGAAGCGGTCGGGTTTCCGGTCGGTCACGCCTCCGCCCAGCTCGGGTGGCGTGGTCTGCGTAGCCGTCCGACCTGGCGGATTCTGCTCTACAGCAACGAGAAGGTCCCCGAGAACCGCGGCCTCGTTATGGTCGACGGTATCGACGGCGAGATCATCGATCAGTTCGTGGAGAAGAACCCCGAAGACTGGACGGGTTACGTCAGCTGAGCTGCAGCCTCAACTGCGGAGCAGCGATAGCAGGGCCCGGTGTTTCACGGTCCGAGGGTCGGCAGGTCGGCTGCTACCCTTACCGGGTCCCCCAACTGGGAGTTCTCTCATGTTCGACGGCAACCTCCGCGAACAGGTCGACCGGGGCCTTGTGCCCATTGGTCGCAGCCTCGTCAAGACGGGCATCACGCCCAACGTCATCACGGTCATCGGCATCGTTATGAGCTGCGTCGCAGCCGTCACGATCGGTGCTGGGTATCTTCGTCTCGGCTTCCTGTTCCTCCTGCTCACTGGCATCCCCGACGCCCTCGACGGGGCGGTCGCCCGGGCTGCTGGCACCGGCTCCAAGCGTGGTGCGTACTTCGACTCGGTCGCTGACCGTCTCACCGACGGCATGCTCTTCGGCGGCGTCGCCTGGTACCTGGCCAGCACCGAGCCGGGCCGCATCATGATGCTGCCCGTTGCCATCATGGGCCTGGCGATGTTCATCTCGTACCAGCGGGCCAAGGCCGAGTCGCTCGGCTGGGATGCCAAGGGCGGCATCATGGAACGGGCCGAGCGGGTCATCGTGCTCGCCTTCGCGCTGCTGTTTCCCGAACTGTTGATCCCGACGCTCTGGGTCATGCTGGTCCTCACTGCGATCACCGCCGTGCAACGGTTTGTGAAGGTCTGGAAGCAGGCATCGGTCGATGTCCCGGTCCCGCCGAACCGTCAACGCCGTACCCCCCGTCGCCAGCGCGCCTCCGAGCCTCAGTGGCGGCAGCGCATGCAGGCCCGCAAGGCCACCCGTAACAGCTGATCCCGAACCCGGGATCCTTCTGACTCACGATGGTTGGCGTTGGTGCATATAAGGCGGGTTCCTTCCTGGCCAGCCGCGTCCCCGAAGGCGTCGCCACTGCAGCCGCCCGGGTGGGTGGCTTTGGCGCAGGGATGATCGCGGGCGACGCAGGAACGATCGTCGGTCGCAATCTCGAGCGGGTCTACGGGCGCGAGCTCGGTGCGGCCGAGAAGCGTCGCAAGGTGGCCGAGACCTTCGAGTGGTACGGCCGCTACTACGTCGAGAGCTTCCGCCTCCCCAACGTCGGGCTCGACGAACTCGACCGCGGCTTCTCCTACGAAGGGGTCAGCACCATCGAGGAGCACTGCGGCCCGGGCAAGTCCGGTGCCATCCTTGCCCTACCACACCTCGGCACCTGGGAATGGGCTGCGTTCTGGCTCGCCCGCGTGATCAACGTGAACGTGACGGCAATCGTCGAGCCACTGCAGCCCCCGGAACTGTTCGACTGGTTTGTCGGTCTGCGTGAGTCGCTTGGTATGGAGATCCATCCACTCGGCCCCGACGCGGGCAAGCAGATCATCAGCGCCCTCAAGCAGGGCCACCTGGTATGCCTGCTGTGCGACCGTGATCTCCAGGGAACGGGAGTCCCGGTGACCTTCTTCGGCGAGCAAACCACCCTGCCCGCCGGCCCGGCGACGTTGGCGCTGCGGACCGGCGTGCCCCTCATGCCGTCGGCGGTGTACTGGCGCGACAACGCACGGCACGGCCTCTGCGGGCGGCCGCTCGAGATCGAGCGCACGGGGCGACTGCGCGACGACGTCCAACGCGTCACTCAGATGATCGCGGACGACTTCGAGATGCTGATTCGGCAGGCCCCCGAGCAGTGGCATCTGTTGAACCCCAACTGGCCGAGCGACTATGCGGTGCTGGGCCGCGAGATCCCTGAGCATCTGCAAGGGTTGCAGGAGGGGGAGTAGGCGATGCGCATCGGGATCATCTGCCCGTACAGCCTGACGGTGCCCGGAGGGGTGCAGATGCAGGTTCTCGGCTTGGCGCGTGCCCTTCGCCGTCACGGCGAGCGCGTGCGCGTGCTCGCCCCCTGCGATGGTCCGCCACCCGATGCCGGCGTCACGCCGCTCGGCAATAGCCTTCCAACCGCTGCGAATGGCTCGATCGCCCCGGTTGCACCCGACCCGGCGGCCCAACTACGCACCGTGCGAGCGATGCGCGACGAGGACTTCGACGTCATCCACCTTCACGAGCCACTTTCGCCCGGCCCGAACCACACGGCGCTTCTCCTTCGCCCTGCGCCCATCATTGGCACGTTCCATGCGGCCGGCGGCAGCCTCGCCTACGACTTCATGCAGCGCGGCGTCCGGTTCCTCGCTGGTCGCCTCGACGATCGGGTCGCAGTATCCGAAGATGCCTGCAAGATGGCCCAGGAGGCCCTCGGCGGCACGTACGACCTCACGTTCAATGGGGTGGAACTTGCCCGCTTCTCCGCCGGACGTCCGCATCCCACCACCGGCCCGACAATCTTCTTCCTCGGCCGCCACGAACCCCGCAAGGGCCTCCGAGTGCTGCTCGAGGCCATGGCCGAACTGCCGCCCGACACCCGTTTTTGGATTGCGGGCGACGGTCATGAAACCGATGAACTCAAACAGAAGTACGCAGGCGACAGTCGGCTTGAATGGTTGGGCACAATCAACGAGAGCGAGAAGGTCGCTCGCCTCCAAGGAGCCGACGTGTTCTGTGCGCCGTCGTTGCATGGCGAGTCGTTCGGCATCGTGCTTCTCGAAGCGATGGCCGCAGGCACTGCCGTGGTTGCCGGCGACATCCCCGGTTACGCCAATGTTGCGCGTCAAGGCCGCGACGCCTTGCTGGTTCCGGCGGGCGACGCACGGTCACTCGCTGATGCGATCCGAGTCGTATTGATTGACACCGTGCGACGAGAACAGCTGATCGAGTCTGGTCTCAAACGGGCCGAGGAGTTCTCGATGGCGCGGCTGGCTGAGGTGTACCTCACCCGCTATGAGCGGTTGATTGCACATGCCGCCGTCTGAGCGCGCGGCTCGCCGAGCGCTTCATGTCGGTACAGTGATGGGCGCGGCGGCGAGCGCCGCTTTTTGGAGGTCGCAAGCAACATGGTCATCGCCCTGATTCTCCTGGTCATCGTGGGGTTGCTGGTCATCTGGGTGATCAGCCTCTACAACAATCTCGTCAAGCTGCGGAACCGCATCGAGAATGCATGGGCCCAGATAGACGTGCAGCTGAAGCGCCGTTGGGATCTGATCCCGAACCTGGTTGAGACCGTCAAGGGTTATGCGAGTCACGAACGCGAGACGCTCGAGGCGGTCATCGCAGCCCGCAACGCAGCCACCACTGCGTCTGGGCCGCAGGAGTCGGCGGCCAACGAAAACATTTTGAGCGGCGCGTTGCGTCAGTTGTTCGCTGTCAGTGAGGCCTACCCCGAGCTCAAGGCGAACCAGAATTTCCTCGAGCTTCAGGAAGAGCTCACTGGCACTGAGAGCCGAATCGCGTACGCCCGGCAGCACTACAACGACCAGGTACTCAAGTACAACACGGCGATCGAGACCTTCCCAGCCGTGGTAATCGCCGGCGCACTGCGTTTCGCTGAACGCCAGTACTTTGAAGCCGACGACGAGTCGCGCGGCACCGTCTCCGTCGAGTTCTGACCCCCGCATCTGATCGAGCAAGAGGTCATCTGATGCCAACCATGTCTGCCAGCGCTATCGCCGCGATCCCCGCCCTGCTCGTGGGGCTTGTCGTGTTGATCGCGCTCGTGTTTGTGGACCTGATCATCGCTGTGGTCGCGGCGATCGTTCTCGGCGGGCTCATCTTCGTGCTCGTCCAGCGAACCGCAACGAGCCGAGTGCTCTATGCGCTGAGCGCCGAGCCGCTCGACGACGGTGTTGAGCCCCGCCTGGAGAGCCTGGTCGAGTCGATCTGCGCGAGCCACGGCATCAACGAGCCGGGCCTCTACGTCGCGAAAACCACGGCGATGGACGCCGCCGTTGTCGGTCGCTCCAACGACACTCGTCTCGTTGTCACACAGGGCCTACTCGACCGACTCGACCGGCTCGAGCTCGAAGCGGTCATCGCTCGCGAACTGTCGATGTTCGGGTCCGGCGTGTTCGCCGGGACCGTGCTCGCTTCGCTCGGCGGCCTCCTGGGCCCAGCCGGCGGGCTGCTTCGCGCTCAACTGCTCGACGGTCGCCGCTTCGTTACCGCCGACTTTAACGCAGTGGGTGTCACCCGCTACCCGCCAGCCCTTGCGGCCGCATTCGCGAAGGCGGTCGAAAGCGCCCGGGTAACGCATCGGCCGGCCTCTGATCACCTCTGGATGATCGGAAGTGGCACCGATCCCGTGCAGCCCGGTCTGGGCGAACGGGTCGACGCACTGCTGGAGCTGTGACGGTGCTTCACCGTCAGCGCCGCATCGCAGCGGTGTTCATGGGGCTCGCCCTGCTTGCGGTGTCGTGTGGCGGGGGCGGCGAGGTTCCCGTCGGTAATGCCGTCGACGACACGTCACCCGCAGAGGAGTCATCGGCGGCTGACGACATCGCCGCCCCTGACGAGCCGGAGGAATCAACCGAACCGCCGCCCCCGATCGAGCCCGGTCCCAAGGCGACCCTTACTGGACTGCCCGCCGACGAATCCCTCAGTTCAACCCCGGCGGTCGTGATCAAGATCTCTAACAACGACGATCGCAGTCTTACAGCGCTCATTGGTCTCGACCGTGCTGATGTCGTGATCGAGGAACGGATCGAAGACCGAGCGACTCGCTTCGCCGCGATCTTTCATTCCGACCTACCCGAGCTGGTTGGCCCGGTGCGCTCGGCTCGGACATCCGACGTCGATCTGATGCGCAATCTCGGTTCACCGATACTTGTGTTCTCCGGTGCCAACCTTGCGGTGCTTGGCGAGATCCGCGATCTATCGCGCGATGGCGAAGTGGTCCCGGTTGTCAACGACGACTCCGAGACCTACCACTACCGCGACACCGACTACTCGGCACCCGACAACCTCTTCACCGACCCAACGCTCGTCAGCGTCGATTTCGCTGAGGCGGCCGGCGCAGCGCTGCCGGTGCTGTCGTTTCGCAACGCCGACTCTGACACCCGTTCGGCCAGCATCGACGGAACCGGCGTGACCATCGAGGGTCGCGACATTGTCAGCTTCGTGCACCACGACGGACTCGGTTACGTCCGCGTTCAAGACGGCGCTGTTCACGTCACCCGCGACGGCGTGCCGCTCACCGTCACCAATGTCGTGGTCATGCAGGTCGAGTACGTCACCAATGCTGACGATGCCCAGTCGGTCAATGCAGTCACCATTGGGTCCGGAGTTGCCAGTGTGCTGATCGATGGTCGTCGTTGGGAAGGGACCTGGGCGCGCGTGGCGGCGGAGGAGCCGTACTCCTTTCTCGACCGCAATGGCGTTGACGTGCTGCTCGAGCCGGGAACCACCTGGCTGACACTCGTCCCGAAGGGCTCCTACGAGTTCGCCGTCGAGGCTGATATCGCAGGTCTCGTAGCGGGGGGTGCCGGATAGACTCTCGGACATGACCGAGACGACTCGTGCAACCGGCAGCTCCCTCGTCAAACGGGGCCTCGCCGAGATGCTCAAGGGCGGCGTCATCATGGACGTC
>JAQWLJ010000002.1 GCA_029247365.1 Acidimicrobiales bacterium | reverse complement strand
TTCATTCGGTCGCCAACCCCTCCTTCTTTAGGCGGTCCGTGCCAAACTCCTGCACTGTGAATCTCGCGACGCTCTTCGCCGACCACCCTAAGGACCGTACCGCCATCGTGGCCGGAGGTGATCGCATCACGTACGGCCAGCTCGAGATCGAGGTCGCGAAGACCCGCGGTGTTCTGATGGCGCTCGGCCTCGAGCCCGGTGACCGGGTCGCCATCTTGTGCGCCATCAACTTCCGTTTCGTTCGCGCATGGTTCGGCATCATCGGTGCGGGCATGGTTGCGGTGCCGCTCAACCCGCAGAGCCCGGCCCCCGAGATCGAGCGCGAACTTGCCGCAGTGGGAGCGAAGGCGGTCATCTCGGGCCCCGCTGGGATCGCGGTGCTCGAGGCGATCGACCGTGCGGTGGTTCCCACCCTGCAACATGTCCTGCGCCCCTCTGGCGCAGCGCTCCCCGATTCGATCGATCTTGACGCCATGCGTGACGAGGTCGAACCGGCGGGCATGGTCGAACGCAGTGATGTCGACCTCGCCGCACTGATGTTTACGAGCGGAACGGCGGGCGCGCCAAAAGCCGCCATGCTCACGCACGGCAATCTCGCAGCAAACTTGAACCAGACCGCCTCCACCGGAGGTCGGCAGATGCGTCCCGATGACGTGACCCTCTGCGTCGTGCCGCTGTTTCACATTCTCGGGCTGAACTCCCAGCTGAACTACTCGTTGTTCATCGGTGCCACCCTCATACTGCAAGAACGCTTTGATCCGATGACGGTGTTCGACACCATCCGCAACGAGCAGGTCACGGTTCTGGTCGGTCCACCCACACTGTGGTCAGCGCTCAGCCAGATCGACCTTGTCCCCGATGACGCTCTGTCGACCATCCGAATCGCCATGTCGGGCGCAGCGATGATTCCTGACCGGGTGGTTGAGGAGGTCGCGGGGCGTTTCGGCGTGCGGATCCTTGAGGGCTACGGCCTGACCGAGGCCGCTCCTGGCGTGATCATCGCCCGCGAGGACGATACGCCGGTTGGCTCCATCGGCCGGCCACTGGTCGGTGTCGAGGTTCGCATCGTCGACGATGCGGGCAACGACGTCTTCGTCGGCGACCCCGGCGAGATCATTGTGCGCGGCCCGAACGTCTTTGTTGGTTACCTCGACGATCCGGAGGCCACAGCCCGCGCGATCGACGCCGACGGCTGGCTTCGTACCGGCGATATCGCAGTGGTCGACGACGACGGTTACGTGTACATCGTCGATCGCTCGAAGGACCTCATCATCGTGTCGGGTTTTAACGTCTACCCGGCCGAGGTCGAAGAGGTCCTCGCGGCACACAGCGGCGTCGCTGATGCCGGCGTCGTCGGTGTACCGCATCCCCACACCGGCGAGACCGTCAAAGCGTTCGTTGTCGCTGAGGAGGGCCACGAGGTTGAGGAGGATGATCTCATCAGCTGGTGCACCACCGAGCTGGCCCGGTACAAGTGCCCGACCAAGGTCGACCTGATCGACGAAATCCCCCGCGGGTTAGGGGGCAAGATCCAACGCCGCGAGCTCCTCGACGGCTGATGTGGCGGACCGAGCGACTCATCGACGCACCAATCATTAATGCATCGAGTCATCGGTCGATTGGCCAGAATATTCAGGGTCCGTCGCTGATCCGCGTGCCGGTCTGGGTCGCCGATCCACTCGGCCGGTACTACCTGTATTTCGCCGATCACAAGGGATCGTTCATCCGGCTCGCCTACGCCGACGACCTCCGTGGTCCATGGACAGTGCACGAGCCCGGGTCGCTCCACCTGGCCGAGTCGTGCTTCCCGGCCGAGGACCTGGAGTTGGATGACGAGACGTTGGAGAAGATCCTCGTCGCAGCTGAGGGACGGCTCGGCGAACAGATGCCGTTCGAGATGAAAGACGATCTTGTCCTTGCCCACATCGCCTCGCCCGACGTGCATGTCGATGCCGGGCGGCGTGAGATCGTTATGTACTTCCATGGCCTCGAGACCATCGGGAACCAGGTCACGCGCGTTGCGACGTCCCGGGACGGGCTGTGCTTCACAGCACAGCCGGAGGTCCATGGCTCTTCGTATTTTCGCTGCTTTCGCCACGACGGGTGGTGGTACGCCCTTGTGATGCCCGGACATTTCCTGCGCTCCAGTGATGGCCGCTCCGGGTTCGAAGCGGGGCCCACGTTGTTTGGCCCGTCGATGCGGCATTCGGCGGTACGGATCGTCGGTGACACGCTTCAGGTCTTCTGGACGCGTGTTGGCGATGCGCCAGAGCGGATTCTTTGCAGCACAGTCGACATCAGTGGCGATTGGACGACCTGGCGTGAGTCCGAGTCGGTCGAGATTCTCAGACCGGAGCGACCGTGGGAGGGTGCAGACGAGCCGCTCAGTCCGTCGCGGCGCGGAGCCGTTGCCCATGCGACGAACCAACTGCGCGACCCATGTGTGTTCGAAGAAGACGGCCGGTTGTTCCTGCTGTATGCCGTGGCCGGTGAGTCCGGCATCGGCATCGCCGAACTCACTGCCCCGGATTGATCGACTGAGCGTGTCGCCCTAGCGCCCGCTGCCGAACCCTGCGTTGGTCATCTGCTGCTCGAGTTCGGTTTTGGTGGGTTCGACCAATGAGGGAAGCCTCGTCACCTCGACGCATCGACCGGTGGAGCAACGCGAGCCCTCTACATCTGAGCGCACCGTGAACGTGTGTTGTTGGCGCCCGTAGGAGCGGCGCGGAAGGGGATGCTTGTGAAATTGTGATTTCCTCTCGTGAATTGGTGCACAAGTTCCGTAGCGTTTGCGTTATGACCTCGATCGGTCGCATCCCAGAGGCCACGGTGGCCCGACTCCCGCTGTATCTGCGGGGCCTTGACGCGTTCCCCATCGGTGTCGCTGCAACCGTGTCTTCGGACGAACTGGCGGATCTTGCCGGTGTCAACGCGGCGAAGCTCCGCAAAGACCTTTCCTACCTCGGCACGTATGGAATCCGTGGTGTTGGTTACGACGCCGACTTTCTGCGCTTCGAGATCAGCCGCGCGCTGGGGGTCGCCAACACCTGGCCCATTGTCCTGTGCGGGATGGGCAACCTCGGTCGGGCGCTTGCCAATCACTCCGGCTTCACCGAGCGAGGCTTCCCGGTCGTCGCCGCGATCGACACCGACCCCGACAAGGTCGGTGCTGAGGTCGACGGTGTTCCGGTTTACGCCCCGTCGGAGTTGGCCCCGATTGTCGCCGAACACGAGATCGCCGTGGGGGTCATCGCCACGCCGCCTGAGGCGGCGCAGGGTGTGGCCGACCGCCTTGTGGAAGCCGGGATCAAGTCGATCATGAGCTTCGCCCCGATCGTCCTCGCTGTGCCTGACGGCGTCGACCTGCGAGCCGTCGACCTCGCGGCCGAACTCCAGATTCTCGGCTTTCACCTGCACCGCACCCGTCTCACCGACGCTGCGCGCGATGCGGTTGGCGGCGAGTGGACTCCGGAGGCTGGGGTGTGACCCGTGTGACGCCCGTCCCCGACTCACGCTCGTGGGTCTCCAGCAGATACCGTTTGGAGGTGGCTTCGGCCATCTCTCGCCTGTCCCGCGGCCTGGCCGCATCCTGAGGTTTTCCGCCCGTGTCGATCGTCGCCATCGGTTGTAATCACCGGTCGACTCCGCTCGCCGTGCTCGAGCGGATGACGATCGCGGCCGACGACATCCCGAAGGCGCTCGCCGATCTCGGCTCGGCCGACAATCTTTCCGAAGTCGTCGTGCTCTCCACCTGCAACCGTGTCGAGATCTACGCGTATGCCGAGCGGTTCCATGGCGGCTACCAAGACATCCGAGAGTTCATCGGTCGCCACGCCGGCCTAGCGCCGGAAGACATCGCCGACCATCTTTACGCCTTGCACGATGCCGAGGCGGTTCGCCACCTCTTCTCCGTCACGGCTGGGCTCGACTCGGCGGTCGTGGGCGAGCATGAGATCCTCGGTCAGGTCCGCACCGCATGGGACCGTTCGTCCGAGCATGGCAACGTCGGTTCGGTTCTCGGCCCGTTATTTCGCCACGCACTCGAGACCGGAAAGCGAGCCCGCACCGACACAGCCATCGGCCGCGGCATCGCCTCGGTCTCCCAAGCTGCTGTGGCGCTTGCGGCCGACCACCTCGATGGGCTCGAGGGTCGAACCGTGCTGGTGCTCGGTGCTGGCGAGATGGCCGAAGGCACGGTCAAATCGCTCGCGGCAGCCGGTACCTCTGACATTTTTGTTGCCAACCGCACGTGGGAGAACGCTGTCCGTCTCGCCGAGGTGTGTGGCGGCACCGCCGTCGGCCTAGAGCAGGTGCCCGACGCCCTCGTTGCCATCGATGTGCTCGTCACTACCACCGGCGCCCAGGACATCATTTTTGAGCTCGTCGACGTGGTCGACGTGATCACGCGCCGCACGGGCCGCGAACTCGTCATCGTCGATGTCGCTGTGCCCCGTGATGTCGATCCAGCCGCTACCGACCTCGACGGCGTTGTCCTGCTCAACATGGACGACATCGGTGCCTTCGTCGATCAACAGATGACAACTCGTACCCGGGTTGTCGGCAACGTCGAGTCGATTGTTGACGAGGAGGTCAACCGCTACCAGGTGGTCACCTCGGCTCGGGAAGTTGCCCCGCTCGTGTCCCAGCTGCGAACTCGTGGCTCCGAGATTGCTGATGGCGAACTTGCCCGCTTCGCCGCCAAGCTCGCCGATCTTGAGCTGGCAGAGCGCGAGGCGGTAGAGGCGATGGCCAAGGGCATCGTCAACAAATTGCTGCACGAGCCCACGGTCCGGTTGAAAGACGCCGCCGGTCACGCCAAGGGCGATCGTCTGGCTGAGTCGCTGCGCGACCTGTTCGATCTCTGATCTGGTGACCGATCTGCGCGCCGCCACCCGGGGTAGCCCGCTGGCGTTGTGGCAGACCCGCCATGTCGCTGGCCTACTCAGCCGTACGGTCGACGAGGTTGTGGTGTCGACCGTCGGCGATCGCAAGACCGACGTGCCGATCCACACGATGGGCGGCAAGGGTGTTTTCGTCAAAGAGGTGCAGGCCGCGGTGCTCGACGGTCGGGCCGATTTTGCCGTCCACTCCGGGAAGGATCTCCCGGCCGAGACGCCCGACGGTCTCGTGCTCGTCGCCGTGCCGGCCCGCGCTGACGCTCGCGATGCGCTCGTGGGTTCGGCCTGGCTCGATTTGCCGACTGGCGCCCGTGTTGCCACCGGCTCGGTCCGCCGTCGCGCCCAGCTCGCCTGGCACCGCAGCGACCTCGTGTTCTCTGAGCTTCGCGGCAACATCCAGACCCGGCTCGGCAAGCTCGACTCGGGTGGCTTTGATGCCATAGTCATGGCAGCCGCCGCCATCGACCGTCTCGAACTCTCGCTCGAAGTGACGGTCGACCGACTTGATCCCGCGGTGATGGTGCCCCAAGTCGCACAGGGTGCGCTCGCGATCGAGTGCCGTTCCGACGATGCCGAGACCATCACCACCCTCGCAGGTATCGAGGACGCCGACACCCGTCGGGTGGTCGACGCAGAGCGGGCGTTCCTGTCCGAACTCGGCGGTGACTGCGACCTGCCAGCGGGAGCGCACGCCGTTACGACCGCTGATGGTGAGGTTGAGATGGAGGGCATGCTCTCGTCGCTCGATGGGCGGGTGCTCATTCGCGAACGTCGCGTCGGCGACGACCCCGACATGCTTGGACGCAGCATCGCTCGCCACCTACTCGACGATGCTGGCGGCAGCGCCCTTTTGGCCGGTCCTCGATGACGATCGGTTTACTCCATCAGTTGCGGGTCGTCGTAACCCGCCCGCGCGAGCAGGTTGCGTCGCTCGTTGAGGCCCTCGAGAAGCACGGGGCCGAGGCGGTTGCCGTGCCCAGCATTCGGATCGAGGATCCGCCCGATGGCGGACTCGCCCTTCGCGCTGGACTCCGATCGCTGCGAGCCGATGACTGGGTCGTCATCACCAGCCCGAACGGCGCCGCTCGGGTTGGCGCGCTTGTCGCTGAGTCGCCGCTGACCGCAGGTGTCAAGATCGCCGTGGTTGGGCCAGGGACGAAGGCACGGGTCGAGGCCGAGGGGCTCACCGTCGACCTCATGCCTGACGAGGCGATCGCGGAGGGCCTGGCCGCGCGCTTCCCGGCGCGGCCGTCGGCTGGGGGGCGGGTCGTGCTTGCCCGAGCTGAGGTCGCCCGTGAGACGCTGCCGCTCCAACTGGCTCTGATGGGTTGGAATGTCGACGACGTGGTCGCCTACCGAACTGTCCGCGTCGATGTCGACGACGAGGGAAAGGCGGCGTGTGGGTTGGCCGACGCGGTTGCCTTCACCTCCGGTTCTACCGTCGAGAGCCTGATCGCTGCTGTCGGGGTTGAGGGCCTACCGCCAACCGTGTTCGCCATCGGTCCTGCAACCGCCGCTGTAGCCGAGAAGCTCGGCGTCACGGTCGATGCAGTGGCTCCCGAGCACACGATCCCCGGTCTCGTCGATGCCATACGGGAGCACTACACCAACCGGCCGTACGTCCATGTCGAGGACCCGGCCAGCGCCGACGCCCAGTGGTGCCTACGGCAGTACCACGCGGCTCGTGACGATGGCGCCGAAGACGCTGTTGACCTCGACCCGAGCCTTACCACCGACGTGTCACCGCCCAACGAGCTGTTCCTGGTAGCCCGCATCGACGGGGTTGCGGTCGGCTGCGGCTGTCTTGAGCGAACCGCACCGGGCACAGGCGACATCAACCGCACGTGGCTCTCCCCCGAGGTGCATGAGCAGGGGCTCGGCCGGGCCATGCTCGACCGACTCGTCGCCGAGGCTCGGCGGTTCGGAATCGTTCAGGTGCGGCTCGAGACGAGTCAGAAGCTCACCGAAGCCATCGACCTGGATCGCAGCGCCGGCTTCGTTGAGGTTGCGGAGTTCGATAACGAACCGCAGGAGCGCACATGGTTCGCGCTCGAGCTTGACTGACGCGAGACTCTTGCGATGAACCCCGCAGCCGTGATCTTCGACTTCGACGGGACCATCGCCGACACGGAGTGGCCCATCTATGAGGCCGCGAGGATCGCCCACCAGCATCATGGTTTGGCCCTGCCGGTCGAGACATGGGTGAAGATCGTGGGGTCGGCCGACAATCCGTCGCTCGAGGATCGACTTCGCAACGAACTCGGCCGCAAACCTGACCCAGAGGCGATCGAACAGGCGAAGATTCTCCACGCCGAGGCCCGCGAGAAGGTGCCCGCGTTGCCGGGTGTACACGATGTGATCGAGGCGGTGAAAGCCGCAGCGCGGCGTCTGTCGATTGCGAGTAGTTCGCCCATGTCGTGGGTCGAGGGGCAGTTGAAGCGCCTCTCGTTGTTCAACCACTTCGACACGTTCAGCACCCGCGATCAGGTCGATCGGGGCAAGCCCTCGCCCGACCTGTTCCTCCTTGCTGCTGCACAACTCGAACTCGATCCGGCCGACGTGATCGTGATCGAGGACTCGAAGAACGGCACGATCGCGGCCAAGGCTGCCGGAATGACCTGCATCGTCGTTCCCAACTCAATCACCAGGCACGACGTACCGAGTGAGGCCGACATGGTCCTCGACTCACTGCTCCACTTCCCCTACGCCGAGTTTGGCTTGGAGGCACCGACCTGATGACCGACATTGATGGAGCTCGCCTGCTCGAGTCGCTTCGGACGTTGCGCACCTTCGGCGCGAGGGACGCCGGTGTGGTCCGTCCCACGTACTCCGACGTCGACATGGCCGCCCGACGCTGGCTTGTCGAAACGATGATCGCGGCCGGTCTCGATGCCCAGATCGACGGCATTGGTAATGTGATCGGCCGCTCGCCGAACCCGGGGCCGGCGGTCGTGCTCGGGTCGCACTCCGATACCCAGCCCGAGGGTGGTTGGCTCGATGGTGCCATGGGCGTGATGTACGCGATCGAGGTCGCTCGGGCCCTGCTCGCCGACCCGGACACTGCCCATCTCGCGGTGGATGTCGCCGCCTGGGCCGACGAAGAGGGAACCTACGCGTCGGCACTCGGCAGCCATTCGTTCGTTGGCGAGATCACCGAAGCCCACCTGGCAGCAGCGAACGCCGAGGGTGAGACGGTGGCCGAGGCGCTCGAGCGAGTTGGTCTTGTCGGGGTTGACCCGATCCGACTCGAACCCGATCGCCATGTCGCCTACCTGGAAGCCCACATTGAGCAGGGGCCGCACCTCGAGGCCTCGGGTAACCGAATCGGCGTGGTTACCGGCATTGTCGGCATCGCGGGAGCGACTGTGCGTTTCCGCGGTGAGCAGAACCACGCCGGCACGACCCCGATGCCAATCCGCAAGGATGCTGCCGCCGCGCTCTTCGAGTTTGGTGTGCACGTTCGTGCTCGCTTCGCGCAGGTCGCTGGACCCGTCTCGGTTTGGACGATCGGCAACCTTGGGGTCCACCCCGGCGCAGAGAGCATCGTCCCGGGTGAGGCGTGGTGTCAGGTGCAGTACCGCGATGCCTCCGCGGATGTGATGGAGCGGTTCGCCGACACACTGGCGGCGCTTGTCGCCGAGTTCGACACCACAGGTCCGTGCGCCGTCTCGATGGAGCGGGGCGACAAGGGCATGGCCCCGGTGACGATGGATGCAACGATCGTCAGGGCTATCGGTGCGGCTGCCGAGCGGCGGATCCCGGACGCCTGGGTCGAGATGCCCAGCGGCGCGGGCCACGATGCCAACACGTTCGCACCGCACATCCCCTCGGGCATGCTCTTCATCCCCAGCATCGGTGGGGTGAGTCACGATTTCGCTGAGGACTCTCATGACGACGACATCGTCCTCGGCTGTCAGGTCTTCGCCGATGCGGTGGTGTCCCACCTCGACTCGCTCTGACCGTCCGCCGATCTGGCCACCTGGTTCGCGCCGGCGGCGACCGTATGCATCAACGCCGCCGTGGCCTACAGAGTTCGCGGATGGCTAGCCTCAGCATGTGACCTTCCCACAGCGCCGTCTCCGTCGGCTTCGTCGTACCGAGCCCCTTCGTCGCATGGTTCGCGAGAGCCGACTGCATCCTGATGACCTGATCGCGCCGCTCTTCGTCAAGGAAGGCGGCGACGCGCCAATCCCGATCAGTTCGCTTCCTGGCCAGTTCCAGCACACCCGCGAATCGCTCCGCCAGGAGGTCAGCGAGCTCATCGGCCTTGGCGTCCCAGCCGTTGTCTTGTTCGGTCTGCCTGAGCACAAGGACCCGGAAGGCTCCGAGGCGTGGAATCCCGATGGCATCATTCAGCTGGCCATTCAGGATCTGAAGGACGATCACGGCGACGACCTCGTGGTAATCGCCGATCTGTGCGTCGACGAGTACACCAGCCACGGGCACTGCGGGGTGCTCGACGAGCACGGTCAGCCCCACAACGACGCCACGCTCGAGCTCTACGAGCAGATCGCCGTTGCTCAGGCGACCGCCGGGGCCGACATCTGCGCGCCGAGCGGAATGATGGATGGCCAGGTCTTTGCGATTCGCGAGGCGCTCGACGACGCCGGCTTCGACCAGGTCGCGATCCTCGCCTACGCAGCCAAGTTCGCCACCGCCCTCTACGGCCCGTTCCGCGACGCCGTTGATGTCACCATCGAAGGTGGCGGCAATCGCAAGGGGTACCAGCAAGACGTCGCCAACACCCGCGAGGCGATGGAAGAGATCCGAGAAGACATCGGCGAAGGTGCCGACATGGTGATGATCAAGCCCGCCATGCCCTACCTCGACCTCATCGCCCGTGCCCGCCAGGAGCTCGACATCCCGATCGCGGCGTACCACGTGAGTGGCGAGTACGCGATGGTGCACGCCGCCGCCCAGCATGGCTGGCTCGAACTCGACGCGATTGCGTTCGAGCACGTGGGGGCTATCAAGCGAGCCGGCGCCGACCTGGTCCTGACCTATTTCTCCCGACTGATCGCCGAAGGGCTGCAGTGACCACCAACGAATCCCTCTTCGAACGCGCCCAGGCCGTCATCCCCGGCGGCGTCAACTCACCAGTGCGGGCCTTTGGTTCGGTTGGGGGCAGGCCATACTTCGTCGAGCGTGGCGAAGGGCCCTTCGTCTACGACGTCGAAGGCAAGCGCTATATCGATTTCGTCCAGAGCTATGGCCCGAGCATCCTCGGCCACGCCCATCCGGCGATCCTCGCGGCGATCAACGATGCTGCGTCGCGAGGGACGAGTTACGGCGCGCCGACCGAAAATGAGGTCCGTATCGCGGAAGAGATGTGCGATCGCGTGGCTGGGATGGAGATGGTGCGATTGGTGTCGAGCGGCACCGAGGCTGCGATGAGTGCGATCCGCCTCGCCCGGGGCGCGACCGGTCGCGACAAGATCGTGAAGTTCGCCGGCAACTATCACGGCCACACCGACTCACTGCTCGTTGCCGGTGGCTCTGGCGTGGCTCAGCAGGGTCTCAAGGGCTCTGAGGGCGTCACCGCCGGGGCGATCGCCGACACCATCGTGGCGCCGTACAACGTCGTGCCCGAACTCGACGAGTCGATCGCCGTCGTCTGCGTCGAACCGGTGGCAGCCAACATGGGCCTCGTCGCCCCAGCACCTGGCTTTCTCGAAGGGCTTCGCGCCGAATGCGATCGCGTCGGTGCGCTCCTGTTGTTCGACGAAGTCATCACCGGCTTCCGACTCTGTCGGGGTGGTTCAGCTGCGTGGTTCGGTGTCCAGCCCGACGTCTGGTGTTTTGGCAAAGTCATCGGTGGCGGTCTGCCGATGGGCGCATTCGGGGCCAGCCGCGAGGCCATGGGAAACCTGGCCCCGCTCGGCGGTGTGTATCAAGCCGGGACGCTGTCGGGGAACCCGCTCGCCACCGCCGCCGGTCTTGCGGCACTGAGCCATCTCACCACCGATGCCTACGAGCAGCTCACCGCCACCGCCAGCCGGCTCCAGGAGGGCATGCTCGACGCCTTCGCAGCTGCTGGAGTCAGCGCGGTGTTGCCGCGAGTGGGCCCATTGCTGGGCCTGTTCTTCACCGACATCGAACCCCACGACTTCGACTCAGCCAAGGCTGCCGCCGACAACGGCGTGTACCCGCGGTTCTTCCACGGCATGCTCGATCGAGGCATTGCCCTCGCTCCTGGCGCTTATGAGGCACTCTTCCCGTCCCTCGCCCACGGTACGGCCGAGATCGATGCCACGATTGAGGCGGTCGCCGAAGTGGCATCGACCCTCTGATCACAGTTCCCCGCTCTCGCCCGCCGAGACGAAGCGCCGTACCAGAATCTGATTACGCGAAACAGGAGATGAATGCGATGAACAAAAAGTGGTTGCTGATCGGCTTCGGCGCACTCGGAATTGTTTTCGCGGCCTGGTTCCTGTTCTTCCGAGGGGACACCCCCGATGCCGTCGATGTCGTCGCTGCCAACGCGCAACTCAATGAGGACCTCGCTGCGTCGACCACCACCCTCGATGCCGTCGATGATGAGAGCGCAGGAGTCGACGAGGAGGCTGGCGAGGACGTTGCCTCGACTGGCAACGATGACGGCGCAGTCGACCTCATCGTCGACGGGGTCTGGATCATCGACGACGAGATCGGAGACTTTGACTTCGAGACGGCGAGTGGGAGCTTCGCTGGGTTCCGCGTCGACGAGGAACTCACGGTCGGCAAGGTAGTGGCGGTTGGTCGTTCCGGTGGCGTGACCGGTTCATTGACTATCAGCGACGGCCGTCTGGTGGCCACCGAGGTCGTCGTCGACATGAACGAGATCGTGTCGAACGACAGTCGCCGTGAAGGCGCGATCCGACGCGCCGTCGGTGCCTCGACCAACCCGACTGCGACCTTCGTGCTGGGTGATCCGGTCGATCTACCGGCCGGACTCGCCGACGGCGAAGTCGTCAGGATCGAGGCCGTGGGCACGTTGACGGTCAACGGCGTCACCAACCCCGCCACGTTCACGATCGACGCGTTGCTACGCGACGACGGATTCGGCATCGTCACCGGGTCGACGGAGATTGTCTTCGAGGATTTCGACGTGACGCCACCGACTGCTCCGATCGTCGTGTCGATCGACGAGAGCGGCATCGTCGAGTTCCAACTGATCGTCGCCAAGGGCTGAGCCTCGAGGGCGTGGCGTCGGCTGCGCCAGCGCGGTTCGCGTGCGTCGCTTGAGGTGAAGCAGCGACAATTCGTCGGTCTCGGTGGCAGAGCGCTCTGCTTTTGCGTGCGATGAACGCGTCGGTCGACGAGGCGACCGACGCGCCTGGTCTGCCGCTCTAGGGCCGGCCCCGCATCGAGCGGTAGCGATCGATGAGTGCATTGGTGCTTGGGTCGTGGGCAAGCGCAGGTGCCTCGTTGGCTGTGAGCTCGGGGATAATCGCCGCCGCAAGGTGCTTGCCGAGCTCGACCCCCCACTGATCGAAGCTGTTGAGCCCCCAGATGACCCCTTGGGTGAACACCTGGTGTTCGTACAGCGCGACGAGTTGGCCGAGCAGCGACGGCGTGAGAGCGGGAGCCATGATCGTGGTCGACGGTCGGTTGCCGGGGAAGGTCCGGTGCGACACCAGCAGCGGATTCGGTTCGGTCGCAGCGACCTCTTCGGCGGTCTTGCCGAATGCCAGCGCCTCGCTTTGGGCGAGACAATTCGCCACGAGGAGGTCGTGATGCGCCTCAATGCCGTCGAGTTCGACATCGCGATGATCGGGCGTCCCGAACACCACGAAGTCGGCCGGGATGACCGTGGTTCCCTGGTGGAGGAGTTGGTGGAACGAATGCTGGCCGTTGGTGCCCGGTTCGCCCCAGATGACCGGTCCGGTCTCGTAGGTCACAGGTTCTCCGCCGACCCGCGTGCGCTTGCCGTTGCTTTCCATGTCGAGCTGTTGGAGGTAGGCGGGAAACCGGTGGAGGTAGCGCGAGTAAGGAAGGATCGCTCGGCTCTGCAGACCGCAAAACGTCCGGTACCAGACCTCGATAAGACCGAGGAGCGCAGGCACGTTCTCGGCGAGAGGCGCAGAGGCGAAGTGTTCGTCGACGGCTCGGAAGCCCGCGAGCATGTCGCGGAATCCGGGGGCGCCGATTGCGATCATCAAGGACAGCCCGATCGCGGAGTCGATCGAGTATCGGCCGCCGACCCAGTCCCAAAAACCGAACATGTTGTCGGGATCGATCCCGAATGCTGCGACCTCGTCGGCGTTGGTCGATACGGCGACGAAGTGCTTGGCCACAGCATCGTGGCCCAGCGCACCCGTGAGCCAGGTGCGCGCAGAGCGTGCGTTGGCGAGGGTCTCCTGGGTCGTGAACGTCTTTGATGCGATGACGAAGAGCGTCGTGGCAGGGTCGAGATCGTGCAGGGCAGCGACCAGGTCGCTGCCGTCGACATTGCTGACGAACCGACAGCGGAGACGCGGGTGGCGGAAGGCGGCGAGGGCTTCGTAGGCCATGACCGGACCGAGGTCGGATCCGCCGATACCGATGTTCACCACGGTCTCGATCTCGAGGCCGGTTACCCCGAGCCAGTCGCCGTTGCGCACCCGCCCGCTCAATGCGGCCATACCGTCGAGCACGTCATGCACCCCTGCGACCACGTCCTCGCCTGCCTCCATCACCGTGGTGCCGCGGGGTGCTCGCAACGCGGTGTGCAACACGGCGCGGTCCTCGGTCGTGTTGATGCGATCGCCGCGCATCATCGCCGCGATCGTTCCCGCGAGCCCAGCCTCCTCGGCCAGCGCGATGAGACCGTTGACAATGGCCGGTGTGACTAGGTGCTTCGACCAGTCGATGGTCAGGTCGCCGCATGCGCGCGTCATCTGATCGACCCGGGCGGGATCGTTGGCGAAGAGCTCGCGAAGATCCAGCCGATCGAACTCTGTGGCGTGGGTTTCCAATGCCCGCCATGCATCCGTCTGGGTGAGGTCCACGACGTCAGTCTCGCGGGCGCGACCCCTCGGCCCGGTGACCCGTTTGATGTAGTGTGAATACCTCAGCTGGGCCAGGAGGTAGAGCCAAGAGATTCGAACACGCTCCTGTACCTCACTCCCGTCGCGCCGGACGTCACCGTGGCCCCCTCGACAGCGGCGAACAACGGCATCTGTATCGAGTTCGGCTGTGCCTTCGGTGAGAGGCTGCTCAAGGTGTTTGCTGCGATGTTCTGGTCCAACGGTGTCGGCATCGGGATGACTGGTGACGTCGTCGACGAGTAGGTCATGAACGCCAATACTCGCCGGTACTTCGATCGGTTGTGGCAAGCTGACGGGCCATGCCGAAGATCGCGCTGACCGAGATTGAGTCGACCGTCGCCACCGCGCTCGAAGCTCATGGAGCAGCGCCTGCTGTCGCTGCATCCGTCGCCCGGGCTGTTCGGGTGGCCGAGGCAAAGGGCAACAAGATCTGTGGCCTGTACTACGTTGAGTCGTACTGCCGGCAGTTGGTGTCGGGCCGAGTGCATGGAACCGTTGATCCGGTCGTCACCCACGAAAAAGCGGGTGCCGTGCGCGTCGATGCCGGCTTCGGCTTCGCCCAGCCCGCATTTGCGGCAGGGTTCGACGAGGCGGTCGAAGCAGCAAAGGCTGGCGGCGTGTGTGGCTACTCGATCGAGCACAGTCACACCTGCACGTCACTCGGCTACTTCACCGAACAGCTTGCCGAAGCTGGGCTCATTGCGATCGGCGCCACCAACTCCACTGCTCGTGTCGCGCCGCCGGGCGGCGCCAAGCCGCTCCTCGGCACCAACCCGTTTGCGATGGCGGTCCCGGGCCGTGGCAGCGGTGTCGCCTTCCAGTGGGACTTCTCGACGAGCGCAGTCGCGCTCGGCAAGATCACGATGGCGGCTGCGGCCGATGAGACGATCCCGCTCGGTTGGGCAGTCGACGAGAACGGTGAGCCGACCACTGATCCCCATGCGGCGTTGCGAGGGTCGCTCGTGTCCGCCGGCGGCTACAAGGGTTATGGGATTGGTCTGATGGTCGAGGTCCTTGCCTCCGCCTTGACCGCTGGCATCTCGAGCTGGGAGATGGAGCCGCTGAAGGCGGTCGACGGTGGCCCGCACGACCTCGGCCAGTTTTACGTGCTGATTGACCCGGGGGGGTATGCCGGGTCGGGCTTCCACGATCGGATTGAGGCGCTTGCAGCGACGGTCGACGAACAGCCAGGCGCCCGCCTGCCGGGGGTACCGACCCCGTTGCCCGACGCCGTCGATGTCGACGACACGACCTGGATCCTCATGCAGGAACTCGCAGCGGCCTGATCAGCCTTCGAGTGCCCAACGCTGCGGTCCGCCGCCGCGTTCGCTACGACGGAAAGACGGTGCCGAAGAGGCGTATCCAGTTGCCGCCGAGGATTTTGTCGCGGTCCTCGTTTGAGAACCCAGCCTCGGTTAGGCCCTCGGCCAGGTTCGGAAAGTCCTTCGGGCCCTGGAACCAGTCGAACCAGGGCGGGAACTCGGGGATCTCGCTGGGTTTGGTGGGGCGGTCCCACCGACCGCTGCGCATCCAGCCGAGCGCGTCGGGCGCCCAGCCGAGTACGGCGTCGGTGCCGATTGCGACATGGTCGACACCGATCCGCTCGGCCAGGTCGTACAGCATTTCGCAGTACTGCTCGCGGGTCGTGCCCGCGCCGCCGGCGAAGAGCGGATAAAAGGTGCAACCGACGATGCCCCCACGGGCCGCGACGGCTTCGATCAGGTCCATCGGCTTGTTCCGCGGCGCTTCGCAGAACGAGTACGGGTTGCCGTGGGTGATCGCGATCGGGTTGCGCGACGCCTCGCAGGCATCGCGGCCGGTGACGTTGCCGACATGGCTGATGTCGATCAGGACGCCTTCGCGATCGAACGCGTCGACCATGCGATGACCAGCGCGAGTGAGGCCGGCGTCGATCGGTTCGTAGCAACTCGACCCGAGGTGGTTGGCGATGTTGTAGGTGAGTTGAATGATCCGCACACCGACGTCAGAAAACATGCCGACGAGCTCGGGGTCGTCCCCGATCATCGAGCTGTTTTGGAAGCCGAGGACCACACCGAGCACGCCATCGGCTTTCGCTCTGTGCATGTCATCGACTGTGCGCACGATTCGGATGATGTCGTCGTTCACCCGACATAGGTGGCGGAAGGCGCCGATGCGGGTGAATGTCGCTGCGGTGTCCTCCCACACGCCGACGGTTGCATGGACGATGTCAACACCGCCCGATCGGACCTCTTCGATGATGGGCCGAGACCAGTCGTTGATCTGAAGGCCATCGACGACCATCGGGACGCTGGCGATGCTCATGCCGGCCTTCCGGGTCGGATGTAGGCGGTGCGGGTCCGGGTGAAGAAATCGACTGCAGTGTCGCCCTGTTCGCGGGCGGCGTGACCAGACGAAGCCTTGTCGCCGCCGAACGGCGCGTGGAGTTCGGTGCCGGTAGTCGGCGCGTTGATCTTGATCACGCCCGCCTGGAGCTCGTGCAAGGCCCGGTCGATCCGCCACAGATCGTTGGTGAAGACTGAGGCCGACAAGCCGAACTCGGTGTCGTTGGCCATGGCGAACGCCTCGTCGTCGGAGTCCGCCGCGAGCACCAGCGAGAGTGGGCCGAACACCTCATCGCGACCGATCGAGAGGTCGGGCGAACCGGCAAACAGCGTTGGGGCGAAGTAGAATCCGCCAGTGGGCGCCTCGGCCGAGGCGAGGATCTCGGCTCCCTCGGCCACGACTGCGTCGTAGGCCTCGGCTACTTCGGCTCGAGCACCGGGCGAGACGAGCGGACCGATACCGATGCCCTCGTGCATGCCGTCACCGACCTGCAGCGCCGATACCGCAGCGATCAGTCGTTCTGTGAGTTCGTCGTGAATACCAGGCGTTGCGATGATGCGACGCGTTGCCGTGCACTTCTGACCGGTGGCACCCATCGCTCCGGCGACGATGGCGGGCACGGCGAGATCGAGGTCGGCGTCGTCGCACACGATCGCTGGGTTGTGGCCGCCCAACTCGAGTTGCACTCGAGCATTCCGGGCGGTGACCGCGTCGCGAATTCCGACCCCAACCGGAACCGAGCCGGTGAAGGTGATGCCGTGCACCCGCTCGTCATCGACCATGGCCTGACCCATCGAGCCGGGTCCGAGCACGAGGTTGACAACGCCGGGCGGGAAACCTGCCTCGTGAAGGATGCGAGCGAGTGCCACTGCGAGCAGCGGCGTATTGCTCGCCGGCTTCCACACAACTGTGTTGCCCGCTGCGAGGGCGGGGGCGATCTTCCACGCCGGGATCTGGATCGGGAAGTTCCACGGCGTGATCACGCCGACCACGCCGAGCGGGCTTCGTACGGTACGGATCGTCTCGCCGGGGGTGGGGGAGGGGAAGATGCGTTCGGTCGAGGTCTTCGCCATGCCGGCGTGGAACCGGAACGTCTCAGCCGCGAGTGCTACCTCGCCGCGCGACTCAGGCAACGTCTTGCCCTCCTCGAGGGTGCAGAGCGTGGCGAGCTCCTCGATCCGGCTCTCGATGAGGACGGCGGTCTGCTCCATGAGCTTCGCCCGCGCCCCGAACGAGGTCGTCGCCCAGCCGTTGAGGGCGACAGTCGCTGCACCGATGGCGTCGGCAGCCGTGCTGGCGTCGCCCAGGGAGTAGTCACCCACGGGCTCGTCGGGTCGGGCAGGGTTGATACTGACGCCGGTGGTGGGGCTGGTAACCCACTCGCCGTCGATGAGATGAGCGCCGGTTTTGGCAGTGGTCACGAAAATTCCCTCTCGGTGGACGCGGCCCACGCGAACAACTCGCGGGCCTCGCGGTGTTGCGGGCCACGGGTCCGCGGTACGTTAGCGCCGTGACGACACCGCCTGCGGTAGAGCTGCGCCCGCCCAACACCGTGATGAAGCTTGCCCGGCTCGGCTCCTTCCATCAGTCGCGCTTGTCGTTCATGCGGGTCCTTCTTCGCCGACTCGCCCGCGAGCGCTGGACGTTCGAGCGGGTTCGGTTCGACATCGCCGAGCCGGGTGTGGGCGTCGCGGTCTATGAGGCCCGTGGTCCCGAGCGCACCTACAGCCTGGTCGCCTTCGCTCACGACCTGCCGGCTGACCAGCGGTCGGATCGGGTGATCGCTCAGGCATGGGACTCGACGTACGCACTCGTCGACGGTGTCGCCGACGATGCGACGATCGAACGCCTTGCCGCCAACGTCCCGCTCCAGGAGGCCGGACGGGTCTCGGCAGGCGAGCTGACCCTGTCCCGAGCCAACCGGTCGGTGCGCCTGTTCGAACACGTGGTCGATCGCCTCGCCGCCGGCGAGCAACCCGAGCCCGCCAAGCTCGACGAGGTCGGCTACCTCATGCGGACGACTGCGGTTTACGGGTCGGGCAAGTTCGGCCTTGCCGACCGTGAGCGGATCGCCGACCGCCCCGAACTCGAGGGCCCGTTCCAGGCCGAGATGCTCACGGTTTTTTTGATCCGGGCCTTCACCCTCGACCTTGTCGAGCACCTCGCGACGCTTCGTTCACCGGCTACAGCGGTTCCGATGGATCCAGCCTTGCGGCGGAGTCTCGGGGTCGGCAACGCCACCGGGCTCGGCATGGCGCCGTTTGTCATCAACCATCCGTCGCTGTTCAGCAACTGGATCGTGGCAAAGGAGACGGCGCTCGCACGGGTGCGGGCGTTGCCGACGGCTGGACTCGAGGCCCAAACTCGGTTCCTTGAGCTCCTCGAACGAGCGCAGGTAAACGCAGCCAGCTGGCGGTCTGTTCACGAGCTCCAGATGGAGAAGGTTGCGGCGTTGGTTGCCGACCTCGACGCCCTCGCCGACATTGCTCCCGCACTAATCGCAGGACCCGAGCCTTGGGACCGATTGGTCCGCTGGGCCGACGACGCGCTCGATCTCGAGGGCCAGGAGCAGCTCGTGTCGCTGGTGCTCGAGCCGTACAGCGACCTAGTCGACGATCTCGCCACCGAGATGGGGTCCGACGAGGGCGCGTTCTTCGCAATCGAGGGCTCAATGACTACCAGCGAGCTCACGGCACTGGTCGCCGACGTCTACGGCTGGGCGATTGGTATCGACTGGGACACCCACCATGAGACAGCGCGGGCCTGGTACGTCTCGGAGGACAAGCTCGAGCCGCGAATGGGGGAGCGACACGAGGAACTCATCGAGCCCTATGAGTCGCCGCTTGCGCCCGGGCGCGACGCTGCGAAGCTGCACGCTGACCTTCTCGCCTGGGACGGCGAGGCGACAGTCGCCGCTTTCCTGCTCGTGCACCCCGAGCATCGGTTTGTGACCCGCCGAGCCCAGCAGTCGGTCGCCTTTCCGTATGCGGAGATCCGCGACAACACGATCTCGGCTGACGTGCTTCCGATCGACATGCTCCGCTGCAAGCTGTCGTACTTCGGTGCCACCCGGTTCGATCCGCGCTCCGATCGCTGGGTGCGCATCATCATGTTTCGCCACGCCCCGTTCCCGGACGAGCTCGACGACCTGCCCGTCGACACCATCGATGACTGGGGTTACCCGCCGCTCGGCGAGGTCGGCGCGCGGTGACAGCGTTGGTTCTGTCGTCGAACGAGATCGATGCGATGGCAAAGAAGGCGGCGAAGGGTGCGGGCATGCCGTGGGGGCTGGCATCCGACGCCGGCAGAGTCGCCCGGTGGCTCGCCGATCACGGGCTCCCCGGGCCGGAACTACTGGTCGACCTTCTCGACTGGCGCGACGGGCGGTCCCATGTCGAGGTTGCCCCACCTGATGTTGGGCTTGCATGGGCCGATCACCCCCTGGCACTCGACCCGGTTGTGGTCGGCACGGTGTGTGCCGATCTGGCGGGGCGGCTTGCCGAAGGGCGCGTTGAGCTCGGGCGGGTTCGGCAGCCGCTGCTTCTCGGCTTCGCCCTGTCGGTCGTAGCTGCACGCACCGCAACGGCATTGGTCGGCCGCTGGGACGACTCGGCGCTCGGGGTCGCAGCTGACCACGCCACTGGGCAGGGCTCGTTGTTTGCGACGGAGGCGAACGTCATCGTCGAACCAGGTCACCTCAATGGTGACCGGCTGACGGCACCGGCTGAGGGCTGGACGGTCGACCCATCGGCGTGGGCCCGCCTGGAGGCGTACGCCCACCGGACCTACGCACCCGACACCGAGGCGTCACGTCTGCGCGGCGCAGGCGCCGGCCTCATCGACGACTGACGAATCGACGTCTTATCGACTGACCTGAGGACGCCAGGCGTCGCGAGACGTTGGACCGCTCGTTCAGATGTGCCGCAGACGTCGGCTACTCGGCAGCCATTTCGCCGTCGGCGACGAGCTTTGCGCTTGCTGCGTCGACCCAGAGACGGACGTCGTCAAGGGAGGCGCCGTCGAAGCTCTCGCCAGCGTCGTCGACCACATGCACCAGTTCTTCGAGCAGGTGAATCTCGTGCTCGATTGTGGCGTCATCAAGATTACCGAAGGCCGCACGCTCGTGGTACACGACTGCAGCGAGTTCCTCGGTCGACAGGCTGCCACCGAATCCGCCCATGACGCCGAACGATCCGGCCTGGCGTTGGCCGCCGCTGCGGGCAGGGTCGCCGTACACGCCGTCGACTGCGCCCGCCGTGCCGCTGGATACCCAGTACACCATCTGGGCGACGCCCTCGTCGTTGGCGGGGAAGGTGGCGATGACCTCGCCTCCGCTGAGCTGGCGACCGGTGCCACCGCCGCCTGCACCGCCGTGGCAGCCGGCGCACTGGCCGCCGTAGGCCTCTCCCCCTTCGAAGGCGAAGCCACCGGTAACGGTGGGGTTCTCGAGGTAGCCGACGTAGTAGATCGCCCAGAACGGCAGGAAGATGAGAACGGGGATGATCCAGATCGGCAGCGTCTTACGGCGAATACGTGCCTCGACGTAGGGCGCAACCGGCTCGGGAGCCTTGGGCTCCTCGGGCACGGCCGGCGTGGGGTCGGGCGCGGCGACGGCCGGAACCGGTGCGGCAGCGCTCTCGCCTCCGCCTGAGTCGGGCGCGGGCCCTCCAGAGAGGCGAGCGCGGGCCTCGGCGGCTCGCTGTAAAAGGTGCTCGGGTACTTCGGTCACCAGGGTCTCCGCTGGATGGGAAGGGTTACAGGAGAAGAGTTGCAACGCCGCGAGGCAGCGTGACAGTCGACCACCTGAGGATAGAGGCAGTGTCGCACGTCCGACCAAGCTGGAGCGGAATCATCGGATGAATTTCCGACGACAAATTTGCTGCCCGCCGGATGTCTGAAATCGGAAAACTGCGTGATAAATCTGTCCCCGGATCCGAGGGCCGCTGGCCTACCGGACTACACTTGTGCATGGATTCACGAAGTCCGTGAGCCCATCCTGCCTTCAGGAGTTGACGCGTGGTTGCCTTCGTGACATCGCTGATCGTCACTGCCCTCATCGTGGGTGGCATCCTCGCATACCAGAAGCGCCGCCCGGCCGACCAAGTCCTGACCTGGGGCGAGGCGATGATGGGCTCGCTGGTCGTCTTCTTCCTCATGTTCTGGGTGTACGGCGTCGTGCCGCATCAGTGGCTGACCTGGGCCGACAATGAACTCAACTGGCGCGTCGACAAGATCCTCTTTGGCCCCGGTGACATTCTGAAGAGCCAAGAGGACGGCGGCTGGTCGCCGATCCGCATCACCTACATCGTCCTGCGTGACCTCATCGCTGTCGGCATCTACATCGTTGCCCTCGGCGGCAACATCTGGATGTGGTCCGCCTGGCAAAAGCGTGGCGAGCAGCAGGCCGAGAAGCCGGTCGCGCGCAGCCACTTTGGTCGTCCTCTGGTGAAGGAGGGGGCAGAGTCGTGACCACGACCGACGCGAATCCTCCGCTCCCGGAGTTCCGCGACGACTACGTCCTGCAGCAGGTCGACGCTGCGTGGCTCACCTCGCAGGTCAAGCCAAAGCAGTTCATCCATATCGACCAGTCCGAGTGCATCATGTGCGAGGGCTGCGTTGACATCTGCCCGTGGAAGTGCATCCACATGGTGCGAACCGATGCCGTCGATGAGGCGATCGGTACCGAACTCCCGGGCGACGACCCTAACGACAAAGTGATCTTTACGATTGATGACGACGTGTGCACCCGGTGTGCACTCTGTGTCGATCGGTGCCCCACGGGCGTCATCATCCTCGGCAAGATCGGTGATCCTGCCGCCGGTGGCGATGCTCACCAGCGCACCAACTCGCACGGCTACGGATACGGAATGCGTCTCGGCTGAGCCGGGCACGCGGGAGAAACCACATTTCAATGGCGACCACCGATGACGAAGTCAAGAAGCCGCTACCGCAGCGGATGCAGGACCAGATGGCGAACCTCACCGACCAGGTGCAGGGCAGCCAGGCCTGGAACTCCATCTTCCGCCCCGGCTCGATCTTTCGAAAGGGCTACACCGACAGCCCCCGAAACCGCAGCTATGTGATCATGAACTCGGTGCTGTACCACCTGCACCCGGTGAAGGTGAAGCGTCATGCGGTCAAGGTCAGCTACACGCTGTGCCTTGGCGGCCTGAGCTTCTTCCTCTTCATCCTGTTGACGGTTACCGGCATCTTCTTGATGTTCTTCTACCGTCCGACCGCCGCCGCGGCCTGGGACGACATCTACACCTTGCAGAACTCGGTGACGTTCGGTCTGCTTGTGCGAAACATGCATCGATGGGCCGCGCACCTCATGGTCCTGTCGGTGTTCTTGCACATGGCGCGCGTCTTCTACCACGGCGCCTACAAGGCCCCTCGAGAGTTCAACTGGGTGATCGGCGTCAATCTACTACAGTTCACTTTGCTGCTTTCGTTCACCGGCTACCTCTTGCCCTGGGATCAGTTGGCCCTCTGGGCGGTGACGGTGGGTACCAACATGATGGGGTACACGCCAGTCTTTGGTGAACAGGTTCGATTCGTGCTGCTCGGTGGCGTCGAGATCGGCACCGACACATTGTTACGTTGGTACGTGCTGCACGTCCTCTTGCTTCCGTTCGTGCTCGTCATCTTTATGGCGATCCACTTCTGGCGGGTCCGCAAAGATGGCGGCATCTCAGGTCCGCTCTAAGGCGAAGGAGAGAAGTCGATGACCGAAGTCCCCGAACATCTCCGGAAGCGAGCCGAAGAGGCTCGCGCCAAGGCCGCGGCCGCCAAGGCTGCTGCCGATGCTCCACCGGAAGCTCCTGTCGAGGCAATGTCGGCCGAGCAGCAGGAAGCAGCCAGCAAGATCCCCGCGCACTTGCTTGAGCGTTCGCGCGCGGCCAAGGCCAAGGCCGATGGTGGCGACGACGCCGGTGGCGGCACCGCCGTCGCCACGGCGCCCACCGCGGCTGCGCCCGCAGCCTCGGGTGGCGGTCCGGTCCCGACCGGCCCGGGTGGTCACACCCAGCGCCTGCTTACGGTGGTCAAGTCCGGTTCGATTCAAGACGTCAAGGGCTTGCCTCAGGACAAGGTCCACACGTGGCCGCACCTGCTCGTGGTCGAGTTCGCCGCAGCGCTCTTCATCACGGCATTCACCCTGATCTTCTCGATCTTTGTCAACGCCCCGTTGCTCGAGTTGGCCAACTTCAACGAGACCCCGAACCCCTCCAAGGCGCCGTGGTATTTCCTCGGCCTGCAGGAGCTGCTCACCATGTTCCACCCGATGGTCGCCGGCGTGACCATCCCGGGTATCGGCCTCTTCATCCTCATGTTTGCGCCGTACATCGACCGCAACCCGTCCCCGAAGCCCGAAGACCGCAAGTTTGCGATCTCGCTCATGACCGTCCATCTGATGTTCTGGGCGGTACTCGTCATGATCGGTTCTTTCTTCCGCGGTCCTGGCTTCAACTTCGTCTTCCCATGGGAAGCCGGCCTGTTCTTCGAGCTCTGATCGAGGAGATTCACCTATGGCACTCGCAATCGCTCTCATCGTGTTGGTGGTCCTCGGTGGCCTCGCCGCGCTCGTGACCCTCAAGGGTCGGGACGCTGACGAGGCTGTCGGTGTGCTGTCCGGAGAAACGCGCAAGCGTGACAAGCCGTCGACCGTGCTCGGCGAGGAGTCAGCGCTCACCGGTAAGCAGGTCGAGAAGGCACAGGTCCTTGAGCGCAAGGCTGCGTCTAATGAGCTGGTGCTTGCCGCCCGGCAGTCGGCCCCACCGGCTCCGTACGTGCCGCCAGATCCCGAGGTCATCGGGGTCAGTCGACGTCAGTTCTTCAACCGAACGATCATCCTCATGATGCAGATCGGCCTCGGTGGCTTCGGTCTGGCGTGCATTGCCTTCCTCTGGCCCCAACTCGGCGGTGGCTTCGGTTCCGCTATCAAGGTTGGTTTCGTCAGCGACGTGCTCACAGAGATCCGCAACAGCAACGGCTTTTTGTACCGCGCCGAGGGTCGGATGTGGCTCACCGAGTATCCCAACGGAGCGGTTGAGAAGGCGCGGGTCGCCTACTCGGCGCCTGAGCTCGCTGGTATGGAAGCGGGTATCAACCTTGGCCTCGACGGCGGCGTCATCGCGATCTATCAGAAGTGTCCGCATCTCGGCTGCCGTGTTCCCGAGTGCGTCACCTCACAGTGGTTTGAGTGCCCTTGCCACGGCTCGCAGTACAACCGCGTAGGCGAGAAGCGTGGTGGCCCAGCCCCGCGCGGCATGGACCGCTTCGCCATGAGTGTCGATGCGGCCGGCACCCTCACCGTCGACACCGGCACGATCATCCAGGGCCCGCCGATCGGCACCAATACCACCGGCCAGGAGGCCGAGGGGCCCAACTGCATCGGCCAGTCTTCGCACTAGTAACCACCCCTTTCGACTCAGAACCCGAGAAACTCCGTCACGCGCATGTTGTTCGCTGCATCAACACAACGAACCATCGGCCTCGTCATTTTGGCGATCGTCTTTTTTGGTGGGCTCGTCTACATCTATTTCAACATCCGCTCAGCTCGAGATGAGATCGGATCTGAGCTCGAGCTTGCCTCGAACCGGAAGCCGTACCTGTCCGACGAGGATCTTGAGGGCAAGAAGCTCGACCTAGCGCTTGGCACCAGCCTTGTGCTGCTCACTATTACAGCGGTCACGTTGCCGCTCTACTGGCTTGGCGAGCCGGGCCGGCACGAAGGCCGCGACATCGATACCTGGCGGATCTTCACCAACCGTGGCGAGGAGATCTACGTCGAGGGCGCCCAGTGCGTCAGCTGTCACGGCCCCGAGGGCTCGGGCGGTGCGGTCAGCACCGCGATCACATCCGCGTCGGGTGAGTTCGTCGCCCAAGTGTCATGGAAGGCGCCTGCAATCGACACTGTGCTGTCGCGCTACACCGAAGACGAAGTTCTCCACACCCTGAATTACGGCCGCAACGGTGTCATGCCGGCCTGGGGTGCCGGCGGCGGTGGTCCGCTCACCGATCAGCAACTCGAAGAGATCCTCTTTTATCTTCGCAACATCCAGATCACCGAAGATGAGATCCGTGAGCAGGTCGCGAGCGGAGTTGAGGACGGTGCAAAAGATCTGATCATGGCAACGAGCGACGAGTCGTGGGCCGTCGATCTGCGCGCTGCGCAGGCCAGCGCTGACGAGGCCGCGTGGGCTGTGAGGCTCATCGCTCGTGACGAGTTCGGTTTCGACTGTGCTGCAGCCGATGGGGTGCCGGAATGCGACGCCGATATGGCGGCGCGAGAGGCGCTCAAGACGTCGAACAGCGCAGCAGACCAGCCGCTGCAGTCCGCATTCGACGCCTGGTGGGCCGACGTCCAGTCCGCCCAGCAGACCGCTCGAGAGATTGCTCTCGAGGCCGACCCGTCGCTCGACGACGGGGGCAACGAGGAAAAGTGGCGCTTCGCGGCGCTCGAGATCCTGTCGACCCCTGACTCGTTCGAGGGTCAGGCTGCCTACCTGCAGTACGGCGAAATCCTGTTCGCCAACGAGGCGGCTGCCGGTACCTATAGCTGCGCCCGTTGCCATACCTATGGCTGGAGCTTTGATGCGACCGGCCCGTACATGATCGAGGCGAATGGCACCGACGAAGCCATCCTCGACGAGTACGTCCAGGGTGGTGGCTTCTTTGGCCCGAACCTCCGTGGCGGCTCCACACTCGACCAGTTCGAGACGGCTGCGGGTCACGCGACCTTCATCGAGCGGGGCCAGGCCATGGGTGCTCCCTACGGCCGTGGCGGCTCGGGTGGCAATGGCCAGATGCCCGGCTTCGGGCCGCTCACCGAATCGAACCCCCAGGGCCCTGGTATGGGCCCGGGTACCGGCGTCGAGTTCCGGTACCCGGCGCTACTCACCGCTGACCAGATCGATGCGATCGTTGCGTTCGAGAGGACACTCTGATGGAGATGCTCGACCTGATCGCAGGTCTTGCCTGGGACCCTGAAATCCGCGGTTTCCTTGCGGTGCTCGCCATGGCGGTCACCTTGATGGGCTCGGTTTGGTTGCTCCTGAGCTCCAACTCCGGTCCCCGCCTCGGCACCCTTCTTGCGCTTGCTGCCTTGTTCGGCTGGATGGCAATCATGGGTTCAATCTGGTGGATCTACGGCATCGGCTGGGCGGGGGATGCCCCTACCTGGGTCGAGGTTGAGATCGTCGAGGGAACCGACGACGAGGGTCGCCTGACCTACGCCGCGCTCGACGAGGCCAACATTCTCCAGGCGGAGTCGCTGCCGACTGCTCACGAGATCGTGGTCGATGCCGGCGCGGCTGCCGAGTCTGACTATGGGTCGAATTGGCTCACCATGGGAACAGGTGGCCTGACCAGCGACGAGGTGGCCCACCTGGGTGAGGTGCAGACAGCCTGGCTCGAGTTTGGCACCGTCACCGCCGACACCCTCACCGCCGATCAGACGGAAGGTCTCAGCGACGCGGAGATCGACGACCTCGCCGCCGAAGAGCAGTCAAAGAACGAGGCCACGACACTCTCCGAGCTTGCTGCGGTCGCCCCGGGGATCATCGATCCGGACGCTGACGAGCTCGGCGGCTGGACCCTCCTCTCCACTGCCGAATCCGGCGAAGCGCAAGCATCGGCGATTGCGATTGTCCTTGAATCGAACGACTTCTCGTTCGGTAGTCAGGTGGAGTTCAAGCTGCTCGATGCCTTCACCATCGGCGGCAAGGAAGGCCTGCCCGACGATCCGAATGTCTGGGACCGCGTCTGGACCAAGGTCCGCCAGACCGCGCAGATCACCCATCCGACCCGCTACGGCATCGTCCAGCTTCAGCAAGTTACCGAGGAGTCGATCACCAACCTGCCGGGTACCGCTCCCCAGCGTCCCGTGGTCGATACCGAAGAGCCAGTCGTCTCGGTCGTGATGATCCGTGACCTCGGCAACGTTCGTTTCCGGCCGGCCATGGTCACGATCGGCTCCCTGCTGATCTTCTTCGCCCTCTGCTACATGCTTCATGAGCGGGACAAACTCGTGATGGCGCGCCGGGCCGAGTTCGAAGGGGCGTAAGCCATGCTGGGCCAGTACCTCCCATTGCTGGCGCTGTTCGTGCTGGCATTCTTGTTTGCGTCCGGCAGTTTCATCGCCTCAGGACTTTTGGCTCCCCGTAACCCCACGCACGCCAAGCGTGCGGCCTACGAGTGCGGCATCGTGCCGACCAAAGAGACGCCCGAGCGTTTTCCGGTGAAGTTCTTCCTCGTTGCGATGATCTTCATCGTTTTCGACATTGAGATCATTTTCTTCTACCCGTATGCGGTGGCCTTCGGGGGTCTCGGCTTCTTCGGCCTCGTCGTGATCATGGTGTTCACATTCGCTGTCTTCGAGTCGTTCGTGTACCTGATCTCCAACGGTGCCCTGGAGTGGGGTCCGCTCAAACAGACCATGGCGCCGTCAGGGGCTGTGTCGCCTGAACGCACCGCCGAGTCCACGATCCGACGGGTCGGTACCGACGGACGCGAGGCGGCCTGATGAAGATTCCTGGGATCGGCGACGTCGGCGATATTGCCGACCACGGCCTCGAGGGGTTCGAGCACAACTTCCTCACCGGCAACATCGAGAACCTCGTCCAGTGGGCCCGCGCCCGCAGCCTGTGGCCAGCGACGTTTGGCCTCGCCTGTTGCGCGATCGAGATGATGGCCACCGGCGCGGCGCACTACGACCTCGCCCGATACGGCATGGAAACCTTCCGGGCGTCCCCCCGTCAGGCCGATCTCATGATCGTTGCGGGCCGTGTGAGCCAGAAGATGGCGCCAGTGCTGCGACAGGTCTACGACCAGATGATGGAGCCCAAATGGGTCATCTCCATGGGCGTGTGCGCATCGAGCGGCGGGATGTTCAACAACTACGCGATCGTGCAGGGCGTCGATCAGGTTGTGCCCGTCGACGTGTACGCGCCGGGTTGCCCTCCGGGCCCCGAAACGCTCCTTCACGCGATCTTCACTGTGCACGAGAAGATCCAATCCGGTGAACTCACCCAGCGCCGTCAGGCAAACGGGGGCGGCGCCGGTATCACCATCGAGCAGCGCGACGGTCAGACCGCCGGCCTGACGATCGGGGGCTGACGGTGAGCGACGAACCGGAAATCGCCGAGGAGGCGACGGACGAGGCCGCGACCCCGGTCGCGATGCGATACGGAATGGTCGACGCCGGTGACGGCGTGCTCCACGCGTTTGTCGACACCTACCTCGACGGCTGCACGGAGGCGCAGGCCGACGGTTTCGGCCAGCTCGTCGATCTGACCGCGGTCGACTACCTCACCTATGCCGCGCCCCGGAACCTGCCTGCCGGCATTGAGGCCGAGCGCTTCGAGCTCGTCACCCAGCTGATCAACCACACCACCCGCGAACGCGTTCGTATTCGGATGCAGGTCAATGCTGATGAGCCAGTCATCCCCACGCTGTTCGATCTTTGGCCTGGCGCCGAAAATCTCGAGCGGGAGGTTTTCGACATGTTCGGCATTGAGTTCACCGACCACCCCGACATGAGCCGGGTTCTGATGCCCGAGGACTGGGTAGGGCATCCGCTCCGCAAGGACTACGCCATCGGTTCGATCCCTGTGCAGTTCAAAGCAGCGAGCAACGAACGATGACGGTTACCGAAAACACTGAGGTTCTTGACGGCGCCGAGCGGGTGAAGCGTCGCGGCGACGACTCCGCGGTTCTCCGCCTGAGCGAAGCCGAAGCCGCAATGATCGGCGCTGACCCTGACGCGCCCGATGAAGATGAGCGGGTCCTTCTCAACATGGGTCCGTCGCACCCGTCGACCCACGGCGTGCTGCGCCTCATGCTCGAGATGGAGGGCGAAACCGTCCTGCGCAGCAAGCCGGTTGTCGGCTATCTCCACACGGGGATGGAGAAGCAGGCTGAGCAGCTCACCTACCTGCAGGGCTGCACCAACGTCACCCGCATGGACTACGCCTCGCCACTCTTCACCGAGCTGGCGTTCAGCCTCGCGACCGAGAAGCTCCTTGGCATCGAAGTCCCGGAGCGTGCTGTGTGGATCCGCATGCTGATGAGCGAACTCAACCGCATGAGCTCGCATCTGCTGTTCATGGCCACCAACGGCATGGACCTCGGCGCCGTGTCGATGATGATCTACGGCTGGCGGGAACGAGAGGAAGTTCTCCGGTTCTTTGAGAAGGTCACCGGCCTTCGCATGAACCATAACTACATCCGCCCCGGCGGTGTGGCGGCCGATCTCCCCGACGGTTGGCAGGCCGACGTCGAGCACCTGCTCGAGCTGATCCCACCCCGCCTCGAGGAGTACGACATCCTCATGACCGGCCAGCCGATCTGGCGCGAGCGACTCCAAGGTGTGGGTGTGCTCAACGCCGACGAGGCGTTGGCATTATCGGCCACTGGTCCGATCCTGCGTTCCACTGGTTACGCATGGGATCTTCGCCGCGACGAGCCGTATCTCGCATACCCCGAGGTTGACTTCGATGTCATCGTCGGCTCGTTCGGCGACAGCTACGACCGCTATGCGATCCGCCTCAACGAGATCCGCGAGTCGATGCGCATCGTCGAACAGATTCTTGATCGCATGCCGGCTGGGGACTACCGCGTACAGGACAAGAAGGTCACGCCCCCCCCTCGGGTGCGTATCGACCAGTCGATGGAAGCGCTGATTCATCACTTCAAGATCTTCACCGAGGGCTACCAGGTGCCCGAGGGCGAGGCGTACGCAGCGGTCGAGTCGCCGCGCGGCGAACTCGGTATCTACATGGTGAGCGACGGCAGCTCCACGCCATATCGCATGCACGTGCGCGGCCCGAGCTACATCAACCTGCAGACCATGCCGCACCTCATGCAGGGCGGCATGATCGCCGACGGCGTCGCCATCATCTCGAGTGTCGACCCGATCATGGGCGAGGTCGACCGATGAGTTACTTCACGCCCGACAATCTCGCGATCGCCGATGAGATCATCTCGCGTTACCCGGTCGCCAAGTCGGCCCTGATCCCGCTGTTGCACCTAGCCCAGGAGCAGGAGGGCTGGGTCACCGACGCAGCCATGCGCCAGATCGCAGAGCTGACCGACACCACCCCGGCCGAGGTCAAGGGAACCGGGTCGTTCTACGAGATGTTCAAGTTCCACCCGGTCGGAAAGTACATGGTCAACGTGTGCACCAACCTGTCGTGCCAACTCCTTGGCGGTGAGGAACTTCTCGCCCACGCCGAGAAGACGCTCGGCGTGAAGGCCGGTGGCACCACCGCCGACGGCATGTTCACCATCGAAGACGTCGAGTGCATCGCTGCGTGCACCGAGGCCCCGTGTCTCCAGGTCAACTACCGCTACCGCCTACGCGTCACCGACGAGGACTTCGACGATCTGATCGACGACATTCGCAATAGTCGCGCCGACGACATCCCCGAGCACGGCACGCTCGGCCGCGTTCGTCAGCACATTCCGGTCGACGCTATGGCCGGCATCGTGCCCCCCGAGCAGGCCAACGTGCGTCCCGTCTGGTTGGCCCGCAATGATGAGCCGGCCCCTGCTGGAGCCGCGGAAGGTGAGGAAGTGTGAGCCACTCCGTTCCCCACGCTCCCGGCTATGTCGACAACGGCGGACCCAAGATCGTTACGTCGCGCTTCGAGCACGGTGACAGCTTCACTCTCGACCGCTACGAGGCGACCGACGGCTACCAGGGTCTGCGCCGCGCGCTCGACCGCACGCCGGCTGAGGTCCACGACGAGGTCCGTGAAGCCACCGTCCTCGGTCGGGGCGGTGCTGGCTTCCCCGCCGGCGTCAAGTGGGGCTTCATGCCGCCCGGCAAGTTCCCCTACTACCTCGTTGTCAACGGTGACGAGTCCGAACCGGGCACCTACAAGGATCGTCTCCTCATGGAGCGCGATCCCCACCAACTGATCGAGGGCTGCCTCATCACGTGCTACGCCTTGGGCCTCGCCCAGTGCTTCCTCTATGTCCGCGGTGAGATGGCGCTCGCACAGGAACGTATCGCGCAGGCGCTCAACGACGCCTATGCCGAGGGCTACGTCGGGAAGAACATCCTCGGCACTGACTTCAGCGTCGACATCACCCTCACCTGGGGGGCAGGGGCGTACATCGTCGGCGAGGAGACGGCGCTCATCGAGTCGCTCGAGGGCAACCGAGGCATGCCCCGCCTCAAGCCTCCGTACTTCCCGGCGGCCATCGGGCTCTACGGCCAGCCGACAATCGTCAACAATGTCGAGACACTCAGCAACCTGCCGTGGCTGATGATGAACGGCGCCGAGGCCTACAAGCAGTTCGGTTCCGAGGCCTCGCCGGGCACCCGCATGGTGGCGGTGTCTGGTCACGTGAAGCGACCCGGTGTGTACGAGATCGAGCAGGGCGTCACCACCTTCCGCGATCTGTTCTATGGCGACGACTTCTGCCAGGGCATTCGCGAGGACAACGGGCTGAAGATGTTCGTGCCGGGCGGTGGATCTGCGCCCTGGTTCTTCCCTGAGCAGCTCGATGTACCACTCGAGGGCCGCGTCGTCAGCGGAGAGGGCTCGATGCTCGGCTCCGGCGCCATCATTGTGATGGACGAAACCACCGATGCGGTCAAGGCCGCTCTTCGACTCGTCCGCTTCTACGCTCGTGAGTCGTGCGGAAAGTGCACCCCCTGCCGTGAAGGCACCACCTGGGAAGAGCGAGTGTTGCAACGCATCCTCGACGGCGAGGGCCGACCGAGCGACATCGACATGCTGCTCGACATTGCCGACAACATCAGCCCTGGCCCGTACCCGGTCGCGGCCGATCCGAATCAGGGTCTTGCGGCTGTGCCGTTCCCGCCCAAACAGACCACGATCTGCCCCCTTGGCCCGTCGTCGGTTGCGCCCATCACCTCGACGATTCGTCGGTTCCGCCATGAATACGAGGCCAAGATCACCAAGCGCGACTCCATCCCGGTCAGCGCTGCACTCATGAGCTCCGCTCCTGGCAACAGCGAGGCCGGCTGATGACCGACACGCAGAACGACACCAGCACGGTGTCCGTCACCATCAACGGCGTCGAGATCCACGCTGCGCCCGGCGAACTCCTCATCGATGCCGCCGAGCGCACCGGCACGTACATCCCCCGATTCTGTTACCACTCGCGTATGAAGCCGGTCGGCATGTGCCGGATGTGCCTTGTCGAGGTCGACTCGGGCCGCGGCCCGGCGTTGCAGCCGAGCTGCATGATTCCGGTTTCCGATGGCATGACCGTCGACACCGAATCCGATGCCACCAAGAAGGCCCAGGACGGTGTGCTCGAGTTCCTGCTGATCAACCATCCGCTCGACTGCCCGGTCTGCGATAAGGGCGGCGAATGCCCACTTCAGGATCAGACCATGGCTTTCGGGCCGGGTGAGTCGAGGTTTGTTGAAGAGAAGCGCCACTTCGAGAAGCCGATGCCGATCAGCGACACGGTCTACCTCGACCGCGAGCGCTGCATCTTGTGCGATCGCTGCACCCGCTTCGCCGACGAGGTCGCCGGTGACACGCTGATCCACTTCATGGACCGGGGCAACAACACCCAGGTCAACACCTTCCCCGACGAGCCGTTTGCCTCGTACTTCTCCGGGAACACCGTGCAGATCTGCCCGGTCGGTGCCCTCACCGCCAAGCCTTACCGCTTTAAGGCCCGCCCCTGGGATCTCGAAGAGACGGTCTCGACCGCTTGGACCGACTCGGTTGGTTCCCGCGTCACGGTGCAATCGAGCCGCAATCAGGTCTTGCGCCTGCTCGGCGTCGACTCCGATGCTGTCAACTGGGGTTGGTTGTCCGACAAGGAGCGCTTCGGGTTCGAGGCGCTCAACGCCGACGCCCGTCTGACCACGCCGCTCGTGCGAGCCGGCGCCGACAGCGAACTCGCCCCGATTGGTTGGGGTGCGGCGATGAGCCGTGTGGCCACCGCGTTCGCCGGTGTCGATCCGGCCCGGGTCGGTGTCGTGGGCGGCGCCCGCCTCACCAACGAGTCACAGTACGCGTGGACCAAGCTGGCCAAGGGGGTCATCGGCACCGACAACGTCGATGCGCAGCTCAGCGATGGGATCCCCGCCGAGGTTGTGCTTGGGTTGCCCCGCGCCACGATCGCCGACGCCTGTCAGCCGGGGGGCACGGTCATCCTCGTTGGACCCGACCCGAAGGAAGATCTTGGCGCGCTGTTCCTTCGGCTGCGTCATGCGGTCGTGAACGACGGCACGACACTCATCGAGCTGACGCCGACCCGCACCGGCTTGAGTGGGATCGCCGCCCACTCGCTGCATCCGCGCCCCGGAGAAGTCGGTCAGTTGGCCCATGCGCTTGCATCGGCTCGCCGGGGCACCGCTATCGAGGCGGCTGGCGTGTCTGCCAGCGCGATTGCCGATGCAGCGAACGCCATCAGCGGACCGGTAACCGTCGTGCTCGGCCGAGCTTCGACCGCTGAATCCGCCGAAGCGGTCGTCGACGCAGCCGTCGCACTGAATGCCATCGATGGGGTGGGCTTCCTGTCGGCGCTGCGGCGCGGCAACGTGCACGGCGCCTTCGAGGCTGGCATGGCTCCGGGCCTGCTGCCCGGACGCCGTACGCTTACTGATGCTGGCGCAGTTGCCGACATCTGGGGCTCGGTGCCGACCACAGCCGGCATGGATACCGCGGCGATGCTGACTGCTGCTGCCGCCGGCTCGCTCGACGTCTTGGTGCTACTCGGCGCCGATCCACTCGCTGACTTCCCCGACAATGAACTCGCCCAACGAGCACTGGCCGGGGTCGGCACGATTCTCGCAGTTGAAACCCTGCCCAATGCCTCGACCACGGGCTACGCCCACATCGTGCTCCCAGCTGCGGCTCCCACCGAGTCCGCCGGCACCTTTACCAACCTGGAAGGCCGAGTAAGCATCAGTGCGCAAAAAGTTACGGCCCCGGGTACCGCCCGCGCCGACTGGCAGATTGCAGCAGAGATTGGTAGCCGCCTCGGCGTCGATCTCGGTCTCGCATCCGTCGAGGCCATCCGCGCTGAGATGGCCGCAGTATCTGATGTGCACGCCACGGTCACCGAAGAGGCGCTCGCCACCGACCCGGTCGAGGGCGTCCTGCTGTCGGGAGGGTCGATCTCGGCGCCCACGGCAAGCGGTTCGATGGCTCCAGCGAACGATGCGTATTCGCTTCGGCTCGTTGCCACCCGACGGATGTACGACAACGGCACGATGGTCCAGGCCTGCCCGGCGAGTGCTGGTCTCGCCGCAGCAGTGCAGGTCCGGCTGAACCCGGCTGACTTCGACAAGCTTGGTGTCGAACCCGGTGCGATCGTCAAGGTCTTGTCCGGCAAAGGCGAACTCATGGCGCCGGTGGCGATCGATGTCGGGGTGCCGGTTGGCTCTGCGGCCATCCCAGCCAACGCGCCAGACGTCAACGCCAACCGACTGATCGACGCCACGACGTTGGTGACCGACGTGCGAGTGGAGCGCGCATGATTCTCGGACAAGATCCGCTCTACGCAGGCGATATCTGGGACGCGCTGCCCGTCACGTTGCTCAAGGCGGTCGCGGCGTTCGTGTTCTTGCTCGTGTCGGTGATGCTCAATATCTGGTTTCTCCGGAAGGTCATCTCCGACTTCCAGAACCGCATCGGCCCAAACATCGCTGGTCCGTGGGGCATCCTTCAGACCCTCGCCGACGGCATCAAGCTCTTCTTCAAGGAAGACCTCATCCCGGACAACGCCGACCGGTTCACGTTCAAGTTGGCGCCGTACCTCTCGCTCGTCCCGGCATTCCTGACGTTTGCGATCGTGCCGGTCGGTGGCGATTTCAACGGCGATGGCAGCCGCGACGGTCTCGTAACGATCCTCGGCAAGCCCACGTTCTTGCAGGTTGCTGATCCGCCGATCGGCATCCTTTTCTTCCTCGCCATGTCGTCGCTCGCGATCTATGGCGTGATGCTTGCCGGATGGAGTTCTGGCTCGAAGTACCCGCTGCTCGGCTCGGTGCGTGCGTCTGCCCAGATGGTGTCGTACGAAGCCGCGCTCGGCTTGGCCGTGGCGGCTGTGGTGCTCCAGTCGGGATCGCTCTCGACTCACGACATGGTGCTGTCTCAGAGTGGTGGGCTTGCCAACTGGGCGATTGTCACGACCGGCGTCGTGCCCTTTGTCGTCTTTTTCATTGCGGGCACTGCCGAGCTCAACCACCCACCGTTCGACCTCGTCGAGGCCGAACAGGAGCTCGTCGGTGGCTTCCACACCGAATACTCATCGATCCGATTCGCGTTGTTCTTCCTCGCGGAGTTCATGAACCAGATCACGATCAGTGCCATCGTCGTCACCATGTTCCTGGGTGGTCCGCATGGTCCGTCGCTGTTCCTTCCCGACGGCTGGTGGGTCGGCACCATCTGGTTCTTCCTGAAGCTGTCGTTCTTCCTCTTTGCTTTCGTCTGGATCCGAGCCACGCTGCCCCGCTTCCGCTACGACCAGCTGATGGATCTGGGTTGGAAGTTCCTCATCCCACTATCGCTGTTCTGGTTGATCCTGCTGGCCGGCCTGCGCATTGGTGATGGCAACGACTGGGGGCTGGGTAACTACGCCGCCTGGTTCATCGGCTGGTTCGCCGGTGTGGCCCTTCTCAGCGGCCTTTTGGCGATGGCGATGAACACGGCGCGAAGTGAGCGGCTTGCCGAAGCGGCGGAGAAGGAGGCCAGTCGTGGCTGACGGTTCGTACCTCAAAGGCTTCGTGGTCACCTTCAAGAAGCTGTTTGAAGACCGTGTCACCGGTGACTACCGCGGTGGCAAGGCGAAGGAAGGCGCGCCCGACGAAAAGCGGGCGAAACCCGAACGCTTCCACGGTCGCCACGTCCTCAACCGCTACGAGGACGGTATGGAGAAGTGCATCGGCTGTGAGCTCTGCGCCGGTGTGTGCCCCGCCAAGTGCATCTATGTGCGTGGCGCAGACAACGACCCGGCCGCGCCAGCCTCGCCGGGCGAACGCTTCGGCTACGTGTACGAGATCAACTACCTCCGGTGCATCCACTGTGATCTGTGTGTTGAGGCGTGCCCCACCCAGGCGATCACCGAGTCGAAGCTGTTCGAGTTCTCGTTCACGAACCGCAGCGATGCGATTTACACCAAGGACGAGCTGCTCGTCGGCGATAACGGCAAGCCCCAGCAACTTCCGTGGGAAGACTGGCGACCAGGTGATGACGAACTCACCTCTGGCTGGATGCGGGCCACGTCCCCAGCAGGGGATCACCGTTACGAAGGTGTTGTGCACTGGGCGGGCGAGCTCGGCTACGGCGTTCGCGATCCGGAGCCAGCACAGGAGGAATCCTCCGATGGCTGAGTTCATGACCTTCTTTGTGGCCGCCGTCGTGATCGTTACCGGAGGGTTGGGCGTGATCGCAGCCCGCAACCCGGTGCACTCTGCGCTGTTCCTGATTCAGACGCTGATTGGGGTCGCGGTCCTCTTCGTGATCCAGGAAGCACACTTCCTCGCCGCCGTTCAGGTGGTCGTGTACGCAGGTGCGATCGTCATCCTCTTTCTGTTCGTCATTATGTTGCTGGGTGTCGACAAGGCAGAAGACCTCGGCGTCGAACCGATTGCCGGGCAGAAGCCGCTTGCCGCCGTGATCGGTGCTGCACTCGCAGCGGGCGGGATCATCACCGTCGTCGCAGCTGTCGATGGCGCCACCGGTTCGGTGTCGGCACCGGGCATCGGTGAGGATGCGCTCGACAACGGCTACACCGATATTGAACGCATCGGCCGCGTGCTGTTCACCGACTACCTGTTGGCGTTCCAAATCACCGCTGCCCTCCTTACCATCGCCGTCGTGGGCGCTGTCGTGCTCACCCGCACGGTCAAGGCCGACGATCTGCTCGATGATCTCGAGCCCGCCAGTATGGATCTTGCACCGCTTGCTCCTGCGGGAGCCAACGATGAAGATCACCACGAGCCGGTTGACGAGCCTGCACGAGGGGAGGTCGTCTGATGCCTGCCGAACTCGAACTCACGACCTCGTACTACCTCGTGCTGTCGGCGCTGATGTTTGCCATCGGCGCAGCCGGTCTGCTGATCCGACGCAACCCGCTGGTGATGTTCATGTGTGTCGAACTGATGCTCAACGCGGTCAATATCTCGTTTGTGGCCTTCGGTGCCGACCTCAATGACGTCGGTGGCCAGTTGGCCGTGTTTTTCGTTCTCGTCGTCGCTGCGGTGGAGGTCGTCGTCGGCCTCGCCATCGTTGTGGCGATCAACCGTCGTCGCCGGGATGCGACCGCCGATGACGTGGCGCTGCTCAGGGGCTAGGTGAGGGACTGACCATGCTGGATGCTGTCTTCTTGATCCCCACCTTCCCGTTGCTCGGGTTCGTGGTGATCGTGCTCTTTGGCCGTCAGCTCGGCGAGCCCGCATCGGGGTGGCTCGCCACTCTTGCGATGGGCGGTTCGTTCGCCGCGGCGTTGGTGACCTTTGTTGGGCTTCGCGCCGAGGAACCCGAACAGCGTCGCTTCGTGCAAACGCTCTGGGAGTGGGTGCCGGTCGGCGATTTCTCGGTCGATGTTGGCTTTCTCGTCGATCCGCTGTCGGTCACCATGACGCTGTTCATCACCGGCGTCGGTGCGCTGATTCACCTGTACTCGATTGGCTACATGCACGGCGACGAGAACTTTTCGAAGTTCTTTCTCTACCTGAACCTGTTCGCCTTCTCGATGCTGGTGCTGGTGCTCGGCGACAACATGCTCCTCACCTTCCTCGGGTGGGAGGGCGTGGGCGCGTGCTCGTACTTCCTCATCTCGTTCTGGTTCACCGAGGAAGCCAACGCCACCGCTGGCAAAAAGGCCTTCGTCACCAACCGAGTCGGTGACTGGGGCTTCATGGTCGCGATGTTCCTGCTGTTCACCACGATCGGCTCGATCAACTATCTGGACATCTTTGGCAACGCCGGTGCACTCAGTGAGGGAACGGCGACAGCGATCGTGGTCCTGCTGTTCGTCGGCGCGGCCGGGAAATCGGCCCAGTTCCCTCTCTATCTCTGGTTACCCGACGCCATGGCCGGCCCCACGCCGGTCTCGGCCCTTATCCACGCGGCCACGATGGTCACCTCGGGTATCTACCTGTTGACCCGCGTTAACCCGATCATCGCCGAGTCGGCCACCTGGGCGCCCTCGATGATCGCGTGGATCGGTGTCGGCACCGCCTTGTTCGCGGCCACGATCGCCGTCGCTCAGAACGACATCAAGAAGGTCCTGGCGTACTCGACCGTCAGCCAGCTTGGCTACATGTTCCTCGCCGTTGGGACCGGCGCCTATGTGGCGGCGATCTTCCACATGATCACGCACGCGTTCTTCAAGGCGCTGTTGTTCCTTGGGTCGGGTTCGGTCATCCATGGGATGCATCACGACCAGGACATGCGTCACTACGGCGGGCTCAGGAAGCTCATGCCGATCACGTCAGCGACGTTCATCATCGGTTGGCTTGCGATTGCTGGCGTGCCGCCGTTCTCGGGCTTCTGGTCGAAGGACGAGATCCTCGCCTACGCCTACGACGACTCGAAAGCCTTGTGGGCTGTTGGTCTCGTTACTGCGGTCCTGACCGCCTTTTATATGAGTCGCCAGGTCTTCATGACGTTCTTCGGTGGGTACCGCTACGCCGACGCACGACCCGAGGAATTCCAGCTTGTTTGGGACAATCGGGTGGCGGCGGTCGCAGCCCAGGTTGCCGAGGCCGAGGCTGGTGTCGCCGCGATTGAGGACGGCGCAGCCAAGGCCCTTGACAAGGTGGGGAAGACGCAGGAGAAGCTCACACAACGTGAGACCGAGATGGCTGAGGTCGACCAGAGTGACGAGAAAGCCCTCGACAAGGCGACGAAGAACCTCGACAAGGCGCGCGACGCTGTCGTTGCGGCGCGCGACAGCGCTCAGGAAGTGACGTCGGGGATCCAGGCCGCACAGGAGAAGGTTGAGACGGCCCGGGCTGAAGAGGCTCTCGTTTCGGCCGAGGCGATCAACGCCTTGTCCGACGAGTCCGAGATCGACGATGCCGAACTTCCCGCCTCGGTCCACGAGCGTCGCGAGTTTCATCCGCACGAATCTCCGTGGCAGATGACGGTCCCCCTCGGTGTCCTTGCGATCGCAGCCATGGTCGCCGGTGGAATGAACCTGCCGTTTACCAAGGACCTCCACTTCCTCGGCAAGTGGCTTGAGCCCTCGCTGTTCCACAACGAGGCTCATCACAAGCTGTCGGGCACGGAGTTGTGGGTCCTGGCAATCATTGCGGTCCTAGGTGGAGCGGCCGGCATCTTCATGGCTGGTCGCATCTATCTGCAGGGGAGAGTCGATCCGGGCAAGGTCGAGCTTCCGATACTTGCCGACGGCTGGAAGTACGACTCGGCGGTCACGAATGTTATGGGCGGACCAGGACGCAAGTTCTTTGACCTGGTTGCCTGGTTCGACCGCACGATCATCGATGGCGCCGTCAACGGCACGGGCCGGATTGTTCGCTCGGTCGGCGGCGAGCTTCGAGCTACGCAGTCAGGTCTGGTTCGTAGCTACGCCGCGTTCGCGGCGGTCGGTGCGGTGGCTCTCATCGCCTGGTTCCTCGTGAGGACGACGTTCTGATGCAGTCACTACTCGCCGCGTCGTCGGCTTCGGTCTCCTTCCCGGTCCTCACCACGATCGTCGTGCTGCCGCTCATCGGCGCCATCACGCTCCTGGTGCTTCCCAAGAACCGCGAGGGCTACTTCAAGGAAGTCGCCTTCCTGTTCGCTGTCGCCACGGCCGGTATTGCGACCTGGGTAATGCTCGAGTTCGACAAGAGCAGCGCTGCCGACATGCAGTTCGTCGACTCGTGGACCTGGATCGAGAGCCTCGGCATCTCGTGGAGCCTCGGTCTTGATGGCATCTCGCTGTGGCTGGTTGTGCTGACGGTGGCGCTGTTCCCGCTTGCGATCATTGCGATCGAAGCCGAACACACTCCCAAGGCCTACTACGCGTGGCTTCTGGTCCTCGAGGCCGGCTGTCTCGGTGTCTTCTTGGCGCTCGACCTGTTCGCCTTCTTCGTGTTCTTCGAGATCGTGCTCGTGCCGATGTACTTCCTCATCGGCCAATGGGGTCACGGTGAGCGGGCCTACGCCGCCACAAAGTTCTTCGTCTACACGATGTTTGGTTCGGCCTTGATGCTGGTTGGCATTCTTGCGACGGCGTTCCTCACGGCTGCAGAAACCGGCAATCCGGTCACGTTCGACCTCGTGACCCTGGCTGAGACACAGGCGCTCGCCACCAATACTGCTCGGTGGATCTTCCTCAGCTTTGCAGTCGCGTTTGCGGTCAAGGTGCCGTTGTTCCCGGTCCACACGTGGCTCCCCGACGCGCACACCAACGCACCCACTGCGGGTTCAGTGATTCTCGCAGGCGTCATGTTGAAGCTCGGCACCTACGGCTTCCTTCGCTTCGGCATCTATCTGTTTCCAGAGGCGGCGGTGTTCTTCGCCCCTGCACTGGTCGCCCTCGGCACGATCGGCATCATCTACGGCGCTATCGCCGCCACAATGCAGAAGGACCTCAAGCGCCTGGTCGCCTACTCATCGGTGGCCCACCTCGGCTTCATCGTCATTGGCACCTTCGCCCTCAATACCGAGGGTATGTCCGGTGGTTTGTTACAGATGGTGAACCACGGCATCTCTACCGGCGCGCTTTTCCTGCTGGTCGGTTGGCTCTACGACCGCCGCCACACCCGTGAGATCGCGAAGCTCGGCGGCCTCCAGAAGCCAGCGCCGATATTCGCCGCAGTATTTATGGTCGTGATGCTCAGCTCGATCGGCGTACCCGGCATGAACGGGTTCGTCGGCGAATTCCTGGCGCTGCTTGGGGCGTTCGCCGCCTTCAGGTGGTGGGCGATCGTGGCCGCGGCCGGCGTGATCATTGCAGCCCTGTACCTGTTGTGGGCCTACCAGCGCGTGTTTCACGGCCCGGTCGAGGGTGACAACGCCGACATGGCCGACCTCACCTGGTCCGAGGGTGCAGTTATTTTGCCGTTCCTCATCGCTATTTTCTTCATGGGCCTCTACCCGAAGCCGGTCCTCGAGCGGATAGAGCCGGCGGTCGACGCCCTCATCTCCCACGTTGAAGCCAACGTCGACGACTTCGAAGAGCCTGAGGCCGATGTAATGCCATCGGTTGACCTCGATCATCTGAATCACGGTGATGACCACGGCGATGATCCCGATCACGAGGAAGAGGACCACTGATGTTCGCCCAGGCCTCCCTTCCTGTCGTTCGCCCCGAGATCGTGTGGGAGGGCCTCGCACCCTTGATGATCCTCGGTGCAGGAGCGCTGCTGATCGTCATGTTCCGGTCGGTTGTCAAGCAACTGCCGGTGGCCGCTACCGGCCAGGCCATCCCAGCTGTCGGCGCCATGACTGTGGTCGGCATGTGGGCCGCCCACGGACTCGCCGGAACCGAGGTTGCGTTCGCAGCTACCCGCTCTGACGTGGGTGACGGTGCGTACTACGTCGGCCTCGCGGTCGCCATGGGGCTCGGGGCCGTCAGCGCTCGATCGCTGCGGATCGGTCTCGATGCGGCGCTCGCCTCGGCGGTGGGTCTCGTCGCGCTTGCTGCCACGTTCGGTCTGTGGAATGGCCGGTTCGGAGCCAGTGGCGCGTTCGGCGCTCTTGGCGATCAGTACGGCATCGACGGTTTTGCGCTGGTGATCACCGGTGTGATCGCAGCGTCGGTCGTGCTGGTGTCGTTCCTGCTCGACGACTACCTGCGGCGTGAGGGCATCGACGGCGTTGAGATGTACGTCCTCATGCTGTTCTCTGCAGCCGGTGGTGTGGTCATGGCTGGTGCCAACGACCTGATCGTGCTGTTTCTCGGTCTCGAGACCCTGAGCATTGCGGTCTACGTCATGGCGGCGATGCACAGTCGACGCAGTGAGAGCCAGGAAGCGGGCCTCAAATACTTCGTGCTCGGCGCGTTTGCGTCCGCGTTCCTGCTCTACGGAATCGCCCTCGTCTACGGCGCTACCGGCTCGACGAATCTGATCGAGATCCGCTTCTTCCTCGATGCGATCGTGTTGATCGACAACGGCTTGCTGATGGTTGGCTTTGCCATGCTGCTCGTTGGTCTCGGCTTCAAAGTCGCGGCCGCGCCGTTCCACGCGTGGACTCCCGACGTCTACCAGGGCGCCCCGACACCGGTCGTCGCGTTCATGGCCTCGGTGGTGAAGGCCGCCGGCTTCGCTGCCATCGTGCGGGTGTTCATGGTGACCTTCGGTGACTATGCGGCCGACTGGCAACCCGCCGTCTACGGCCTCGCCCTGCTCACGCTGGTCGTCGGTTCATTCATGGCGATCGTTCAGCGCGACGCCAAGCGCATGCTGGCCTACTCGTCGATCAGTCACGCCGGTTTCATTCTTGTTGGCGTCCAAGCCGCCAGCCCCGAAGGTGTCAATGCGGTGGCGTTCTATGCGGTCGCCTACACGTTCCTTGTCATCGGTAGTTTCGGTGTGCTTTCGCTGGTCAGCGGTCAGGGTGACCGTTCCACGAGCCTCGATGACCTCGACGGTCTCTCAACGCGGCGACCCGCCCTGGCGTTTGCGCTCACGATCTTCCTGCTGGCACAGGCCGGCGTTCCCTTGACGTCAGGGTTCGTCGCCAAGTTCGAGGTGATCGGTGCCGCAGTGGAGGCCCGTTCGTACTGGTTGGCTCTTGCTGCCATGGTGACCGCTGTCGTCTCGGCGTTCCTGTACCTACGGATCATCCTGTCGATTTATCTCGGTCAGGCGGCCGACGACGCGCCGGCAATCCACGTGCCGCGTACCGCCGGTGTGGCGATTGCGATCGCTGTTGCCGTCACGATCGTGTTCGGTGTGTTGCCGGGCGAGCTCGACTCGATCACTCGCGAGGCGATCCCACAGCTGGTCGCGGCAGGCTGACCTCGTGGCGGCCGACGATGCCCCCGCCGATGAACTGCCGATTCCGTGGGACGAGGCGCGTGAGGTCGTCATCGTGGTCACCGCCGCCGCAGCAGCACTCATGCTCCTTGGGCCCGTGGTCGGGTACATCGACGATCGCTTCAGCGGGTTCTCGTTGGGCGACGACGTTGCTGAACTGACCCGCAACGCAAGCCCCTCAACCGGTCTACTCATCCTCGCCGCTGCGCTCGTCGTGGCGGTGACCCCACCGGTCGATGTCGTACCGGCGCTGCGTCGAGGGGTAGCGGGTGTCGCGTTGGTGATCGTGATCTTTGCCGTCGCGGCGATGACGGTCGAACTAACCCGCCCGTCGGGAGCCGGTGTGGCTGGGCGGCTGCAGATCGTGATGGCGCGCAGTGGCCCAGGAGGGATGCTCGCGGCTACCGCACGGTGGTTGGCGCTTCGCGTCGTGCCCTTCGCCGGAACGCCTCCATGACCGGCTCGGGTTTCGGCAAGTCCGACGTCGGCTTTCGGGTGCACAAGCGGAGCCTTGAGCCGACCACGATGGCGCTGGGGGTCGACCAGACGCCGATCGATCGCTTCTTCGTCTGCAACGTTGATGACGCTCCCGCAGTCGATGCCGACAGTTGGTCGCTCACCATCGCTGGCGACGCGGCGGGCCGAACCGTCACCGTGTCGCTTAGCGATCTGCAGGCGCTACCCCAGTACGACGTTGATGCCTGGTTGGAGTGCGCGGGGAACGGTCGTCGGTTATTCGAGTTCGTCGGCGGCCGCGCCCCCTCGAAGCTGGAAGCTGATACCCAGTGGATCCTCGGTGCGATGGGCATGGCGTCGTGGCGTGGCCCCCGCCTCGCCGACGTCCTCGCGCTCGCCGAGCCCGCTGCGGCGGCGGCCTGGGTCAGTCCCCGAGGTCTTGATCATGACAACGCCGAGGGCGAAGCGCCCCGGATGTGCATGCCGCTGGACAAGGCCCGTGACCCTGACACGCTCATCGCGCTCGAGATGAACGGCCAACTGCTGACCGCCGCCCACGGCGCACCCGCTCGCCTGCTCGTGCCTGGTTGGATCGGTGCCTACTCGATGAAGTGGGTCGAGCAGATCGACATTGCGGTCGAGTGGGTTCCGTCGTGGCGCAACGATATCTACTACCGCCACCGCGACCCCGATGGCACCGATCGGGGCCCAGCCACGATCCATCCGGTGAAGAGCTCACTGGCACTCGAGTGGGGTGAGGTCGTCGTATCGGGCCCACTTGACGTGCTCGGGTATGCCCGAAGTGGTGCCGGCAGCGTCACTGCCGTTGACTGGTCGCTCGATGGCGGCCCATGGCACGACGCCGAACTCCTTGAGCTGCCCGGCCGGTGGTCGTGGACGCCGTTTCGGCTTCGAGCCGAGCTGACCCCTGGTCTCCACCAGATCCGTACCCGGGCTACCGATTCGACCGGCACAACGCAGCCCGACTCGGTGTCCTACAACCCGAGCACCATCCTCTGGAATGCCGTCACGCCACACGACGTGTACGCCGAATGATTGAGGCCGGTCAGTTCGGCCCAGCTCTGGCTTGCGTCATCGAGACACATGCGCCCGGTTTCGGCCCCAGCGCCGACGATGTGCGACCGAGAACGGTGGCCAAGACTGGGTCGCCTTCATTTCCTGCAGTGTCAGCACAAAAATGCGAGGCCTGATCACGGTGAACAGCCCTGCTCGGCGGTAGCCTCACGGCGCTGGGAAACGTGCTGTGCCCGGCTTTGTTCTGCCCAAAATTCCCTGAGTAGGCTCGCCTTTCGTGTCGGATTTTCTTCGTAGTTACCTGACCGTTGGGATCTTCGGTCTCACCGGCGTTGCGCTGGTCGGCGCGTTCCTTGGTCTTGGTCGTATTTTCCGACCCAGCAAGCCCACCGAAGCCAAGCTCGAGGCCTATGAATCGGGCGTCGACCCCACCGGCGACATGTGGTCCCAGGCCAACATCCGGTACTACGTCTTTGCCCTGCTCTTCGTCATGTTCGACGTCGAAGCGGTCTTCATCTTCCCCTGGGCTACCCGGCTTGAGGTTTACGAAGTCTTCGGCCTTATCGAGATGGCGATCTTCATCTTCATCCTCTTGCTGGGCCTGATCTACGCCTGGCGCAAGGGAGTGCTCAAGTGGGCCTAGTCGAATCCGGAAAGGTCGGCGGTGGTCTCCAGACGCTGCTGAACATGAGCCGCAAGTACTCCATGTGGGTGTACCAGTGGGGTCTCGCGTGCTGCGCGATCGAGATGGGCGCCGCCTTCGCGTCGCCTCGTTACGACGTTATGCGTCTCGGCGTCATTCCGTTGCCGGCATCTCCTCGCCAAGCCGACCTCCTCGTCGTGTCAGGCACGGTCACCGACAAGATGGTCCCGTCGGTCAAAAGGCTGTACGAGCAGATGCCCGAACCCAAGTACGTGATCTCGATGGGCTCGTGTGCCAACTGTGGCGGCCCGTATTGGGACTCGTACTCCGTCACGAAGGGTGTCGACCAGATCATCCCCGTCGACGTCTATGTACCTGGCTGTCCGCCTCGCCCCGAAGCGCTCCTTGAGGGCATCGTGTTGCTTCAGGAGCGCATCCAAAACGAAGACATGGCTGAGCGTTGGAAGGGTGAGCCGGTTGTCGTCGACTGACACCCCTGAAGAGACCGCCGACGTGGCTGAGGCTGCCGTCGACAACGCCCGCAGCGACCTCCTCACCCATCTCGCCGCCCAACTTGGTGACGGTCTGGTCGAGAGCCACCTCGCGCCCGACGACGATCTTTGGATCCGTGTCACCCGCGAGGCGTGGGTCGACGCTGGCGACTACCTCAAGACCGGTCTGGGCTTCCAGTACTTCAACTTCCTGTCGGCTATCGACTGGATGCCGTCGCCCTTCGGTCGCGACATGGACTCCCAAGTCGACATCGAGCTGGGTCACGACGAGGCCTCCGAGATCGACTCTTCGCTCGAACATGGGGTCACCGGCGGCGAGACCCGGTTCCAAGTCTTCGCCCGTGTCAATGACATCGTCAACGGACTCGGCGTCACCTTGAAGGTTGACGTCCCCGACGACGACCTCACCCTCGCCTCGTGGACCGGTGTGTTCGCTGGCGCTGACTGGCACGAGCGTGAGTGCTGGGAAATGTACGGAATCTCCTTCGACGGTCATCCGGGCCTGCGCCACATCTATCTGCCGAGCGGTTTCGAAGGGAACCCGCTGCGCAAGGACTACCCGCTGCTCGCCCGCCGCCTGAAGCCGTGGCCTGGCATTGTCGACGTCGAACAGATGCCCGGCGACGACGACGAGAGTGGAGACGCATCGTGACGGCGATTTCGGATCGGGAGCAGCTCGCCTACATCGCAGCCCAGGCCGCCGATGCCCGCGTCAACGTAGAGCTTGAGACTGAGGGCATGACCCTCAACATCGGGCCCCAGCACCCGGCCACACATGGCACGTTGCGCATCGTCGCCAAGCTCGACGGTGAGCAGGTCATCGCGGTTGATCCGATCATGGGCTACATGCACCGCGGGTACGAGAAGCTCGCTGAGGTTCGCACGTACCCGCAGGTCACCACCCTTATTAACCGCATCGATTGGGTCGGTAGCTTCGCGAACGAGGTCCCGTTCATCCTCGCCGCCGAGAAACTCATGGAGGTCGAGGCGCCGCCTCGAGCCCAGTGGATCCGAACGATCCTCTTCGAGATGAGCCGAATCGCCAACATCTCGCTGTTCCTCGGCGACATGGGCCTGCAGGTCGGCGCAGTCACCCCCGCCTTCTTCGCCTTCCGCGACCGTGAGCACGTCCTCAACCAGATCGAGGCAGCCACTGGTGGCCGCTTCCATCCGAACTTCGATCGCATCGGCGGCCTGAAGGACGACCTGCCAGCCGGCTGGATTACTGAGACCAAGCGCGCCATGAAGAAGATGCGCAACTTCTGCGACGAGATCGAAGGCCTGTTGCAGGGCAACGAGATCTTCGAGGCCCGTACCCGTGGCATTGGTGTCATCCCTGCCGACGTCGGTCTTAGCTACGGCCTGTCGGGTGCCAACATTCGCGCCTCGGGCGTTGACTGGGATACCCGCCGCGACAATCCGGGCGGCCTCGTGCACAACGAGCTCGACTGGAAGGTCTGGACCCACGTCGACGGTGATTCGTTCGCCCGCTTCTGGGTCCGTCTCCAGGAGGTGCGCGAGAGCACGAAGATGGTTGATCAGCTGCTCGATGGGCTGCCCGGCGGCCCGATCATGGCGAAGGTGCCGCGCATCATCAAGGTGCCCGCCGGTGAGGCCTACGTCGAGACCGAAAATCCGCTGGGCGTGATGGGGTACTACGTCGTGTCGAAGGGCGATCTCGTTCCGTATCGAGTCAAGATCCGTTCGGCGTCGTTCAACAACATCTCGATCACGCCGTGGCTGCTGAAGGGCGTCTACGTGCCCGACATCATCACGATCCTGGGATCGCTGTACTTCATCTTGGGGGACATCGACCGATGATCGCGGCTATCACCGATCCCTGGTGGGCTCAGACCACGCTGCGCGTCGTGGGCGGTCTCGCAGCTGTGCTGCTGGTCGCCGGCACCCTGGTGTATCTCCACCTGTTCAAACTGGTGTCGTTCATGCAGAGCCGGCTCGGCCCGATGGAAGCGGGCCCGTTCGGCTCGCTCCAGCTGCTCGCTGAGGTAGGCAAGTTCATCCAGAAGGAAGACATCTTCCCTCGCAAGGCCGATCGCTTCGTCTTCGCAGCGGCGCCATTCGTGGTGCTCATGTCGACCTTCCTGCTGGTGGTCGTGGTGCCCGGCGGTCCCGACGCCTGGTTCGTCGACTCTGAGATCGGCATTTACCTCGGGATGGCCGTGTCGTCAGTGTCGGTCATCGGCATTCTCATGGCTGGTTGGGGTTCCGCGTCCAAGTATTCGCTGCTCGGCGGCCTGCGCGCTACGGGCCAGCTCATTGCCTACGAGCTGCCGCTGATTCTCGCCGTGCTCGGCGTCGTCATCCAGGCTGAGACAATGAACATGCAGGGCATCGTGCTCGCCCAGGCCGAGGGCGAGATCTTCGGCTGGGGGGTCATCGGTAACCCGTACATCCTGACCCAGGGTGTGGCATTCCTGATCTTCATGGTTGCGATGCAGGCCGAGCTCACCCAGACCCCGTTCGACATGCCGATCGCCGAGTCGGAGCTGGTCACTGGCTATATGACCGAGTACTCCGGTATGCGGTTCCTGCTCTTCTTCATCGGCGAGTTCGCCACCGCTGGCGTGTTCAGCGCGATTGCTGCGGTGCTCTTCCTCGGCGGCTGGTACATCCCCGGTATCGACCCTGCCGACAACATCATGAACGTCCTCGGCCCGATCGTGTTGATCACGAAGATCGTCGTGCTCACGTTCGTCGTGTTCTGGGTTCGCTTCACCTTCCCCCGCTTCCGCGAGGATCAGCTCCAGAAGCTGGCGTGGAAGGTCCTCATTCCAATCGCCCTGGCCAACATCGTGGTCACCGGCGTGCTCAAGGTCGCCTTCTAGGACTCGCTATGGGACTCGTACCAGGACTTATCAAGGGGCTCGGTGTCACCGGTGGCACCATCTTGCGGACCGTCTTTCCTGACGGGATCAAGAAGCCGATCCCGAACCCCGTCAAGGGCGCCGAGACCGTGCAGTACCCGCACGAGAAGGAAGAACCGCCGGCGCGTGCCCGCGGCGTCATCGCCCTGCACGAGGAGAACTGCACGGCGTGCATGCTCTGTGCCCGTGAGTGCCCCGATTGGTGCATCTATATCGAGGGCCACAAGGAGAAGGCACCACCTCGCCGGGCCGGCGGCAAGCCCCGTCAGGTCAACGCGCTCGATCGCTTCGACATTGACTTTGCGCTGTGCATGTATTGCGGCATCTGTGTCGAGGTCTGTCCGTTCGATGCGCTCTTCTGGAGCCCGGAGTACGAGTTCTCTGAGCCCCGCATCGCTGACCTGCTCCATGACAAGTCGCGCCTTGCGGAGTGGATGGAGACGGTCCCGGCCTTCGAGCCCTACGAGGCTGGTTCAGAGGCCAAGGTGAAGACGGTGCCGGCAACGTGACCGGTCTTCTTCTCGCCGAGTTCACCACCACCGAGAAGTGGGTGGTCAACTCGTTCTGGGGCGTCATTGCCGCCGTGATGGTCTACGCAGCGCTGCGGGTCGTGACCACCAAGAACGTGGTACACGCCGCCCTGTGGCTGGTCGTCGTGCTCGCCGGCGTCGCCGTCCAGTTCCTCTTCCTCGGTGCCGAGTTTGTCGCCGTGACGCAGATTCTTGTCTACATCGGCGCGGTGATCGTGCTGTTCTTGTTCGGTGTCATGCTCACGCGGGCGTCGATGGGCGACGACGAAACTGTCGCCGATGAGAAAAGGGCGATGGCCAGCGTCGTCGGCATCCTGCTCTTCGCTGTGATGGCCCTTGCACTCGTCGATTCCTTCGACGATACCGAGATCACTGCGGACGAACCGCAGTCGGTGGCCACGGTGTCCGACTCGATCTTCAGCCAGTACATCGTGCCGTTCGAGGCCGTGTCCGTGCTTCTGCTCGCCGCCCTCATCGGGGCCATCGTCGTGGCCCGGCAGGACTGAGGAGGATCGCTCATGCTGCTCAACCAGTTCCTCCTGCTTGCCGCCGTGCTGTTCTGTATCGGCGTGTACGGCGTCCTCGTTCGCAAGAACGGCATGCTCGTATTGATGTCGATTGAGTTGATCCTCAACGCCGTCAACATCAACCTCGTGGCGTTCGGCACGCTCACCGACGATGTCGGTGGTGCCGTGTTCGCCCTCTTCACGATCGCAGTCGCTGCCGCCGAAGTCGGCATCGGTCTTGCCATCGTCTTGCTCATGTACCGCAACCGCCGCAGTATCGACCTCTCTGAGGCCGATCTGCTGAAGGGCTGACGCTGTGTTCGCCACCCTCGCTGCCGACGCCGTCTCGAAGGTCACCACCGTCACCAACGACGCCAACTGGTTCCTGGAGAACGCGTGGATCATCCCACTGCTCCCGGCGATCTCATTCGTCCTGATCCTGTTCTTCGGCAAGCGCATGCCATACAAGGGCGCCGAGATCGGCATCGCTGCCGTGTCAGCGTCGTTCGTCCTTGCGATCCTCAGCGGTGTTGCGTGGATGGATCACCGCGACAACTTCGAGCTCGAAAAGCACGACGACGAGCACGCCATTGCCTTGAGCGACGGTGCGGGCTCTGCGAGCGACACCGCCGAGTACGCGGTTGGCACCCTCGCTGCTGAAGCGGGCGACGGCGGGACCCACGCCTACGTCGCCGTGCAGCAGTCCACCCAGTGGCTGCAGTCTGGGGGTATCGAATTCAACGCCGGGATCATGGTCGATGGCCTCAGCGTGATGATGCTCTTCGTCGTCACGTTCATCTCGCTGCTGGTGCACATCTACTCGACCGACTATGTCAGCGGCGATCGGCGCTATACGCACTTCTTTGCGTTCTTGTCACTGTTCACTGCGTCGATGCTGTTCTTCGTCCTCAGCGACAACATTCTTCAGATGATCGTCGGCTGGGAGCTCGTCGGTGTCTGTTCGTTCGCCCTTATCGGCCACTGGTGGGAAGAGAAGCCCAACAGCGATGCCGCGCTGAAGGCCTTCCTCACCAACCGTGTCGGCGACGTTGGCCTCTTGGTTGGCATGATCACGCTCTTCTTCGCTGCCGGTGGTGGCACGACCTTCGACACCATCAAGATCAACGAGGCCATCGTGCAGGGTGGCGTCAGCCACACAGCGCTGGTCGTTGCGGCGGCGTGTCTCACAGCCGCCGTCATGTCGAAGTCGGGCCAGTTCGTGCTGCATACCTGGCTGCCCGACGCCATGGCCGGTCCGACGCCTGTGTCGGCGCTCATCCACGCCGCCACCATGGTCGTCGCCGGTATCTACATGGTCGCCCGCCTGTACCCGGTCTTCTGGGAAGGCATGCAGATCGAAGGCTCGAGCATCAACCTGCTCGCCACCGTTGGTGCGATCACCGTGGTCGGTGCGGGTCTGCTGGCGTTTGTGCAGGACGACATCAAGAAGGTGCTCGCCTACTCGACGGTTTCGCAGCTCGGCTACATGGCGATGGCCCTTGGCGTTGGCGCCTGGACTGCGGCAGTGTTCCACCTCTTCACCCACGCTTTCTTCAAGGCCAACCTGTTCCTCGGTTCGGGCTCGGTTGCGCATGCCGTCCACAGCTTCGACATGAAGCGCGACATGGGCGGTATGCGGAAGTTCATGCCGAAGACCTACATCACGTTTGTGATCGGTTCGCTGGCGCTTGCCGGTGTGTTCCCGCTCGCGGGCTTCTGGTCCAAGGATGAGATTCTTGTCAACACCGGTGGGTGGGGTGTGCTCGGCGGTAGCGGTGCGGCTCCGGGCAGTTACACCTTCCACTTCGTCATGGGCATGATCGGCGCTGCGCTCACTGCCGCCTACATGACCCGCTGCGTCTACCTCACGTTCCACGGCGAGTACCGCGGTGGCCATCATGAGGACCACGCCGACGACCACGCCGACGATCATGCTCACCATGGTGAGCCGCATGAATCGGGCCCTCGAATCCTCTACCCGCTCTACATCCTGTCGGCGTTCTCGATCCTCATTGGTTTCGTCAACTTCCCGCCCGGTTTCCTCACCGGTTCGAAGAAGAATCCCTCAGGCTGGCAGGAACGCTTCCTCCACTTCATCGAACCCGCTGGTTCGTCGTACTTCCCTGCAGTGGGACACGCCACACCGAGCTGGTCGCTCGCCATCGTTGCGTCGCTGGTCGCCGTCGTGGGTGCCGCGTTCGCGTACTACTACTACTTCGTTCGACTCGACCGACTTTCCAAGCAACTTGGCGAGTCGCTGGTCGGCATGCCCAACGGGGTTACTACCACCAACGTTTTTGCCCGGGCCGGCCACAACCTGCTGGTGAACAAGTACTACCTCGATCACCTGTACACCGGCGTCATCGCCGGGTTCACAAAGGGCCCGCTCGCTCGAGCGGTGAACTGGGTCAACCAGAACGTCATCGACGGCATGGTCAACAAGGCGGGCGAGTCCGCCGTGCAGACCGGCCAACTCGTGTACCACAAGATCGACCAGACCATCGTCGACGGCGCCGTCAACCTGTCGGGTCGTGTCTCCGACGCCTCCGGCGAAGAACTCCGCGCCATCAACTCCGGCAAGGTCCAGAACTACGCCGCAATCATGTTTGCCGGCGCTGCCCTCTTGGCTGGCGCCTTCGTCATCCTTCTCGCCCTCTAGCACTCACATCCATTTAGGAAGCACTGACTCATGGATCCCATCGCAGGAAACGACTGGCTGCTGACCGCTCTGGTCTTCGCCCCGCTGGCAGGTGCGCTCATCATGGCGCTTTTCCCCTCCGAAGAAGAGGGGCTGCACAAGCAGCTCGCCCTCCTCACGTCGCTGGTCACCCTTGGCCTCGGCGTCTGGTTGTTGCTCGATTTCGACTACGACAATGCCGGCCAGATCCAGTACTGGCTCGACAAGGAATGGATCGAGGTCATTGGCGCGGGCTATACGATCGGCGTCGACGGCATGTCCCTGCCGCTCATCGCGCTCTCCGTGCTCGTGATGCCGCTGGTCTTCATCTACTCGTGGGACCACATCCCGTCACCGGGTAACGCCAAAGCATTCCTCATGCTGATGCTCATCCTTGAGACGGGCATGCTCGGCACCTTCGTGGCGCAGGACCTCATCTTGTTCTTCGTCTTCTTCGAGGTCGTCTTGCTCCCGATGTTCTTCATGATCGCGGTGTGGGGTGGCGAGGATCGCCGCTATGCGTCGCTGAAGTTCTTCCTTTACACGCTGTTTGGGTCGGCACTCATGCTGCTGGGATTCCTCGCGCTGTTCTTCTTGTCGGCCGACTCGCTCGGTGAACACACCTTCAACATGGTCGACCTCACGAACAATGCGGGCCTCGGCATCACCCGAAGCAGCCAGCTGCTGATCTTCGGTGGCATGTTCCTTGGCTTCGGTGTGAAGGTCCCGATGTTCCCGTTCCACACCTGGCTGCCGGACGCCCACACCCAGGCACCCACCCAGGGTTCGGTCATTCTGGCGGCCGTGCTTCTGAAGCTCGGGACATACGGCTTCATCCGCATCGCCATCCCGATGCTGCCCGAGGCGGCCGAGGCGTGGGCTCCGTACATTGGTCTGCTCGCCGTCATCGGCATCATTTACGGCGCTCTCGGCTGTCTGGCCCAGACCGACATGAAGCGCCTGATCGCGTTCTCGTCGGTGGCTCACATGGGCTTCGTAATGCTCGGCATCGCCACCCTCACCGACTTCGGTATCAACGCCGCCATCTTTGGCATGGTCGCTCACGGCCTGATTACCGGCATGCTCTTCTTCGTCGCCGGTTCGGTGAAAGAGCGCTATCACACCCTCGAGATCGGCCGCCTTGGCGGCATGCTGGTGCAGGCGCCGCACCTCGGGTGGATCCTGGGCTTCACCGCGATGGCGTCGCTCGGCCTGCCTGGCCTCGCCGGCTTCTGGGGTGAGTTCCCGGCGATTCTGTCGGCCTACAACCCGGCCAACGGTCTCGCCGAGGAAACCTTCCGCGGCTACATGGTCGTCGCCGCCATCGGCACCGTCCTTGCCGCCGGCTACCTGCTGTGGTTGCTGCAGCGCACTGCGATGGGTGAGCCACCCGATGAGTTCAAAGACGATCCCGAGATCACCGACGTCAACACGTTCGAGTGGATTGCGTGGTCGCCGCTGCTCTTCCTGATCGTGCTCTTCGGTGTCGCCCCCGGTCTGATCTTCGAGGTCACCGACCCGGCCGTCGTCGAGTCGCTCAACAACTGCCTGCAGCTGCCTGACGGCTGTGAGGGTGTCGCCGATGCAGCCAAGGCGGCGTCCGGAGGCTGATGATGCTCGCCCAGCTCGCTCAGTCCGCCGGGGACTTCGTCCGGCCCCCCATCGACTGGCACGCCGCCGCGCCCGAGCTCACGCTGCTCGGTGCCGGCGCATTGCTCACGTTGGTGGACATCATCTGGCTTGAGCGCGGGCGTCGGCTGGCGCCGCTGCTGGCGTCGCTTGGCCTGCTGGCCACCATGGTGCCGATCATCACGCTGGCTGTCGACGGTGCCGATCGTTCGATGTTCAACGGAGCGTTTGTCGTCGACAACTACGCCTTGGTCATGAAGGCGCTGTTCGTGCTGTCGGCCTACGTCGTGGTGTTGCTCTCGACGAACTACATCGCCGAGGGCGACTACTGGGAGAACGAGTACTACAGCCTCCTGTTGAGTTCGGTGCTCGGTATGGTCCTCATGGCCTCAGCCCGTGACCTCATCACGATCTTCGTGGCGCTCGAGCTGCTGTCGATTCCGGCGTACATGCTCGCAACCTGGCGCAAGCGCGACCTCAAGAGCAACGAGGCGGGTCTGAAGTACTACCTGATGGGGGTGTTCGCCTCGGCGATCATGCTCTACGGAATGTCGCTGCTCTACGGCGGTGCTGGCTCAACGCTGCTCGTCAACATCAACGAGGCCATCAGTGCCGCCGGCAACCCATCGGCCGTGGTCGTACTCGGCATCATCTTCGTGATCATCGGCTTTGCCTTCAAGGTGTCGGCGTTCCCGTTCCACACCTGGGCACCCGACACCTACGAGGGTGCCCCCACCCCGGTCACCGCGTTCCTTTCTGTCGCCTCCAAGGCGGCCGGCTTTGTGGCGCTGATGAACCTCTTGTTCCTCGGCTTCTTCGGCCGCGACGATGTCTACGAGCCAGTGCTCTGGATCCTCGCTGCGGCATCGATGACGGTCGGCAACCTGATCGCTTTGCGACAGACCAACATCGTCCGCATGCTCGCCTACTCCGGCGTCGCGCAGGCGGGTTACATGCTGGCGCCGCTCGCAGTTGCGGGCACTGTCGGCGATGTTGCGCTCGAGGCGACGGTGACCTATCTCGTCGTTTACGCAGCGATGAACCTCGGGGCCTTCGCCGTCGTCATGGCCGTCGCCCGCAAGACCCGCTCGGCCGAGATCAACAGCTTCGGCGGGCTCTTCCACTACGCGCCAGGGCTCACGGTTGCGATGACGATCTTCTTGTTCTCTCTTGCAGGCATTCCGCCGCTCGGTGGCTGGTGGGCCAAGTTCCGGGTGATGGAAGCCGTCATCGATGCCAACACTGCTTCGGGTGTGGTGCTCGGAGTGTTCGTCGCCGTCAACTCGGTCATCGCGCTGTACTACTACGCCCGGATCGGCCTCGGAATGTGGGCTGAAGAAGCTCCCGACGGCGACGTCACCCCGGTGCGCGTCACCCCGTCGCTGATGGCTGCCCTTGGCATCACCGCCGGCGTCACGATCGCCTTCGGTGTGTATCCGTCGCTCATCAGCGAGTTCGACGTCAGCCTCCTCGCTGGTATCGGCGGCTGATCCGGTGGCGGCCCCGCTGGCCGACCGCCTCCGTGCCCAGATCCGCGATCAGGGCCCGATCCCCGTCTCGACGTTCGTTGAGGCTGCGCTCTACGACGAGCATGAAGGCTTCTATGTGGTTGGCGGCCGGGCAGGACGGCACGGCGATTTTCTGACGGCACCCGAAGTTGGGCCCCTTTTCGGTGCCGTCATCAGCGGTGCCGTCGACTCGTGGTGGGAATCAGCCGGTCGACCCGCGAGGTTCACTGTTGTTGAGCACGGCGCTGGGCCGGGCACGCTGGCGCGCACCGTCATGGCCGCGGAGGGTGGCTGTTTCGCCGCTGGAGCGCTTCGGTGGGTGATGATCGAACCGTCAGCTTCGCAGCGCGAAGCTCACCCGGGAGGTGCTTTTCTCAGCTCCTTCGCCGACGCCAGCGAGGTGGAGGGTCTCGTGGACGTTGTCTTCGCCAATGAGCTACTCGACAACCTCCCGTTCGACATCGTCGCCCGCCGCGGCGATCGAGGCGTTGCGCTCGCCATCGATATCGATGACGGACGGTTTGTCCTGGTCGATGGTCCCCCAGTCGCTCCACCGCCCATTGCAAATGGTGCGAGGCTGCCGCGTGTCGACAACGCCGCTGCTTGGGTGGTTGCACAGCGGGCGCGCCACCCAAGTGCACGACTCGTTGTGCTCGACTACATGGCCACCGCGGAGGAACTCGTCACTCGTGACGGTGGCTGGCTACGCGCCTACCGAGACCACGATCGAATCGACGACTGGCTCGCTGATCCAGGCCTGGTTGACATCACCGTCGACCTCCCGCTGGACGAACTCCTGGCACTCCACCCCACGAGCGTGCGTCTGCAGGCCGACTTTCTGCGAGCTCACGGGATCGACCAGCTCGTTGATCAGGGTCGGGCTGCGTGGCACGCCGGCTCCGCAGTTGGCGACCTTGCTGCGCTGAAGGGCCGGAGTCGTCTCCGAGAAGCTGAGGCCCTGCTCGACGCCGCTGGGTTCGGTGGATTCCACGTTCTTGAGTGGGAACCCGAGGCACACCGATCGGGATGTTGAAGTCGACTGGTCGTGGGTTGTTGGTGCTGCGGCGCATGCGGGGAATGAATCGGGCATCACTCGCAGGATGTGGGGTCGATGATCGATCCTTTCGGGATGGCACTCCTCGAGTTCGGCATCCCCTGCGACACCGAAGTCGACGTGTACGCCGTCGCCAAGGGACTCCACCAGTTCACGAACTGGAGATAGCACGTAGGCTCTCAGGGCCTGCTTGGGGGCCTACACTCGCCCGCATGACTGTCGTCGAGCGCCTACCGCTCTCTCGTGAACGCATCGCCGACACGGCGCTGCAGTTCATTGACGACCACGGCCTTGCCGCCCTGAGCATGCGAAAGCTCGGTGCCGAACTGGGTGTCGAAGCGATGTCGCTCTACAATCACGTCGCCAACAAAGACGACCTCCTCGACTCGGTCGGCAACGCGCTCTACACCCAGGTGCTCGTGGCGTACGGCGACCCGGCGGGCGACTGGCGCACCAAGGCCCGACGGATCGCGGCAAGCTACGTCGAGGTCGCATCCGCTCATCCGAGGGCATTGCCGGTCTTATTGAACCGCTCGCCCGAGGCGCCGGCGCGCTTGGAGTTTCTCGATCGCGTCGTCGCCATCTTCGACGACGTCACCGAGGATCTCCGGGTCGCCGCACTGGCGTTCTCCGTGGTTGCGAACTGGGTGGTCGGCACTCTGGTCCAGCAGTTCGACGCCGCTTCGGGCGACGCCCCCGAGCCGGCAGTTGAAGGCTTCGAGCGAGTCGCTGCCTTCCGGATGGCGCTGCTCGTTGAGATCGGCCGCGATGAACGCTTCGAGGAGGGCCTTGAGGCCGTTCTCGACGGTATTGCCTCCCGGTATTTTCCCGCCGACTAAGTCGGACGCAAGCGCAGCCAGGCGGCTATTCCGTGTGGATCCGTCGGAAGCTCTCGACCGCCGCCCAACCCGTCTCGGACGCCGCACCGTTGGCGGTCGCCCATTCGCGGATCATGTCCGGGAGGACGTCGGCTCGTGGGCCGTTCTGACTGTCGTGGGCCATGAGGGCCCTGATCTTGCGGTCGAGGTTTGCCGAGATGTTGACGTGCAGGTTGGTGGTGGCGGCCGAACCGGCCATCAGCCACACCCGCGGAACGGCGTGGGGCTCATGACCTTCCTCGAGGAGCTCGGGGAACGACTTGGCGTTGCGAGCGTCGGGATAGACGGCGCTGACGACGGCCTCGCCAGTGGCGAGATGGTCGGGATGGGCAGCGTAGATTCGCTCGAAGTTTCGTTCCGGTGTCTGGGTGATCACCAGGTCGGGTTGAACGATACGAATGAGCCGCGAAACTGCTTTGCGTAGTTCGAGATCGGCGACCACTGCACCGTCGGGAAACCCGAGCCAGTGCAGCTCGGTCACACCGACGATGTTTGCGGCGGCGGCCTGCTCGGCCTCGCGTAGTTGGGCAAGGTCGGTCGGGGAGAGGCCGGCCGGCTCACCTGCCTGGCCCGAGGTGACGAGTCCATAGACGACCTCGATGCCGTGGTCGGTCAGTGTCGCCACGGTGCCTGCAGTGCCGAAGTCGATGTCGTCGGGATGGGCGACGATCACGAGTGCTTTGGAAGGGACGAATTCGTCTCCGTCATCGGAGCGGATGAGGGCGGCGAGGGGAGAGGCGGGTGCGGTTTCGGCCATCGGGAGAGCCTACGACCGGTGGCTAGAGGTCGGGGAGCCCCAGGTCGAGAGTGCTCCCCTGAATGCCACCCGAGACCGACAGGATCTCACCGGTGATGTACGCCGCCGCGGGCGACGCCAGATAGAGCGCGGCGGCGGCGATCTCCCACGGTTCGCCCAGGCGTTTGAGGGGTGTGCCCGCCACCATGGCGTTGGTGAGCTCCGGCGAGTCGGTGACGATCTCAAGCGCCGACGTGGCGGTCGCTCCAGGGTTCACAGCATTGACCCGGATCTTCGGCGCGAGGTCCGCCGCGAGCTCCCGGGTGAGATGGATGAGCGCCGCCTTCGCCGTGCCGTAGGCGGACATGCCGCGGATCGCGAACCGTCCGGCGGTGGAGGTGATGTTGACGACCGCTCCGCTCCCGCGGGCGAGCATCGCCGGGACGGCGAGCTGGGTGAGGTTGAACGCCGTGGTGACGTTGAACTGCAGCGCTGCGTCGAATGCCTGCTCGGAGGTGTCGAGGAAGCCGGCGGGCATCGCGCCGCCCACGTTGTTGACGACCACGTCGATCCCACCGAGTTCGTCGGTGGCTGCGTCGACGAGACCTGCCATCCCGTCACGAGTCGAGAGGTCACCGCTGACGACCACCACCCGCCCCCCGTGAGACTCGACCGCAGCTGCGGTGTCGGCTAGTTGGTCGGCTGACCGGGCCCCGATCACCACGTCGGCACCGGCCTCGGCGAAGGCCTCGGCGCACGCTGCGCCGATCCCGCGGCCGGAGCCGGACACGATCGCCACCTTGCCGTCAAGCCTGAACTGTTCGAGCACCACGGTCCAGACCGTAGACCGCGCGGCTCTCGGGGAACCTGGTCCACCCGGGCGAATGCGACCTCGGACCACTGTTGGGTGTCACTCTGTGACGCTCCCGCGGCGCTGTCGTTGCCCACATAGGGCTCAAACGGCGCCGAGGGTCGGGAGGCCCGCCGTAGACTTCCATGCGCAATGCCTGCTTCCTCCTCTCCCTCCCCAGCCCATCAGCTCAACATGATCCTGATGGCTGACGACGTCTCGGCCTCGCTGTGGTCTGAGATCGACAGTGGCCGCATCGACGAGCTTGTCCCCGAGCTTCCCGCCTTGCGGATGGAGCAGGACCCGATCCATCGTCACAAGGACGTGTTGTCCCACACAGTCGCGGTCGTCGCAAAGACGCCGGCTGATCTGGCTGTTCGGCTTGCTGCGCTCTTCCACGACATCGCCAAGCCCAATACCCGCAGCTTCGAGCACGGCGGGGTGACGTTTCGCCATCACGAGGTGGTCGGGGCCCGCATAACGAAGAAGCGCATGACGGCGATGGGCTACGACGAGTCGATGATCGAGTCCGTGTCCGAGCTGGTTCGGATGTCGGGGCGGTTCAAGGGTTACAGCGATGGCGATGGCTGGTCCGATTCTGCGGTCCGGCGTTACGCCCGCGAGGCGGGCCCACTGCTTGGTCAGCTCAACGCGCTGATTCGTAGCGATTGCACCACCCGCAATCGCAACAAAGCGCAGGCGCTCCAGGAATCGATCGATGACCTCGAACGTCGCGTCGGTGAACTCGCCGACGAGGACCGCCGGGCCGCCGAACGGCCCCAGTTCGACGGTGATCGGGTCATGACCCTCCTTGGCATCGAACCGAGCCGGCAAGTGGGCCAGATTATGACGTGGCTCATGGAACTGAAGCGCGACGAAGGTGAACTCTCCGATGCCGAGCTTGAAACTCGGATTCGGGAGTACTACGCCTCGCTGGACTAGCTGGCTGGATCATGGCGCTGATGAGAGCGACGCAGGAGGTTGACCGCTGACGAGCTGATTCTGGGTTCAGGTCTCGGCCCCTTGTGATCGGTCAGTAAGGTGGCGCGACGTCCCGCTGACCGAACGAGGTTCAGACCGTGAAGCGCCGCCTTTTTCTGATCGCCGCAATCGGCGTCCTTTTGTCCGGAGCATGTAGCTCCACCGAGGAGCAATTCCGCGACTCGTTGATCGACGATGGGTTCAGCGAGGAACAGGCCGATTGCACCATCGATGGCCTCGAAGAAGCCGGGATTGATCCGGCTGACCTGACCGATGAAAACCTGGGTGACGACGACCCACCGATCGAAGCTCTGGAGATCACCGCTGCGTGTTTCCTAGGCATGGACCTCGCCGAGATGCAGGAGGGCGTCGTCGACGATGCCGGAATCGGCGGCAGCGGTGCGGCGGTCGACGACTATGGGGACGATCCGGAACTTGACGCCATGTTTGAGTCGTGCCGAGACGGAGACGGCGCCGCCTGCGATGACCTGTACCTCACCTCGCCGTTCAACAGCCGATATGAGGATTTCGGCAACACCTGCGGCGGCCGCTTCATCGATGACCCGCCAGTGAGCTGTGCGGCCAAGATGGGCTGACGTCTGGGACACTCCGGCTTCTGACGGCGGCACTCGGTTTTGGCCGGGGGTTGCGGCGCGCTCGGTCTGAAAACGGCGGATGACCCCCTGCGGGTGAGCGCTATCCTTCGGGTCATGCATGTAGGAATTGTCGGCGCCACCGGCCAGGTGGGCTCGGTGATGCGCACCCTCCTGGCTGAGCGCAACTTCCCCGTAACATCGCTTCGTCTCTTTGCCTCGGCACGTTCCGCCGGCAAGACGATCGAGTGGGACGGCCAGGAGATCACGGTTGAGGACGCGGCCACCGCCGACTACGCCGGCCTTGATGTTGCGCTGTTCTCCGCCGGAGGCGCCACATCAAAGGAACTTGCACCGACGGTTGCCGCCTCGGGCGCCATCGTTATCGACAACTCATCTGCGTGGCGGATGGATCCCGATGTCCCGTTGGTCGTCCCCGAAGTGAACGCAGACGCGCTCCAGTCGATTCCGAAGGGCATCGTCGCCAACCCGAACTGCACCACCATGGTCGCCATGCCGGTCATGAAGCCACTCTCCGACGAGGCCGGCCTCGAGGCGATGGTCGTGTCGACCTTCCAGGCGGTGTCCGGTGCTGGTCTGTCTGGTGTCGACGAACTCGACGGCCAAACCCAGAAGGTCGGCGTCGATGGGCCACGACTGACCTTCGATGGCCGGGCGGTGGCGGTGGACGAGGGTCCCAACTTCGTCAAGCCGATTGCGTTCAACGTGCTGCCGTTCGCTGGAGCTCTTGTCGACGACGGTCTCGGCGAGACCAATGAGGAGCAGAAGCTTCGCTTCGAGAGCCGCAAGATCATGGACCTGCCCGATCTCAAGGTCTCGGGAACGTGTGTGCGAGTGCCGGTGTATACCGGTCACTCGCTTGCGATCAACGCTCGATTCTCATCAGCAATTACGCCTGATCGCGCCCGGGAGGTCCTTGGTGCCGCCGAAGGTGTCGAACTGATGGACGTTCCCACACCGCTTGACTCGGCCGGGGTCGACGTCACCTACGTCGGGCGACTTCGGGCCGATGACACCGTCGAGCACGGCCTCAGTCTGTTCCTGTCAGGTGACAACCTTCGCAAGGGTGCTGCACTCAATACGATCCAGATCGCCGAGAGCCTCGTCGACCAAGGCCTCATCAGCAACTGATCAGAGGCTGACCGCTCGGCGTTCCTGGCCTAGCCTCCGCAGATGGCCACATTCGAAGATGTGCGGCGCTTCGCCGCCGAAGAGGTCGGACTCTGTGTCGTCGCTACAACGCGTCCCGATGGCTCTGCGCATGCCTCAGTCGTCAACGCAGGCCCTATTGCGCACCCCGTCACTGGGGTGGAGTGCATTGGACTTGTCGTGCGGGACGACTCGGCCAAGCTCGGCTATGTGCGGCGTACCGGCCGGCTCTCCGTCACGTTTCGGCGAGGCTGGCGTTGGGCGGGTATTGAGGGCCCGGCGACCGTCATCGATTCTGGTGCGACGGCTGGTGACGTCGGCCTGGCCCTGTTCTTGCGACGCGTGTTTGTCGCGGCGGGCGGGAGTCACGATGACTGGGACGAATACGACCGCGTGATGGCCGCTGAGGGCCGCGTTGCGGTCCTCGTTGAGCCGACCCGGGTCCTAGGTGTATCGCCGTGACCACGTCCAACGAGACCGTTTCTTTCACCCGCATGGACGCAGGCACGAAGGCTGACTACGACCTCCTCGCCCGCAAGTTCGAGCCGTATATGACCGAATCGCCTGACCGCTACATCGCAGCGCTCGAGGCCCAACGCCACGAACGTTCTTCGGGTTATCCAATCGATCGCTGCGAGCACGCTCTGCAGGCGGCGACGCGGGCCCGGCGCGACGGTGCCGATGCCGATTGGATCGTCGCAGCCTTGCTGCACGACATCGGCGACGCGCTCTCGCCAATGAACCATGGCCGCATGGCTGCCGAGATCATTCGTCCATTCGTGCGCGAGGAGGTCACGTGGGTCGTCGCCCACCACCCGATTTTTCAACAGCACCATTCCGGCCCCATGAATGGGACCGATCCCGACGCGCGCGAGACGTTCCGTGCTCATCCGCACTTCGACGCAGCTGCGATGTTCTGCGCTCGCTGGGACCAGGTCAGCTTTGACCCCGGCTACGAGGCCGACTCGATGGAACGTTTTCGTCCCGAGCTGACCGAGGTCTTCGCTCGACCCGCTTTCGACCCGGTGCACCTTTGCCCCGGGGAGGCGATTGGGTTGGCGTGAGCATCGGGCTCACGAACGACGAGGTTGCGTCGATCGATCGACCGACGGCTACTGCGGCGGCGTTACCCAACCGGGCGTACGTCGACCCGGCGTTTCTCGAACACGAGCGGACGAACGTATTCGGCCCGACCTGGGTCTGTGTCGGCACCGGTTCTTCAATCCCTCGCCTCGGCGACGTCCGCCCGGTTTCGTGGCTGGGCGCGCCCCTCGTGTTGGTGCGCTCCGCCGACGGTCGCATCAACGTGTTCCATAACGTATGCCGACACCGTGGCAGTGAACTGGTGGGCGCTGCCGGCAATGCCGGCGGCGCTATCCGTTGCCCCTATCACTCCTGGACGTACGGGCTTGAGGGAGACCTGCGGGCCACCCCACATGTCGGTGGCCCGGGTGTGCATCACCTCGAGTCGATCGACCCGGCTTCGTGCGGCCTCGTGCCGGCCCGCTCGGCCGTCTGGCTCGATCAGGTGTTTGTGAACGTCTCCGCAGACGCTCCACCGTTCAACGAGTTCATTGCGCCACTCCAAGCCCGCCTCGACTCGCTGGCCGATCCCGTGTGGTTTGACCGTATGCACGCCGACACCGAACTCGGGACACTTTCCTTCGCGTTCCAGGGGAACTGGAAGCTGTGCGTCGAGAACAACCTCGAGGCCTATCACCTTCCGTGGGTCCATCCGAACCTCGCAGCACTGTCGCCACTCGAGGAGCACGAGATGTTCTTCGGCGACGGGTTCGCTGGCCAGATCACGCGCGGTTACGACCACAAGTCGATCACGGGCGACGCGTTCTCGGTGATCGACGGCTGGCCGGGGTTGTCGGCCGAGTACCCAACGCTCTACCCCAACCTGTTCCTCGGCTTGCAGTGCGATCACTTCTGGACCCGGCGGATCGAACCCATCACTCCTGACCGATCCATCGACGTCCTGCAGATCTACTACTTCGATGAGCGGGCACTGTCGGCCGACATGGCCACCGTTCGAGCACAGCGCACCGAGGCGTGGAAGGAGGTCTTCACCGAGGACCTTGCCGTGGTCGAAGGTATGCAGCGTGGCCGTCATTCACCGGCGTTCGACGGTGGCCGCTTCTCTGAAGTGATGGACGCAACGTCGCACCACTTTGCTCGCTGGGCGGCCCAGCGGCTGGGCGCCAGTTAGGGCGGGTTGTCGACGTAGCGCTGCATCGCTTCGTCGAGGGTGATGTCCATCTGGTTTGCGAGCGACGCAAGCCAAGCCAACACGTCGCCGAACTCGTGAACTTGTTGTTCGCGGGTGCCCTTGCGGACTGCTTGGGCCAGTTCACCGAGTTCTTCGGCCAGCCAGGCAACGGTCGAGGGGATGCCGCGTTCGCGGTCGGCTTCGCCGTAGAGCTCTTCCATCAACCGCTGCAGTTCGGCCAGTTCCATGCCGGCGATCGTAGTCAGGCGTCTTGGGCTGCGGCGCGGGCAGGGTGTTCACCGAGCGCCCAACCGATCGTGCGAAGAAGCAACGTGGCAGCTGGCCGAATCGCGAGTGGCTCTGCCAGCGGCAGGAGGGGCAGGCGCAGTTGGCGCCGCGCGAAGCCAGGCAGCATCGAGGCTGCGGCAGCGAAGACAACGCCGTACGGACCCCGAGCTCCCAGCGACAGGGGTGGGAAGGTGAGGAAACGCACGGTCTCGTGGGTGTCGGCAGACGTCGCCAACTCCAACCGGTAGCTCTGAAGACGTACCCGGAGTTCCTGTCGGCTCTGCGGTGGGTCGATCACGCCCAGCTCGGCGCCGATCTCGCCGATCTCGCCAACGTAGCGATCGGCCACGCCGGGAGCGAGTGGTTCGGCGCCGTAGCGCATACGGGCGCGCAGGAAGCTGTCGGCTTCGGTGCAGTGGACCCAGGCGAGCAGATGTGGATCGGTCGCCGCGTACGGCGTTCCGGTGGTGGTCGTACCGACGATGTGTTCGTGGACGGCACGTACGACCGCCACCGCCTGGTCGGCCTCGGCTCGGGAACCAAATGTGGTGGTTCCGACGAACGAACCCGTGCGTTGGAGGCGTCCGAGCGGATCAGTGCGGTAGGTGGAGTGTTGGGTGACGCCTGCCAGTGTCGGTGGATGCAAGGTCTGGAGCAATAGTGCTCGTAGCCCGCCAACGAGCATGGCGGCATCGCTGTGGACCGCCCATATGGCAGACGTCGGCGGGAAGCGTCGGTCGTCGTCGAGAGGCGGCAACGCCCGGGGTTCGGGGTCACCGGCCAACAGTGCGCGAACGCCGCGACCGAGCCGGTCACGCAGCTCTGAAACGGCATCGGCCGGAGAATTTGCCATTGTTGAACCGTAGGCGACCCCTTGGGCCGGTGGGGAGGTGGGGTAAGGGTCGTGAACCCGGTCGGGGCCACGGCGGAGATGGTCAAGGACACGCGTGGCGACGCCACCTCGGGATCTGGCTAGCGTCGCGGTGTGGTCGTTCTTCATTCGCTCTCCGCCGATACCGTCGCTCGGCTTGCTGCGGCTGGCCTCGACCCCGAGGCAGTTGAGGAGCTGATCCGAGTCGCCCTTGTCGAGGATCTCGCTGACGGGTTCGACGTCACGTCGACCGCCACGATCCCTGCCGACCAGCGGTGCGTCGTGACCTTCGGGGCCCGCGACGCTGGCGTCGTCGCCGGCCTTCCCGTGGCCGCTGCGGTGGTTGAAATGGTGTGTGGTGACACGGCGGGCGCCTTCGACTATCTGGTCTCCGACGGCGATGCGGCTCGGCCGGGTTCGGTTGTCGCCCGGGTCACGGCACCGACGGCACTGATGCTGACCGCGGAACGGACTGCTCTCAACCTGGTCTGTCATCTGTCGGGCGTGGCTTCGCAGACCGCGCGTTGGTCGGCGGCGCTTCATGGAACCAACGCGTCGGTGCGCGACACCCGCAAGACGCTGCCTGGCCTGCGGGCACTCCAGAAGTACGCGGTTCGCTGTGGCGGCGGGGTCAACCATCGGATGGGTCTTTACGACGCTGCACTGGTCAAGGACAACCACGTGGCGAGTGCCGGTGGCGTCGCTGAGGCCTATGCCGCGGTTCGCGATCTGGAAGGGACGATCCCAGTCGAGATCGAAGTCGACAGTCTCGATGGGCTCCGTATCGCAATCGAGGCCGGCGCTGAAGCGGTGCTGATCGACAACTTCACGATCGACCAGATGCGCGCCGCAGTGGCGTTACGTGATGAGATCGGTCCCGCTGTTGGGTTGGGAGCGAGCGGCGGTCTGACCCTTGAGACGGCAGCTGAGGTGGCAGCGACGGGAGTCGATTACATCGCTGTCGGCGAACTCACCCATTCGGTGCGGGTGCTCGACCTCGGGCTGGACTGGCAAACGATCGTCTGATCGTCGGGCCTACATAACGATCGGCGCCGCTCGGTTCTCGATCGCCCGCGCGAGGTTCAGCGCGGCCATGGCCGACGTCTTCGGGTTGGCTGGGAGCGGGTTGTTGGCCATCACGACGTCCATTGTGCCGAAGCCGCCCTCAGCATGAAGTTCATGACGGTTCGTTGTCGCGGTGGGGTCGGCGACGAGCTCGATCTCGGTTTTGTCGGGTCCGATACCGGCCAGGGCGGTGGTCATGGCCACGTTGGCGTTCTTCGGGAACATCCGAGCCGCCTCAGCGGCAGCGCTGCGGGAGAACACGGTTGGCGCGGTGAGCCCGTCGAGGGCGCACAGCTCCTCGGCGGGCGTTCCCTTCCATGCGGCCGGTGGCTTGACGATGCGGTGGCGGACGACATCGAGACCCATGGGTCGGGCCGCGACGAGCGCATCAATGCCGGTAAGCGCTCCGGCTTGGATCTGGATCTGCGTGCCGCACTCGATGGCAACGGATTGAAGGTCGGCCAGCGCGTCGGGATCGGCGAAAGCCGAGACCGACGACACCACAATGTCGGCACCGACGGTCAGCGCAGCCCGACCCCAGGGGACCACCGTCTCGCGGCCAGCTGCTTCGGCAACGACGTCAGGTGCGAGCGCAGCGAGCTCGGCCGGATCGGTAATGACGGTTGCCGTGGTGGGGAGGCCGGGGAGCCTGCGGTCGGACCGAACGCCAACGCCCACGATCTCAATGCCGTCGATAGGGAGCAACGTGGCAACGGTACGGCCGATCGCACCCCAGCCGACAAGGACGACCCGTAGGCTCACACCCGCAGCCCGCACTGTTCGAAGGCCGCGCGTGTGACAGCCTTCTCGTCATCGGTCAGTTCGAGCATGGGGGCTCGGACCCGGCCGCCGACCTGCCCGAGGAGTTCTTGCCAGTACTTCTGGTGCGCATGTGGCTTCTCAACCGGTCGGGTGCCCATCAGGGCATCGCGTAGCGGCTGCAGCGTCGCGCTGATGGCCCGGGCCTCGTCGACGCGGCCGGCGAACGCTGCCTCGGTGTAGTCGTGCATCCGTCGGTCGGTCGCAGTCTGGATGAGGAACGGGGGTGAGGAGCAGAGGTAGAGCTTCCAGTCGAGCTCGATGATGTTGTCGAGCCACTCGTTTTCAGCCGATGTGCTGACATGGATGCGATCGGACGCGAGTTCGCTGAGTTCGGCGTACATCTTGCGTGGCACCGAGTACTTAATGGCGATCACGTTGTCGATGTCGGCGAGGCGGTTGCAGAGGTCAGGAGACATCAGGTACCCGCTGTCGGGGTGGCTCCACAGAGCAATGCCAATATCGACCGAATCAGCGATCGTTTGGTAGTAGCGCAGCAGCGTTTCGTCCTGCGCCTTGGTGAAGTGAAGCAGCGGCGCGTGCACAACGATGTAGTCGGCGCCGCAGTCCTCGGCGTGGCAGGCGAGCTCAATGGCCACGTCCATGTTCTGGTCGCTGCACGACATGATCGTCTGGGCGTGGTCGCCGGTGGTTTCAACGGCGAGTTCAAAGCTTCGTTTTCGTTCCTCGAGGGTCATGGCATAGAACTCGCCCTGCTTCCCCGAGATGAAGAGGCCCTCGATGCCGAGGTCCTGCGTCCAGTGGTGAACGTTCGCTCGAAAACCGTCCTCATCGATCCGAAGCTGATCGTCGAACGGCATGAGGGCGGCGGCCCAGATACCGGTCATGGTCGCGAGGGCGTGATCCTTCGCTCCGGCTTTGGTGTACTGCATCGGTGGTCCGTTCTCCTCAGACGATCGTCATGCTGTGGGACACGTTCTTCACGACCGTGTAGTGGTGGAGGCCTTCGGCCCCGCCCTCGCGGCCGTAACCACTCGACTTCACGCCGCCGAACGGGGTCTCGGGGAGTGACGCTTCGAGCGTGTTGATCGACAGGTTGCCGGCCTCGACGTGGTCGACCATGCGGTCGGCGTAGTCGGCCCGGTCGGTGAAGCCGTAGGCCGCGAGTCCGTACGGCACGCTGTTGGCCTTCGCGATCGCTTCGTCGAGCGACGCAAACGAATTGACGATGGCGAGCGGTCCGAACGGTTCCTCCTGCATCACGCGGGCGTCGTCGGGCACGCCGGCGAGCACGGTCGGCTCGAAGAAGTAGCCGGGGCGATCGATTCGGCTGCCTCCGGTGACGAGGGTGGCTCCGGTGTCGACGGCATCGGTCACAAAGTCGGTGAGCGCCGTGATCCGGCGGTCGTTGGCGAGGGGGCCCATCTCGACGGAATCGGCAAAGCCGTCACCGACGACCGTGGCTGCACACCGATCGGCGAAACGGTCGAGGAATTGGTCGTAGATCTGCTCGTGAATGAAGAACCGGGTGGGGGAGGTGCACACCTGCCCGGCGTTGCGCATCTTGCGGACAGCGGATGTGGCTGCAGCGGCGTCGACGTCGGTGTCCTCACACACGATCACGGGGGCGTGGCCGCCGAGTTCCATCAGCACCGGGGTCATGTGGTCTGATGCAATCCCGGTCAGATGTCGACCGATCACGGTCGAGCCGGTGAAGGCCACGAGCCTGGTGACCGGGCTGGGAATGAGGTGTTGGGAGATCTCGGCGGGGACGCCGAAGACGAGGTTGAGTACCCCTGCGGGCAGGCCGGCATCCTCGAAGGCCTTCGCGATGTGCATCGCGCCAGCGGGTGTCTCCTCGGCGGCCTTGAGGATGATCGAGCAACCGCTTGCGAGCGCGCTGGCGACCTTGCGGGCCGGCTGGCTCATCGGGAAGTTCCATGGCGAGAACGCGGCGACGGGCCCGATCGGTTGATGATGGACGATGTAGCGGACGCCTGGTGCGCTCGGGATCACCCGGCCGTATGTGCGGACTGCTTCGCCGGCATCCCACTCGAAGAACTCGGCGCCCCGGATGACCTCGAGGCGAGCCTGAGGGTACGGCTTGCCATGCTCAAGGGTGATCGAGTGGGCGATCTCGTCCTGCCGCTCGCGCATCAGGCGCGCCGCGTCGCGAATAAGGTCGGCCCGTGCCCGCGGTGCGGTGGCCCGCCAGATTTTGAAGCCGCGTTGGGCGGCCTCAAGGGCGTCGTCGAGGTCAGCTGGTGATGCGATGGGAAGGTGGCCAATCGCGTTTCCTGTGGACGGATTGATGACGGGCAGCGTGTTGGTACTGGTCCGCCACTCGCCGCCGATGAAGAGTCGAAGCTCGGGGTAGGTAGGCATCGGTGCGCTTTCGCTCAGAACTCGGTGCGGATCGCCCACAGGTCCGGGAACGCAGGGCGAAAGAGGGTGGTTTGGAGGTAGGCGGCGCCGTCGGATCCACCGGTGCCGTGCTTGGTGCCGATGGTGCGGCGCACCATCATCACGTGGCGATAACGCCACTCCTGAAGGCCTTCGTCAAGATCGGTCAGCGTCTCGCACACGGCGGCGAAGGCCTCGTCGTGGTATTCGCGCACGATGAGGGCCTGTAGCGCCGGGTCTTCGACCACGGTCTCGGTGACGTTGCGTCCAGTCGCGCTCGCCGGGACGTCCATGCCGTGGCGGACCATTGCGGCAATGAAGGCGTCCCAGAGCGTCGGCTCGGCAAAGCGCCGCTCGAGGCAGTCGCGTTCTGGGCCCGAGAACCAATCGAGCTGGACGCGGTCCTTGATGCCGAGCATGAACTCGAGTTCGCGGAACTGGGCGGACTGGAACCCACTCGCCGTGTCGAGGAACTCGCGGAAGCTCGCGAACTCTGCCGGTGTCATCGTCTCGAGGATGTCGACTTGGCCGACGAGCGTCTTCAAAATCTTGAGCACGCGCTTCATATGGAGCCGCGCCGTCGCCAGGTTGTTCGCGAACATCGCTGCCACCACGTATTCGAGTTCGTGCAAGAGTTGCTTGAACCAAAGCTCGTACACCTGGTGGATCACGATGAACAGCAGCTCATCGTGTTCGGCCTCGCCCGTATCTGGATCGATCGACCGGCAGTCCTGGAGACTGAGCAGGTCGTTGACTCGCAGGTAGTTCGCGTAGGTGAGTGGTTCGGAGCTCATGAGACGGACAACGCCTCCGGGTCGGCGAGTGCATCAAGGGGTGGGAGCGGCGGGAGACCACGCACGAGTGAGTCGATGTCGACGCCGGGGTCGGCGAGAGCGTCGCCAATGATCTCGCTTTGCCGCGCAGCTCGACGGTGCGCCTCGGCGTACGGCATGGTCGAGAACATGACCATGTTGTAGCGAGGGCTCAGGTGAGTCGGGTGACGTCGCTCGAGTTCGAGGGCCAGCGCGCGACGGGCCACATAGTCGGGGTCGACGACGCCGGCCCGCATCTCGATGTAGTTGTCGAGAGCCATTCGGGCGATGGCGTCGGCGTCGGGTTTGCGACTGGTCTCGTAACGCTGGAACGCCCCGGCGAGGTCGTCGGGCGTGGCGGCGAGATGTGCTGCGAGTGAGCGGGCGGACTCCATCGCAGCATTCATGCCCTGGCCGTGGAAGGGCACGATGGCGTGGGCGGCATCACCGAGCACGATCGCCTGGTCGCGGTGGCTCCAACCGTCGACGTGAAGGGTGCCGAGCGGGCCGGTCGGATTGTGTGCGAACTGGTCGGTGAGGTCGGGCACGAGCGCAGCGAAGTCGGGGAACTCGTCGGTGAAGAACGCCTCGACCGCGTCGGCGTCGATGAGGTCGGCGAAGACAGCCTTCGGTGCGAAGAGGGTCACGGTGAAGTCGCCTGTGGGGTTGGCGAGCGCGATCAACATCAGCTCGCCCCGTGGCCAGATGTGCAGCGCATGGGGATCGAGGCGGTGAGAACCGTCTCCATCCGGCGGGAGGGTCAGCTCCTTGTAGTCGTGGTCGAGCCATTCGGTGCGGGCGGTGCACGAGCCGGCCACTTCGATCGCCTTGCGCACCGGCGAGCCGGCACCATCACACCCGAACACCACGCCGAACGGTTCGGACGAACCGTCCTGGAACGTGAGTGTCGACGTGTCGAAGTCGACGGCCTCGAGTCGGCGTCCGAACTCGATTCGGACCCGCCCCGTTGCTTCAGCGGTGTCGAGCAGAATCGCGTTGAGGTCGCGGCGCGACACGGAGTGGATGACCTCGTGGGGTTGGGAACCGTAGGGCTGCAACTCGGGCGTCGGATCGTTCTCGGCGTGGATCATCCGGCCGCGCATCGGGATCGTGATCTCGTCGACCCGTTCGATGGCACCCACGTCGACCAGAGGGACGATGCCGCGAGTCGCGAGGGCGAGGTTGATCGAACGTCCCGCGTCGACGTCGGTCGTGCGGAGATCGGCCCGACCCTCGTACACGGTTACGTCGTGCCCCTGGCGAGCGAGATAGATCGACAGCAGTGATCCAGCCGGCCCAGCACCGGCCACGACGATCGGGGGACGGAGGGCGCTCATTGCACGATCCCGTCGAGGATCTCGATGAAGCGCTCAATGTCGGCGAACGAGTTGTAGAGGGGCACCGGCGCCACTCGGATGACATCTGGCTCGCGCCAGTCGCAGAGGACACGGGCCGCCTCAAGTTCTTCGTACACCCGCTTGCCGTCGCCAGCCGCAACGCGCAGCGCGAACTGGCAACCGCGCTCCTCGAGCGCAGTGGGTGTGATGTTGATCACCCGGTCGCCGAGCACTTCGGTCAGGCGTCGATCGAAGAAGCCGATCTGGCGCTCGGACTTGGCCCGGAGCGCGGCGATCCCGCCGGCCTCATCGAAGAGGTCGAGCGATGCGCGAAGAGCCGCCATTGCGAGCACGGGCGCGTTGGAAAGCTGCCACGACTCGACGGTGGGGATGGCATCGAACTCGGTCGTCATCTCGAAGCGGGTCGACGTGTTGGTTCCCCACCAGCCGAGGAGTTTCGGCAGCGACGGGTCGGCGACGTGGCGGCGGTGGACGTAGGCGCCAGCGACGCCCCCGGGGCCGCTGTTGAGGTACTTGTAGGAACACCACGCAGCAAAGTCGACATTCCATTCGTGCAGGTCGAGCTCGATGTTGCCGATTGCGTGGGCAAGATCAAAGCCGACCACCGCGCCGGCAGCGTGCCCGGCACGGGTGATGGCTGCCATTGGCATGACTTGGCCGGTGTAGTACTGCACGCCCGGGAGCATGATCAGCGCAAGCTCATCGCCGTGCGCCGCAATTGCGCTGAGGATGTCGTCGCCTCGAAGGGTTTCCTCACCCGACCTGGGGGCCAGGGTGATCAGCGACTCGGCCGGGTCGAATCCCCGTTGGCGGATCTGCGACTCGGCCGCGAAGTGATCCGACGGGAACGCATGTGCCTCAATCAGAACCTTGTGGCGTTCCGGCGTTGGGCGGTAGAAGCTGATCATGAGGAGGTGGAGATTGACGGTCAGCCCATTCATCGCCACAACCTCATCGTGGCCAGCGCCGACGAGCCGTGCGAGCTGGTCGGTCACCAGGGTGTGGTAGTCCTGCCACGCGAGCTCACCGGTGAAGTGGCCCTCGACACCGAGCGTTGCCCATCGCTCGAACTCGGTGGTGATGTACTCGGGGCCTGATTTTGGCAGCGCGCCCAGCGAGTTGCCCACGAGATACAGCTCGCCGGGAAGGTGAAACGCGTCACGCAGGGGCGCGAGCGGGTCCGCGGCATCGAGTTCGGCTGCGGTCGGTGTGGCCGTCATAGGTGGTACTCCTTGCCCGGGTGCACGGCGCCGCAGTGAGCGCAGGTGCGGGCGTTTTCGTCGCTGTGGAAGGCGGCGAACAGCGGTGGGAGGTCGTGGTCGATTGCCTGAACCTGAAGCTCGACACGATGGACGAGACGGTGACAGTTCGGGCATGGCCACTCAAAGGCGTCGAGTTCGCCAACCGGTCGTTGGTACTCGACGACCAGCCCGATCGAGTCGGGGTCTGGGCGTTGCGGGGAGTGCTTCAGATTCGGTGGGAGCAGGTAGATCTCGCCCTCGCGGATCGGCATCTCGAATGGCGGCGTACCTTCCTCGGGCCACAGCCAGAGATTCATGTCGCCCTTGACCTGGTAGAAGAATTCTTCGCGCGGGTCTTCGTGGAAGTCGTTCCGCTCGTTGCCGCCACCGACCATCATGATGATCATGTCGGCCTCGCGGAACACCTGCTTGTTCGCGACAGGCGGGGTGAGGTCGACTCGGTGATCGTCGATCCACTGCATCAGTGAGAAGGGCCGACGGGCGGTGGGATCGGTCGGGTCGTACTCGGGCATCAGGGGTTCCTTGGTCATCCGGCTTGCGTTTTTATTTGGATGGTTTGTGCTTGGGCCTCGATGGCGGCGGTGAGGTCGCGCAGCTGCTGTGACAACGCGGCGAGATCGTCGACGTCGGCAAGGGCGTCGTGTTCGAGCGCGGTGGCCTCGTCGATGAGGCCCGTGGTGAGCTGAGCGCCGCTCGGGGTGATCGAGATGATTCGCTGGCGCTTGTCGCGGTCGCCGGGTCGCCGGGTGACCAGGTCGCGGTCCTCAAGGCGGCGGAGGGCGTGGGTGACGGTGGGTTGTGGGCTCAGCGAGGCAGCGGCAAGTTCGACCACGCCCAAGTCGCCGAGCTCATGGAGAACGGCGAGTACTCGCCATTCAGAGCGAGCGACGCCGTAACGGGTCAGGACGGCGTAGAAGGGTTCGGACAGCGTCTGGTCGGCCTGTCGGAGCAGGTAGGGGAGATAGCCATCGAGGAAGCCCGCCGTCATGCCATGAGCCTAGATACATTCAGATGAATATGCCAACAGGTTGTGTGAAGGCGCTCGGCCTGGGATACCTACCGTCAGCCATCGATGCGGGGGAGCAATGCGCCGGCTTGCCTATCGCATCGGCGAGCGAGCTCAAGCTCCCCAGCATTGGCTTTTGCCCGCTTGATGGACTTCTGCTCAACTCACCGAATGGACATCCGTGAAGCGCTGTACACCACTCGAGCGATGCGGCGGGTGAAACCCGACCCGATTCCTGAGGACGCGCAGATGCGTATTCTCGACGCCGCGATCCGAGCGCCGAGCGGTGGCAATGGCCAGCAGTGGCGGTTCATGCTCGTCGACGATCCCGCCACGAGGGCCGAACTGGGTGAGCACTACCGGTACTGCGTCGATCAGCTGTGGAGCACGGTGTACGCAGAGCAGACTGCTGCAGCCTCAGATCCCCAGAACGAATCCGACGAGCAGTTCGGCCGCATCATGAATTCGGTCACGTGGGCGCAGGAGAACTTCGCGGCGTACCCGCTGCTGCTGTTTGCGTTCGAGCGAGCTGATGCAAGTGGCGGTTCGATCTACCCAGCGATCTGGAGTGCGCAGCTCGCAGCCAGGGCTGAAGGTGTGGGCTCGTCACTGACAACCGTGCTCGGGTTTTGGAAGGGTGACGAGGTGTACGAACTGCTCGGCGTCCCAACCGATGAGGGTTGGAGAATGGCCGGCTGCGTCCCGATGGGCTACCCAACCGGCACATGGGGTGTCGCTAAGCGCAACCCCGTCCACGACGTCGCGTACCGCAATACCTGGGGCACGCACATCGGCTTCACGATCGACGAGCCCCTCTGGCCCTAAGGATTCACTTTCAGATCCAGTGAGTTGCGGCGCTGCTGGAGCGGTCGGGGTCGTTGATGACGCCGCACCCCCGCATGTCGGGCCATTCGCACCGTCGAGGGGCGACTATGGCGCGAGGCTATCGCGCAGGCGAGAATCGGTCCCGTGCTCGATGCCGCTGCGCTCCTCCAACCCGAGATCCTCGAGATCAACCGCCTTCCGGCCCGGCCGCCGCTCGAGCCGTATCCATCGGCGGACGAGGCCCGCATCGGCGATGGGTCACCATGGCGACAATCGCTCGACGGTGAGTGGTGGTTTCGGCTCGTCGACTCGCCGTCCGCGGCACCGGCCCGCTGGATGGCACCGGCAAGTTCCGACGAGCGTTGGCGCGCGATTTCGGTACCCGGCTGCTGGACTCGCCAGGACACAGGCGATCTGCCGCACTACACCAACATTGTCATGCCGTGGCCCGATACTGAGGCCCCGTACAGCCCACCGGAGAACCCGACCGGTCTTCATCGCACAACCTTCCGGGTCCCGCGGGCCTGGAAGGGCCGCGACGTGGTGCTGCATCTCGGCGGCTTCGAGAGCGTTGCGGTCGTGTGGTGCAATGGTGAGTTCGTCGGTATGGGCAAGGACTCTCGGTTGCCGTCGGAGTTCGATCTCACTCCGCATCTGACCACGGGCGACAATCTGCTTGCGGTCATGGTGATCCGCTGGTCCGACGCCACCTGGATCGAGGATCAGGACCACTGGTGGCATGCGGGCCTTCACCGGTCGGTGCATCTGGAGGCACGAGCTCGTACCCGGCTTGATGATCTTCGAATCGACGCCGACTATGACTTTCGGCGCGACACCGGCTCACTACGGGTGACCGGTCGCCTCAATGGGCCCGCTGCGGGACACGCCGTTCGGGTGACGCTCGAGACGCTCGGTGGACGCCGACTTCGTTCCGCTACCGCAGTCGTCGGCGACCGGGCTCGGGGTTCGATGTTCGCCGAGGTCCTCGCCGCCGAAGACTTCTACGGCCACCTAGCGTCAGTCGAGTTTCCCGACATCGACATTGATCCGTGGACCGCCGAGACGCCGACGCTGTACCGCGTCGTTACTGAGTTGGTCGATGCCGCCGGTGTGGTCATCGAGGCGTACACGACCCGCGCTGGCTTTCGTCGTATCGAACTGATCGACCGTCGGCTCAAAGTCAACGATGTGGCGATCAAGGTCCTTGGTGTGAACCGACACGACCATCATCCGGTCACGGGTAAGACGGTCACCGTCGACGAGATGCGAGACGAGCTCGTGCTGATGAAGCAGCACAACCTCAATGCTGTTCGCACTGCCCACTACCCGAACGATCACCGTCTCCTCGACCTGTGCGATGAGCTCGGGCTCTACGTCATCGACGAGGCGAACGTCGAGTGCCACGGCCGCGAGAAGGCCCTCGCCCACGATCCCCGTTACGAGGCGGCGATCATGTCGCGGATCACGCGGCTTGTCGTCCGCGACCGGAGCCATCCGTGCATCATCGGCTGGTCGCTTGGAAACGAGTCCGGCCATGCGCCGGTGCACGACGCGGCAGCGTCCTGGATCCACCGGGTCGACCCGGGCCGGTTCGTGCACCACGAGGGTGCCGAGCGCTGGCGCAACGCGTCGCCGGCCAAGTCGTGGCGGCGACCGCCGACCGAGTCTGAACGGAGTTCCAACGACGTGCTCACCGCGATGTACGCGCCGATTCAGACGCTCGTCGAATGGGCCCGTTGGGCGGAGAAAACCGGTAAGGACGATCGGCCGTTGCTTATCTGCGAGTACTCACATGCGATGGGAAACTCGAATGGTTCACTCGACCGCTACCTTGACGCGTTCTGGTCCGAGCCAGCGATCGCCGGTGGGTTCGTGTGGGACTGGCGAGATCAAGGCCTCGCCGAGCACGACGCCAATGGTCGGTTCTACTGGGCGTACGGCGGCCACTTCGGCGACGAACCCAACGACGCCAACTTCTGCATCAACGGTCTCGTCGGCCCCGACCTCACGCCGCATCCCGTCATGCGCGAGCTGGCGTGGGGATGCCGACCTGTGACCGCCGAACACGTTGGCGGTCGACGTGTGCGCGTCACGAACCGGCGGTTCTTTGCTGGGATCGACGACCTCCAGCTGCGGTGGAGGGTCGACGTCGACGGCGCCAAGGTCGAACAGGGAACCAAGAACATCGAGCTCAGCGCCGGCGAGTCCACCACGGTCACCTTGCCCTTGCCCCGACGATTGCCCCATGGCGAGGCTCATGTGCTCGTCGAATTCGTGCAGCGAGGTGCATCCGCCTGGGCGCCGAGGGGGCACGTCGTCTCGTGGCAGCAGTTCTCGCTCGGTGGTCAGACGGCGCCAAGCACGATCCGCCGCCGCATCGTGGAGGTTGATACGTCGGGCGCCGGCGTTGCGGGAGTCCGGATCGGCGGCGAGACGGTCGTCGTGGGCGACATCGTGCCTTGGCTGTGGCGGGCGCCGACCGACAACGACGGCGTCCAACAGGGTTGGATGAGCGAGGTGAAGGGGCGCCGGCTCGCGTGGCGGCGGTGGGGCCTCGACGAGATCGAGCTCGTGACCGACTCGGTCAGTCGCCGCAACCGCGGCGACGCAGAGATCATCTCGGTCGACCGTCGCATCGTCGGTGCTGACGAGGAGGCTCGCCACCGGACGCGGATCACGATCGAGGATGACGTCGCCCGCTTCGACGAGCACGTCGACCTCCCGAGTCGCTGGCGGGACATGCCCCGCATCGGCATGCGGTTCGAGGTGCCAGCCGCGCTCGATCGGGTCGAGTGGTTTGGGCTGGGTCCGCATGAGACGTATCCCGACCGACGGTCGAGTGCCACGATCGGCCGATGGAAGTCAACCGTCGACGAGCAGTACCACCCCTACGTCGTGCCACAGGAGCACGCCGCCCATGTCGATACCCGCTGGCTGACGCTGACCGGCGATGGTGGTCGTGGGCTGCGGGTCGAGGGTGCCCGGCCGCTTGTGATGACGGCGCGATCGCACCACGACGCCGCGCTCACCGCAGCGGCCACGCTTGCGGACCTTAAGCGGGCTGTCACCACCGAGGTCCATGTCGATGCAGCAGTGCGGGGTCTCGGCACCGACGCATGCGGCCCCGACACGCTGCCCGAGTATCGGATCGGCGCGGGAACGCATCGATGGACGTGGTACCTGGGCTCCGCCCGCTGATCGGAGGTACCGTCGCACCATGACTGAACGGGTGGCCAAGCTCGGTGCCGCAGTAATTAACGTCTCCGACTTCGAAACCGAGAAAACGTTCTGGGCGGCGATGCTCGGAACCGGGATCCGAAGCGAGTTCCCCGGCTTCTGCTGGTTCGAACCGCAACACGACGGTGGTGTGATGCTTGCGTTGCAGGCATCGCCCGACCCGGGAGCGACATCGGGTCGGGTTCACATCGACACCCAGGTCGACGATGTCGACGAGGCACGCGGCGCGGTCGAGGGGCTCGGTGGGACCTTCGTCGAAGAGCACGAGGCCGCCGGGTTCCGGTGGGCGATCATGGCTGACCCCGAAGGCAACCGGTTCTGCATTGCATCGGGCCACTGATGGACATCGACGTCCGCCCAGTCGACGGTGCCCGGTTCGGCGCGCGCATTTCCGGAGTGGAACCGCTCGCGCTCGCTGACGAGCCGGCCGCGGCTGACACCCTGCGCCGAGCTTCCGTCGATCATCACGGCACGCTCGTGTTCGAGTTCGGGCGCATGCTCGAAGTCGACGAGCTGAACGCACTCACTGCTGTGTTCGGCCGAAACGAGTTCGCGCCCGGGATGATCACCGGCTACGGCAAGGGCAGCGTCGACGGTGAAGAGGAACTCACTGTCGACGAACAGGTTGCCCGGTTGAAGACGAAGGGCATCGATCCGTATCTGCTTTTCCTCGGCAACGTGAATCCTCGCACTGAGGAACGGGTCGAGACGACCGAGAAGTTCTTTGGTGAATGGGAATGGCACACCGACATGAGCTACATCCCGAACCCACCGACGTTCACGCTGCTGCACTCCCGCCAGATCCCGCTGGAGGGCGGCGACACCGGTTTCTGCAGTCAGGTGCTTGCTGCGCAGACGCTGCCGGACGAGCTTCGCAACCAGGTCCAGGGAAGGCGGATCAAGCACGATTCGACCTATTCGAGCAACGGTGCCCTGCGCGTCGGCATGACCGAACCAGCGACACCGATTGAGGCAATTGGCACATACCACCCGATCCTGCGCCGGCTGCCGGGCACAGAACATGAGGCCCTCTTCCTTGGCCGGCGCACCAACGGATACGTCGAAAACCTGCCACTCGGCGAGAGTGAGGCGTTGCTCGACGCCCTGTGGGCCCATGCCACGCGGGAGGACTTCACCTATCGCCACACGTGGCAGCTCGGTGAGGTCGTGGTCTGGGACAACCGGCTGGTTATGCACTGCCGGTACCCGGTCGATCCGTCGGAGACTCGATTCATGTGGCGGACACAGACGGTCGGTGAGGCGGTTGTTTCGGCGTGAGCAAGCGTGCGAAGCGGTCAGATCCCGATCGCAAGCTGCTCCCGCAGCGCGTCGGGTCAGCGGCATCGCCGACGGAGAGGCCGAGAGGAGGCCCTAGGGATTCACCCAGCCGTTCGGTTGGCATTCACCGAGGCCTTTCGTTTGTTGCATCATGATGGGCGCTAGCTGGCCGTTGCCGGGGCAGCCGGGATGGCCGGCGCCGAGGATGTAGTGGCCGACCTCGTGGTTGACGAGGTAGCGGCGGTACGTCTCGAGATCGGCTGGCCACGAGTCGGCCCCACCGAACCAGCGGTCACTGTTGAACACGATCCAGCCGTTGCGGGCGCACGAGAATCGGCCGTTGGTTCGTAACGGCCAGCACAACTCATCGGTTTGCGCGGGCGTCGCCACCGTGATCGTGAACAGGCCACCTTCGGACACCAGCCGAAAGCCCGCACCGCGGCTGATCCATGACCGCTCATCGCTGAGTGTCTCGACGACGAACGTCTGGAAGTCGGCCTCGCTCAGCTGCCCGTCGAATGCCGCCTCGTCGATGTCGATCGAAAACTCGATCATCGGTGATCCGACGATGTCGATTGTCGGGATGGTCGTTGTCGTGGTCGTTGTGGTTGTCGTGGTCGTTGTGGTGGTCGTGGTCGTTGTCGTGGTCGTGGTTGTCGTGGTCGTTGCGGCACTGGTCGTCGTGGGGCCGGTGGTCGTCGCCGCCGGTCCGCTCAGGTCATCGGTTGCGCTGCAGGCCCCGACCAGGATTGCTGCCGCGACGAGTATCCCCGTTCCGCTCCGTCGCATCGTCGCAAGGCCTGCACAGTTGCTTCGCTGGCTGTGGAACGACGCGCGGGTCGCCTGTTCTCGCTGACTCCGTAGCGGCATGGCGCCAGGTACGTAGCGCTCGTGAACCTGGCAACGCACGAAAGAGTGATCTGCTCCTGTGGATGGTGACATTGCCGGACTTGATGACGTCGTCGCGGGTGGCCTCGATCAGCCATTCACCCTGAGAACGAGGGCATCTCCTTGCCCGCCACCACCACACAGAGCAGCAACGCCGATGCCCCCGCCTCGACGCTTGAGTTCGTAAGCCAGATGGATGGCGATGCGGGCACCGGACATTCCGATTGGGTGACCGAGGGCGATGGCGCCGCCGTTGACGTTGACAACGTCGTCAGGGATGCCGAGGTCGGCCATCGACGCAACGGCAACGGCGGCGAACGCCTCGTTGAACTCAAACAGATCGACGTCGGAAAGAGAGAGCCCGGCCCGCTCGAGCGCGACCATTGTCGACCGGCTTGGCTGGGTGAGCAGCGATGTGTCGGGACCGGCGACCTCGCCGTAGGCGACGATCTCGGCCAACGGCTCGATGCCGAGGGCATCGGCCTTGGCTTTCGTGGTGATGACGGTGGCGGCGCCGCCATCGGAGATCTGCGAGGCATTACCGGCAGTGACGTTGCCCGCACCGCCGAACGCGCCCGTGAGCCTGGCCAATGATTCGGCGGTGGCGCCCACTCGGATGCCTTCGTCGTCGCGCACGACAATGGCGTCGCCCCGTCGCTGTGGAATGGTGACCGGGACGATCTCTTCGGCGAGCAGACCGTCCTTCTGGGCGATCGCTGCACGCTCGTGCGACATGGCCGAGTATTCGTCCATCGGCGCGCGAGCCATCGCTGCTGCGGCCGCATACCGCTCGGTGCCGGCACCCATCAGCTCGTGCTCGATCGAGCAGTAAAGGCCGTCGAGCGTGAGCGAGTCATGCATCGTGGCGTCGCCGTACCGGTAGCCCTCACGACCGTGCTGGAGGATGTAGGGCGCCTGAGTCATCGACTCCATGCCGCCTGCCACGCAGAGTTCAGCCTCGCCGACCGCAATCTGTCGGTGCGAGAGGGCGATGGCGTTGAGACCCGACGGGCACGCCTTGTTGATGGCGGTCGAGGGAACCGTGAGGGGTATTCCGCCCTTGAGTGCAGCCTGACGAGCAGGCACCTGACCGGCGCCGCCCTGCACGACCTGACCCATGTAGGCGAAGTCGACGTCGTCGCCGGCCACGCCGGCGCGCTTGAGCGCTTCTTCGATCGCGAAGCCGCCGAGGTCGGTGCCACTGAGCGAGGCGAGCGCCCCCGACATCTTGCCGATCGGGGTGCGAGCGCCGGAGAGAATCACGGTTTCCGTCATGGCCCAAAACTACCGCCCCGGAGACCCGGAGGCCTCGGTGCCGAGTTCCGTTGGAGAGAAGGCGTGATCAGGCTGCGGTGGGCTGGTGTAGTAGCAGACGTGCAGTGTCCAAGGCGAAGTCGTCAGCCCTGTGGTCCGAGGGGAGGTCGAACTGGACAACCGAGCCATCGTGGAATACGAAGCGAAGCTTCGCGAGAGCGATACGGGCCGGAACAATGTCGACGCTGTGCAAGGCATCGAGGTGGTCGCTTCCGCCGACGACGATCTCGCCGTTGATGCGGGTCTTGTTGCACCAAAGGACACGCCGGTCGGTGACAACCACGAGGTTGGTGCGGCTGGGCACTTCGCCGACGCTGGCGACGGCACCGCGGGTGGCGGCGCAGTAAGCGCTCGGTCCGAGCAGGGCGAGGGTTGTCTGGTAGGTGCTTTCCGCAACCTTGCCGTTGGTGACAACCGGACGCCACGTCTGGATGGTTTCACCCGGTTCAAGGGTGAAGGAAAGGGCTTCGATGAGCTGATCCTTGGTTCCCATGGGCGACCTCCTGGTCGGGCCGGACAATCTGGCAGATCCGATGATGTGTCTTCGTCCACGAGTGGCGATTCCTTTACGCCAAATGACGAGAAAATGCAGGTGAGTGAATGGTGTGTCCCACCGGATTGACCGACAGGGCGTCCAAATCAGGCCGCACTCGGGAGCAAGGCGATCAGTGCGCGGTCCCAATCGGCGATGCCGCAGCCGTTCGCACGAGTGATCGTGGTGTCGACGGGTTCATCGGTGAGGGTTCCCGTGACGCTGGCCGTTTGAGGACCGCCGTACTGCTCGGTGCACATCCTGTCGAGATGGTCGTCGGTAAGCAGCCGGCTACGAAGTTCGAGGTCGTTGAGCGCAAGGCACGCCTCATCGGCGAAGAGGGCGGTGTCACCGGTGAACGTCGCGGTGTCGCCGAGGCACGCAAGGCGGTACGCGGCGGTTACGCCGTCACCGAGATCCACCTCGAAGGTGAGGTCGGCGATGGGGTACGGGCCAGCGTTGAGCGGCTCGTCGGTGGGTTCGTCGTCGTTGACTGGGAGTTCGTCGTTGCTGTCATTGCTCGACGGCTCCTCGCCGGCGACTGCGATGTCGGCCGTGTCGTCGCCGCATGCGGCAGCCAACACGATGATGGCGAGCAGGCTCGCAGCAAGCGTTCGGAATCGGTTCATTGTCGGGGATGTTCCTGTGAGGGGTATCGAGTGTGAGTCTGACGAACGCAATCCGTCTGTGGTTCCCGCGTCGGTGACAAATCGTGGTGCGGGGTCGTGCCAGAGAGGAGGTCGACTGCTGGGGCGTCGGGGCGAGAAGAAGACGGTCCCGGCCGAAAAACCTGAAACCAAACGTTGTGGTTGTGCCCGCGTTATGGGTCGCGATCACGGAGGTCTCGGGGGGATGACGGCGATGAGATTGTCGGCCCGCCCGTCAAAAAGCGGGTGCCGGGGTGGTCAATTCACCAACCTCGGGCTGCCCACTCGTCGAGGTTTGGGGCCTCCGTGCCGAGCGTGGTATCGAGCCCGTGGCCAGGGAGAACGACCGTTTCGGCATCGAAGCGACGGAACATGCGATCTTCGATGCTGCACATGATCGTGGGGAAGTCGCCACCCTCGAACTGGGTCCCACCCGGGCCGCCCGGGAAGAGGGTGTCGCCACTGAACAACAATGGGGCACCCTCGACGCTGAACGACATCGACCCTGGGGTGTGACCAGGCGTGTGATGTGTATGGATCCGTAACCGGCCCACCTCGATGACGGACTCGTCTTCGAGGATGTAGTCGTACGAGGGCAGCATCGCTGCATCTTCAGCGGCGATCCCGACCCTGTAACCCGCGTCGCGGATCGCGGGTACGGCCTGGATGTGGTCCCAGTGGCCGTGGGTCTCCAGCACTGTCTGCACGCCGAGGCTCTCGCACAATTCGAGAAGCTTCTCGTGCTCGTTCGCCGCATCGAGCAGTACGGCTTCGCCCGTTTCGTGGCAGCGAATCACAAACACGTTGTTGTCCATGGGTCCGACCACGTACCGGTAGACCTCGACCCGGCTATCGGCCCAATGCGGTGTCATTGTTGCCCTGCATCTGTCATTGCGGGTCACGGTACCGGCCCGGCCAGCGGCCATCCAGTGACTCAGGCGGCGTTCTCGTCCTCGACCACGAGGCGGGCGTGTCCGGCTTCGACTCCAGGGGAGCCACAGAACCAGCAGGTAGTGGTGTCGTCGCCCCGCCAAGTGACGTCACAACTCGGGCACGCGTGGAGAACCCGCGGTGCACGTCGGCGGCTTGGACGTGTCGTCTCCCTCACAAACGTCACCCTAAGCGGATGGCGCTAGCTCATTGGGTGATCCCTGGCCCGCGGTAGCCTCTGCCACGGCGCGAGGGCGCCCCACAACGTTTGACGAGAGCGAGATCACCATGGCGACCCTGTGTCCCAACGCCGACGGTTCCAGCCCGAAGCAGCAGGAGTTCGATGAAGCACCCCCGATGTGCATCGACCCCGAGAAGAACTACACCGCAACGATGGTCACCAGCCTTGGCACGCTGGTGATTCACCTCAACGCCGCCCAGGCGCCAAAGACGGTCAACAACTTCGTCACGCTCGCTCGGTACCACTACTACGACGGCATTATTTTCCACCGCATCATTAACGGCTTCATGTGCCAGGGAGGCGACCCGACCGGCACCGGTCGCGGTGGGCCCGGCTACCGCTTCGAAGACGAACTCCCGGCCCCCGGCCGCTATGAGATCGGCTCGCTGGCGATGGCCAACGCCGGTCCCAACACCAACGGCAGCCAGTTCTTTATCGTGTCGGGCGCCAGCGGTATGGGCCTTCCGCCGCAGTACTCGCTGTTTGGCAAGGTCGTGAGCGGGCTCGAGATCATCGACGAGATGCAGCAGGTTGACACCGACCGTATGGATCGTCCCCACACCGACGTCGTCATCGAGTCGGTCACCATCGAGGAGAGCTGATCGTGGCGATTCACACGCTCGGCGTGATCGGAACCGGCGCGATGGGGTCGGGCATCATCGAAGTAGCGGCGAAGGCCGGCGTCATGGTGATCGCACGCGATATCAACGTTGGGGCCGTCGAAGCCGGACAGGGTAAGGTCGAAGGCTCGATGGCGAAGGCCGTCGCACGCGGCAAGCTCGACGAAGCCGCCCGCGATGCTGCGGTGGCCAACATCACGTGGACCACCGAGATGGCCGATCTTGCCCCCTGTGATCTCGTGATCGAGGCAGCGCCCGAGAACCTTGAGCTCAAGAAGGAAATTTTCACCGAGCTCGACGGCATCCTCGGCGCTGACGCTGTCATCGCCACTAACACGTCGTCGTACCCGATCATTGAGGTCGCGATGGTCACCGGGCGTGCCGACAAGGTCGTCGGCATGCACTTCTTCAACCCGGCGACGGTAATGAAGCTGGTCGAGGTCATCTCGACGCAACGCACCTCCGACGACACGAAGGCCACCGCCGATGCGTTCGCCACCGATGTTCTCGGCAAACGGGTCGTGCACTGCAAGGACCGGGCCGGCTTCGTGGTCAACATGTTGCTTGTCCCCTACCTGTGTCAGGCGATGCGCATGTTCGAGAACGGCCATGCCTCGGCGGCCGACATCGACGAGGCGATGAAGCTTGGCACCGGTCACCCGATGGGTCCGCTGGAGTTGAGCGACATGATCGGTCTCGATGTCATGCTCTGGACCGCTGAGTCGCTCCACGACGAATACAACGAGGCCTTCTACGCTCCACCGCCGCTCCTACGCCGCATGGTCGCCGCTGGCCAGCTTGGCCGTAAGACTGGCCAAGGCTTCTACACCTACGAGACCTGACCGCCTAGCTCCGACGGCGACCCCGGTCTGGATCCACGACTGCGCTGCAGAGCGCGGTGGGCGAGGCCGGGGTTGGTCGCGTCTGGGCTGGACCGGTAAAGCGGATCGCACTGCCCATTGCGACGGCGATCAGCGCAAGGATCGCGCCGGTCGACAGCGTGCCGAAGTAGACGCTCGCGCGTAAGACCGACATCACCATCGAACCGAGGACGGTGATGCCAGCGGCCGCGCCCAGTTGACCAGTCATGTTCATCATGCCGATGCTGACATCCCGCTCACCGATCGCTTCGGTCAGCGCTACTGCTTGCACCATCCGGGCCGAGAAGACCCGATCGGTGGGTGGGGTAGCAGGACCCACCCGAAGGCGGGTACGTGAACAGTCGTTCACATCCTAGATCAACGGGCACGTGTCACTCGATCGTTTGTGGAGCGCCGCGCCGGGCGTGACGATCCCGCCAGGCACTGGCGTCGGCCCGTGCTTCGACCTCAGCCGGGATCGATAGATACGCCTTCCGGTGATGGCGGTGACGGAGGAAGCCGAGGGCGTAGTGGCGGAGATAGCGCACCGAGAATCGGAGATAGCCGAGCTCGGCGTATTGGCGCACATGGACAAGCTCGTGCGCCATCAGTTCGCGATCACCGACGCGGTCGCGGTCGTTCTTGAGGAAGATCCAGCGTCCGATTGTCATGCCGGAGGCGCCGCGTGGCAACACGGGGACGGTGACGACGCGGACCCGCTTCGCGAGATCGGCATCGATCACGTCATACGACGTGAGCTCAGGACCTTCCAAGTGACGCACAACTGTTACGTTAGGGCAGTGCTCGAATGGAGGAGCCGCTAGGTGCTCAGTGACCACTACACGCGCGTACCTGATCTGGCGGACGCCATCCTTTCGGCGTACGGCGACGCCGATATCGGGATCGATGACCTCGCGCCGGCCGACGAGTTTCACCTCGGGGGTGCGACCGCGACGGCTGCCCTCGCCGCTGACCTCGGCCTCAGCGCCGACGATCACCTCCTCGACATTGGCTGCGGGATCGGCGGCCCAGCCCGCCGGCTCGCCTCGCTCACCGGCTGCCGGGTTACCGGGGTTGACCTCACGCCATCGTTCGTCGACGCGGCCACCGTGTTATCGGCCCGCGTTGGGCTCGCTGGTCGAACGGCGTTCGTGGTCGGCAATGCCAACCAACTCGCTCCAGATTCCACTGTCACCGCAGCCATGTTGATGCACGTCGGGATGAACGTCGCCGACAAACACGCACTCTTTGCTGGGGTGGCCGGACTCCTTCCAGCGGGTGGGCGCTTTGCGATCTACGACATCATGCGTGTTGGGGAAGGGGTCTTCGACCTTCCCCAGCCGTTCGCCAGCGCGGCTGAGCATGTCCACGTCGAGACGCCCGACGCGTATGTCGCCGCGCTCGAGGCCGCCGGGTTCGCGGTCACCGAGCCTGAGGATCGGACCCAGATGGCGTTGGATGCACCTGCGGTGGGTAGCGAACAGGGCCCACCTCGTGCGGTTGTTCAATTCGTGAGCCGGGTCGGGGCAGCCGCAGCCGGAGACGAGCAGGGCACAGCTGCTTTGTCCCTCGCCACCGTGATGGGTCCAAACTTTCTCACCATGTTCGAGAACCTGCGCGCTGCGCTCCGCAGTGGCATCCTCGCCCCGGTGCAGATCATCGCGACGCGCTGAGCGTCAGCGAATCCCCCACGCCGACAGGAGCGCTGGGAGGTCGGTCAGCGACTCGATTACTGGAGCTTCGTGGTCGCCGTCGTGGTGTTCGTGGCCCCACGTCACGTAATAGGGCACGTGCACACCTCGTCCGCCGAGCTCGATTACCGGGAGAACGTCGGAGGGTAACGAGTTTCCGACCATGACAAACTGTGCTGGGTCCACGCCATGGAGGGCGAGCACTCGCTCATAGGTCGGCACGTCCTTGTGGGCGACGACCTCGGTCTGCCAGAACCGTTCCTGCAGCCCGCTCGAGTCGATGCGGGAGAGCTGGTGATAGAGATCGCCCTTGGTGATGAGCATCAAGGTGAGGTCGGCGAGCTCATCGAGCACCTCAACGACGCCGTCGATCAGTTTGACGGGCCGGTCGAGAAGTGCGTGACCAAGGTCGAGGATCTCGGCGATGAGTGCTGCGCTGGCCTCGCCCTCGGACACGGTGATGGCCGTTTCGATCATCGACAGGGTGAACGCCTTCACGCCGTAGCCGTAGCGAGGCATGTTGCGCTGCTCGATGACGAATAGTTGGTCTTCGATCGTGGTGGCGTCAGCCCACTGTGCAAGGAGGGATTCGAACTCGCGGTGGCTGGCCTGGAACCCGTCCTCGTTGTGCCACAGCGTGTCGTCGGCGTCGAACCCGATGATCATGAGTGGAGGGTAACCCGCCCCGTTCTGAGCAGTCGGTAGCGGTTATCCACAGATGTGATGAGGATCCCAGAGGGGATCAGACCCCTTCGGTACGTTCCGACCATGGCGTCGTGTCAGCGTCCGGCATGTGGTCGAGAGCAGGCGGGCATCCTGTTGTCTCATAACGGTGAGTGTTGCGTGGAGCTGCTTCCGCTGGGCGATCCGACTGGCGATCGTTACGGAACTGCGCTGTGTGCCGTGCATCTTGAGCGGGCCTCGGTACCCAAGGGATGGACGCTCACCGATCTGCGGGCCGCAGCGGGTGGCACCGCGCTGACGAGGCCTCGCACCCACGGTGCGCCCGGCTCGTCGACGAATCCTGACCGCTCGCGCACCGAGGTTGCGGGGCCGGGCCAGATGCAGTGGAGCCCGTTGCGTGGTCGTGACGTACCCGACGCTGTGGCGTCGGTCCGCTCACCCCTCCTGCGGCGCGCCTTCCTCGGTGACGAGATCCGCGACAGCTTCACCGGGGGTGAGCGGTCGCATCATGAGGTCGATGGCGACCCACAGGGTCTTACAGGTGGGGTGCAACGCAGCGGGAACGATTACCGCGATCGCCAGGGGAACGATCGAGAGCCGCAGCGCATCGACGTCGGGCCACAGGACCCACACGCCGACCAGCACGCTGATCAGGATCAGGCCGAATGTCACGATCGTGCTCATCGTGACCGCGCCGAGGAAGTGGCCCGGGTAGCGTTCGAATCGGAAGCCACACCGGGGGCATGTCTCGCTGAGGGCGACCAATCGACGGGTGAGCCCGCGTTCGCCGCACACGCCACACGCTCGGGTGATGCCCCGCCAGAAGAGTTGACCGTTGGTGCAGGTCTCTCGGGTCTCCATAGCGACGAGCCTACGGTCGGTCAGCTACGCCTCTCGGTGTGACACCTGGCGCCCTATCGGGCTCTGCCCGAATCGCCCGTCTTGCGATCCCAGGGCTGTCGCTCATGGTCGTGTTGTTGTTGGCGTTGATCGTCTGGCCAAACCCGGCCGGCGAGCTCGATCCGGCCGAGCAGGCTGATGCGCCGGTTGTGTCCTCCACCACCACAACATCGACAACGACCACCACCTCGACGTCGACAACAACCACTACCGAGCCGCCCTACCGAGGCTGGGTCGACCCAGCCTCGGTAGGTGAGCCGTACGGAGACAGCGTCGACGGGTTGCTGACTTTTCGCGGCAACCCGACCCGCACCTACTACGGGCGGGGTCCGGTGCCAAGCGATCCCGAGGTGGTGTGGTCGTACCCCGATCGCGCAATGTGTGCGACGTCGTCGGTTGGGGGCGAGGCAATCACCTGGTGTGGCTCGGGGTGGACCGGCCAGCCGGCCGTCTTCGAACGTAGTGGTGAGACCTGGGTCGCGTTCGGGGCGTACGACCGCCATGTGCACTTCCTCGACTTCGACACCGGCGAGGCGAAGCTGCCGTCGTTCCCGACCGGCGACATCATCAAAGGGTCGGTCACGATCGACCCTGACGGCTACCCGCTGCTGTACACCGGGAGCCGCGACAATAACTATCGAGTCATCGCGTTCGACGGTGCCGAACCTCGCGAGCTCTGGGCGCTCAACGCCTTCGACGTGTCACCCACAAAGTGGAACAACGACTGGGATGGCGCAGGGCTGATCTTGCGCGATCACCTATTGGTAGGCGGTGAGAACAGTCAGTTCCATGTCGTGAAGCTCAACCGGGGCTACGACGAGAACGGCATGGTCACGGTCGAGCCCGAACTCGTGTTCAACCGTCCTGGCTGGGACGAGGAACTGACCCGGGCAGTCGGGAACAATGTGTCCATCGAGAGCTCCGTCGCGATGTCGGGCAACGTCGTGTACTTCGCAAATAGTGGCGGGCTAATCCAGGGCTGGGACCTTGCCGGACTTGAGCACGGCCTCGATGTCTTCCAGGTCTTTCGGTACTGGGCCGGCGACGACGTCGACGCCACGTTGGTGATCGACGACGAGGGGATGCTCTACGCCGGCGTCGAGTACGAGCGGGGCACTGCTCGCAGCCGGGAGGTCGGCCAAATCATCAAGCTTGACCCGACGAAGCCGCCCGACGAGGCGCTCGTGTGGGGTGTCGACCAGCGACCGAGGCTCGATTCGGGTATTTGGGCCACGCCTGGCCTGCACGCCGACCTGCTTATCGTGCCGACCGACAGTGGCGACGTACTCGGCCTTGATCGGTTTACCGGCGAGGAGCGGTGGCGAGTCGGTTTACCCGGGCCGACGTGGGCATCTCCGGTGATCGTCGACGATGTGTGGATCCAGGGCGACTGCGGTGGCACGTTGCACGCCTTTGATGTGTCTGACACCACGGTCAAGCCCTCCAAGCTCTGGGAGATCAGGCTCGGTGGCTGTATCGAGTCGACCCCGGCGTTGTGGAACGGGAAGGTCATCGTCGGTACCCGCTCCGGCTTTGTTTACGCGGTCGGAGATCGTGCCGATGGGTAGTGCAGTCGGAGACCGTTGTGACGGGGAACGCGATCAGTCGAAGAGGGCGATGATCATGTCGAGCCAGCGCTTGGGTGTGTCGTAGTCCTCTTGTGGGGTCCTGCCGAGCCGAACAACAACGACGTCAGTAGTCGGCACGCAGATGACCCGCTGGATCTCAAAGCCGCTGCACCAGAACGAGCCCCGGCTGTCGTCGCCAACCCACCAGTGGGTGCCGAAGTGGTTGCCTTCTGCGTCGGCAGCCCAGGCTCGTCGGCAGCTCTCGACCCACGCGCGGGGCAAGATCTGCTCGCCGTCCCATTCCCCACCGCGAAGGTTGAGGAGGCCGTAGCGAGCCCAGTCGCGTGCGGTCATGTGGAGGTACGACGAGCCGACGAAGTTGCCGGCTAGGTCGAAGGTTGGATTAGCGGTTCTGACCCCGATCGGATGAAAGAGCCGTTCGTTCATGAACGACCGCAGCCCGTCGGGGCCGCCTCCGAGCTCGTCGCTGATGATTCGTGCGATGACGTTGGATGTGCCCGATGAGTAGTTGAAGACGGAGCCAGGCTCGTGACGCGAAGGCCGATCGATGGTGTATCCGGCGACATCGTCCTTCCCGGCACCAAACAGCATGTCGATGCAGTGGCTCCATCGAACGTCGCCCGAGCTGGCGCCATCGTCGGAAGGAAGCGCGTAGTCCTCGTTGAACTCGAGCCCGTCGGTCATGCGAAGTAGGTGCGCAAGGGTGATGCGGTTGCGCGGATCGTCTGCGCCGCGCCATGCGTCGATGGGGGCGAGTGCCTCAGGGTCGAGCCGACCCTCGTCGGCGAGGATGCCGACGAGCGAGTGGGTGACGCTCTTGGCCATTGACCACGACAGCAGCGGCGTGTCGGGCTCGATGTCGGTGCCGTAGCGCTCGGCGACGACACGACCTTCGTGGACGATGACGAGCGCGTGCGATTCGCCGAAACCAGGGTCGGGCTCCGGCCCGAAGGCCCGCTCGATAAGCCTTTCCAGTTCGGCTGGGTTGACGTGGTCGGGGAGTGAGCCGGTGGGCCAGTCCTTGGTAGGCCATGGCACCCCTGCAGGCTGGGAGGGGAGAACCGGAAGCTGATCGAGCGGGACGGGTTCGAGGATCGTCACTTACGAACGATGCCAGATCGGGCCGTTCGCAGTGTCCTCGACGGTTACTCCCAGTGTCGTGAGTTCGTCGCGGATCCGGTCGGCTTCGGCGAAGTCTTTGTCGTCTCGTGCCTGGGTTCGAGCCGTGACCAGGGCGCCGATCTCGGCGTCGTCGTCGCCGGCCGGTTCGGAGTCCTGGATTTCGAGGCCCATCGCGGCGGCGAGATCGGTTGCGGTCGCGGCAAGAATCGCGGCCGAGTCGTCGCCAGCGTCGAGGGCGGCGTTGGCCCGGCGGATCGTCTCAAACATGGTCGCGACTCCTTCGGGAGTGCCGAGATCGTCGTCCATCGCTGCGGTGAACGCAGCGATCGCATCGGCGTCACGTTCAGTGCCGTTGAGCGCCACGCCTGCCGACGTCGCCTTGCGTGCCATCGCGTCGAGGCGCTTGACGCCCTCGCGGGCCTGTTCCATTACGCCCGTGTTGAGCTCCATCGTCTTGCGGTAGTGCGTTTGCAGCAGCGCGAGGCGGAGGGCTCGCCCGTTGTCGGGGTGTTCGTCGAGGAGCGCGCCGATCGTTGTGTAGTTCCCGAGCGACTTCGACATCTTCTCACCACCGATGTTGAGCATCGCATTGTGCGCCCAGTGCTGAGCGAAGTCGCGGCCTGCGGCGATCGCTTCGGCTCGTTCGTTGGTGTGATGCGGGAACGCGAGATCGGTTCCACCACCGTGAAGGTCGAATCCGTCACCGAGGATGCCGAGACTCATGGCGACGCACTCGATGTGCCAGCCCGGACGACCGTCACCCCACGGTGAAGGCCAGACAGGCTCGCCGGGCTTGGCTGCCTTCCAGAGCGCGAAGTCGAGCGGATCTTCCTTGTTGTCGTCAACTTCAACGCGGGCGCCGGCGCCCTCTCGGAGCTCGTCGAGCGAGCGGTGGACGAGGTCGCCGTAACCCTCGACGAGATGCACCCGGAGGTACACGCCGGAGTCATTGGCGTAGGCGGTGCCGTTGTCGACCAGGGTCTGGATGAACTCGACCATCTCATCGACGAACTCGGTGGCGTGAGGGCGGTCGTGAGGATGGAGGATGTTGAGACCTTCGAAGATCGCCTCGTCGTAGACCGCTTTCCACTCGGCTGCGACCTCGGGTTCGGTCGAGCCCTCTCGGTTGGCGCGGTTGATGATGTTGTCGTCGATGTCGGTGACGTTGGCAGCGTGGTGGACCTTGAGACCCTGCCATTCGAAGTAACGGCGCATGAAGTCGTACGTCATAGCCTGGCGGGCGTGCCCGAGGTGCGGGTGGTCGTAGACGGTGGGCCCACACGCGTACAGCGAGATCTTGCCCTCGTCGCGCTGCGCAAGCGCACGGACGTCGCCGGTGAGCGTGTCGTAGAGGCGGATCACGGGTTGGCTCTCTCTGGTTCGGGGTTTAGCTGATCGGGGCGGGAGCGGCGCTGAGGTCGACGCCAACGAGCGCACCAAGTTCAGCCAAAACTGTAGGGGCTGCAGGGTCGTCCCCGCCCTGGAGAATCGCGTCGGTGAGCTCGGTCAGTACCGCGAGCGCCGTCGGTGCATCAAGGTCGTTATCGAGCGCAGCGCGTGCACGGTCCGCGAAGCCCGAAGGGTCAGGGCCCCCCGTGGCATGGGCGGCCCGGTGCATCCGGTCGAGCAGCTTGGCGCCGACTTCGATGTCGTCGTCGAACCACTCCCAGTCGGTGCGGTAGTGGTGACGCATCAGCGCAAGTCGGATGGCCCGTGGGTCGTGGGTTTTCGAAAGCTCACTCACGAACACGAGGTTGCCGAGCGACTTCGACATCTTGGTTCCCTGATACGCCACCATGCAGCCGTGCATCCAGTGCTTCGCAAAGGTGACGCCGTTAGCCGCCTCGCTCTGGGCCCGGCTGCACTCGTGATGTGGGAAGATCAGATCCGAACCGCCGCCGTGCAAGTCGAGGGTTGGGCCAAGGATTCCCATCGACATCGCCGAACACTCGATGTGCCAACCAGGGCGACCGTCCCCCCATGGCGATGGCCACATCGGTTCGTCATCGAGAGATGGCTGCCAGAGGATGAAGTCGAGCGGGTTGCGTAACCGCGGGTCGTTGGGATTGCCGCCCCGCTCTGCGGAGAGCTCAATCATTTGTTCGTCGCTGTAGCCCGAGAGGGCACCGAAGTCTGGGAACGTCGACACGTCGTAGAAGACGGTGCCGCCGACCACGTAGGTATGGCCCTTCGCTTCGAGCACTTCGATGATGTCGACCATCTCGGCGACCCACTTTGTGGCGTGAGGCTCGTTGAAGACAGGCCTTGTGTTGAGGGCCACCATGTCGCGGTGGAAGCGGGCCGTCTCGCTGGCGGCGAGCTCGAGGAAGTCGATACCGAGTTCGCGAGCCTTCGGCAGGATCGAGTCGTCGACATCGGTGATGTTGCGGACAAGCTTGACCTCGTGGCCGAGATCTTCGAGACGCCGGATCAGGAGGTCGTAGAGGAGGTACGTGTTCGCATGGCCGAGGTGGGTCGAGTCGTACGGCGTTATGCCGCAGACATACATTCGGACCTCGGGGCCCGGTTCGAACGGGACGACCTCACCGCGGGCCGTGTCGAAGAGCTGCACGGCCGCCCACCGTAGCGGCCAACGCCTCGGTGTCCGAGATGGGTGCAGGCTGCCCCAAGAGGGCCTGGGAGAGCCGCAGCCGTCTCGGCGGATTCCTCGAACGCTGCAGCCGGCCAGATCGTTCAGGTGACGCTGCCGTCGGGGTCCCAGCCGGTGCGGCCAAGGACCGAGCGCAGCTTGGTACGCCAGCCCCGGCGCTGGACGACGTCGCGAACGATGTCGGTGGTTTCGTGGTACGCGATTTGAAACGGGTTGTGCGTATCGAGATTTGTTGTGAGGCCGTACTTCACTCGCCGATGTTCGGGTTCGAAGGAGCCGAACAGCTTGTCCCAGACGATGAATACGCCGGCGTAGTTCTTGTCGATGTAGTGGGGATTTGCACCGTGATGGACCCGATGATGCGACGGGGTGTTGAGGACCGCCTCGGCTGTGGGTGGGAGCTTGTCGATCACCTCGGTGTGGATCCAATACTGGTAAAGCAGGTTGAGTTGGCTGGCTTTGGCGATCTGGTTGGGTGGGAACCCGAGCAGCGGCATCGGCAGATAGCTGAAGAACGTGAGGTAGCTCTGCCAGGGCTGGCGAAGCGCCGTCGAGAGGTTGTAACGCTCGCTTGAGTGGTGGGTGACATGGTTCGCCCACAGGAGTCGTCGCTCGTGCTGCCAGCGATGGCTCCAGTAGTAGATGAAGTCCCACGCGATGAAGGCAGTCACCCACGACGCGACGGGGTTCTTGATCGTGAAGAACCGTCGTTCGTAGAGCGTGCTCGTGGTCTTGGCGAAGACCGGTGCCAGCAAGGCGTTGACCGTCACGTTGCCCAGCAGCATCAGCAGACTCGCACGAGTATCGGTCGTGTCGTAGCCGACCGGGACCAACGGGTCGGGTGGGTCGGTCGGATCGGACAACTGCTCACCGGTCCAGCTGTCAAGATCGCCGAACTCTCGCTGGTTGCGCTCGCGGAGGATCTTTGCCTCCCACAGCATCGTCGCGATGAAGATAGGCCCGGAGGCGATGTCGACCGTGTCAAGGGGGAGTTTGCCGGATCCTTTCACGAGGCTCAGTGTGCCCCACTCGCGGGCCTAGGGTGCTCGCGTGGAGTCGAGCAGCCAGCCGCATGTGGTCGTGGTCGGCGCCGGACCGGCTGGCCTGATGGCCGCCGAAGCCGCAGCGACCGTCGGGGCGCGGGTGACGTTGCGCGATCAGCGGCGCTCATTTGGTCGCGTCTTGTTACTGGCCGGTCGTTCCGGGTTGAATCTCACGCACGACGAACCGCTTGAGCAGCTTCTGGGTCGCTACAGCGATGGCCGCGAGTTGGTCGAGCCGGCGATCCGGGCCTTTCCGCCTTCCGCTGTGCGGACGTGGGCCGACGAGCTCGGGGCCGACACGTTCGTGGGGTCGAGTGGGCGGGTGTTCCCGGCGGCGATGCGAGCAACTGCACTGGTGCGTGCTTGGCTGGCCCGTCTCACTGAGCTGGGCGTGAGGTTCGAGTCGGGCACGCCATGGACGGGTTTCGACGACACCAGCGAACGTACTGTGCTCGCGTTGGGGGGCGCTTCGTGGCCGTTGGTCGGCGGTGACGGCTCCTGGGTCACTGCGTTCGCGGCCTCCGACATTGCCGTCGATCCGCTCGTCGCCTCAAACGCGGGCGTCGACGTCGAGTGGTCAGCGGCGCTCCTCGAGCGATTCGAGGGCACACCGCTCAAGAATGTGGCTGTGTCGGTCGGTGGCCGGACCGTGCGGGGTGAGCCGACCATCACTGCGTCGGGCCTGGAGGGCGGTCCCATCTACGCACTGAATCCGCAGATTCGTGTTGCGCTTGCGGGGGGACAGCCGTGGCTTGAGATTGATCTGCAACCCGATTTCACCGAGGCCGGCTTGGCACAACGATTTGCCGACCGGCGCCGCCCGAAGGACTCACTCGCTACCTGGTTTCGACGCGTTGGCCTGCAACCGGTGGCAGTTGCGATCATTCGAGAGGCAACCGGCAACCAGCCACCGACGAACCCAGGCGACCTGGCTGCGCTTGCCAAGGCGGTGCCGCTCCCGCTGCAGTGCCTTGCCTCGATCCGCCGGGCGATCAGTTCGGCTGGAGGTGTCGTAGCGGGGGAAGTCGACGAGAGCGGCATGCTGCACCGCCGCCCCGGGACCTGGGTTGCCGGCGAGATGTTGGCCTGGGACGCCCCGACCGGCGGCTATCTGATCCAGGCCTGCCTGAGCACCGGGCGGCGCGCGGGCGCGGCAGCGGCAGGTTTGCGAGCGGGCTGAGCGCGGGGACATCGCTGCGGCCAATCGGGGCCGGGGTCGCTTGGGGAGCCCCCATGGTGCCGACTCGGCGGTGAGGTAAATGAGTGGGTCGTTGAAAGGATTCGGAGATGTCTGGCGCGAGGTTTTCGTACCGGTCAGACTTCGCCGATGGCTGACATGCACCCGACCGACATCCTTCCGCCGAAGCCGCCGTCGTTCGGTGGGGAGATCAAGGCCACCTACGCCGAGTCGACACCGGACTGGCCGCCACCTGCTCGTCCGCCGGAGAAGGCTCCCAACATCGTCGTAATCCTGATGGACGACCTGGGCTTTGGGCAGCTGTCGTGCTACGGCGGCCCCGTCGATGCACCTCATATCGCCGCCCTGGCCGAGAACGGTCTCCGTTACACGAACTTCCATACGACTGCACTTTGCTCACCGACCCGGGCGGCGCTGCTGACCGGCCGTAATCACCACTCGGTTGGGTTCGCCACGATCGCTGAGATGGCGACCGGCTTCCCTGGCTCGAACTCGTTCCTGCCGAAGTCGGCTGCATCGATCGCTGAGGTGCTCCGCCAGACTGGCTACTCGACCTACTGCGCGGGGAAGTGGCACCTCACGCCGACGTCGGAGGCGACCGCGGCGGGGCCGTTCGACCGGTGGCCGCTCGGCCAGGGCTTCGAACGCTTCTATGGGTTTCTTCCCGGTGAGGTCGACCAGTGGCACCCGATGATCACGGTCGACAACCACCGTGTGCCAACCCCTAGCGAGGGCCGCGATGGTGGCGACTATCACGTCAGCGAAGACCTGGTCGACAACCTCATTGCGATGATCCAAGACCAGCAGCAGGTGGCGAGCGGACGGCCCTTTTTCGCGTATCTGCCTTTTGGCGCGTCGCATTGCCCTTTTCATGCGCCTGAGGAGTTCATTGCGCCCTATCGGGGGCGCTTCGACCACGGATGGGACGTGGAGCGCGACCGGATCTTCGAGCGGCAGAAGGAACTCGGCGTGGTCCCCACTGACTGCGACCTGCCTGAGCGCAACCCGGGGGTCGCGTTGTGGGACGAACTCGATGACGACTCGAAGTACCTGTTCGCTCGCCTCCACGAGACCTACTGCGGGTTTGTCGACCACACCGATGCACAGATCGGCCGACTCGTCGGTGCGTTGCGTGATCTGGAGATCCTCGACGACACGCTCCTGCTTTTCTTCTCCGACAACGGCGCGTCGTCGGAGGGCGGTCAGCGTGGCACCACGAATACCGAGCGATTCCGCAACCAGATGAACATGTCGGTCGCCGAGATGATGGGGCAGGTCGAGGAACTCGGTGGCCCACATACCGACCCGCACTACCCCATGGGGTGGTCAATGGCTGGCAACACACCCTTCAAGCGATGGAAGCGCGACACTCATCGAGGGGGCAACACCGACCCGATGATCGTGCATTGGCCGTCACGAATCCATGATCCGGGGGCGATCCGCACCCAGTACCACCACGTGACCGACATCTACCCGACATTGCTCGAGCTTGCGGGTCTGCCGATCCCGAGCCGTGTCAACGGTGTCGACCAGCAGCCGCTCGAGGGAGTGAGCTTTGCCGCAACGATCACCGACCCAGGAGCACCGGAGACGAAGGACACGCAGTACTACGAAATGCTCGGCAGTCGCGCGATCTACCACGACGGCTGGATGGCGGTGACGTGGCACGCGCCCGGCACCGACTGGAACGACGATCGGTGGGAGCTGTACCACCAGACAGAGGACTACAGCCAGGCTCACAACCTCGCTTCCGAGCAGCCCGACAAGCTCACGGAACTGATCGACCTGTGGTGGCAGGAGGCCGAAGCCCACAATGTCCTCCCGCTCGACGACCGCGGTCGTGAGCGGTTCATCGATCCGAAGCGGCCAGCGGCATCGGAGGGTCGCGACGTTTACCGTTACTTCTCGGGCACGCGGCCGATCCCGAATCCGTCCCTACCGCGCATCCTCAACTGCGAACACTCTCTCACGGCGTCCATCACCCGTCGCAGTGACGCCGATGATGGGATCCTGGTGTGCCAGGGCGGCGAGCTCGCCGGTTGGTCGCTGTTCGTGAAGAATGCCCGGCCGTACTACGTCCACAACGTGCTGAAGATGGAGATGCACGAACTCGTCGGGCCGCCTCTGCCGGTCGGCCGCGAATGTGAGGTGGGGGTCGAGTACCGCCCCACCGAGCAGGGATGGGGCACAGCAGCGCTCGTCGTCGATGGCGAGGTCGTCGACTCGTCGGAGCGATTCCGAATCACGCCGATGGGCTATTCGATGGTGCAGGAGGGCCTCTGTATCGGTCGAAGTTGGGGTACCCCGGTGGCATACGAGCACTATCGGGGAGCGTTCGCCTTCGCTGGCGACATCCGGGTGGTCGAACTTAGGACCGACCCCACATCGCAGGTGTGGACCCCGCGTCCACAGTGGAGCAAGGCGTAAATTCCGGGCGAGCGGGTTTGTTGTGAGGGGCCGGTGCTGCGGCGTACTGGCTCAGCGTGGAGCGCTGCCGTAGTCCTCCCACGGGTCGTCGCGTTCGCGAACGGCTTCGCGAAAGCCCTGCTCTGAGAATCCCTCGACCCACCGGTACGCCTCCTCGGTGTGGCGGGTCGCGCCGTCAAAGAACGTGCCCAGCATCTGGCTGGTGCGAAGCCCCATGTTCTCGAACGCCTGATTGATGAGGAGCTTGTTGAGCGCCAGTTGGTTCGCAGGAATGTTGGCAAAGCGTCGAGCTTCAGCCTCGACAACGTCGGTGATGTCGCCATGATCCACGACGTGGGAGACAAGGCCAATGCGATGGGCTTCGGGCGCATCGATCGCCCGCCCGGTGAGCAGGTACTGCTTGGCGTGTTCAAGTCCGAGCCGATACACCCACATCATCGTCGTGGGGGTGCCATAGATGCGGCTCGGGGCGTACCCGATATGGGCGTCGCTCGCCATGTAGAGGAGGTCGGCGCAGAGGATCATGTCGGTGGCGCCACCAATCGCCCAGCCTTCGATCTGTCCGATCACTGGCTTCGGGCACTCCCAGATCTTCATGAACCGTCGGACGTTGTTGCCCATGAACTGGTAGTCGCGGACCGGATCCCACGCGCCCTCTCGGGGGCGCGGCCCCTTTGCGCCGTACGGCGTCGACCACCCAGACTCGATCGGACCGGAGTCCGGTGTGAGGTCGTACCCAGCCGTGAGCGTGCCTCCGGCTCCCCGCAGGACGATGGCGGCAACCTCGGGAGACTTCGTTGCGGCGTCGATACCGTCGGCGACCCCCTGGATCAGTGCGTCGGTGAGTGTGTTCTTCTTCTCGGGACGGTTGAGGGTGATGATCGCGATGTCGTCGCGTTCCTCGTACAGGACGGGATCAGCCATGGCCCACAGTTTTGCACCGACACCAAACCTTCGCTGCAACAACGTGGATGGTTGGTCAAGCCGCCCCGTCAGGCCGCGTCGCCATCGGCCGATCAGTCAGACAGGAGTGGAGCGACCTCGGCCATGTGCGACGGACCGATCCCGCAACATCCGCCAACCATCGTGGCGCCTGCGGCCCGCCACGCCGGTACGTGTGCGGCGTACTCCAGCGGGCTGACAATGCCGTCGTGGATGATCTTGCCGTCGACCATGCCTGCGGCGTGCGCCCACACCCCGACCGGACCAGCCCAGGTGGCATGGAGTGCCTGAACGCCGCGTTCGGCGACACGGACATCGGAGTGCATGATGGCCATGGCGTCGACGGTGGGGTAGTCCGACGCGATCGCAACAGCGTCGCGAAGCAGGCCGCCTTCCCGCAGCTCGATCGGTTCGCCGATCTCGTCAGCTTCACAGCCCTGTTCGGGCCCGAGCGAGAAACCGACCCAGATTGGAAGACTCGCAGTGGTTGCGCCGTCGAGTGTGGCCGTCATGCGAGGTATATCGACCATCATCTCGAGGATCAGCAGCTCTGCTCCTGCGTCGCGCATGATCGCAGCCTGGGCAGCGGTGTCCTCGCGCAGGGTGACGAGGTCGGGCCGGTCACCCGAGAAGCTCCAGTTGCTGATGCCTGCGCCGACGACGACCTGCTCGGCGGCTGTGCCGGCCGCGGCCCGAGCGTCAAGCGCAATCTCGACGGCGCAGCGGTTGACCTCCTCGAAGCGGTCCGGCTTACCGACGTCGCGCAAGATGTTGGCTCCCGTCGCGAACGTATTCGCAACGATGATGCGTGCCCCGAGCTTGAGATAGTCAGCGTGGATCGTCTTGACGATCTCCGGATGGGTCAGGGCCGCGGCCCCACTCCACCCGTGATCGGACTCTGGTACACCGCGCCGGATGCACTCCGAACCCGTGCCGCCATCGATCATGATCGGTTTACCAGCTCGGGCGTCGGCGATGAGTTCGTCATAGTGGGACATGCGGGGGATTCTGTCACCCTGGCTGCCGCTTGACCGTCGACGGGGTTCGACGGAAGCTGCGGGAATGGCACTAACGCAATCACACGCATTCGGCGTCGACGACCCCGGGGTTCTTGACACCACGATTGGCGACCTCCTGCGGGCAGCCGCAACGCGCGCTGGCGACCGGGTCGCTCTGATCGAAGGAGCCGATGAAGCGGCTGACCGTCGCGTGTGGACGTACGCCGACCTGCTCGTCGATGCGGAGCGGACTGCGAAAGCTCTGCTCACCCGCTTTTCGCGTGGCGATCATGTGGCTGTTTGGGCTCACAACATCCCGGAATGGGTACTGGTCGAGCTTGGCTGCGCGCTCGCTGGTATGACGATCGTGACGGTGAATCCGGGGTACCAAGCCAACGAGCTCCAGTACGTGGTGAGCCAGTCGAACTCGAAGGGCCTCTTTGTGGTCGACGAGCATCGGGGCAACCCGATGCTTTCCACAGCCGAAAAGGTCCGCGAGGACTGCCCCGACCTTGAGGAGATCATTCGATTCAGTCAGTGGGACGACTTCCTCGCCTCGGGCGACCCCTCGACCGAGCTGCCTGCCGTCGCTCCTGGCGACCAAGTGATGATCCAGTACACGTCCGGCACGACTGGCTTTCCCAAGGGGGCGGCCCTCCACCACCGAGGCCTTGTTACCAACGCCAACCACTACTTCGACCGGCTGGGGATGGAGGAGGGCAGTGTGATCATCACCCAGATGCCTCTGTTCCACACCGCCGGGAGCGCAATGTCGGTGCTTGGGTCGGTCTCGATGGCGTGCACCCAGGTGCTTGTGCCCACCTTCGAGCCCGGACTCGTGCTCGAGTTGACCGAGACATACGGCGGCCACGGCATGATGGGGGTCCCCACGATGCTCATCGCCTTGATGGAGCACCCGAACTTTGACCTGACCGATCTGTCCACGCTGACGGCGATCTGTTCGGGAGGTTCACTGGTCCCGGAACAGTTGGTCCGCACGCTCGAGAAGGAGCTCGGCGCGCCGTTCACGATTGTCTACGGCCAGACCGAGTGCTCGCCGGTGCTCAACATGACTCGGCCTGACGACACCATTGAGGACAAGGCCCTCACGATCGGTGCCCCGATGCCGTGCATGGAGATCCGCATCGTCGACCCCGAGACGGGTGAAACCCTTCCGGTCGGCGTAACCGGTGAATTGGTCACCCGCGGGTATCAGGTGATGCATGGCTACTACCTGATGCCGGAACGCACCGCCGAGACGATCGACGCCGATGGCTGGCTTCACACCGGTGACCTGGCGGCGATGGACGATCGTGGCTACTGCACGATCGAGGGTCGCCTCAAGGACATGATTATCCGCGGCGGCGAGAACATCTATCCCAAGGAACTCGAGGAGTTGCTCTTCGCCCACGACGCGGTTGGTGAAGTTGCGGTTGTGGGTCTGCCCGACGAGAAGTGGGGTGAGACGGTCGGTGCCTTCGTCCGCCCGGCTCCGGGCCACGATGTCGACAAGAACGAACTCTTCGCCTTCATGCGAGACCACCTCGCCCCCCACAAGACCCCGCGCCAGTGGTTCGAGGTCGACGAGTTCCCGCTCACCGGTTCGGGCAAGATCCAGAAGTTCAAGCTCCGTGATCAGTGGGAAGCAGGCGAATGGGTTGAGCTCTAGGCCGGGAGATCGGCTTCGAGGTCCTCGCGGTACGAATCCTCGAGGCCAGCAGACATCTCGGCGGCGGTGATGTGTTCGCCCACGCCGGCGTGCTCGATGAGGATCTCGCTCACGCGCGGCCGGCTCTCGGGCTCGGGCCACTCATCGGAGTTCCACAACGCGCCCCGCCGGATGGCCTTGGCGCAGTGGATGTAGGCCTCTCGGATAGTGACCCCGATCGCACTGGTCGGTCGCCGGTACTCGTCGGTGAAGCCGTCGAGGATCTCGGGGTCAACAGTCACGCATGCGCTGCCGTTGACCCGCAGCATCTCGCCCAGTCCCGGCACGAGGAACAGCAGGCCAACCTGGCCGTTCTCGACGATGTTTTGCAACGAGTCGAGCCGATTGTTGCCGTTGAGGTCGGGGATGACGAGCCGCTGATCGTCGAGCACCTTCACGAACCCCGGATGGCCACCCTTGGGTGAGACATCCTCAGCACCGTCGGCACTGCTTGTGCCGATGAGGACGAAGGTACTGCGGCCGATGAAGTCGCGGCAGCCATCGTCGAGGTGATCGGTCGCCTTGTTCTGCACGAGTTGGCTGGGGTCGCGGTAGTGGGCGCGCAGGCCGGCGAGGTCGTTGATCGTGTGTTCGAAGGACGCCATGTCGCAACCGTAGACCACGGCCCCCGATAGCTGGTTGTGCTCGACAGGCCCCTCCTCAGCGGAGAGAGGTCGTCTATTCGTGGGGGCAGGCAGCCCCACCTCTGATTGGGTACTGTCAACGCAACGACCGGCTATGACACTGAGTCAGCGCCGATAGTCCTTTCGGCTAGTCGTGGCTTCGTGACCCCGTTCCGGAGGAAGACAGCCGCACGACCGCGCAAGACGCCAAACCCTGCAAGACACCCTCTACCTCTGGTTTACACCTCTGACTCCAAAGGGGGATTTCGTCGCAGGCTCGTAGGTAGCCACCGTTTCTTTGCCTGCAGTTCGGTCAGATCTGTCTCACGTTGTTCAAGAAGCGTTTCAAGTTCCGCGATCCGGGCGTCTTTCTTTGCGAGCCGGTCCGTGGTTTTGGCGTCCTTGACTTCAAGCTCCCTTTCGAGCTCCCGGATTCGGAGGTCTTTCGCAGCCTCACCGAGGTCTTCCCGTAAGCCTTTGAGAAAGGACGGTGGTTCGTTCGGTTCTTCAGCGTTTTCGGCCATGGTGCTTCGCTCTATCAACGCTTCCTGCGTGAATGATTCCCGACGTTTGTACCACAGCCGTAAGTTCGTTGGGGCGAGCTGTCTTAGAGAACAGTTGCGATCAACCGTCTTCGAGGCGCTGCAACGTCATTGTCACCACCGGTTATGACACCGAGTCAGCATCGATAGTTCTTTTTATTCCTTGCTTCGTGACCTTGCATTGGATGGAGACAGTCGCGCGGAAGCGCAAGACACCAAACCCTGCAAGACACCCTCTACCCCTGCTTTACGAACGAGCTCCCTCCACCCCTGCCTTCAGGGCGTCGAGTGTTTTCTGCATGTTGGCCTTGATGCCCTTGCGGCGGCCGTTCAGCACTGCGACCGGGTCGTCGGAGCCCATCGCTATCGGATAGGTGAGGTTGTTCTCCATTCCAATCTCGACCGAGAACCGGACACGACTGCCAACTCCCTGGTCCATGATCTCGAAGCGCCACCGGCCGCCGGGGCTCGCAGGGTCGACGGTCGACCACTCGAAGACTCGACCCTCCTCGTAGGCGGTGATGTGGTTGTCGAGGCTCCACTTGTTGCCGCCGAGCTTGTTGTGGCCGATGAAGATCGCCCCGATGCCGCGATCGTCCGTCGTCCACTCGGCGCCTTGAAGTTCGGTGCCGGCTCGGGCCGGGAACGTGATGTCGGAAACGAGCGGCCAGACCGCCCTTGGGGGTGCCACAATGTCGACCTCGGCAACGACGCCGGGGCCATCTTCGAAGTGAGTGCCCCCGTCCTCGCTGGCCTGGGACCGGGTGTAGCCCCAGCGGTCAAAGTAGGTGATCTGCTCGGCGGGGCGGCGGGCGACCGGCTTGAAGTCGGTTCCCTTCGTGTACGCGACCGGGAACGTCACGATCGTGGTGACCCCGGGGGGAATGCCCAGGAGCTCGGCGAGTTCCTCGACGCTTGTGTTGAGAAGGGTGGTCCACGCCGAGCCGAGGCCGCGGGCGCGGAGCGCGAGATTGAAGCTCCACGCTGACTGAATAACGGAATCGAACAAGCCGGGACGGCCGGAGTTGTCGTGGGTGCCCCAGATCGCAGCGATGACCAGCGCAGGCGCCTTGGCAAAGTTTTCGACCAGGTACGCCGACGAGCTGAAGACGCGTTCCTTGCCGTGGCCGCTGCCGACCAGTCGGTCTGCGACGTTGATCATGAAATCGCCATTGCGACGGTAGATCTCACCGCACGCCTGCTTCGTTGCCTCGTCGCGAATGACAATCCAGCGGCGGCTCGCGTCGTTGCCGCCGCTCGGCGCCTGCTCAGCGACGTCGATGCAGTCGAAGATGATCTGGTCGGAGACCTCGCGGTCGAAGTCGAGACGCTTGCGCACGGTGCGAGTCGTGGTGAGCAGCTTGTCGATCTCGGCGACGTCGAAGGGGGTGTCGGTCATGATGTTTCCCGGTCAGCCATGGTGGGTACGGGCGGCTTTGGCGAGATCGCGTAGATCGGCGCGCTCCACGTCGGTCAGGATGTCAAGGTCGGCGGCGTGAAGGCGATCGGTGGCGGCCTCGGCTTCCTCGCGGGTCTCGGCGAAGCCGGTCGTGTCGGGGTATGGCTCGGGCCAGCCGAACATTGTGGCGTTCCAGTCGCCAGCGGGCCCCGACAGGATGGCTTCGAGTGGACCGAGGCCCGCAGCTTGGACCGCGATGCAGTGCCGACTGAAACGCAGCTCGCGCATTACCTGCGCAAGTTGGAACGTCTGCGCCGGCCCCGGTTCGCTGGGGCGGGGCATGTCGCGCCAGCCGACGAACATTGGTGCACCGAGTGGAGATGCCGAATCGACGACCTTTGTGAGGATCTCGCCGAGGCGCTCGACACCGTCGAGACCGGCCAGGCGCTCGGCTCCCCACTCCTGGCAAATACGGGTGTAGATCGCTGCGCCCTCGGCCGGAGTCTTCAGGGCGCGGCCATCGGCCACCATCGTGCGCATCAGGTTGGGTTCCCAGAAGTAGGCGGCGCTCACGACGGCGTCTGGGGGGCAGTCACCCAGAACGCCGAGTCGGCCAACGGCGTACGCGCCTCGGCCGGGCGCGTCGAGTCCGGTGGCTACTGCCTTGGCAGTGGTGGATTCGTCCAGCAACCAGGCCATGGCCAACATGCCGATCGATCCTCGGAGGCTTCGTGCGACGGTCATGCTGTCCATGCCGGGCAGTCTTTCACGTGAGTCCAGCCGAATCCCAAGGGCGACGTCGCGGACACACGTGGTTCCGAAGCGTGCAATCGGGACCCATTGTGCGGCCGTGGGTGGCCGGATAGGGCAGGCGGGCATCGAGTCGGGGAGTGCGAGGCGGTATGGCGAGGGTCCACGCGACGTTTGGAACGACCGGTCCGGTTCCATTCGGCATCCACCATCTCGACCCCTGACCTGCGGCGTAGGGTCGCGGCCATGTTCGAGCCGATCGAGACCGAACGTCTGCGCCTGCGGCGGCCCCTGGCCTCTGACCTCGACGCACTCGTCGCTCGTCGCAACCATCCCGAGGTGGCCAAGTACCAGGACTGGACGCTTCCGTGGCCCGAGGAGCGTGCACGGATCGTGTTGGCGGAAACCGGCGAGATCTCTGAACCGGTCGATGATGACTGGTGGATGCTCACGGTGGAAACCCTCGATGGCGGCCGGATTGTCGGTGACCTCTCGCTGAAGCTCCAGTGGGAGGGTCGAGCGGCCGAGATCGGCTACACCTTCGCCCGCGAGGAGTGGGGAAGGGGCTACGCACACGAGGCCACCTGCGGCCTCGTCGACCACCTGTTCTCGGATCCAAAACTCACGCGCATCAGTGCGACCCTGCACCCCGATAACCACCGATCCGCTCGGATCGTCGAACGGCTCGGGTTCGTGCACGAAGGTCACACGCGCCTGTCGCGGTGGGTCGGCGACGAGAACAGCGACGACTGGCTGTACGGCACCACCCGCGCCGACTTCGAGGCATGGACCGCACGCCCGACCGGCCCGCCCGACGCGGTCATGCTCGAGGAGATCACCTGGGACAAGGTCCGCCCCGTCATCGAACTCTCCACCCACAAGAGTCAGGAACGTATGGTGAGCCCGAATGGCGTGTCGCTCGCCGAGGCGCACATTCCTGAGCCCTACGACGGAAAGCCGGTGACGCCGTGGCACCGCGCAGTGATGGCTGACGGTGAGCTGGCCGGATTTGTCATGCTCGACACCGCGACCGAGAGCGGCGACCGCCCCTACCTGTGGCGACTCATGATCGATCGGCGCCATCAGCGCCGCGGCATTGGACGACGGGTCATCGATCAGGTGGTCGGGCTCGTCCGCAGCTGGGGTCACGATGAACTCGACGTCTCGTACGTTTCGGGGGTCGGTTCGCCCGAACCGATGTATCTCGCGTGCGGGTTCGTGCCCACGGGCAAGATCATCGACGGCGAGATCGAGGCGCGGCTCGACCTCCGAACCGTGTGACCACACCCACCCCGCTCATCCCGGCGACCGACCGTCGTCTCGTCTCGACGATGGTCGTGGCCACGGTCGCATGCGTCTACCCAGGTTTTCTCGTCGGAGCGGCATCGGTTCAGATCAGTGACGAGTTTGGCATCACCGCGGGCCGGTACGGCTGGGCGATGAGTGCGTACTTCCTTGCGGCAACTGCCTCATCGATCCTCGGCGGGCGGCTGGTGCAGCGAATCGGGCCCCGGCGCCAGCTCACCGGCTGCCTGGTGGTGACGATTATCGGTCAGGGTCTCATCGCCACCGTCGCAGACTCGTTCTCGACGATGGTCGCGCTGCTCGCGCTGTGCGGGGGAGTGAATGCGCTCAACCAGACCGCAGTGAACCTTGCCCTCACGAGTGCCCGACTTCCGAGATTGGGCCTGGCGATCGCTCTCAAGCAGTCGGGCATGCCGTCGGCCGCGATGGTCAGTGGCGCGACCGTGCCGCTGCTCGCCTTGACCCTTGGTTGGCGGTCGACCTTCGTCTTGGGAGTCGTGCTCGCCGTGGTCGCGTTGGTGTTGGTGCAGGGCGTCGTCGAGTTCGAGAGCAGCGATGCATTTCGATCCGCCCGGCCCGGCTCCACGCGACGGGCGCTGGGATGGTCGCTTATCGGTGGTGCATTCCTCGCGTTCGCGGCTGGCGGGCTTACCTCGTGGACAGTTGCGTCCGGTGTCGATGCCGGCCTCAGCGAGGGGGTCGCAGGCTGGATGCTCAGCCTCGGCGCCGCGTTTGGGATCGGGTGGCGGCTGTTTTGGGGCGTACGGACCGACACGATGGCAACGCGGCCCTACACGATGGCCGCAGGGCTCGCTGCGCTCGGATCGATCGGCATGTTGGGACTCGCCAAGGGCACCGCCGGTATCCACGTGCTTTCGACCCTCCTTGCGTTCGGTGCGGGCTGGGTGTGGCCGGTGTTCACCAACTTCGGCATCATGCGCGCCAACGGCGACGCCTCGGGCGCGGCGAGCGGGGTGACGCAGATGGGCATCTATCTCGGTGTGTTCGCCGGCCCTCTTGCGACTGGCTGGATGATCGACGAACACGGTTTCGGTGCGATGTGGCTCCTTGTCGGGACGAGCATGCTTGTCGGGTCGGCCCTGACATTTTGGATCCGCAACGAGTTCTGACCTCAGGTGGCTTGGGCGCTCACGGCGTACGCCGAGTAGCGCCGTTGCAGTTGAGCCTGCAGATCGGTCGACTCGACCGAGGTGCCCGCGAGGGGCTCGGGCGTGTCGCTTGCGGCAAGGTCGGCGCCCAGACGGGTGATGGCGTCGTCGATCGAGAGGCCGTTGCCGTCGACCGCGGCTGCGTGCTCGGCATCATTTCGGAACACCTTTGCCTTCCAGCTCAGCGACAGCCGGATCGCGGGATCGGGGTAGCTCGCAAGGACCTCGCCCTGCTCGACGATGTGCCAGTAGGGCGCCTCGTAGATCATCTCAGTGCTCAGCGTCATGCCAGGCGGCTTTGTGGCACCTCGGGGCCCGATGCGTTGGACCTCGTGCGGCATGAAGTCGTTGTCGCCGACGATGGCGGTGTTCCAGGTGTCGTTGTGGAGAAAGGACTCGCCGTCGACGCCGTCGGGCCAGTAGCGGAATCCGCCGGCCTCGCCGCGGTAGAACCACGCGACTGCAGTGACGATGTGGATGCGCTCGGCTTCAAACAGGCGGCTGACGCCCATTGCGGTAAGCAGCCAGGCCGGCGCGTTACGGCGATCGACACCGCGAAACTCGGGAATGTCGGTATGAGAAAAGCCTTGTCTCGGCATCGGGGTCGAGAGGTTGACGTACACCTGCTCAGGAACGACCACGTCCCAGCCGTACATCCGCCGGGCGGCGTCGCTGAAGCCCTGGTGGGCCAGTAGCTCGGCTGATCCGTCAACGATGGGTTCGGCGAACGCCCACTGACCGCGAAACGTCGGGCCCACCAGCGCGTTCGCAAAGTCGGTGACAGCATCGTCGCCGTCGTTGTCGGAGACCTCATTGAACGACTTGGATGTCGACAACACCCGACCGGGCTGCCAATACGGGCCGTGGTCACGTGCCATCTGGCGGATCGCCTCGGGGTCGTCAACGACCCGGTCGATGAGGACGGGAGCCTTGGGGAGACGAACGTTCGCCGACATGACAACGAACCGTACCCGTGGCTTCGTCGTTCTTTCTAGGCTGTCGCGATGACCGGCTCGGGAGAGTTCACATTCGACGGTACAGCTGTGCCCTTCGATACGGGTGATCATCTCCTTACCGCGCTCGTCCGGGTCGGCATCCATCCAACCGGGGGCGGGACGCTGTGTGCCGAAGGCCACTCACCGCACTGTGTGGCCGAGGTCGACGGCAGTGCCTACGTCCACACGTGTCAGACGCTCGCTCGGGAAGGCATGGTCGTGCGGGCGCATCCGACCGGTGCTCCACCTGTGCTGCCGAGCATCGCCTCGCCCGAGCGACCGGTCGCTGTTCGAAATATCCATCATGAAGTGATCGTGATTGGTGGCGGTGAGTCGGGCCGAGCCGCCGCGGCGGCTGCCGGCGCGCCGATCGTGGACGCAAAGGACGGGAGCGAGGCGATTGGGATCTACCCGGGCCCGATGGTCGCCGTCAGGACCGACGACGGCATGGTGCACGCCCATGTCAATCGAGTCGTGGTTGCGACCGGCGCGCTGCCGCTCCTCCCCGTCTGTCCGGGGAATGACCTTGCCGGGCTGTACACGCCGATGGCCGCTGAGCGGTTGACTGCGGCGGGCGTCGATCTCGGCCAGACGGTGAGGATCACCGGTCCTCCGGACCGCTTCGAAGGCGACATTCGGGTTCGCTCGGTGGTGGTCGGTGGCGAGCGAATCGAGTGCGATGCCGTGATCGTCGACATTGGGACCACGCCCAACGAGGTTCTTGCTCGGATGGGTGCCGGGCTGGCGATCGACACTGTCGGTGACGCCGCTACGGCTGCGTCGCCACCACCGTGCCCGGTCGAGGGCACGGTATGCCCATGCAACGAGACGACGATGGCCGAACTCGCCGAAGCGTGGGCGCGCGGGTTCACGAGCATGGAGCTACTCAAGCGAGCCAGCCTCGCCGGAACCGGTGTGTGCCAGGGTGCGGTGTGCTCGCCCTACCTTCAGAGCTTTATCGCCGATCGCACCGGGTCGGTCGAAGCCCCATTCACCGCCCGCCCCGTTGCCCGGCAAGCCACGCTCTCCGAGATTGCCGCCGGTCGACACCATCCCGCTGTCCCGCGCACCTCGCTTCATGCAATTCACGAGGCGGCAGGCGCCACGATGGACCGCCTTGGTGGCTGGTGGCGGCCATGGATGTACTCCGACGTCGGGGCCGAGTACGACGCTGTCCGCAACGCCGTGTCACTCGGGGACGTCGGCACGCTTGGCAAGTTCATCGTGTCGGGCCCCGATGCCGAGGCTGCGCTGCAGCGGCTTATCTCGACCGATGTCTCGACGATCCGCCCGGGCCGGAGCCGCTATGTGCTGATGTTGGACGAACGCGGCTACGTCCTTGATGACGGCATGATCCTTCGCGAACCCGAAGGTGATCGCTTCTTCGTAACCGTCACTTCGGGTGGCGCAAGCGTCGCCGAGATGTGGTTCCGCGACTGGACCGCCCACCTCAATGTTCGGTGGATGAACGTGACGATGGCGCTGGGCGCGATCAACGTCACTGGGCCGCGGGCGCCCGAACTGTTGGCCCGGGTGGGGTTCGACGAAACGCTGCCCATGTTGCAGCACACCGAGAGCGACATCGCCAACGTGCCGTGTCGTGTCGTTCGGCTGAGCTTCACCGGAGAGGTCAGTTTCGAGCTGCACCATCCATTCGCCCGATCCGGTGAGCTCTGGCACGCTCTCCTCGACGCAGGAGCCGATCTCGGTGTGGTGCCCCATGGGCTCGACGCGCTCTCGCGGCTCCGGCTTGAAAAGGGCCACATCATCGTCGGCCAGGACTCCGACTACGACTCGACACCACGGCGACTTCATCATGACTGGATGGTCAACCTCGACAGTGGCAACTTCATCGGCCGACACGCTGTCGAGCGAACCAACCGACTCGCGCTCGATAAGCAATTGGTGGGGCTCGAGAGTGAGGGCCCGGCGCCGTTCGAAGGCGCAGTGGCTTGGACCCCCGACGGCGAATATGCGGGCTATGTCACATCCGCGGCTTGGTCGCCGACGCTCGACCGGTCAGTGATGCTCGCGTGGATCCGATTGGCTGATGGTGAGCTTCCTGAAGAAGTTTGGATCGAAGGTGAGAGTGCCCGGCGCGTTGCGTTGCCGTTCTACGACCCAGCGGGAACGCGGGCCCGTGGCTGAGTTCGCCGTCGTCCGCGAGCGAATTGCCGCAGTGAGGATCGCCGCCACCCCAACCGCGCTCGATGCTGCGAGATGGCCGGCCGATGCCACCGAGTTGCGGCTCGCGCCCGATGAGGTATTGCTGCTCGACGTGCTCGACGCGGCTGCTCCTGAGCCGCATGCGATCGTGTTTCCCGACACGGGTTGGGTGCGCTTCGTGCTCTCGCCCGCCGCGGGCACTCGCGTCTTCGAGGGCGCGGCGACGTGGCCGCCCCCCGCCCACGGGCTCGGCCAGGGCGCGATCGCGGGCATCCCGGCGAAGGTCATTGTCAACACCGACTGTTGGTGGCTTGTTGTGCAGGGTGTGTTGGCCGACGACTTCGAGGACCGACTCGTGGAGGTGCTGGCGTGAACGAGCATCCCGAGGCCGAGATCACCCTCCGGTGGAACGAACCCGAGGTGAGCTACGACGTGGTCATCGTCGGTGGGGGTGGCCACGGCCTGTCCATCGCCTATCACCTGGCGACCCGTCATGACATCACCAACGTGCTCGTGCTCGAATCCGGCTATATCGGCGGTGGCAACACCGGACGAAACACCACCGTCATCCGGGCCAACTACGGCATCCCGGAGGCAGTGCGGTTCTATCAGCACTCGCTCGAGCGCTACCGGGCACTCGAGGACGAGACAGGCCGGGCGATGATGCACGATCGCAAGGGACTGCTCTGGATGGCGCACTCCGAGGCGGGCGTTCGCCAGGAGCGGGCCCGCTCGGCGGTGAACCAGGCGTTTGGTGCCGAGACCGTTTATCTCGAACCCGACGAGATCGCAGAGGTGTGTCCCGAGGTCGATCTCACCTGCGGCGGCGGGTTTCCCACTGTCTTGGGGGCATCGTTTCATCAGGGAGCGACCGCTCGCCACGATCGGGTGGTGTGGGCGCTCGCCGAGGGCGCGATGCGTCGGGGGGTCCACGTCGCCCCCGGTACCGCAGTGATCGGTCTTGTGCACGACGCAGGGCGCGTCGTCGGTGTCGAGACGGCTGGGGGACGGATCGCAGCCGGCACGGTGGTCTCCGCGGTCGGTGGCAACGCCACGGTGCTCGCCGATATGGCTGGCGTGCGGCTGCCGATCCGGACCCACCCACTCCAGGCGTTCGTCACCAACCGGCACCAGCGGCGATTCGACCCGATCGTCGCCTCCGGCGATCTCGGTTTCTACGTCTCGCAGACCGCCCGCGGCCAGATGCTGCTCGGCGCTGAGATCGATCGACAGCCGAGCTACTCCCGACGCTCGACTCATGACTTGTTGGCGTCGCTATCGCATCGGGCCATTACCGTTCTGCCCTTCATGCGCGAGCTCCGGGTGTTGCGCCAGTGGACCGGAAGTTGTGACATGTCGCCGGACTATTCGCCGGTCATGGGCGACACCGGGGTCGATGGCTTCCTGGTCACCACCGGCTGGGGCACGTGGGGATTCAAGGCGATCCCCGCAGGCGGTGAGGTCATGGCCGAACGCATCGCTACCGGTGTGGTGCCGGAACTGATGGCGCCGTTTGCCCTCGACCGATTCGGCCGTGACCGCACGCTGGCTGATCGCGGATCGTCGGGAACGCACTGATGAGCTTGCGGATCCGTTGCCCGCATTGTGGCCCGCGTTCGGTCGAGGAGTGGGTCCATGGTGAGATCCCTGTCGTTCCAGACGCGATCGCCGACCCCGATGCTCGTGACGTCGACCGTGGCTACATGCATACCAACGAACACGGCGTTGTTCGCGAAGCCTGGTTCCACCTGTCCGGTTGTCGCCGATGGGTCACGCTGTGGCGCGACAGTCGGACCGACGAATGGGTTGAACCGCCTGGTTGACGCCTCGTCGGGCCGACACGCTCGGCGTCTGGTTGCGCCAACCGCTGCCCGTGAGATCGTGACCGTCGTGGCCGCTAGTCGTTGATCAGCGCTGCGATCTCGGTGCTGTGGGCGACCCGGCCTTCGTTGACGTAAGCCTCGTGATTGTCGGCGAGCGCAGCGGGTTCGTACAGGTAGTTGACAAGTACGCCGTACGACTCACGCTGGCCCTTGGCGGAGCGGTCGCCGTCCAGGTTGATCTGCTCAAGTCGTGCGCCATTGCGTAGGTGAAAACGAGCCACCGGGTCGAGCGGTTCGGCATCTCGCTTGGCGGTGAGGAGGTACTGGGCGGCCAAGGCTCGGATTGGCGCGTCTGTCTGGTCGATCTCGCCGAGGGTGGTGACGTTCGACTCGGCCCACGCCCGCAGACCAGGAACGGGTGAGAGCGTCGAGAAGCGGGTAAGGCTTGGGACGGTGCGCCGAAGCTCGTCGATCACCTGTTTGAGGAGGAAGTCACCGAGTGGGATCCCCCGCAGACCGGGCTGGGAGTTGGTGATCGAGTAGAAGATCGCCGTATCGGGTGGGTCAGCTTGGGTTGGGTTGGGTGTGGGTGCGTCGATGACGTCGGCGATGTTTGTCGCAAGGCCGTCGACGAGCGCGATCTCGACGAAGATCAGTGGTTCGGCTGGCAAACTCGGATGGAAGAAGCCATAGCAACGCCGATCGCTCTGGAGTCGGCGTCGGAGATCATCCCAGCCGCGGATCTCGTGCACGGCCTCGTACTCGATGAGCTTCTCCAGGGTTATCGCCGGGGTCGTCCAGTCGATGCTTCGCAGGTCGAGGAACCCACGGTTGAACCACGAGGCGAGAAGGTAGGCAAGATCTTGCTCGACTGGGGCGAGTTCCGGGTCTCGCAGATCGAGTAGATCGCCCCGCATTCGCAGGAGAGTGTGGATGCCGTCGTCGGCCAGGTTGATCGCCCGAAGTAGTTCAAGGCGAGGCGCCTCGGCCGCCCGCCACAACGTGCTCGCTGCGTCCGGCGAGCGATCGTTGGTCCAGTTCGCGATTGCGGCGTCAAGCGCTCCTGCGTCGGGCCCGAAGGAGGTGGCGAGAAGGTGGAACAGGGCGCGGCGCTGGGCGGCTGTTTCAGGGGACCGGAGCCGCTCGTAGCGGCGGACAACCACCTCCGCAAGACTGCGCGCCGCACCCTCGTCACGCAGGCGGGCCAGGGCTCGGAAGGCCTCCTGGAGTGCTGCGAGCTCTCGCGTCACGTCTGCCGTCATGGAAGCAGCTTACGCTTCCGACTTAGCCTCAGGCTAATAAACGGACGACCAACGTAAAGCCCTACGTCGGCGTGGTGGTAGCGGCCCGCCTAGCCTGACAGACAATGAAGGGGCTGACGACAATGCCGAGGCCGAGCGTGGGTGACGTCGTCGCCGGCATGTCGGTCGCTCTTGTTGCGTTGCCGCAGTCGCTCGCCTACGCCGAGATCGCGGGCATGCCCCCGCAATACGGCTTGTTCGCGTCGGCCTTACCGCCGATTCTCGCTGCAATCTTCGTCTCGTCGCGCTACCTGCAGACCGGCCCGGTTGCGCTCACTGCGCTGCTGGCGTTCGGGGCGCTTGAGCCCCTTGCTGCCCCTGAGTCTGGCCAGTACATCGAGTTAGCGGCGCTGCTGGCGCTGCTTGTCGGCGGGTTCCGCGTGGCACTCGGGCTGCTGCGCATGGGTGGGGTGGCCTACCTTCTGTCGGAGCCCGTGCTAACCGGGTTCACGACTGGTGCAGCGGTCCTGATCCTGTCGAGCCAACTGCCGAAGGTCTTCGATGTTGCGACCGATGGCGATGGCATCCTGCCCGATGCCTGGCAGTCGCTTACGTCGCCCGATGAATGGCAGGCCGGGGCAATCGGTTTCGCTGTGCTGACGCTCGTCTGTATGTTCGGGGGGCGCTGGCTCCACAAGCTCTTCCCTGGGGTCTTGGTCGCTGTCATTGTCGGTGTGATCGTTTCCGAGCGGACGGACTACACCGGAAGTGTGGTCGGTGAGCTCGATGGCGGGTTTGTGTCGCTGACGTTCGATTTTCCGTGGGGCCAGGTCGGTGATCTCGTTCTGCCTGCGCTTGTTATCGCGCTCGTCGGGTTTGCCGAGCCGTCCTCGATTGCCCGAACGTTCGCCGCAAAGGAACGCGAGCCGTGGGACGCCAACCGGGAGATGGTCTCGCAGGGTGTGGCGAACCTGGCCGCTGCGATCTCGGGTGCGTTCCCGGTCGGTGGTTCGTTCAGCCGAAGCTCACTCAACCGCCTTGCGGGGGCGAACAGCGCCTGGGCCGGTGCGATCACGGGGTTCTTCGTGCTGCTTGCACTCCCGCTCACACCTCTGCTCGAGGCACTCCCCACTGCGATCCTCGGCGCAATCGTTCTCGGCGCAGTGGTCAAGCTCGTTGCAGTCGGCGACCTGGTGCGGCTCGTCCAGCGCAATCGGTTGCAGGCTGCGGTGGGCATCGGCACGTTGATTGCCACCCTGGTCTCTGCCCCCCGTGTCGAGCGGGGTGTTCTCGTTGGTGTCGCGCTCGCTCTCGGCGCTCATCTGTATCGCGAATTACGGGTCACGACGCCGAGCTTTCGCACTGGTGATGTTCTCACCGTTGCGCCGGAGGGGGTGTTGTGGTTTGCCACGATTCCCAGTGTTGAGCGGTTGATCCGCCGAGAGATCGCCGAGCACCCCGACATAGCGTCGGTGGTGCTCGACCTGGGCGGAGTTGGCCGCATGGACTACTCGGCTGCCGCGGCGCTCCGTCGAATCGTCGAGGAGATTGGCAACGCTGACAACCGCGTGTCCTTCGAGATCACGAACGTGCGACAGGGCGCCGCGCGCGGGGCGGCTCTCCACCTCGAAGACTGAGTGCTACCAGACGACCGGACCGGTAGCGCCGAGTGCTGTCCCCTCGGTACGCACACCCTTCTCGGTCATCTCCGGGCCGATCTCTTGCCACAGCTTCGGCAACCGGTAGTGCACGACGCGGGGAAACAGATGGTGGAGTGCGTGGTGGTCGTGGCCTCGAATGATGATCGTCGATCCGGGGAACGTCGCAACGCGCGTATCCACGTAGCGACCGACCTGCCCGTCGGCAGGGTGGTGCGGGTACCAAGCGAAGATGAGTGCCAGCCACCAGGTCACGAAGGCGCTGGGAACGAACCAGAGCCACAGAGCTTCCCAACCGAAGCCGAGCGCAAACGCAGTGACCAGCGCGGCAGTGCGCATCAACCAGAAGCGGAACATGTAGCGGTCTTCCTCGGGGCTGCGATCAAGACGGCCACCCTGCTCTTTGATCACCTTCGGAAGGAGCATGCGAGCCCAAGGCACGAACGCAAACAGCGGAAGCAAGGTTGAGATCAAGGTCCCGGCGTAGAGCTTCGGGATCAACTCGAGCTTGGTTCCGTGGACGAAGAAGTCGGGGTCTTTGGCAGGATCGTTGGTGAAGGCGTGGTGCTTCATGTGGCTGATCCGGTGCCCCCGATACGAGAACCCGACCCAAAACGACGACGCTATGCCCACGACTTCCTCACCCCAGCGGGCGGTCGAGACGTCGCCCCAGACGTTGCCGTGGGCGGCCTCGTGCAGGGGCATGTAGAAGGTGGTGGCGATCGCAAAGCTTGTGAACGCCCCGAGCCACAGGGGGACGGGGCCCGAAACCGTGGCAGCTGCGAGCGCAACCCAGGCGGCGATGAAGAATGCCCAAGTCGCAATGAGCCGCGCGGCAATGCCGCCGCGGTGCGGCGCAACCTTCCGACGTTCGTTGCGGAGTTCGATCCGGAGTTGGTTGCTGGTGTCAGACACACGTCAACCTTACGCCGTAAGTGCGGCGGCGGTCGACTTTCACTCGAAGGGTCGCTCGTCCCACCAAGGAACGCTCGGCGGCAACTGGCTACTGGGCTTGCCTTGAAAATGTGCGGGACGCTTTTCGAGGAAGCTGGCGACACCCTCGGCGGCGTCGGGCCCGGCACCGAGCTCTTGCACCATCCGGCTGTCCACCTTGTGGGCCTCCATCGGATGGTCGGCACCCAGCATCCGCCAAAGCATCTGGCGGGCGGTCGACACCGACAAGGGCGACGTCTCGTCGGCAAAGGAACGGGCGAGCTCGCGGGCGGCCGGGAGAAGCTCGTCGGGCGCGTGAAGGCTGCGAACCAGGCCGGCGTCGTGGGCCTCGGCGGCAGGGAAAACACGACCGCTGTAGGTCCACTCGAGTGCTCGACTGATTCCGACGACCCGGGGAAGGAACCAACTCGAACATGCTTCAGGCACGATGCCGCGGCGGGCAAACACGAACCCGAATTTCGCATCGGTCGACGCCAGCCGAATGTCCATCGGCAGCGTCATGGTGACGCCAACGCCGACTGCAGCGCCGTTGATCGCGCCGATGATCGGTTTGATCGAGTCGTAGATGCGCAGTGTGAGTCGGCCGCCACCGTCGCGCTGTACGCGCGGCTTGTCCGAGTCATCGCCGACGCTCGCGGAGTAGTCGAACGTGCCGCTGCCTCCAGAGAGGTCGGCCCCCGCGCAGTAGCCGCGACCGGCGCCGGTCCAGATCACGGCCCGCACATCGTCGTTGGCATCGGTGTGGTCGAGGACAGTCATCAGTTCACGACGCATCGGCTCGTTCAACGCATTGAGCTTGTCGGGCCGGTTCAGGGTTACCGTGGCGATGCCGTCCTCGATATCGAGGATGATGTGCTCAAAGTCGGGAGCGGTCACCCGACCTCACCCTCCACGATGAACGAGGCGGTGGTGGCGGTAGAGCCGCCGATGTTGAGTGTGGCGACGCGGGCGGCGCCCTCGACCTGGTAGTCGCCCGCGGTGCCGGTTACCTGCTTCATCGAGTCGACCAGCATGCGGGCACCGGTGGCCCCGACGGGGTGTCCACCGCCGATCAATCCGCCACTTGCGTTCACGGGCATCGTGCCGTCGCGTTCGAGCCAGCCTTCCTCGACCGCCTTGAACGATTCACCGGCCGCGGTGATGCCGAAGTGGTCGATGGCGAGGTACTCCGATGGCGTCATGCAGTCGTGGGTCTCGATCGCGTCGAGATCGTCGGTGCCGCTGATCCCAGCGCGCCCAAAGGCATCGGTGATCGCCCGGCGAACGTGGGGCATCACGTACTCGCTGTCGGAGCTGCGCTCGAACTTCTGGTCGATCGGCAGCCCGACGGTGGTGTGGCCCCAGCCTGCGATGCGAGCCTTGGGCTTGAGGCCCTTCGCCTCGAGCCAGCGGTTGCTCACCAACACGACACCGGCGGCACCGTCGGTGATCTGGGTGACGTCGTTGCGCCGGAGCCGGCCCTCAACGACGGGGTTGGCGTGGTCGTCGTCGGTGAAGGACTCGGGCGTGAGGTTCCACATCCGGGTCTGCGCGTTCGGATTGTCCTGTGCGTTGCGCAGGTTGAGTTCGCCGATCGCACGCAGGTGTTCGTCGTTGATCCCGTAGCGGCGGTCGTATTCATCGGCGACGCGATTGAAGGCATAGGGCCAGAAGAACTCGACCCCTTCGGTCTCGTGGCCAACCCAGGCGGCCGCGGTCTGGACGGACGCAGCCTGAGCGCCCGGCATGTTTTTCTCCTGCTCGACACCGAGGACGAGCACACAGTCGTAGCGGCCAGCCTCGATCTCGGCCATGGCGGTGAGCGTGGCCATTGACGACGACGCGCACGCGGCTTCATGCCGCATCGACGGCACCCCCCACAGCTCGGGAATGACCGTGGCGGGCATTGCGCCAAGGTGGCCTTGGCCGTTGTAGAGCTGGCCAAATGCATTCCCGACATGGATCGACTCGATGTCGGCTGCGTCGATACCGGCATCGGTGAGAACGGCCTCGATTGCTTCCTTCGTGAGGTCGCTCACGTCCTGGTCCTGCTTCGCGATGTTGCGGGCGAAGTCGGTTTGATGGCCACCGAGGATTGCAGTCACTGTTCGCTCCCTGTTGTCGTTGGCTGGCGCCAGACTTGTCGGAGATCAGGTTTGACGACCTTGCCCACAGGGTTGCGGGGAAGGGCGTCGACGTACTCGAGCCGTTCGGGAAGCTTGTAGCTGGCGATCTCGTGGTCGCGTAGGTGGGCGATGAGTTCATCGAGCGACGGAGGGTTGGTGTCGGGGCCAGCCACGGCAAACACGCCGACCTTCTCGCCGAGATCAGGGTGAGGAAAGCCGATGGCTGCGCACTCCACGATGGCCGGATGGTCGGCGACCAGCGCCTCGACCTCGGCGGCGCTGATGTTCATACCGCCGCGGATGATGATGTCCTTGGCCCGGTCGACGAACTTCAGCAGTCGAGGCGGGTCGTCGCCGGCGACGTACTCGAACAGATCACCGGTGCGGTACCAGCCGTCGGCGTCGAATTCGGCTCCGTCGCTGCCGACATAGCCATCGAAGACCGTGATGCCCCGGAAGCGCAGCTCGCCGACGGTCTCGGCTCCGGTGATCGTACTTTCGTCATCGAGGTTGACGACCTTGATCTCGACACCTGGCCGGTCGGGGACCGGGAAGTAGCGGGCTCGCTCGATGGGGTCGGGCACCGCCGCCAGCGTCGACAGCAACGCAGCGCCCTCGTTCGACCCAAACACGTTGGCGATCTCGATGCCGCGTTCCTGCCAGCCCTCAACCATCCACGGGTCGAGGGGCGCTGAGCCCGATGAGATCGTGCGGATGTTTGACAGGTCGAGCGAGTCGAGCAGCTCGGTGTTGCCCAGGAGCATGTTGAGCGCAGCGGGTGGCACCACGGTGTAGGTGACCCGCTCACTGACGAGCTGCCCGAGGAATACTTGGAGGTCGAGGGGCTGATGGAGTGCGAGGAATGCACCGGCCTCGACCCATGGCACGAGCATCCCGCCGATGCCCGCCATGTTGACCACCGGGAATGGGCACAGGATGCGGTCGGCTGAGCTGATCCGTAGCTCGTTGACCTGGAAACTCGACGACGCCATCCACTGGCCGTGGGTACGCGGGACTCCTTTGGGGGTGCCGGTCGTGCCGGACGTCCAGCAGATCGTTGCCCGGATGTCGGCGCCGAGAGGTGGAGATGCAACTGGCGGGCCGGGCTCCGTCGAGGGCGTTGAGATCGCCATGGCTCCGTAGGCACCGAGTGTGGCGGTGGCGGCGTCGACCTGGTCAGGGCGGTCGGGTCGGTTGGTCGTGACGAAGACCTCGAATCCGGCGGTCTCGACACCGTGGCGGAGCTCGTGGGCACGGTGCTGAATCGGGAAGGGAACGGCGATGGCCCCGAGCCGAAAACAGGCGAGGATCGTGATCGGTAGCTCGGCGACGTTCGCGAGCTGGATCCCGACTGGTACACCAGGACCCGCGCCGAGGTCGGTGAGGGCTGCGGCTGCGCCGTCGATTCGTGCGTCGAGCTCCGACCAGGTCAGGCGGATCGGGTCACCGCCGTCGACCGATTCACGGTTTGGTGCGTCGGCCAAGGCCGCAGCGTCGGGTCGGGCCGCCACGGCACGACGGACAAGATCATCGATCGACATCGGCTCGCTCATGGCTGCCAGCCTGCCAGAGATGGCGCCGCTCGTCTCTATGCGTCAACCTGGGGGGATGCAGGTCCAGTTGGTGAACGAGGTGCATGGCGGGCTTGCGCCCGATGACGATCATCCGTATCGCAGCGGCGCGTGGCGCCCGCAATACCGCGAGTACGACGCGTGGGACCTCGACGTCGAGGGTGAGATCCCCGACGATCTGGCTGGCACCTACCTGCGAAACACCGAAACCGCCGTTTTCGAACCGGTCAAGCGATACCACCCGTTCGACGGCGACGCGATGCTGCATTCGATCTCGTTCGGTGGGGGTGAGGCCCGCTATTCGAACCGGTTCGTGCGTACCGAAGGGTTCCTTGCCGAGCAGCAGGCGGGTCGTTCGCTGTGGGCCGGCATCACCGAACATCCGTCGAACGCCGTCGCCGACCATGGTTGGGGAGCGCGGTCGATGATGAAAGACAATGCGTCCACCGACGTGGTCGTCCACCGGGGTGAGGCGCTGGCGAGCTTTTACCAGTGCGGCGAGCTCTATCGTCTCGACCCGCACACGCTCGAGACGAAGGGCACCACCCGCTGGGACGACTGGTTCCCGGCCGAGGGTGTGTCAGCTCACAAGCGAGTCGACGAGCACACGGGTGAATTGTTGTTCTTCAACTATGGCGTCGAGGCGCCGTACATGCACTACGGCGTGATCGACCCCGAGGGTCACGTGTCGACATACATCGATATCCCGCTCCCAGGGCCGCGCTTGCCCCACGACATGATGTTTACCGAGAACTACTCGATCCTGAACGACCTTCCGCTGTTCTGGGACCCCGAGGCCTTGGCTAACGGCTTCTACTCCAATGTGTTTCGGCGCGACCTCCCGAGTCGGTTTGCGATCGTGCCTCGGCACGGCACGACCGACGACATCCGATGGTTCGAGGCCGACCCGACGTTCGTGCTCCACTGGACGAACGCCTACGAGGATGGCGACGAGATCGTGCTCGACGGCTTTTTCCAGCACAACCCGACCGCCCGGGGCGTCGACCGTAGTGCGGGGGTCAACCCACACCACAAAGGGTTCGAAACGCTCGACATGAACGTGCTGCAGGCCCGCCAGCATCGCTGGCGGTTCAATCTTGTCACCGGCGAGACCAAGGAGGAGTCGCTCAGCGATCAGTGTCTCGAGTTCCCGATGGTCAACGGGCAGCACCTGGGTCGACCGTACCGCTTCAGCTACAACGCCCGCTGTTCGCACGGGCTGTTCGTGTTCGACGGCTTGGTGAAGCAAGACATGGTCACTGGGGTCGAGGAGTTGTGGGAGGCCCCCGAGGGCACCTTCATCTCCGAGACGGTCGTTGCGCCGAAGCTTGGGTCGACGGCCGAAGATGACGCGTACCTGCTGACCTACTCGTCCGACATTGTCAACGACGTGTCGCACTGCGAGATCTTCGACGCCACCGACCCAACAGCGGGTCCGATCTGTCGGGTCAAGCTTCCCGAACGCATCTCCAGCGGTACCCACGCCACCTGGGCCCCGCAGTCACAGCTCGGTTGAACCGCTACTTGACCGGAAACGCGATTTCGTCAAGGAACCAATCAACCAGGGTGTGGCAGCGCCTTGAGTTGTCAGACTGCATCGCTGCCATCGTCTCGATCATTGCGTCAGCGACGATGCCGACCTCGTCGAGGTAGTCCGCCGGTGCGTCCCGGAGGAAGCCCTGCACATGGGGGACGTCGACCTCAGGGTGGAACTGGGTGCCGACGCTTCGACCCAGGCACATCAGCTGCGTCGACGACGTCGTGCGGCCAAGAACCTGGGCCGCGGGCGGGGCGTGGAAGCGGTCGTGGTGCCACTGGAACCACGGCCCATCGCCGATGACCGAAGGGGCGCCCTTGAGCGGCTCGACGTCGTGCCAGCCGATCTCTACCGTTGGCGACACCTCGACTGAGCCGCCCATCGCATCGGCGATCAGTTGGCCACCGAAGCACACGCCGAGCACTGGCTGGTCGCGCTCGATCGCGGCACGGATATCGGCGATCTCCTCGCCGACCCAGGAGCTGATCTCGGCTTTGTTCGTGAGGGATCGCACGGACCCCATGACAACGATCAGGTCGAAGTCTGCGAATGCGGGCCAGGGCGCGAACGCTTGGGGCTGTTTGTAGTCGTCGGTCACCAGATGGGTGTGGAGGCTGAACCCGCGATCGGTGAGGCGAACTCCCACCTGCCCCGATGGGCCATCTGGTTCGTGGGCGATGACGAGGGCGTTTCGACTGGGGTCGCTCACAGGTCGAACCATACGTGAGCCTGGCCGGTCCCGCCTACGGCCTCGTACTCGCCGAACTGGTCGCCGGTGACCGTGCAAGCCGCACCGCCGAGCGCGCCGAGCATCGTGAGATAGTGGCCGAAGAAGCCTTCGGGCGCGTGCGTTTGAAACTCGGGGAGAAAGTCGAGAATCGCAGCGTGGTCCCCCAGTGCAAGCCACTCGAGCACCTGACGGTCGGCTGCAGCTGCGGCGGGGGCACGGACGTGCTGGTCAGGGTTGGCGGCTTCGTGGTCGCGGAACTCTCGGAGCGGCCAGAACCGGTGGCTCAGCCCGCCGCTGGCGAGGATCACGACCCGCCGGTCAAGCGACGCCACGGCGTCGGCAAGCAGTCGGCCGAAGAGCAGGAAGTCGTCGGCTTCAGCGGTCTGGCAGATGCCGGCCGACACCCACGCTTCGTCACCTTGCAGAAACTCGAGGAGGTTGATGGTGGGGTAATGGACCGGCAGGCACTCATCGTCGATCGCAGTGATCCAGGTGTCGTCGCGACCCTCGGACTGGGCTGCCCAGGCCTCAGCGAGCGTGCGGTCGCCGGGCATGTCGTAAGGGACTTGGCTCATCCCGCGGGGGAGTTCCTCGGATGTGTACCGACCGGTGCGGCGGTCGCGTGAGTCGACGATGTGCTCGATTGTGGTGAACCAGTGGGTATCGAGCACGACGATCGTGTCGGCCCCGAGGGCATCGAGCTTTTCGGCACGGAGCTGATGAAGCCCGGCGTGCAAGGTCGTGTCGTTGCCGTGGTTCATCTCTCGGCGGATGGCTTCCGGCAGGACGAGGGTGGGGACGTGCGACACGAGCGCTGCTCCAACAATTGCTCCCATGATCTCCTCCTTAGCGGTTCTCTTGCTCGCCTACGCGACCACGCGGACCGGCATGCGCTTGATCCCGGCGATGAAGTTCGAGCGAAGGTGGGCGATCTCGCCGGCCGGCTCGAGCCGGTCAATGCGCTTCATCAGTTCCTCGAAGACGAGGCGAACCTCCATGCGGGCTAGCCAGGCTCCGAGGCAGAGGTGGGGCCCGTTGCGGCCGAAGGCCATATGGTCGTTCTTCTCTCGGGTCATGTCGAAGCGGAACGGGTTGGGGAATCCGTCGTCGTCGTGGTTGGCGGAGTTGAACCATATGGCAACCTTGTCGCCAGCCGTGATCTGCTTGCCCCCCAGTTCCGTGTCGACGGCGGCGGTGCGGCGGAAGTGCATCGTCACTGCGCTCGTCCGCAACACCTCTTCGACCGCGTTCGCCATCAGCTCCGGGTGGTCACGCAGACCCCGCCACAGCTGGGGATGGTTCATCATCGTCCAGACGCCGTGGGTCATCGTGTAGCGGGTGGTGTCGTTGCCGGCCCCGACGAGCAGTGTGAAGAAGTTGTTGAACTCGTGATCGGTGAGTGGCACGCCGTCGATCGCGGGTTCGAGCAGTTGGCTGATGATGTCGTCGCGGGGGCAGGTTCGGCGGTCCTCGGCCTGCTCTTGCGCGAACCGGAAGATCTCGATCGCTGCGGGGGAGCGGAACGGCACCATGCGGAACTCGTCGGTGTCGACGAGGTCGACCGGAAAGTCGGTGAAGTCGGGATCGGTGTTGCCGAGCAGGGCATCGCCCCAGGCAACGAGCTGCCGGCCGTGCTCGTCGGCGGTGCCGAGCAGCGTGCCGAGCATTCGCATCGGGAGTTCTTCGGCGATGTCGTGGACGAAGTCGAACGTGTCGTTCTGCAGGGCCCGCTCGACGACCTCGGCGGCGAGGGCGCGGATCGGCTCTTCGTAGCTCTCGACGGTGCGGCGCGTGAAGCCCTTGTTGACCAGGCGCCGGTAGCGGGTGTGCTCCGGTGGGTCCATCTCCATCATGGTCTTGCGTGCCGCGTTCTCTTCCGCGTCCATCTCCTCGAGCCGGATGCCTGGCTCGGAGGTGAACGTGGCGACGTCGCGGCTCACGTGTAGCGCGTGGTCGTACCTGGTGATCGACCAGAAGCCGGCGCCGTCGGTCTCCGGGGTCCAGTGGACCGGGTCTTCGCGGCGGAGCCGGGCGAAGGTAGCGTGCGGGACTCCGTTGGTGTAGGTGTCGTGTGAGGTGATGTCGGCGTCGTCGGGGCCGAGATCGGCGAGGTAGTCGTTGGCGAACGTGGCGGACTCGGACATGGGTGTCACTCTAATCGTTTGGTACCAAACGATTCAAACGAGCTGAGCGAACAGCTAGCCCGCTGTGCCGAGGTCTGTCACTCCGCCATCGGGTTCGGGTTGGCGGCGACGGTCGTGCCGGCATGCATCGACTGGCCGACCTGTCGGAAGTAGCCGCCGACAACCTCGAAGGGTGCAAGGGCGGTGAGTTCTTCGGTGGGGGAGTCGAAAAGCTCCAGTGTGGCGTCGCCCGCGTAGGTCGGGCCGATCTCGGCGTCGTACCCGCTCATGGTGACGAGTTCGTCGAGCGAGTCGCGGCCGTCCATCTCGATCGCGGGCATCTGGCGGCTATGCAGCATCGGATGGCCGTTCACGAAGCCAGGCGACTCGGCTTCACCGCTGATGGTGAAGGTGGCGTTGGCGATGCGGCGGCCGAACGTCGAGAGTGTGGCACCGAACCGGCCACCCGGCTCGAGGCGGGGTCCTGCCTTGCCGAACGGCACCGGCTTAGTCATCCACATTTCACCGAGCTTCTTCGGATAGCCCTGCACGTGGCCGCGGGCCATGGCGAAGTCCTTGTCGACCCAGATGTAGGCGGCCCGGCTGTAGGTGATGCCGTCGTACTTGCAGCGCACGACGAGGAAGGTCTCGTTGTACTGGGCGCGGACTGGGTCGAGGAGTTCCTCGAACGTGTCCGAGCAACTCTGCCACCACGCCCAGATCAGCGCGCACGCGCCCGGGTCGTCATCGGCGAGTTCGAACCCGTTGGGGAGCAACTCGGCCACGTTGGTCGGATCGGTGCGGAACTCAACAGTGAGCATGTCGCCGGAATAGTGCCAGGGCGGATCGGGGACGACACTGCCGGCTCCGGTGGGCGTGCGGGGGTACGTGAAGCCCTTGAGTTCGGCCATGGCGGCACCGTAATTCGTTTGGCTCCAAACGATCAACCGGATGTGCCTGCATGCTTGCTGGAGGCGTTGGCGTCGCCTTTCCGCCTCGGAGACATCTGCCAGGCCGGCATGACGCCGCATCCGAGGGTCTGGGAGGATGCAGGCCGTGCCCCATGCGTCTGATGCCAAGCCCCAAGACTTCGATGACATCCGGACCGAAGTCCGTCGACTCTGCGACAAGTACGGCAACGCCTACTGGCGCGGTCTCGAGCCGGACAACTATCCGACGGAGTTTGTTCAAGAACTCACTGATCAAGGCTGGCTCGGCTCGTTGATCCCCGAACAGTACGGCGGTGGAGGGCTGAGCCTCGCAGGTGCGTCGGTGATCCTCGAGGAGATCTCGGCAAGCGGCGGCAACCCGTCGGCCTGCCATGCCCAGATGTACGTGATGGGCACGCTGCTCCGGCACGGTTCCGAAGAGCAGAAACAGCACTATCTGCCCCAGGTCGCCGATGGCCGAAAAAGACTCCAGGCGTTCGGCGTGACCGAACCCACCGCTGGCTCTGAGACCACGGCGATCTCGACCCGAGCCGTGCGTGAAGGCGACATGTGGCGGATCAACGGGCAGAAGATCTGGACCAGCCGAGCCCGTCAGTCCGACCTCATGATCCTGCTCGCCCGGACGACCCCGGCCGACGAGGTGGTGAACCGGGTCGAAGGGCTATCAGTCTTCATCGTTGAGATGCGTGACGACTCGGGCGACCTCATCCCCGGGCTGACGATCAACCCCATCCCAACAATGATGAACCACAACACCAACGAGGTGTTCTTCGACGACGTCAAAATCCCAGCCGGTGCGCTCATCGGCACTGAGGGAACGGGATTCCGTCACATCCTCGATGGTATGAACGCGGAGCGGATCCTGATCGCGGGCGAGTGCATCGGCGATGGCCGTTTCTTCCTCGACAAGGCGAGTGACTACGCCAATGAACGGCACGTATTCGGCCGCCCGATCGGCATGAACCAGGGGGTTCAGTTCCCCCTCGCGAAGGCCTACGCCAACCTTCGAGCCGCCGATCTCATGCGCTGGCAGGCTGCCAACATGTTTGACCGAGGCGAGTCGTGCGGCGCCGAAGCAAACATGGCGAAGATGCTGGCGTCGGAGGCGTCGTGGGAGGCCGGCAACGCCGCAGTGCAGACGTTCGGTGGCTTTGGGTTCGCCACGGAGTACGACATCGAACGCAAGCTTCGAGAGACTCGGCTCTACCAGGTCGCCCCGATCAACAACAATCTCGTCCTGGCCTTCGTCGCACAGAAGTGCCTCGGCCTACCCAAGAGCTACTGAGATCGACATGACCTGGCAACTGACCCACGAACAACTCGACATCCAGGCCCAGGCCCGGTCGTTGGCCCAGGAGGTCATCGGGTCCCGTGCTGCGGAGGTCGACGAGGCCGAGCAGTATCCGTGGCCAAATGTCGACGCGCTGCAGCAGGCCGGGTTTACCGGCATGTGCATCCCCCCTGAGTACGGCGGTGCTGGGCATTCGATTCACGACGCCGTGCTGGTCGTCGAAGAGATGGCCAAGGTCTGTGGCGTGACGGGTCGAATAGCGGTCGAGGCCAACATGGGTGCGATCTCTGCAGTGATGACCTACGGCACCCACGAGCAGAAGCAGCTCGCAGCCGAGCTCGTGCTTGCTGGTGACAAGCCCGCCATCTGCATCACCGAGCCTGATGCCGGCTCTGCCGCGTCGATGATGACGACCCGGGCCGATCGCAAGGGCGACGGCTTCATCCTCAACGGTACCAAGCACTGGATCACTGGTGGAACCGTCAGCCGCCTCCACCTGATCTTCGCCCGGGTGTTCGACGAGGACGGCAACGAGGAAGGGATCGGCGGGTTCCTCGCCATCCGAGATGAGACCGAGGGGCTCCGCTTTGGTCGGCGTGAACCAACGATGGGACTGCGGGCCATCCCGGAGATGGAGGTCATGTTCGAAGATATGTACATCGCTCCCGGCATGGTGGTGATGCCGCCGTCGGGTCTTCGTCGTGGGTTCGCCGACCTCATGAACGCCTACAACGCGCAGCGGGTCGGCGCGGGCACGGTCGCCCTCGGCCTCGCCCAGGGAGCGTACGACCAGGCGATCGCGTTCTCGAAGGAGCGCGAACAGTTCGACCGGCCGATCGCAGAGTTCCAGGGGTTGCAGTGGATGCTCGCCGACATGAGCGTCAAGCTTGAAGCGGCTCGCTCTCTGACCTATCGGGCCGCGGCCTCCCGTGGCTCCGATGGCTCGGCCTTCCCCGACCCGACCCTGGCTGCGCAGGCCAAGATCTTCACGTCGGAAGCTGCGATTCAGATCGTCAGCGATGCGCTTCAGGTGCACGGCGCGGCCGGGTACTCGCGGCACAACCCGCTTGAGCGGATGTACCGCGATGTCCGGATGTTCACCATCGGCGGTGGCACCGCCCAGATCCTCCGCACCGTTGTTGCCGGCCGCATCCTCGACATGAAGCTGCCGCAGACCCGCGGCGGCTTCCTGCCGAAGGACTCATAGTGAGTGCTCCGCTCGACGGAGTCATCGTGCTCGCCGTCGAGCAAGCGATCGCCGCGCCGTTCTGCACTCGTCAATTGGTTGATCTTGGCGCTCGGGTCCTCAAGATCGAACGCCCCGGCACGGGCGACTTCGCCCGCGACTACGACACCACCGTGGACGGCAGTTCGGCGTTCTTCGTGTGGGGAAACCGCGGGAAGGACAGTCTCGAACTCGACCTGAAGGACCCTGACGACCGGGCGACGTTCGACAGGCTGCTTGCGGGCGCCGATGTGTTCATCCAGAACCTCGCGCCCGCCGGAGCGGAGCGCGCCGGCCTACTCGCACATCAGGTGCGAGAGCGGCACCCGTCGATCATCGCCTGCGGCATCAGCGGCTACGGCCTCGGTGGCCCTCGCACCGACGATAAGGCCTACGACCTCGCCATCCAGGCCGAGGCCGGGGCCATCTCCCTCACCGGGTCCGAGGAGGCGCCGAGCAAAGTCGGCTTCTCGGCCGCCGATATCGCCAGCGCCATGTACGCGTTGTCGTCGGTCCTGGCAGCGCTATATCGCCGTGCGCAGACGGGGGACGGGGCCACGATCGAGATCTCGATGCTTGAGTGTCTCGCCGAATGGACCGCAGCACCGACATACGGCGCGGTCGGACGCGGCGTCCGCCCGAGCCGAGTTGGCCATCGCCACGCCATGATCTCGCCCTACGGGATCTACTCCCTGGCCGATAGCAGTGAGATTCTGCTCGCGGTGCAGAACCAGACCGAGTGGGAGGCACTCGCCCGCAACGCGCTCGGTATGCCCGACCTCGTGGCTGATGAGCGATTCGCCACAAACGAGGCACGCGTTAGCCACATCGACGAGTTCGAACCCCTGCTCCGGGCTGGTCTCGCGTCGGCCGGGGCCGAGGAGATGCTTGGCCGTCTGCGGTCGGCTCGCATTGCGTTCAGTCGAGTCAACGATCCGATTGCCTTGTGGGAGCATGAGCAACTGCGGGCCCGCGATCGCTTCGTCGAGACCGATGTCCCGACGGGCCGAGCCGAGACCTATCGAGCCCCGTTCAACATCGACGGCACGCCCGATGCGACTCCAGTGGTGCCGGGTATCGGCCAGCACGACCCTGCGCTGCTTGACGAACTTCGTCGGCGGGCCGACTGACAACCGAGTCCTCACCCACCGACGATGACCGACGGCGGGTACTGGACACGGGAACCGTCACTGGTGAGGTCTCCTACCCGAACAGGTTGTCGAGCCCCATGTTCAGCTCGCCTGCCTCAGGCATCGGTGGCATTGCTGATCACCTGGCGTAGGTGGTGGGCAAGCTCGTGCTTTTGTGCGTCGGAGAGGCCGATCGACATCTCCCCCTCAAACTCGTTGAAGATCGGGAAGACTGCCTCGATCGTGGCGCAGCCGTCCGTGGTCAGGTGAACCATCACGCGGCGACGGTCGGCTTCGAGTCGCTCACGCTCGACGAGTTCTTGCTTCTCGAGCGTGGTGAGGAGGCCGGTGAGTGTGCCCTTGGCGAGGTCGCACTCAGCAGCAAGGCTTGCCGTCTCCATCTCACCCCAGACCCACAGCACCCACAGGCAGGTGAACCCGCCCCACGAGAGGTTGTGCTCGGCGAGAACCGTGCGTTCCGCCCGCCGGCGGACGGCGGCTGCGGCCCGGTAGATGTTCGAGATGGCCTGCATCGACGTGAAGTCGAGGGGTCGGTTGCCGAGTACCGCCTGGATCTGCTGTTCGGCGTCGAGGATCTCGTCGCCATCGGTCGGTTTGGCCACGGGCCGACCATAGCGGGCCTTCACGGTCGTTCGGATCCGAACGGAATTCGTTAGGTGCCAAACGATTGGGAGATCGACTAGCGTCGGGCCATGGCTGAGCGCGAACTCATCGCCGACATTGACGGCGTCACAGTCCCGACTGGGCACATGATCGGCGGTACCTGGGTCGGGTCGCCGGTCACCTTCGAAAGCCGTTCACCCCTCGACTGGGACGGCATGCATCTCGCCGACGTGGCCCGCGGCGACGCCACCGCCGCCGATGCCGCTATCGCCGCAGCGGTCGACGGCTTCGCGGCCTGGAGTCGCTTCACCGTCAACGAGCGGGCCGCCACCATGCACACCCTCGCCGACCTCATCGAGGAGCACAACGAGGAGATTGCCCACGTTGAGTGTCTCGACATGGGGTTCCTCGAACAGTCGATGAAGCGGCGACTCGTCAGCCGGGGCGCCACCAACTTCCGGCTCTACGCCGACCTCATCGTCGAACACGAAGAGCGCCACTGGGGCGCCAAGGACATGGACAATCGGGTACTTCGCATACCTGCCGGTCCTGCTGTGGTGATCACGCCGTGGAACGCGCCGTTCATGTTGTCGACGTGGAAGCTTGCTCCCGCTCTGGCGGCGGGGAACTCGGTTATTCACAAGCCGGCGGAATGGTCACCGCTCTCGGCCGCCCTCCTCGCCGACCTCGCCAACCAGGCTGGGTTCCCACCTGGTGCCTACAACCTTGTACAGGGCATCGGCGACGAGGTAGGCGCCGCACTGGTGGCCGATCCCCGGGTTCGGCGGATCACGTTCACCGGTTCGCCTCCGACTGCCCGTCAGATCGGCAAGGCGGCAGCCGAGAACATTGTCCCGTTCACCGCTGAACTCGGTGGCAAGGGTCCGTTTCTCGTCTTCGCAGACGCCGACCTCGACGCCGCGGCGAAAAAGGCGGCGTGGCAGTTCGATGACTCGGGCCAGGTCTGTCTTGCCGGTACGCGACTGCTCGTTGAGGAGTCGATTCGCGACGCCTTCCTCGAGTGTTTTCATGCCCACGCCGATGCGCTGGTGCTCGGCGACCCACGTGAACCCGGCACCGATATTGCGCCGATGGCACATCCCGATCATCGCGATCGGGTGCACGGGTTCATCGAGCGGGCGCAGGCGAACGGCGACTCGATCGTGCGCGGCGGGAACAAGGTTGATGGGTCGCTGCACTATGAGCCGACCCTTATCGAACCTCTGTCGAACGACAGTGAGGTCGTTCAGTGCGAGATCTTCGGGCCGGTGCTCACCCTGCAGACGTTCACCGACGATGCCGAGGCGCTGAAGCTTGCGAACTCGACGGCGTACGGCTTGAGCTCGATCGTCTACACCGGGTCGCGTGAGCGGGCCGAGCGCTTGGGGCACGAGATCCGAGCTGGCCTCATCTGGGTCAACACGTTCCTGGTGCGCGACCTGACAGCGCCGTTTGGTGGCTGCGGCATCTCGGGCATCGGCCGTGAGGGTGGTGACCACGCTCTCGACTTTCATGCCGATCTGAAGACGGTGATGATCCTCGACGGAACCACCGTCTGAGTGTCGCTCAGTACAGCGCGCTGCTTCCGCCGCCGGCATCGGCGCCACGGGCGCGGGCCAGATCAGCCTTCGCTCCCGCGGCCAGCGCCAACTGATCGGCGATGGCGGTGACCATGCGCATGCCCTGACCGAATCGCTGTTGCACGAGCGAACCGGTCGCATGGCAGCCGGGCATCACGCCGACCTTCTGGCACTCGGCGATGATCGTGGCGTAGGCCTCGTCGAACGCGGCGTCACCGTCGTTGTTGCCGGGCGGCAGGCCGAGCGTCAGCGAGAGGTCAGCGGGCCCGACGTATACGGCATCGATCCCGGGCACCTGGAGGATGTCGGGCAGGTTCTCAACCGCCTGCTTGGTCTCGATCATCGGGATGACTGCGACGTTCTCCGCGGCCCACTCGACGTAGTCGTCGCGGCGGACACGACCGACCGTGGGTCCGAACGAACGCGACCCGCCTTGCGGCGCGTACCGACAGGCCCTGACCGCGGCTTCGGCCTCTTCGACGGTGTTGACCATCGGGATGATGACGCCCTCCGCGCCGGCGTCGAGCATCTTGCCGATGATGCCGGGCTCGTTCCACGGCACGCGCACGATCGGCGTCGAACCGCCATGGTCGATCGCCCGGATCAGCTCGACAGTGATCTGATACTCGACTGCGCCGTGCTGGGTGTCGACACACACATAGTCGAAACCAGCCCGAGCCATCACTTCGGCCGAAAGGGTGGCGGGGATGGAAAGCCACCCGCCGATGAGGTTGTCGCCGTCGGCCCATCGCTGTCGCATTGATCGCATGTGTGCGTTTTTAGCAGGTCAGGCGCGACCGTTACCCCTGGTGAAGGTGGTGCAGCCACCGGCCCGGCGATGATCGTGGCAGCTGCTGGTGCGAACGCCGGCATCCTCGACAGCGGGAGGCGCGCTCTCATTGGTCCAGTAGCCCGCTGGAGTGCCAACATCTGGCAATGAGCGACTTCGACTCCACGCCTCTCCACAAGTCCTTCGCGACTGTCAACGGCAAGCGGATGGCGTACCACGAGCGGGGGAGCGGCGATGCAATCGTCTTCCTCCACGGCAACCCAACCTCGTCGTACCTATGGCGCAATATCGTCCCTCATGTTGAACATCTCGGCCGCGTGATCGTTCCCGATCTGATCGGCCAAGGAGACAGCGACAAACTCGACGACACTGGACCCGGCTCGTATCGCTTTGTCGAGCATCGTGAGTACCTCGACGGGCTGCTCGACGAACTCGACATCGGCGGCAACGTCACGCTCGTCATCCACGACTGGGGTTCGGCACTCGGATTCGACTGGGCGAACCGTCATCGCGACCGAATGAAGGGCATCTGCTACATGGAGGCAATCGTCCGGCCGGTCACCTGGGACGAGTGGCCCGACGCCGCCACCCGGATCTTCCAGGGTTTTCGGTCTGAAGCGGGCGAGGACATGGTGATCGAGAAGAACCTCTTCATCGAGGCGGTACTGCCGGGTTCGATCATTCGCGATCTCAGCGACGCGGAGATGAATGAGTATCGACGGCCCTTCGTCGAAAAGGACCATCGCCGCCCGACCCTCACCTGGCCGCGCGAAATCCCGATCAGTGGTGAGCCTGCCGACGTCGTCGAGATTGCGCAGGACTATGCCGACTGGCTCAGTGCCAGCGATCTCCCGAAGCTCTTCATCAACGCCGAGCCCGGCGCGATCCTCAAGGGCCCGCAGCTCGATTTTTGCCGGAGCTGGCCAAACCAGACCGAGGTGACGGTCGCGGGCAACCACTTCGTACAGGAGGACAGCCCCGACGAGATCGGCCGGGCGATCGCCGATTGGTACGCAGGGGCCTAAGCCCCCGCAGCGACCATCACCGGGGACCTACCCCGCAGAGACGGGCAGCGAGTGCGGCCCTCGGAACTCGAAGCCGCGAATCTCGATGTCAGCGCCGTACGCCATCCGGAGGTCGGGGAAGCGACCCAACACCCGCTCCACGCCAACGCGCACTTCTTGGCGGCCGAGCCACTCGCCAAGGCAGCGGTGCGCCCCGAGCGCAAACGCGGCGTGGCTGCCTTCGCGGCGATCGAGGTCGATCTCGGTCGGGTTGGTCCAGTGCGTCTCATCGAGATTGATCGACCGCAACACTCCGCTGACGAGGTCGCCCTGTGCGATCGGCACCCCGGCGAGCTCGAGGTCTTGGGTCGCCTGGCGGGTGACAGTTCCGACGGGTGTGTAGACCCGGAAGATCTCCTCAATGAGCCGTCGGAGCTTGGCGGGGTCGGCGTCGACCTGGGCACGCAGATCGGGGCGGGTCAACAGCACGTGGACCGCAAGTCCGATGCCGTCGCGGGGCTCATTGATCCCCCCGGAGATCATCAGCCGGACATTGTTGACGATTTCTTCGGGTGTGGCTCCCTCGCGCAGGAAGTACGAGATTGCAGAGTCGTCGCCTCCCGCGTCGGCAATCCGGTCGGCGATCGCTGCGCCGAGGGATGCCTTCGCGGCCGCGCCGGTCTTGGTGAGCTCGGGGTCGTTCTCAAAATTCGCAATGTCGGCGCAGAGGCCTTCGCACCATTCCCACATCTGCTTGTAGCCGTGATGGTCCAGTCCGAGCACCGTTGCCAGCGCGCCCGCCGACAGCAGCTGGGCGTAGTCGGTCATGAGGTCGAATCCGGCTGGGTCGACGGCATCGAGGAGCTCGTCGGCGATGCGCGCCAGCTCTTCGGACACGAACGAACCGCTGCGGCCGCCCGGCTGAAATGGCGGCTGCATGATCTGTTGCAGTCGCGTGTGGGCGGGTGGATCGCAGGTGAGCATGGTGGGACCGAGGGCCCGAGCGAGAAACGACGGCTCGGTGGCCGCAGAAAAAAGTTCGGGGTTCGCCTCCATGAAGGCGACGTCGTCCCACCGGGTCACGAGCCACATCTCAAGCGCAGGCACCCAGCAGACCGGTTCGTGCGAGCGCAGCCGCGTCAGGATCGGGTCGGGCTCGACCTCAAGGTCGGCCAGTGTGATGTGGTCGCCGAGATGGCTCATGGTGCCTTTCGGGAACGCTGCATCGCCGTCCACAAGGATGCGTCAGTGATACATGAGGTACTCGGAAAGCTCCCAGGCTGTTGCCTGGTCACCGCTCTCGAAGGCCCCTACCGCTTCGATGAAGCGGTCCCATTCTGCTTCCTTGTTGAAGAGGAAGTTGTCGCAGACGTCCTGCCCCACGGCCTCCTGCAGCACCGTGTCGGTGGCGAGGTCGGCGAGTGCGTCCCGAAGATTCTCCGCCGAGTGGACATCGGTGTTCACCTCTTCGAAGCCGTCTTCGACCATCGGGTCGGGACAGTCGAGCGCGTTCACCACCCCGAGGCGGGCCCCTTGGAGCACGGTGGCGACGGCAAGATGGATGTTGGCCGAACCGTCGGCCAGGCGACTCTCGATGCGGGTCCCAGGCCCGCCGACCTCGGGAACGCGGTTGCCGGCGCAGCGGTGGTCGAAACCCCAGTTCGCCCAGTAGCCGCAAAGCTCACCGGGCTGCAGGCGGCGGTACCCGGTAACGGTCGGCACACAGAGCGCTGTCATCCCCCTGTGGTGCTCGACGAGTCCGGCGAGACAACCTTTGGCGAGCGCTGAGAGTCCGTCGTCGGACGAGTCGTCGATCAGTGCGTTGTTGCCATCAGCGTCGAGCAGCGAGAAGTTGACGTGGACGCCCGAGCCCGAGACACCGGCGAAAGGCTTGCCGAGGAAGGTGAGGTCGAGGCCGTGGGCAAGGGCAACCTCACGGGCCATGACACGAAAGAGGAAGATGTCATCGATAGCCCGAAGCGCGTCGTCGTACTCGAGCGTGAGCTCGAACTGGGCCTCGTCGAACTCGGCGTTGATGGACTCGGTCTTGAAGCCGCATCGCTCTGCGGTCCACATGATGTCGTCGATCACGCCGTCGGGGTCTGAACCTAGGCCGGTGCCGTAGACCATCGAGCGGGGCGTCTCCCAGCGTTTCCAGCCCCCGTCGCCGTCGGGTTCCATAACGTAGGCCTCGAGTTCGATGCCGACCTTTACCGTGTAGCCGAGTTCGGCCCAGTCGGTGATCGCCTTGTGGAGGGCGTGACGTGGGGCGAAGGTGTACGGCGAGCCCTCGAAGTCGAGATGGGCAACCGCGACGCCTGTGCGATCGTCTTCCCAGCTCGGCTTGATCGTGTCGGGATCCATTGTCGCCCAGACATCTTTCAGTCCTTCGAGCAGGTACGAGCCGGGCGCGGGGAGCAGCGATCGGTCGTAGCCGAGCGCAAAGGCTGAGGCACAGTGGCCGGTGCCCTTCTCGACGAGGCGCGCCGGAAGGTACTTGCCGCGGGCAAGGCCGAGGTGGTCGGGCCACAGCACGCGATAGCGGTCGTAGGCAGTCATCAAGCCTCCTTCTGGGATTGCGTCGCAGACCCTACTCGTTTGGTGCCGAACGGTCTTGGGCGCAGCTAATGTCGACACGATGAAGCCGCTGATCGGTCTTGTCGGACGTCGTAAGAAGGGGCACATGATCGAGGGGATCCCTGAGCCTCTCGCCGATGTTGACATCGACATGTACCTGACTGACTACAGTCGGGCTGTGCAGGAGGCCGGTGGATTGCCGATCCTTCTGCCCGTCGATGCCGATCCGTCCGACTATGTCGCCCGCCTCGATGGCCTGGTCCTCACGGGTGGCACCGATATCAGCCCCGACCGTTACGGCCGCAACGCCGAAGTCGATCTTTTCGAACCCGAAGTGCTGCGTGACGATCTTGAGCTCGCGCTGATGAGCCTCGCCGTCGAGCGTCGACTGCCGGTCCTCGGCATCTGTCGCGGGCTGCAGATCACCAACGTGCACGGGGGCGGCACCCTCAACCAAGACGTCCCTCCCCACGCCCACTTCGACGTGCCGCCCGAGACGACGGTCCACTCGGTCGAGTTCGCCGAGGGAACGGTGCTCGCCGGAATCTACGGTGCGAGCCGCGAGGTCAACTCGCTGCACCACCAGACCGTTGACGAGGTCGCGCCCGACTATGTCGTGTCCGCGCGCGCCCCTGACGGTAGCGTCGAAGGTCTGGAGCACCGTTCGCTTCCGATCGTGAGCGTGCAATGGCACCCCGAGATGATGGCCGAGCGGGCCACCGACCCGATCTTCGGTTGGTTGGTCGAGGCCGCGGTATCTTGGCGGGCATGACCTACGAGCGAATCCGGGTCGAGCGGGACGACACTGTGGTCACCATCACGCTCGCCAACCCCGACAAGCGGAACGTCCTCGCCCGCGACACCATGATTGAACTGCGCAGCGCGCTCCAGCAGACCGCGGCGTCCGATGCACTCGGCGTGATCCTCGCAGCCGAAGGGCCTGTGTTTTCCGCTGGCCATAACTTCGGCGACATGCTCGGGTCGACCGAAGCCGAGGCTCGTGAGCTTCTTGAGCTCTGCACTGAGATGATGCTGCTGATCCAGCAAATTCCGCAGGTCGTCATCGCCCGCGTCCACGCGCTCGCCACCGCCGCAGGTTGTCAGCTCGTCTCGATGTGCGACATGGCGGTTGCCGCCGAGTCGTCGGCGTTCCAGGCTCCGGGGGGCAAGGGCGGTCTGTTCTGCCACACGCCGATGGTTGGCATCGCCCGTGCTGTCGGCCGCAAGCGTGGCCTCGAGATGGCGATCACCGGCGACCCGATCGATTCCCACACGGCGGCCGACTGGGGATTGGTGAACCGGGTGGTGCCCGACGTCGAACTCGTGGAGGCGACCGACGAACTCATGCGCCGATCGATACGTGGTTCGGCAACCTCGAAGATGGAGGGCAAGCGGGCCTACTACGCGCAGTACGACATGGCCACGGCTGATGCGTACGAGTTCGCCACCGGGGTGATGGCCGCCGGAGCCGCGTCGCGCGACGGCCAGGAAGGCATTGCCTCATTCGTCGAGAAGCGGCGGGCGGAGTTCGGTCCCCGCGAATGACCTGGGAGCTCGCGCAGCTCAACGTCCTCAAGGCGAAGTACGACAATGACGACCCACGCTTCGCAGGGTTCGTGGACCACCTTGATCGCATCAACACGCTCGGCGACCAGTCGCCCGGTGCGGTGTGGCGATATGGCGATGAGCCGGGCGCCGCAGTCGACACCCACGCGTTGGCCGATACGAGAATCCTGCTCAACCTCACGGTGTGGAAGGACGTCGAGTCACTCTGGAACTATGCGTACAAGTCCGAGCATGTCGAGTTCCTCCAACGCCGCACGGAGTGGTTCGAGGTCGAGGTCGAGGCGACGACGGTGATGTGGTGGGTGCCTGAAGGTGACCGTCCCACGCCGCAGGGGGCCATCGAACGACTCGAACATCTCCGGACGCACGGGTCGTCGCCGTACGCGTTCTCGTTCCGTGACGCTCATGAGCCGCCCCGCGACTGAGCTCCACCACGTTCTCTCGTTCACCCACGAGACGACACTGGCGGACATCCCCGACGACGCAGTCCGGCTCGGTCGCCGGCTCCTGCTCGACCTGTTGGGTGTCGCCGCCGCTGGTTCGAAGACGGAACTGAGCCGGATCATTCGCGACCACGCCGTGGCCCACTTCGGCGCGGGCTCGGGGGCGAAGTCGGCACCGATGCTCTTTGATAGCCGGCTGGTATCACCCGCGGGCGCCGCACTCGCTGGCGGTATGACGATCGATTCGATCGATGCCCACGACGGCCACCGCCTGACCAAAGGCCATACCGGGTGTGGCTTGCTGCCAGCGTTGCTGGCCCTTCACGCGGCGGAGCAGATCGACGACTGGGACGAGTTCATGGCCGCGCTGATCGTCGGCTACGAGGTTGCGACCCGTGCCGGCATTGCCCTCCACGCCACGGTGCCTGATTATCACACCTCGGGCGCGTGGATCGCGGTCGGCTGTGCACTCGTCGGCAGTCGAACCCTCCGCCTTGACGCGGCCACCACAGCCGAGGCGGTCGGTATCGCCGAGTACCACGGTCCCCGGTCACAGATGATGCGGGTGATCGACCATCCCACGATGCTCAAGGACGGGTCAGGTTGGGGAGCGATGGCCGGAGTCTCGGCGACCTACCTGGCGGCCGATGGGTTCACCGGTGCACCGGCGATCACGATCGATTCGCCCGAGGTGACCGATTTCTGGTCTGACCTCGGTTCAACCTGGTTGATCGGTGATCAGTATCTGAAGCAGTTCCCCGTGTGCCGGTGGGCTCAGCCGGCGGTTACTGCCGCACACGGTCTGATGACGAGGCATGGGTTGCGTGCGGCCGATGTTGCCGATGTCGAGGTGACGACGTTTCACGAAGGTGCTCGTTTGGCCGTCCGTCATCCTGCCACCACGGAGCAGGCGCAGTACTCGCTGCCGTTTCCCGTTGCGGCGACGATCGTGCGCGGCGAGGTCACGCCTACCACCGTCACGAGCGGACTCCATGACGAGGCGATTAATCGGCTCTCGGCCGCGATTCGCATCGTCGAGGACGACGATCACAATGCGGCGTTCCCAGCCCGACGCTTTGCTCGAGTGGCGCTCACGTTGACCGATGGCCGCCGCTTCGAGTCGGCCGACACCGAGGCAACGGGTGATCCGCACACCCCACTTAGCGACGAGGCAGTCATGGCGAAGTTCCGGTCCTACGCCGGTCCGGCTGCGGCTGGTCTGGAGCAGGCCTCGTCGGTCGCTGAACTCCTCGCTCAGCCGGCGTAGCTCGCCTGGTGCCCGACCGAGGGGGAGAACAGCCGGCTATGGCGTGTAGGACCGCTTGGCGACCTCTTCGAGCATGACCTCGGTGGCACCACCGCCGATCGGCAGGATGCGTGCATCGCGGTACATGCGCTCGATAGCCGATTCGCGCATGTAACCCATGCCGCCATGGAACTGCACACAGTCGTACATCACCTGGTTGACGACCTCGGCCCCCCAGGCCTTTGCCCCCGACATCGCCTTGACGTTGTCCTGACCGACGTCATGCATCCACGCGGCGTGGTACATCGATGCTCGGACGGCGTCGATCTTGGCCTGGTTCATCGCCATGCGCTGACGAATCGCGCCGAGGTCGTACAGGTGCCCGCCGAACGCTTTGCGTTCTTGGGTGTAGGCGTTGGTCATGTCGATCGCAGCCTGGGCGGCGCCGATGCCCATCCCGACGAGCACCATGCGCTCGTTCTGGAAGTTCTTCATGGTTTCGTAGAACCCGCGGTGCACCGTGCCGAGCACCTGCTCGTCGGAGACCCACACATCGTCAAGCACGAGTTCAGCGGTGTCGGAGCACAGCCAGCCGTGCTTGTTGAGCTTCGTGGCAACCTCGAACCCCTCGGTGCCGGCTGGCACGAGGAACATCGTGATGCCGTACTTGTTGTCGGGATCGGTGCGGGCCGCAACGATCGTCAGGTCGCCGTAGACCGCGTTGGTGATGAACATCTTGCGACCGTTGATCCGCCAGCCGTCGCCGTCCTTCAGGGCTGACGAACGGATGCCGGCCACGTCGGAGCCTGCGTCGGGCTCGGATACGCCGATCGAAAAGATCGCGTCGCCAGACAACATCTTTGGGACCCACTCGGCGTGCTGCTCAGGGCTCCCGGAGTTGATGAGGTGCGGGCCGGCCATGTCGGTGTGGACCAGCACAGTGACGTCGAAACCGGCGAACGTCGACGCACCGAGCGCCTCGGAGAATGTCGCCGAGGCGAGCATCCCCAGACCGAGTCCGCCGTGTTCCTCAGGCACGCGCAAGCCAAACATGCCGAGTTCGCCCATCTGACGCAGTACGTCGCGCGGGACTTTCCCGGCGTCTTCCCAGGCGTCGCCGCTCGGCAGCACCTCGTTGGTCACGAACTCGACGGTCTGGTCGTAGATCGCGTCGAGTTCGTCGGTCATGTAGGCGTTACGCATTTGCTTCCTCTCGCACTGGATCTTCCTCCTCGAACGTCACGAGAATCTGGTTCGTCTCGACCTGGTCGCCTGGTGCGACACGCACGTCGGCGACCATGCCCGGCCCGCCTGCGGTGAGTGTGTGAAGCATCTTCATCGCCTCGATGACGACCACCGGGTCGGAGCCATCGACGGCTTGACCCGCTTCGACATGGACGTCAGCGACGACGGCCGGGAATGGCGCGACCACAGCGTTGGCCGATCCGTGGGCCCCGCTGGAGGTCGGTGCCCATCGGCTTGACCGCGTCAGGCGCTCGAAGGTGTGGGACTGACCGCGCATGTTGACCACCCCGTCGACCGAGGGGCCGGGGACGGGGACGACATCGTGGATGTCGCCGTTTAGCGACCGAACTGACGCCACACGGTGGGACTGATGGGGGGTAAAGCGGCGGTCACCGCCGGCCCAGGGTCCGGGGCCCGCCGGGGAGAAGGCGGCGATCGCCGCGGCCTCTTCGGTGCCGTAGTCGTTGGGCAGGTCGGCCTCGTCGAGGAATCGTGTGGTGATGTGCCCGGCGCGGAACTCGGCTCGGTCGATCAGCCAGCGATGGAACCCGCCATTCGTCACGACGCCACCGATCAGAAGGCCGTCGAGGGCTGCGGCGAGCTTGGAGATCGTGACGTCTCGGTTGGCGCCGGGGACGATCAGCTGGGCGATCCTCGGGGGATAGGGCGGCGTGATCGGGGTGCCGACCTCGATCGCAGCGTCCCATCGGGCGCTCACCGGCAGTGAGAGGACGGTGACCGTGCCGGTTTGGGGAACGAATCCAGCGGCGGCGTCTTCGGCATTGATCCGGGCCTCGATCGCATGGCCGGAGAACGTGATGTCCCCCACGCCTAGGGGTAACGATGTCGCAGCCCGGAGTTGGAGCTCGACGAGGTCGAGCCCGGTGATCTCTTCGGTCACGGGATGCTCGACCTGCAAGCGGGTGTTCATCTCGAGGAAGAAGTAGTCGCCGGTCTCGTCGTCGACCACGAACTCGACGGTGCCGGTGGAGTCGTACCCGATCGACCCGGCGAGGCGAATGGCTGCTTTGCGCAGGCCGGTCTCGGTCGATTCCGGCAGGTTCGGGGCCGGTGCCTCTTCGAGGAGCTTCTGGTAGCGCCGCTGGACCGAGCACTCTCGGGTGCCGAGTTCGATCACGGTGCCGTGCTTGTCGCCTACGACCTGCACCTCGACGTGGCGTGGTCGGGTGATGTAGCGCTCGACGATCACGCGCCCGTCCCCGAAGGAACGCTCGGCCTCGGTGATCGCCTCGGTCAGGGCGTTCGCAAAGTGTGCCGGCGTCGGTGCAATACGAATGCCCTTACCACCACCCCCAGCTGCGGCCTTGACGAGGACTGGGTAGCCGATTCGTTCGGCCGCTGAGGTGAGGTGGGCGGGGTTCTGTGAGTCGGAGTAGCCGGGAATGATCGGAACGTTCGCCTCAGCGGCGAGTCGGCGGGCTTCGATCTTGGAGCCCATGGTGGCGATGACCTCGGGGTTCGGACCGATCCAGATCAGCCCGGCTTTGAGGACCGCGTGGGCAAAGTCGGCATTCTCGGACAGGAAGCCATAGCCGGGGTGCACGGCGTTGGCACCGGTTGTGGCTGCGGCGGTCAGCAGCCGCTCGGTCGAGAGGTACGACTCGGCCAGAGTCGCCGGCCCGATGAGCTCGGCCCGGTCGGCTTCGGCGGTGAATGGGGCACCGGTGTCGGGCTCGGCGTACACGGCAACGGTCTCGTGGCCGAGTCGCTTCGCGGTCCGAATGACCCGGCGGGCGATCTCGCCTCGGTTGGCGATGAGAATGCGCATCAGTCCCTCACCTCACATCCGGTAGACCAGGCCCGGCCCGGGCGTGGGTTCGTCATGGCGAGCGGCGAGCGCCAGGCACAGCCCCAAGGCATCGCGGGTATCGACCGGGTCAATAAGGCCGTCGTCCCACAGCCGCGACGTTGCGAAATAGGGGTCGGATTGTTCCTCGTACTGGCCGCGAACCTCGGCCCGAAGCGCGGCGATCTCTTCGTCGGTCGTCTCGGCGCCTTTCATGCCGGCGAGACGGATGTCGACGAGCACCGTCTCGGCGGTGTCGGCGGCCATGGTGGCGATGCGTGAGTTCGGCCAGGCAAAGAGCATTCGCGGGTTGAAGCCGCGTCCGCACATGCCATAGTTGCCGGCGCCGTAGGAGCCGCCGATGAGCACCGTGTATTTCGGCACGGTGGCGTTTGCCACCGCCGCCACCATCTTTGCCCCGTTCTTGGCGATGCCACCAACTTCAGAGTCGCGGCCGACCATGTAGCCAGACGTGTTCTGCAGGAACAGGAGCGGGATCCGGCGTTGTTCACACAGCTCGATGAAGTGCGTCGCCTTGAGGGCCGACTCGCTGAAGATGATGCCGTTGTTGGCGATAATGCCGACCATGTGCCCCCAGATGCGGGCGAAGCCGGTGATGATCGACTCGCCCCACTCGGGCTTGAACGGTGAGAACTTCGAGCCGTCGGCGATACGGGCGATGATCTCGGTTGCGTCGAAGGGGATGCGGTCGTCGGCCGAGACGATCCCGTACAACTCGTCGGCTTCGTACGCCGGGGCCTCGGCCTCGGTCCAATCCATCCATGGCTGTCGGGCATCGATCCGACGCTGGTTGGTGGTGCCACAAATCTCGCGGAGCTTGCCGTAGGCCTCCTGCTCGGTGCTGGCCATGTAGTCGCTGACGCCCGAGAGCCGAGTGTGGAGCTCGGCGCCGCCCAAGTCGTCGGGTTCGATGATCTCGCCGAGCGCAGCCTTCACGATCGGAGGACCGCCGAGGTAGATGCGGCCGATGCCCTCGACCATGATCACCTCGTCACTGAGGGCGGGCACGTAGGCCCCGCCGGCGGTGCAGCCGCCGAGGACGACCGACAGTTGGGGTAGGCCCATTGCCGACAACCGGGCCTGGCGATAGAAGCTGCCACCGAAGTGATCTTTGTCGGGGAAGATCTCGTCCTGAAGGGGGAGGAAGGCGCCGCCAGAGTCGACGAGGTAGATCACACCGAGGCGGTTCTCCTCGGCGATCTCTTGGGCGCGGACGTGCTTCTTGATGGCGATTGGGACGAGTGAGCCGCCCTTGACCGTCGCATCGTTGGCGATGAACACCCAGGGCACACCATGGACGATGCCGATACCGGTGACGATGCCGCCGCCGGGCACCTCGTCGCCGTACTGGCCGAAGCCCGAAAGGGTCGAGAACTCGAGGAACGCCGAGTTGTGGTCGGTGACCATGTCGATGCGGTCGCGGACCATGACTTTGCCTCGGGACAGGTGCCGCTCGATCGAACGGGTACGGCCGGTTCCGCCGTCGATGGCGACCTGCTGGCGGTCGCGCAGTGTCGTGACGAGTTCGTCGTAGGCAGCGCGGTTGGTGGCGAAGGCCTCTCCGCCGGCATCTACCCGGGACTCGATGGGTCTCATGCGGCGACCCCGTTCCAGAACTGACGCGTGATGACCTCGGCAAGTTCGTCGAGATTGCCCCGGTCGGCATCGAACCATTCGACGGTGGTGTTCATGGCGCCAAACAGGGCGAGGCGGCTGAGACCGATCGGGGTGCCGTTGGCCAATTCGCCGTCCGCCGCGAGTTCACCGAGTAATCCCGTCCACCGGGCCTCGTAGGCATCCCGCATCGGGACGACTGCGTCACGAACCGCCGCTGGCGCGGTCCGAAAGGCGCTGACGTGCGCTGCGGTGTAGGGGCCGTGATCGAACAGGGCGGAGAGATGGGCACGGATGTGAGCTGCGAGTCGGGGGTATGGGTCAGCCCCGTGGGTGGCGTCGGCGGCTTCGTCCCATGCGCCCTCCATGACGTCGATGCCTCGACGAAAGACGGCTTCGACAATCTCGTTCTTGCTTGCGAAGTGGTGGTAGAGCGATGCGGCGCGGATCCCGACCCGATCGGCGATTTGACGCTGCGCAACCCCGGCGACACCGTGCTCGATGACCAGTTCGGCAGTTGAGTCGAGAATTCGCTGCCGAGCCCCGTACTGGTCGATGGCCATGCCTTCCACGACGGTCATATTCCAAGCCTACCTAACGTTCGTTAGGTACACAATGGTCAGGCCGATACTGGTCGCGGTACCAACACGTGGAGGACCCTTGAGAAGGCAGCGAACGCTGGTTGGGCAGGGGAACTACCGAGTTCCACTGCCCAACCGAAGCGGCCGTGAATTCGGCCAGTAGTCCCTCGAATCAGCTGTCCGGGTTCATCCGCGTTGCGACAGCGGCTTGCATGTCTCTCACGGGCCGGACCGTTGCGGAGCCCGAGGACACGATCGGCGCCAAGCCATCGACGAGCGCGGCATAGTCGTCGGTCTCCACCACGAAGAAGAACTGGTGGCCGGGCGGATCCACCCATGCACCAAGAACGTTTACATCGTGCGCTTCGAGACTCGGAAGCACTGCGCCAAACGTCGACCCGAGGGCCTCAGGCGTATCGAACGGACATGTGCTCTCGTCATGGGAGTGCTGAATATGAAAGATCATTGGGCAGATGGTAGATGCCGGGCCCAACACCGGGCGGATGCGCTCCGCGCAGTGGCACCGGCCCAAGCACGGAGCTCAGTTGCGTTCTCGACGGCGGCCACTGGCTTCGTCATCGAGGACTGAGCCCTCAGCTGCAGAGGCCTGCCCCTGGCCAGCGGGGCTTACCAGTACTCCTCGTATTGATAGATGCCTGCTGCGCGGAACCGAGTGTTTGCGGTCTGTCGGTGATGTTGGTCTGTTGGTCGGACTAGATCCAACCGACGTTCGCCTGAACGATGTAGAGGACCAAGGCAAACAGTCCCGAAAGGACATAGAGCCACACGTAGCTTTTCTTCTCGGGTTCAGCATCTGACATCTCGAGACCATAGATCGCGGCCCCGTACTAACTCTCCATGCTTACGGTCTGTCCGTCGTGTTGGTCTGGAGGTTCAGTCGACGTAGACCATTTGATCTGGAGGCTCAGTCCAGTCATTGCGCCTTTTCTTGCATCGCACACAACGCACGTACCGTCCGGACGCCACCGGTTCGTTCTTGTGGAGCCAGGAACGTTCGCCATTCTTGGGGCGGCATAACCCGAACCAACGCCTCAACATGCCACCGTGGCCCATTTCAGGCATCAGGGAAGGGTGATGACCCCACTATGCGATGAGGAA